>JBLHPQ010000086.1:0-14246 GCA_047624355.1 Flavobacteriaceae bacterium | reverse complement strand
TGATTATTTCTCGCGCATCGATTTCTTCTTCTTCATTTTGAATAAAAATGGTGGATCGATAACTTGAACCCTTGTCGTTTCCTTGTCTGTCTATCGTTGTTGGATTATGAATTCGATAGAAGAAATCTAATATTTCTTTAAACGTAGTCTCTTCAGAATTGTACGTTATTTCTATCCCTTCAGCGTGTCCAGGATGATTTTTATAGGTTGGAGAGTCATTTTCTCCACCCAAATATCCCACTTCTGTATCTATGATTCCTTTTCTTACTCTGAAAAGATCTTCCATTCCCCAAAAACATCCTCCGGCGATGTACGCCTTCTTTAAATTTCCCATCCTACGTATTCTAAATTTTTCTAATCTAATAATTTTATCGGGTAGATTCATGATTAAACATAAACCCCACTCTCTCCTAAAATTCGAAACCGATATGCACTCCAGTATTGATTTCAAATTGATGTCCATATACTGCGCCTAGAACAGGTCCGAAATGAAACCATTTTGTTGGACGAATATTGAACTCTGTTTCAAAGTATGCTCCAAGGGAATGTCCATCGTGCTTAGTCGGTAGCACTATGTTTGGCCCAATATTTACCGTCATCCAATTCACTGGATTCCAACTTCCAAGGAGAGCTATTTCATTTATAGTTTCCGCATCTTCAAATTTGGCGGTATACGATAGGCCGGTTCCCCATTTGTGATTGAACCAATAGGTGAAATGCAATTCTGCTCCAGTCACGCCCTCTTTATGCTCAGGTGAATAGCTATAAATCGCCGAAGCAATAATCTCATAAATCCCTCTTTCTTTGTCGTGACTAGCTTCTTCATTCTCATGTTGCGAAAATGATGCAGTAGCGAAAAGAGCAAAACAAGTGAAAAGTAGTTGTTTTCTAAGTTCCATAATTAGGAGTTTATCTCTTTGTCACAGGTAGTACAGACATAAACATTTTTATGCTGGTGGGTAGTGTTCACATGCTTATCAACGATCTTGGAGATAAAGCTATCGTATCTATCACCACCGGGCGTTATGTGTTTATCGCGCATAATTTTATAATATTGATTGTCCCATTCTTCATACCCCCAGCAGGTCGGGCACATGCCGTCTGGCGCATTTCCCGAAACCTCATTGCGCTCTTTCTTTGAAAAATAATTCTTGATGTTTTGTACTATTTCTTTCATGTTGATTCTTAATTAATTAGTGTACTCCATTTTGGATGTCTCAGCGCTACAACGCTAATATACGAACATACAGCGGTTGCCGTAAATCCTTCATCCGTGAGCATTTCAAAAGTCTTCTCAACGAGTTCTTTGCCGATTTTCTTTCCTCTCAATTCATCGGGCACGAAGGAATAGGTTAATCTCATGTCTTTGTTTTCAAGAGCGTAATCAATGTAAGCTTCCTGGCCATTCTGCGTTGTAAGAATGTAGCGCTGGTTTTCAGTATCATGTTTTAATTCCCCCATAACCTTCCTTCGTTTTATGTTACGCTGCAAATATCGGGTGATTACTTATATTATCTATTGACTCCTATTCCCGCATCGTTACCTATTTTTCCCTTCTAGGCTATTTAACCCTCGTGGCATCTTTTTTATCTCTATAGACGGAGGCAGAAACACCTTCCTTATTTTTGAAGAATCGACTGAATACCTGAATATCCTTAAAGCCTAATTCGTAGGCAATTTCTGATACATCCCTATTGGAGTACCACAAAAGACGTCTCGCTTCCAAATGTATTCTTTCTTGAATAAATTGTAGTGGAGATTTTGCTCCCAGTTTATTAAAGACGTTCGAAATGGTTTTTGGCGATTTAAACAATAGATCAGCATAATCGGCTACAGCATGTTTTTCTTTGAAATGAGTTTCTACTAGATAGTTGAATTCTCGTATAATTTCATTTTGAGCAGGCTGAAGTTGATCGAATTCAGTTTCCCGTTTGTAGATTCTTGTACAGAGAATTAGGATCCGCTTGAGCATCATCTGAAGCATCTCCAATTGGAGGTTGTCATGCATTTCGAATTCGAGCAGTGCCATTTTCCAAGCAGTTTCGAGAACGTCTGCTTCTTGTTTGTTTGGAATAACAACCGGGACATCCGAGCCTCCATAGTATAAAATACCCTTGCAACCAACTTCGCTATCGTGATCAAGGATACAATAGAATGGCTGATTGAATCTTAATAATTTAACGGTATCGACGAATTCGTACTCTAGTGCATGAAACTGCGTGAGAAAAACAATCGAATTCTTATTAAAGGAGTAGGGAGCTCCATCTATGATAATCGTGTTATTATCAGAGGTAAACCACAAGAGTCTGAGCGTTCCTTCAAGCTGTTCTTTAAGCGGCGAGCAATTATCCTTATCAATGTGTTGAATTTCAAAGTATTCTCCTGTATCCCCTGTAAACTTCATGCTTCTGTAGCGATTAATTCTAATCTAAAGATATTGGAATTAATGATAAATTGAATGGGTTCCGAAGGAATCTAAACGTCATGTCAAAAATACTTTAGGCTGTAAATTATAAGGTATACCGAATTTTACCGGGTAAGCTTGATACTGACAAGTGTTGATGGATTAGGAAATTCTTATTGACACTGTATAACCAATTTTAATCAACCATAATCTTAACAACTTCGCCTTCTAAGGTAGATAGGAAGTACATTCCTGGTTCTAAAGCGCTAACGTCAAATGTGTAACGATCATTCGCTTTCAACTGATCTTCAAAGACAACCTGTCCAGTCATATTAGTAAGACGAAGCGTCGTCGAAATCTGTTTTCCGAAGAGGACAGTCGTTTTGCCTGATGATGGATTTGGATAAACGCTCGCAACTTTAGTTTGCTCTTCTTCTAAGTCCAATGGTGCAGTGTTTTCTGCATTGAACGTTGGAAAAAGTTGCGTGAAAGGACCTGTTCCATTTGGAAATCTTCCCCAAGTTGTGTTATCATATTGGAGAGGGAAAGTTACCTGATCTAACAGTATTCCAAGATCATCCGTCAAGAATACGCCTTCACCTAATTGAGCAAGGGAGAAGTTTGCGTGAAGCCCAATTTGAAATGTATCAATATCGGCCCAGACGATTAAGTATTGTCCAGGAGCAATTGACGTATCTGGGAAAGCCCATTTATTGAAATTGCCATATTCATCTGATAAATGGTAGCCATTCAGGGAAATTGGATCTAGTGAGTTGTTATACAATTCAATCCAATCGTCAAATTCAAAGTTCTGGTCCAAGCCATTATTGATATTGATAGCATCAATTTCATTTATCACGAGGCCTTTCTCTGGTGAGAGTACATAGAATTCATATTCCGCTCTAACTGGCGAGAACTTTGATGCGTCTGTGTTGGATGCGTAGATGTAATATTCGACATCTGTAGAGCCAATTGTAATAGACGTTCCATAAACGCCATCTCCGGCTGCACCATCATTGCTTAAGCCATCATCGAGCATCGGGACTTTTGTAAAGACGTCAAAGTGACTGCTTCTATAACCGAGCATTACCTGATTGGTATTGGCTACATCGGCAGTGAAATCAACGGTTGAAAATGCTGGTGGAATCACTGAGCTTGTCAATATATTTGAAATGGTTGGTTGTAAAAACTGAAAATCAGTCAAGCTATTGATATACGCTCCACGATCTTGCATCAAATTTTCTAGTCCTGGTCTAAGATCGAACCATCCACCAACATCGGTGTAGAGGTTATCAGTGAATTCTGTGTACGAATACTCGTTGTAAGGCTCTACTTGTACATCTGTATCAATAACAGATTGCATGTATTGTGCGCGCTGGAGATAATCTCCATTATCAACATTTTCTTCCATAATAGTGCGGAAGTGAGCTGTGTACATTTTCTTGTATTCGGGAATACTCAGGAGTTCAGAAATAAGTGGGTGGATGGCAAAGTCACCTTCATGCAGGAATGGATCTTGTTCTTGGAGTGCGTTAATTCCTAAGGGCAATACATTCGTCCCGTTCCAGAGTAATCCTCCGAAAGACATGTTTAAATCCCAAATAACGATACTCCAACGTCCATTATCCATTTTATATACGTAGTAGTTATGTTGAAATGCTGAGTAGCCATCATTGTGAACAAATGCGCTGCTCAGAGCTAGGAACCACATTGTGCGATCTACATCCAAGTACTGTTCAATGTTCGCTACGTTATTTTGTAGATTATAGCAAAGTGTTTGAAGCTCTTCTGTCCCGGATAATGATTTCATAAAATACAACGTATCATAGGCTGTTGTATCAACATAGTACGCTAGATTAGAATTACCCGCAGCTAAATCAAAATTCAATGGATCACATTTGAAAAAGGAATTATTGCTTGAGCCGTAGTAAGTGTCCAAAAATTCGTTGTCCACGGACTCTGTATTTGTGTAAATCCCTCTGTAATCGCCATCCAAGTATAGCTTAACAAAACTAGCATGGGGTCCATCCATGTACTTGTTAGAAATTTCATACATCAACGCTTCACGGACCATGCTTGGATCTGTATAACAATTTGCCAGCTTTATTTTATTTTTGCCAAGATACGATTGGCCAGCAACAACCCAGTTTAAGTCAATATTGAACGGGTTCTTATTACTCGCTGTATCCATCGAACTATTGCCTTTGTATCGAACCCCGCAGCTATCAAAAGGAATACCATCAATGGTTACGTCTGCTAGAATCCGTTCGCTACCAGTTCCGGTTCCACCACCAAGCGATCCAAGAGAATCAAGAACATGATCCCAGTTAGGGATATAGAAGTCAATCTCAACTGTCCTTATGGAATTAATGTCGAAGAGATCTTGAGCCTGAAGATTGTTGCAGAATAGAAGTAAAGTAGAAAGCGCGGTAGCACGAAAGAATGTTTTCAGCATAGCAGAGTAATTATACTGCAAATGTAACCTATTCGTGCTAGAGTTCTGAAGTATTTGGGTGAATCTTATATATTCAAGATCAATGGTCTATGTGAAGTTTAGACGGCGAACAAAAAAAAGTCTCACACCATGTTGTATGATGCGAGATTTCAATTTTATAATTTATTACTAGTGCTTTCCACCCAAGTTTAGTATCAGTGAAACATTGTGAAAACGAACATCACCAACACTAGCGTTCTCTGTAATGTTTTTCAAGCCATACGAGTAACGAAGTTCGGGTGCAATACGCCACTTGAATAATGGTACATCCAGCCCTACGCCAATATCAATTGCTACATCTTGTCTGGTTGGAAGTGTTAGAGCGCCTTGGCCAAGTGGTATTTTTACATTAGGTCCAGCTAAAATATAAGGACTAAAACCTCCTTTTCTTAACTTGAAGCGAAGGTGTCCAATGAATTCTAAATCTACCGGGTTAATTTTAAATCGTTCTCCACTAGCATCTGTTAATGTACTAGTGTTGAAGGATAATTCCGCCTTTGGTTCTAAAAAAAAGCGTTGACTTATCATTAAGCTTGAAATTACGCCAACTCTAAATCCGCGACCGTTTTGAATTGTGGCTACTGAATTATCAGTCAATAAGGCATTCGCGTGATTGATTCCAATATCAAATCCTTTAGTGAATCGTTTAGTGGATCTTGTTCCGCATTTTTTTTCCTGTCCATACGTCAACCCTACTGAGAGGATTACGATGAGTGTTACAACGACTTTTTTCATACTTCATCTGGTTTAATTGTTGAGTAACCTTTCTTTCCATACACTAACGTTGTTTAGTATCAACGATGGTTGCTGTTCACTTATTGCAAACAACAACCATACCGTTCTAGCTCAAGAAAAGACTAATCGTAGAAATTTCTTTCTTCCAATTTGTCAGATAAATATTGAATAAATTCAAATTCGTTACCATCTTCATCAAGGAAATAATCTCGAATTCGGAACTTTTCAATTTGCTTAGGATAGTCACGTTTGAAACCGGCTTCTAAGAGATTTTTCGCAAGTGATTTCACGTCTGAGACTACAAACCCCAGGTGGTTAAATCCATTTTTCGCGTAATTTTTACTATGATGTTCCTTTGACAGGGTTTCATTGAGTGCGACATAGGTAGTTTCATTTCCAAGGTGAATCCATTTTCTGTCGTTACGCGTGCCGCCGCCTCGGATGATAAAATCTGGAAAGGCTGCTTGAAAGAAGCGTGTGCTGCTTTCGATGTTGGTTACTGTTATGTTTGAATGCTCTAAATATACTTGTTGTACGCTCATAATGATTTGTTTTAAGTGTGTACACAAATATGAGAAAATGAAGTATAGGAATTAATGATAATGACTATATATTGATTGATAAAAACTATATTCAGCTTATTGAGGTACAAAAAAAATCGCGTACTATCCAGTAGCACGCGATTATCAGTTTCAAGTAGTTTTGAAATAGATTCTTCTAATTCTTAATAATTTTCTCGCTGTATGACTTGTGATTTGTATTCAATGTTACCATATAGATTCCGCTCGATTGAGTGCTCAAATCAATTTCAATGTGATTTGCGCCAGGTAAGCAATCAATTACTTTTTCTTTGAGAAGATTACCTGAACTGTCATAAAGTTTGAATAAGCTCTCTCCTTTATCATAGCAATTGAATACTATTTTCGTCGTACCTTTCGTTGGGTTTGGCGATATAGAAAGTACATCATAATAATCGGCAAGAATATTAACCGATGTAACGTTTGAGTATTCGAAGCCTCCTTCGACATCAACTTGTTTGAGGCGATAATAATTGACACCAACAACAGGATCAGGATCAGTTGTATAATAACTAGTCTCCATATGCGTGGTTCCTACACCATCAACAGTTGCAATTTTTTCAAAAACTACACCATCTACAGAGCGTTCTACATCAAAATATTCGTTGTTTAACTCTGAAGCTGTTTTCCAGTAAACATCAACAACGTCTTCATTTGGAACGTACTCCGATTCAAATTCTATTAGTTCAACTGGCAATAGAATTGCACAATCAAGGTTTGCAGACCCTCCGAACGAAAGGTTGTATCCGCCACCGGCACCAGAACTCCATTCATCAACTACAATGATGTAAGTCTCACCGGCAATTACGTTCATTTCTTGCAAGAAACTGTCTCCGCTAACATCTTCAGTATTATCTCCAGCTGTTGAAGTTAATCCCGTTGTTCCTTGTACACCAGAATCAGTACAGCGAATGGGTGAGCCTAAGGCTGCACATGTCGCATTGGGCCCATAAATAGCAAAATCGTAATCGTCTGTTCCTGCTGCTGGTGTCATCGTAATGTCTAATGTTCCAGTGCCGCCAGGAGCAATTTGAATTTCGTACCAGTTGGTGTGATTCTCCCCTCCAGAAGGGCAATCCGTGCCGTTACATCCTTCAGCAACTATTCCAGGACCTGTGGAGTTTCCGGGAATTGACGCTCCACTGCAAAGAGGTGTTAAGTTTTGGCAATCATTGTTATCAGTTCCGTTTGGTCCACCAGCACATGGTATGCATTCTAGCGTTGCGTTCCAGCCAGCGGCAACTCCAGAACCATCTGACAAAAATGCAAAGCCTAAGCATCCACTCGCATCCGTTGATTGAAAATTGAATGGAGTTGCTAAATTTCCAGTTAGAGCATTTTGATAAAGCGGCCCCCATCCTGGATCAATTGTAGGTGCGCTCGTGAAATTAGGGCTGTATTCGGTAGGACCGTTTCTTACCCATAAGTAATCCCAACCATTTTCAATGTTAAAAGAATTAAAAGTTACTCTCATACATTGCCCTGCAGCGTCCGGACAAAAAATACGGTAGATTGCGTTAGCTGGGCTGTATATTCCAGGTACATTATTAGAATAGTTTCCACCATCACCGTCATCAGCGAATGTGAAGGGTCCACAATCCGTTACTAAACATGCTCCTACTTTCTCGTTATTAATGAAAGCAGTTGGCTGTAAGTAGTCAGCTCCACCCGCCGGTGGCGGTGTCGTAATGTCTAAACACCCGGTAGTTGTTGCGTTTGAATTCCAGTTTTGAATTCGTATGAAGTAACTCGTCCCTATAACTGTTGGGATTACTACCGTTTCCGTACCGCCGGTGCCAAACGCATCTGAGCAACCTAATTCCGCTACGGAGCAAGGCAAAGCAGTAATTTCGAAAATATGCAGTATTGGATCCCCGGATGTTGTATTGTACGTAATGGTGGCAATTTGACCATTTCCCTGGAACCAACCCCAGCCATCATCAAAGCCAGCCGAATTACACGTTCCAGAGTTGAACAACGGCCCGAGTCCTGCTGTTGTTACATTTACACAGGGGGCGTTAACGATGAATTCAGATGCCGGTGGAAGACCACATGGATTGTTTACTAACACTTGGGAGTGCGCTGATTGCCATGTGAATAGTGAAATACAGATAATGAGAAAGTTATAAAATTGTTTCATTTTGATAGCTTTTGTAAGTAGTCTAGTCTTTCAAATAGTCAGCATCCGTAGAGCCATTTCTTCTGGCTAATGCTTTTTTGTATGAGTACAATTGTATCTTGACACCATTTGCAAGATCGTAAAACTCCCTATCATCATTAATTAAGCGCGATGCGTAGAGGTCTTGGATGCTAAGAAGATCTAATAACGAAGAGTCCCCAGACGGAAAAACGTAATCGACTAATTCGTATTCAATATTATAACTTGCTATATTATTGGCTGATACAACATCTGCGAGCATTGATTCTTTAAGTGTCGATTCATTCGTCGGAACTTCCTCAAGGGATTTGGAAATAGCGTAATTGCCTTGAGCCTGACTTTCAAATGTTCCGAATAGGAAAATGAAGGATAGTACTGTAAAAATGTTAGTCATTGTGCGTAGATTTTAATTTTACCACACTTGGTAGCACCAAGTTAGCAATTATATCTCATACTGGGAACGCTAGATTGCCATTTGCTACTTTCTAAAGAATAGAGCAGAGGGCTCAATTAAAATTACTCCTTTAAAGTAACGGGAAATATAGTGAATTCCATTTTTAAAACTGAGATATTGATTTTGTTTGCGGCATTAGCTTTTCGTTAGTTTTTTTTCAGTGAAGATGACTTTTGTTTATCTTCAAATAAGGTCATTTACTGTATACTAAACGTAGATATAGTGATTATGGTTGCCTTTTGTCTAATGTTTTCAATATTTAACGCATACCGCCCAAGAAAGCCAGTTATTTTAACGTATTGTTAAAATGTAGACGACTAAATTAATAATGAAAAAATTCAAATTGGCCACCGCTAATTTTCAACGTATCATAGACTGAAGGGCCAGTCGAGATCTCTCGCACAAAGTCAATTCCAAAAAATCCACTCATAGTTTGCGTACTCAAGTCATGAGAGCTGATTGCGTAGGTGCCATTTGCCTGAATTGGATAGTCAACTCCATTCACAGAAGCATAAGTACCTGCCGTCGGAATATCAGCGGTTTGCACTATTCCTGACGTTCCTAGACTGATTTGCATTGAAATCGAGGCGTTGGACATCTGAAAACTCCAAGAAGTACCGTCGTAGAAAATTTCACGGAAAGTCATGGCTTCCTGCTGTCCATTTACGAATATAGTGAAGAACTCGGGCTGGGAGACTGAGCATGGATCACAAGTTCCTCCACAATCGATGGATGTTTCTCCTGGATCCAAGAACCCATTGGTACATGGATCAACTGGTTCTTCATCTTTCTTACAAGACGAAAAAATGGTTAACATTGCAATTGTAATATAGAGGATGCGCATCGACGTTAATTTGTAGCAAAATAAGGAATTTGGAAGAGAAATCCACATATTTAACAGTGTCTGGCAGATCTGAGGGAATGTACAGAGAGAAAGGTTCAAAATTTATTGGGATTGCGGTGCCTTGCTCTACGGCGGGTCAAGCAAAGAAACTACTCTCTGATATTAGAAAAGAACATCTCCAAGCAGGGCATCTTTGTTATGCCTATAGATTTGGATTGAAAGGAGATATTTACAGGGCGAATGATGATGGTGAACCTTCAAATTCTGCTGGAGCGCCGATTTTAGGTCAACTGCAATCCTTTGAAGTCAGTAATGTCTTGATTGGTGTAGTTCGTTACTATGGCGGAACTAATCTAGGCGTAGGCGGTTTAATTGGCGCTTACCGAACTGCAGCCAAAGAGGCACTTATTACGGCAAAGATAATAGAACATGAAGTTTACGAATGGGTTGAGGTAAGTTTTGAATATGTGGATATGCCTTTCGTAATGAATCTTCTAAAGAAGTATCGGTTGGAGATGCGCGAAAATATTTTCGAATTAAGCTGTACGTTAAAAACGAACCTTAGGCTATCTTTGGCGAATGGAATTAAGGCGGATTTAAAGTCGCTCGAATCTGTGGAGGTTGAGACAATAGGAATATATTGATATGAAATTATTAGAGAAATTAGTTGAAATACGATCCGCTTCTGGCGATGAAGGACCGTTGAAAGAGTTTATTTTAAACTATGTAAATGAGGTTTCTGCTGATTGGACATGTCAGCCAAAGATTGTTGAGGGTGTTGGATTTCAAGATTGCTTGATCCTCGTATTTGGAGAACCTACTACCGCGATTTATGCGCACATGGACAGTATTGGGTTTACAACAGGATATGATAAAGAACTTATAAAGATTGGTGGACCCCGAATCATTGATGGGATGCAATTGGTTGGCTCTGATAGTGCTGGTGAAATTGATACTGAGCTAATGGTCATTGAAACTGAGGATGGGCAACGATCGATGCAATATGTATCAGATCGTGAGTTTGACCGTGGTACTATCTTGACATTTAAGCCTAATTTCAGAGAAACCAGTGAGGCTGTAAAGTCTCCTTATATGGATAATCGTTTGGGAGTTTGGAATGCTTTAAAAGTTGCCGAGACACTGGAAAATGGAGCAATCGTTTTCTCTACTTTCGAAGAACATGGAGGGAATTCTGTTGGCTTTTGTGCACGCTATTTATATGAAACATACGGAATTCATAAAGCACTTATTTCAGATATTACTTGGGTGACTTCCGGAGTTAAACATGGAGGCGGGGTAGCGGTTTCCATGAGGGATCATGGAATTCCTCGGCGGTCTTACCTCAATCAAATTATTGGTTTAGCAAAAGAATCCGGTATTGACTTTCAATTAGAGGTGGAATCCTCTGGTGGAAGTGACGGTGGCGTTCTTCAAAAATCCGATTTACCGATTGATTGGTGCTTTATTGGTGCTCCAGAGGATAACGTTCACTCGCCGGATGAAACCGTATTCAAATACGATATGCGCACAATGGTGAGCCTCTATGAGTATTTAATGAGGCATCTCTAAATTGCTAGAACCTTTTGTGGAGTCCAATGTCAATATTTGTGCATTTTATTGCGCCCGAAGCCTTGCCAATTAATGTGGGTTCTGAAATCGTTAAGTTTTCCTCGCCTTCCATGACCATCCATTGTCCATAATCTCCAAAATCGCCAGGGAGTAATTCAAACTCAGCAGGATATTCTTCTGTGAAGTGTTCGGCTAAACGATCGTGGAGAGCGATGAGTTTCTCTTTATTCTCTAGTAAGTCTATGACTTCGATATCTATGCTTTGAACAATATCATTTTTTAGGTTACAATTGATGACAAACCTTCGTTGAGGCAATCCATAGTCGATTGTCAAGGTTCCCAAAACTGCGCTGTAGTCCGCAACAACAGTTTCATGTTTGGATTTCATCATTCTCTCAACTTCCGACCAAGAGTCGCCAAGATTAATGCCTGCAACAGTTCCTTCTTGTTCGGTTAATATAGCGTAAACCTTATCGCAATCCATTTCCACAGGGCTTGAGCAAGCCGCCAGGATGATTACTAAGCTTGCCAGAGCAAAGTACTTTTTCATGTGGTAGTTTTACTCTAAGCTACAAATAACTGATGGATGTTCTTGTTATTTACCGTCTGTAATACAGTTGTTTATGCGTATTGATGGTGTGAGTAGATGAATCGTACTTTACAGTGAAACTTTATCCTCCATTAGGTTGTCTATGCTTATAGATTACGAGATTGGTACACTAAAAAAAATCCTGCTTCATTACGAAGCAGGATTTCAATTTGATTCACGATTCACTCTATTTGAATCGATCGGTATCTTTTATTTATGTGCCATTAATTTAGGTGCAGCTGATTTAATTGCTTCACTAGATTCAGTAGAAAATTGTTCGAAATTCTTGATGAATTTTGCCGCCAAATTTTGCGCAGTTTCCTCAAATGCTGCTTTATCCTCCCATGTATCTATAGGATTTAAAACTTCGGTAGGGACGCCTTCACATTCTGTTGGAATCGAAAGTTCGAATATCGGTTGCGTTTTAAATTCAACGTTGTCAAGTTTACCATTAAGGGCAGCTGTAATCATCGCACGTGTATAAGAAAGCTTCATTCTGCTTCCTACACCGTAAGATCCACCTGACCATCCTGTATTGATTAACCAAACTTTGATGTCAGTTCCTTCTAGTTTGTTTCCTAGAAGTTCTGCGTACTTAGCAGGGTGTAATGGTAAAAATGCTGCACCAAAACAAGCTGAAAATGTCGTCTGCGGTTCAGTTATTCCCATCTCAGTTCCAGCAACTTTTGCAGTATATCCAGACATGAAGTGATACATCGCTTGTTCTTTCGTTAAGCGAGAGATTGGAGGCAATACACCAAAGGCATCAGCAGTTAAAAAGAAAATGTTTTTTGGAGCTGGTCCTAATGATGGCTCCATCACATTGTCAATATGGTGAATCGGGTAGGAGACACGCGTATTTTGAGTGATATCACAATCTTCGTAATCTGGAGTTGAAGTTCCCTCATAGAAGCCAATGTTCTCTAGGATGGCTCCAAATTTGATTGCATCGTATATTTGTGGTTCTTTATCACGCGATAAATCAATCGTTTTAGCGTAACATCCACCTTCAAAATTGAAAACGGTATTATTCGCCCAACCATGCTCGTCATCTCCAATGAGTTTTCTGTTTGGATCTGATGAAAGCGTTGTTTTACCAGTTCCTGACAATCCGAAGAAGATAGCAGTATCATTGTCTTTCCCTACGTTAGCCGAGCAGTGCATTGAAAGTACGTTCTTTTCGTGTGGTAGGATGTAGTTCAATACAGAGAAGATCCCTTTTTTAATCTCACCCGTATAACCAGTACCACCAATAATGATCATTTTCTCAGTGAAGTTGATCACAGCAAAATTATGCTGACGCGTTCCATCAATTTCGGGATCAGCGATAAATCCAGGAGCACATAATATATGCCATTCCGGATCGAAATTCGCCAACTCGTCATCAGAAGGACGCAGGAACATGTTGTGTGCAAAGTGATTCGACCAAGGAGTCTCTGTCACAACACGTAAATTTATTTTGAAGTCCTCATCAGCACAGGCATGTGCATCGCGTACATAAACGTCTTTACCGTTCATGTATGCTTTCATACGATTATAAAGTGCCTTAAACTTCTCTGGCGTAAACTTGATGTTAATATCTCCCCACCATACTGAATCTTCAGTATTCGCATCGCACACTACAAATCGATCCTTTGGAGAACGACCTGTAAACTCACCAGTTTCGATAGCAAGTGCACCAGTATCTGTTAACATCCCTTGTCCTGTGAGAATAGTATCCTCAATTAACTCAGACGGAGTCAGATTCCAAAATTGATTTCCGAGACTAGTTAAACCAATCGAAGCATTCAAATCTGCATTGTTTCCTATCTTACCAAATACATCCATATAATTTGTTTTCAAGCTAAAACGCTTTATTATGTACAGCAAAATTAAGGCATTATAAGAGAGAACTCCATGATTTTCGTCATAGTTTCCCACAATTTCTGAAAAATCTTGTTAACATTTATTTCTTTTTTGAGATAAATTGTTGAAAAAGTTTGTCAACTGATTTCCTCTAGAGCTTAATTCACGAAAAACGATACGTCAAGTGCGGAAGTTTAAAATAACTGTTTTTTAGGAGATGCATGAATCAATCTTCAAATTGAAATGCATGTAAACGCTTAGCATGACTTAATCATAAAGCTATGATAGAACTAGTTAAGATTCTATTGTCCAACTAATTCAAGAAGGTAACTAACTTCCTAAACTAGGTCTCTCAACGCCTCAACTGCTGATCGAATGTTCTTGCGAATATCTAAAATACTCGCTTCCATCATGTAGCAAGGCGCGGTGACGATTTTATTTTTCTGATCCACTAAAATCTCTCGAACAGATTTCATCTCTGTGGTTGTGCCTATGCTCTGAAGTCCCGTTGAAAAATCTTTAATATCATAGGGTGAGGACTCTTGGTCGCTTCCGATTGTCATCGATGCGTCGAAA
>JBLHPQ010000085.1:0-14410 GCA_047624355.1 Flavobacteriaceae bacterium | reverse complement strand
CCCTTGTCGGCTTCAACAACCATTTGGGTAACTTGCCCATCTGAAGAGCGAATAACATAATGGAAGGAAACATTTGATGCGCAATTTTGCGACCAGGAGATAGCACCTGAGTAAGATCCTTGAATCGTATGGATCGTAATTGCCGAAATCGCGGTTCCACTTCTAGAACTATAATTACAGGTCGGTGCGGGATTCCATATGGCTGGGCCATATTCGATCGACTTCGCGATGGGAGCTTCGTAGCTAATTCCGCTCGCAGATTTAATTGAATTCTCTGTAAAGGTCACTTTATCCGTTGAGAGGACTATGAAATTGGAAGCGCCAAAGACAGCTTTTAAGGATAAATCATGTGCGTTAAATCCGTACCTCGAAGCATGTGACTTAGAATTTAAGAAAGTCAATACCGAATAAGTATGCATATCACGAGCAAGCAAATTTACCGCTCCAGAATCTGGAATTTCCGTTAATTGATGGAGTACATTTCGGATGCTTTTTCCATCATCAATACCACCTCCATTTGCAACTTCGATAGTCATCAGCGTGTGGTAAGCGTTTGCATAGGCATATACTTGTTGAGAAGCGGAGGCCTTTTGTTGATCTACCGTAATTCCTGAAAATCGTTCAACCATTTTGCCGTTTTCAATGAAGTAATTCTCACCGTTATCATGGAGTCCCATAATTCCGTAGGCCATTGGCATCCCTGAACACGAAGTCTCTTGACCCTCCAAATGAACCATGTGAGTATTCGTCCATGCAACGGCTTCTAGTATACCTTTTGTTACCGAAGGGAATGATTGATAAGCTGCTGTGAAGCCATTATCTGCTGATTGTCCAAAAAGACTTGCAGCCAAGAAGACACTTGATAGGGCGAGTAGTAATTTCATTCAGAAATAAGTTGATTCCTAACAAAAATACGAAACTCACGATGGATACTCGACTAAATCTCAAGTAATTATTACATTGAAGACAGGAGTGATTTGCTATATCGTTTTACACCTGAGAAGCTCAATCGCCAATTTCTGTGTTCCAAATAATTTGGGCTTTCTCCACGATTCGAATAAACGCACTTCGATATCCGAATGGATCTCCCTCCTTTAGGTTCTGATCAATGTCAATAGTATTTATCATCGACATCTTAAAGACAGGTAAAATTCCCAGGGGATGGAAATTTCAATGAAATAATGAAATAAAAGTAAATTGTTACAGAAAATCAGACAGATAAGGCCATTCTATTTATTAAGACCGCTTCTTGCGAGATTGATCCTTTTTTCTTCGCTCTTGCAACCATGTAGGCTGTTTTTGCTCTTTGCCATTAGCTTCACCGATGAGCTGATCTGCTAGATCTGATCGATCTACTTTTTTCAATGCGCTCCGAATTGGTGCGTGATTTTCTCGCTTGTACCAAAAGAAAAAGCGGCGTTGATTTAACTTATCATCTTTATCCTTTACGGTCTTATAAGGTTTGAGCGTATACGGATGAACACCACTGTAATAAATTACGGTTGCGACGGTCATAGGAGTTGGCGTGAAATCTTGAACTTGCTCCAACTTAAAGCCCATGTCTTTCGTCTCCAACGCTAGATTTGCCATGTCTTCATCTTCACACCCAGGGTGTGATGAAATGAAGTACGGGATCAATTGCTGATTCAATCCATGTTTGGCCGAGATCTGCTCGTATTTCTCCTTGAACTTATGAAAGTACTTGAATGATGGTTTACGCATTACACGTAAAGTCGCATCAGAAGTATGTTCAGGAGCAACTTTCAATCTTCCGCTAACATGCCGAGTGATTAACTGCTCGATGTACTCATCGTGGTTGCCGTCGTCATTGTTTTTATTGAAGTCATCCACCAATAAATCATAACGAATTCCTGACCCTACGAATGCTTTCTTAACTTTTTCATGACTATCAATCTTTCGATATAGTTTTGTCATGGACGAATGAGAAGTATCTAGATTGCTGCAAATTACGGGATGAATACAACTAGGACTCGAGCAACGTGCGCAAATCGCTTCATCCTTCCCTTTCATATTGTACATGTTGGCAGAAGGGCCTCCGATATCAGATAAATAGCCTTTGTAATCTGGTAATTCAACCACCTCGTCCAGCTCTTTCATGATAGATTCCTCACTCCTCGAGGCAATAAATTTACCCTGATGTGCTGATATTGTACAGAAACTACATCCACCAAAACAACCACGATGCATATTGATCGAAAACTTGATCATTTCATAGGCAGGAATAGTTCCTCGTTTCTTATATTTAGGATGTGGAAGTCGAGTATACGGCAGATCGAAAGTTTGATCAATCTCCTTACTCTCCATTGTTTTATACGGCGGATTTATCACCAAAGTTTGGTCTCCAACTTTCTGAGTTATGCGATTCGCAGCCCATTTATTAGATTCAACTTCTACGGTTTTAAAATTCGCAGCGAACTTTATTTTATCCTCGAGACACACCTCATGACTTGATAATTCAGCGGTCTTCCAGTTTTTATTTTTGGGTAACTCTTCATCACCAGGCTGCAGAAATGCTACTTGTTTTAGTGTTTTTAAATTGGAGAAAGGAACCCCTTTTTTCAATAAACGCATCATTTCTCGAAGCGGCTGATCGCCCATTCCATAGACAAGTAAATCTGCCATAGAATCAATCAAAATGGAGGGCATTAATTTATCCGACCAATAATCGTAGTGTGTTACGCGTCGTAATGAAGCCTCGATCCCACCGATCAATACGGGTACATCCGGATAGAGTTCTTTTAGGATTTTAGAGTAGACTGTTGTTGCATAATCGGGGCGAAAACCTGATGCTCCGCCTGGAGTATATGCATCCGTTGAACGGAGTCGTTTATTCGCTGTGTAATGGTTTACCATGGAATCCATACAACCAGCTGTAACACCAAAAAACTGTTTTGGCTTCCCGAATTTTTTAAAGTCTCGGAGATCATCCTGCCAATTCGGTTGAGGAATAATCGCTACTGAAAATCCTTCATCCTCAATAATGCGGCCAATCACTGCAGCACCAAACGCTGGATGATCAACATAGGCATCACCAGAAATGATAACAACATCAACTTCGTCGAGCCCTCGCTTTTGAAGTTCGTCGCGTGTAATCGGAATCCAATCGGTTATTGGTCGCATATAACAAGTAATGAACTGCAAATTTACGTTAAATATGGGCTTGTTTGGAAACTATATTATTTGGAGGTGATTCGTGACCAAGAATGTTGCTATATTACAATTGATATGATCGCACGCATTCTTCTCTTACTACTGAGTTCAGTACTGATTTTTTCTTGCTCCGAAGAGAAAAAGTCATTTTTTAAGAAAAAATCGACTCCAGATGTTCCCTTCTTGCTGAATTTAGAGCACTACTTTTCGGAGGTTGAAGACCAGGTTTCATTTCCTATATGGTTTGATGACTCCATCATTCGAATGAATAAAATCCAAACGGTCACAAGAAATATTTATGCTCTGAATCAAGATACCTCAGAAGTTCGTTTACCTAGAATACAAAAGATTTATTCTTTCAATGAAGACGGAGAGGTGACCAGTCTAGAAATTATTGAGTATTATGAAAGAACTAAGGTGCACCATGTTACTTTCGATTATCTAAGCGTTAAAGATGAGAATGGCTATGCTGATGTGGAATATAACATGGAGAATCATCTGATGGATGATGAATCGACCTATTCACTTTATGAAGTGGAGCGTTATGCAAATAGTTTCTTAGCCTATAAAAATCGGGAAAATGGAAACTACCTTTTCTTTATGACAAACACGGCACACCGAGGTCCTCTATCCGTTGATTCCATAGTACATCCAACTCCTAATGATTGGGTCGTGCTCGGGTCGCCGCAGCTTCCTGAAAAACGCTATCAGGTTCAAAACCGTGTGAATGAAACCAGCGTTAAGGAGGTTATTTATTCCAAGGGGACTAATCATATTGAAGAAATTCATTTCGAAAATAGCCCCTTTACTTACAAGCGAACAATTCAATACAATCAGCGAGGGTTGTGCAAGGGATTCGTCGATTCAACCTTTAGCATTGATCAGTTCTTGATGAGAAGAAGCTCGAAGTTTGCGCTTGGTTCGAAGCGACTTCCAAGAAAGATAGAGCACGTTAGTGAAAAGGGAAATGGAGAAGCTGGCAATCGTCAGTTAGAAACATTTGAATATGATTATTATGAGCAGAATTGACATGAAATTCCGATTGCTTATAGGATGCCTGATGGTAATGATTTCAGGAACTTTTGCACAAGACATCGATACGGCTTTCATCGATGGAAAGGAATATTTTGTTTATCCATTCAGTATAACAGTAAGCAGCGAGTCTGAATACTATTTAGCCATGAAAAAACGAAAGGCAAATGGGATGCGTCAGGGCTCTTATGGGAAATATCAAAAGTACTATCTGAATGACCTCGATGATGGGGAAGAACAAATGAGCAGAGGCGAATACCGACAATTTAAAAAGTTGCTTCGCTCATATACGCGAGATTTCGGTGAGGATTCAGATCGAAAATTCCTTAATAAAAAGTTTGTAAAAGCAGTCAGAAATAATCCGTACTCACTACTACAGCAGCGTTTTTTTGAAAACAAAGACTTAACCCCAGTACTCGACCCTATTCCAGATGGCGATTATGTTCAATTCTATAATGATTTCTGCATTTTTGATAACAAAGGTGAATGCAACAACCGCGACTCCATTATAGGTGGCTACTTTTCCATTAAGGACAATATGTTGCATGGTGCGGCACTATGGATTGATCTCGAAGGCGACACGTTGAAGTATGGTCATTTTAAAAATGGGATAAAGGAAGGAGTATGGAAGTTTGAGAATAGAAGAGCTCCTTACGCTATTGGTAAAAAGGATGCCGCCTACTACATCGAACATGGTGAATTAGCCCTAGATACGACCATCGAAATTATCACCTATAGAGGAGGTGTGAAAAATGGCGTTTTCCAGCGATATGCAAACTCTAGATACCCCATTGATGAAGGTTTTTATACAAACGGACTAAAATCGGGAGAATGGAAAATACGTGAAATTACATTTAAACGTGTTAGGTATAAAAAGATTCGAAACCGCAACAATGATCTCATAACCTTGCGTTTTACTTATAACGATAATGATAGCTTGATCGTGCATCAAAAATGGTTGAGAGATGGTTTGATCAGTTTTCGAGGTGCTGATCTAAAGCAGTTCAATTTCTTTTCTCGCTATGAGGTAAAAATACCGCATAACGAACTCTATGAAATTGCCTTTGAAGAAGAGCAAAATCTAGAGCTGGAAGAGGAAATTGATCTTGAAACTTATGATGATTTAGAATACGAGTTGGATAATCTTGACTACCCGGTGGATCGATTTCGCTTCGAAGCGTCAGATTACCAAACGCTCTACTACGATTCCAAGTTAGAAAAGTTAAAAAAGCGGGGAGTGTTGATGGATAGTTTGGGAGGGATCCCACAATTTACCGGGACCTATGAATCCTTTTATCCAAATGGAAACCTGATGTATCGCTACGAGTTTAAGAACGGGATTTTGGAAGCTGAGGACACCGTTTTTTGGGACAATGGACTGGCGCACGACGTGATTACTTTCTTGCCAGATTCGAATCAATTCAAAAGATCCATTTATGACTACGATGGGAAGGCATACCTTGATTTGATCTATGACGCTAAAATGGATTTTGTCCGAATTGGCGAAAATTACGAAGTTGAGAAAGAAATAATACTGGACGGTTATCGCGCACAAGAAGCGGCATATGGGTCATACTATTATTACAACGCCTATGATACGCTCTTGACGGAATTACATGAACCGCTCTTGTTATATAGATCCTGGTTTACTGAAGATTCCTCGCTCATGTATTCATCTAACTATGATCCGGCTAAGAGGGTCTTTTCAAATGATGCAATTTCCGTAATGGGAAATCTAGTTTATGATGACAAGCGTGCATTTTCTGAAGATTTTGAAAGCTGGACGGGAAAAAGAAGCGTGCGCATGGGGAGCCTTGAGTTGGTGAATACGAGTTCAGGATCTTTACATGAATGGATTACACCTGATACCATTCCGCAAAATAATGTGCAATATTCTCATGAACGCTTTGACGTTGCGAAAGACTACATGCTGCTCAAAGACGGGGAAAATTATACCGGTGAAGTCTCCTTGAACTTTTCGAAAAGCCAATTGAGCGTGAGTAAAAAAGGGATGATCATCAATTTCCCTAGTGAGAAGGGGTTGGCCTCAAAACTATCGAAAGATCTGGAGCGATATCAGACCAAAGGAAAGACTAAGTATCCATTGATAATGAGTTTTATAGATCCAACTGAAACGGAAACAAGTATGGCTCAGCTAGTGTTTTCCACCTTTTTTGGTGGGCCATTGCAGAACTTCTTCAATCCTCCATATGAACAGTATACGGACGATTATGAACCTAAGAGAAGGAACAAGGCAGCGGTCATCAGCGCTATTGAGGGATATATGCTCAATGGAAAAGCACACGGTTTATGGGTAAGCTATGACCAGTTCGGGAACAAGATGTTAGCGCTTAGCTATAAGATGGGTGAACCACATGGGGAGTTTAATCAATACCAATACGCTTTCCCGAAAGAAAAAGAAGAACTGGGATTGTTTGGATACGAGGAGGAAACGTTATTCGAAGATTCACTCCCAGAAAAAAAGACTTATTATACTTCTACCACAAAACACTTTGTCAATGGGAAGGCTCAGGGTAGGGAGATTATCTATAATTGGTACGGCGATATTATGAGCAGTGCAAACTATATAGACGGTTATCTAGACGGTCTATCAATGGAAAGAAATATGCTAGCACAGAGTAATATGAGCTACGCCAATGGCCAGTTGGATGGCTATTATCAAACGTACTTAACATTGCCAAATCGCGATTCCATATTGCTATTCAACTTGAATTTTCAGGATGGTTTACTTCAAGGCGAGTCCAAGTCATATCATACAAACGGCAATATCTCCAAACGTGGATTCTTCCTAAACGGCAACCCTATAGAAGATTATGAAGCATATGATTCGCTTGGATTCAAATACCATTATGTGAAGTTCAAATACTCCTATCCAGTAGAGGAGAGAATTTGGGAAGAAAATGAATTGAGCGTAAGGTATCTCTTCGATTGGGAGGATTCTATCCGATTCGAACCGACCGACATTACCACATCTCAGTCTCTAGAGGCTACACTATTCCAGCTTGGATTAGGCGGTGGATACATGAGTCAACCCTATTATGGTCGACCAAGTTTAGTGCGAAAAACAGGGGTGGATTACCACATGACCAAATACTATCCGAACGATTCTATTGCGAGGAACGGTGTTATGGAGCGAGGAAAAAAAACCGGATGTTGGAAGTATTATAGTTACCACGGCGAGTTGCTCTATGAAGTAGATTACCAAGACAGTATTTTAACCCTAAACGATTCAATTAAATTTAATTCGAAGGGAATTTTATCTGATTTCGATGCCGACGGGAATTTACTGCACACAAGTTTTATCATTGAGAAGTTCTCTAAATACGATTGTGCGCATACTGATCACTATGAAATCCGGCAACTTTATACGTCATGGGAAGCAAACGATTCCATTGGACGCATGAATGGCTATGTCCAGAATTTTTATGACAATGGAACGCTGCAGAGTGAAGGCAATATGAAAGATGGATTACCGGATGGTACTTGGAAATTATATGATCCCCTTGGAAATCTAAATCATTATGGAGTTTATCATCAAGGCAAGCGGAATGGAAGATGGTTGTCAGGAGACCTCTCAAAGAAGAAATACCTTGGAGATATTTGCTTGAACCCAAATCTCCCAGACCTTAAGGAAGAAATGGACTATCGAGAAAACTTATTAGATATTACAATAACAAATTATTATCTCGGTAAAGCAATGAATCGCGAGTATTATGATATCGATATGAATAGCTTTCTGAGCGATGAAAGTGAGGATATAGATAATGCCTCGGGAAAATCTGATAAGGAATAGATCGGATAAACAGAATATTGCACATCTTAGGTTAATGCCAAGGAGAAGCAAAGTTTTAAGTATTCCAATCGCGATCGCAATTAGTGTATTGTTTGTTGGGTCGTACCTGAAAATTCGAAATCAAACCTATGGTTATGAATTGAGTGTAATTGGCTCAATTGGACTGGGAGCATTGTATTGTCTAAGGTTTATTGCTAAAGATCAAAAAAGACTTGAGGATTTAGTAAAGTTAGCGATGCTTACTCTATGGATAATTACTGGTGTCCTGGCTCTCCACCAGAGATGGTATTTTTACTTGCTTCTTGCCCTTCTAATTACGGGCAGCGTCTGGGTTGTTCTGGAACTTCGATCCATGCTTTTTCAAAAAAGTTTTCAGGAAAAAGTTAATCCCGTGTTGTGGTTTGGAGCATTGTTGATGTGCATGGAATTCGTTTGTCGTGTTAAAAGTTGGCCAATCGTTACAATACTTAGTTTATTGGGCTTATCGGTTTTGTCTGTGGGGTTTTTCATAGATGCCTGGAAACAAAAGAAGAAGACATCTATTAATTAGCAATACGTTATTCGTGAGCTGCGATAAGACTGCGCCATTGGGTTCCTTGATGTTCTTGGATATGTATCCCGCTTTTTACAAGCTTGTGTAGCACGATCGTTATCAGGAAATGCAGTAGTCCAACTATTTACTTAGCATGAAGTAGTTTCCTAAAAGACAAAATCAAATAACACCCACAAGTCCGTTGGGTTGATTATTTTTGTAACTCAAAGTTTCAGATTATGCAGTTATCAAATAATGACGCTTGTTCAACGTGCAAGCACCGAGTAATAATTGGTGGTGAAGGAAAATCAGTAAATGATCTTTCCGATTCAGATCAAAACCTCTTGAATGACTTCCTGAAACTAGATAAAGAATCTAGTAGCATTAATTCTTTGGATAGCTCTACGCTCTTCGTTAAAGCAAACGATAACAAAGAAAAGATGCGTAAAGCAGGCGCGGCGTACCGAATGTCTTTAGATAAGGACATTACGGAAGTTGGCGTAAATGGTGAGTCAACAGAAGTTTATTCTTTCATAGAAGGATTTGAACTTGCGAGTTATCAGTTCATAAAGTACTTTAAGGATGCGGATGAGAAAGCGTACAAATTGAAAGATATTTACGTAGGTTCTAACTTTTCTAGCGATGCTATTGAGGAAATTACGCACAGTACTCAAGCAGTATTCTGGGCGCGAGATATGGTTAATGAGCCGGTTTCATTTTTGAATGCTGAGCAATTAGCAGAGGAAGTTAGAGAGCTTGGTAATAGTTCAGAGCTGGAAGTAACTATCCTCGAAAAGTCTCAGATTGAAGCATTAAAAATGGGTGGAATTCTAGCTGTTAATAAAGGTTCCATCGATCCTCCTGCATTTATCATCGCAGAGTATAAAGGAAAGAATGCAACGAATAAAAAACCAATCGTATTGGTAGGGAAGGGTGTGGTTTATGATACAGGCGGATTGAGCCTTAAGCCAACGCCGAATTCTATGGATATAATGAAAAGTGACATGGGTGGTGCGGCATGTATGGCTGGAGCAATATTCTTAGCTGCTAAACAACAACTGCCACTTCATATCATTGCGCTAATTCCAGCGACAGATAATCGACCAGGATTGAATGCTTATGCACCGGGGGATATCGTTACCATGTATGATGGGACTACGGTTGAAGTACTTAACACTGATGCAGAAGGTAGAATGATTTTAGCTGATGCATTGGCGTATTCAAAAAAATATGATCCTGAATTAGTTATCGATGCTGCAACGTTAACAGGGGCGGCACATCGTGCAGTTGGAGCCCAAGCAACCTGTATGATGGGGAATGCAGACGATAAATATTTTGATCAACTGGATACTGCAGGAAATGCTACCCATGAAAGACTTATTCGTTTCCCTTTTTATGAGGAATACTTTGAGGAAATGAAATCTCCGATTGCTGATTTGAAAAATCTTGGTGGAGCAAGTGCAGGAATGATAACTGCAGGAATGTTCTTAGAACATTTCGTTGAAGCTCCCTACATACATCTGGACATTGCTGGGCCAGCCTGGTTGGATAGCACAAATGCTTATCGAACAAGAGGCGGGACAGGTACCGGTGTGCGCATGTTGTATCACTTCTTAAAAAATTACGCTTAATGGAAGCAAATGAACAAAAACCGAATCACTCAAAACGGAGTGATGTGCGAGTTGGAATATCTATGGGTGACGTCAATGGTATAGGGCCAGAGGTCATCATGAAGGCACTCTCAGATAGTCGGATATTACAAGGGTGTACCCCGATTATTTATGGGTCAACAAAAGTGTTGGCGTTCTATAAAAAGGACATGAACCTTGATGACTTCAGTTATCAATCTGTTGAGAATGCAGATGAGGCAAAAACGCAGAAGATCAACGTCATTAATGTGTGGTCTGAAGACCTAGAATTAGAAGTTGGAAAAGTGAATGAGCAAGGCGGTAAATACGCGTTTGCTGCACTGGAGGCTGCTACACAAGATTTAGCCTCGGGCAAAGTAGATGTTATCGTAACTGCACCGATTTCAAAAGAAGCAATGGCCAAAAGTGGGTTTGAATTTCCAGGGCACACAGAATACTTGGCAAATATGGCCGGTGAGGAAGAAGCGTTGATGCTAATGGTTTCTCCCACTTTGAAGGTCGGATTGGTTACTTCACATATTCCACTAAAGGAAGTTACGGAGACTTTGACGATTGACAGGGTAGCAAGTAAGATCTCTGAGTTTAATGAAAGTTTGAAAAAAGATTTCGGAATTCAACGTCCTAAAATTGCCGTGTTTGGTGTAAATCCACACGCTGGTGAGAATGGTAAGATGGGTTCTGAAGAGAGTGAAATAATTAATCCAGCAATTAAACGGATGCGTGGAGAAGATGTGCTCGCTTTTGGACCGTTTCCTGCGGATGGCTTCTTTGGATCGTCTTCGAAATCGAATTATGATGGAATTCTTGCAATGTATCACGATCAAGGTTTAGCGGCCTTTAAAGCGCTTTCATTTCATGATGGTGTTAATTTCACGGCAGGGCTGCCAATAATTAGAACGTCGCCTGATCATGGTACAGCGTTCGATATAGCAGGACAAAATAAAGCAGCAGGAGATTCAATGCGCCAGGCGATTTACTTGGCAATCGACGTGTATAGGAATCATCAATTTGAAAAAATGATTACGGCAAATCCACTCAAAATTTCCGAGCGAAAAAGGAGAGATTATGAACCAAGACATCGGGAATCGTAAATTTCTTTTCACAAGGAATTATTTTTCGGATAAAATCATTAACTTTGCCGCCCGTCTGTTAAGTCGCAGATGAATTTATAGATGATGTCAGTGAGCAACACAAGTGGTAATCAATTCATAATTCCCTTTGTAGGGTTGAAGATTGGGAAGCATGAGTTTGAGTTAGAACTTACTGATTCGTTCTTTGAAAATAATGAATACTCATTGATTCAAAAAGGGAAGGTTTTAATTAGCCTTATCTTTGAGAAGAAAGAGAGCATGATGATCGGAAATTATAGCATCAGTGGTAGGGTAACCTTAAGCTGTAATCGCTGTAACGATGATTTAACTGCCAATATCAAAGGAGACTATAAGCTAGTCTACAAATTTGATAACGCTGAGAGTAACGATGAATCTTTGGTGATTGTTTATCCCGAAGAATTTGAGTTAGATATCAAGGATTCAATGATTGAACTCATCAATGTTTCGCTGCCCGCAAGAGCAGTGCACGATGAAGGGGATTGTAATCAAGGTATGATTGATCTCCTTGACGAGTATGTTGTAAATTCAGAGGAAGAGTTCGATGATGAACTAGACGATGAATATGATGATGATGATGAGCCGATGCGTGAGCAAGAGCCAGAAGAAGTTGTCGCAGAAGAAGATAGTGAAGAAGAGGAAGGTGATATTGACCCTCGTTGGAACGCACTAAAAAAATTGAAGTAATATATCACTACGGTGATAAAACGATTATAAATTAAGAAGAATGGCACATCCAAAACGCAAGATCTCCAGAACGAGACGCGACAAGAGAAGAACACACGTTAAGGCTGAAGCGAAAAATATCGCGACATGTCCAACGACAGGACAACCACATTTGTTCCACCATGCTCATTGGCATGAGGGTAAACTGTACTACAAAGGAAAAGTAGTCGCAGAAAAAGAAGTGGCAATTTAGAGTAATCTAATTCTTCTTCATGAAGATAGGAATCGATGTCCTAGGATGCTGCTTTACAGGTAGTTTCAAAAGACTCAAATAGATATTGATAGGCGACGCAGAAGTTAATTCTGGGTGGCCTTTCTCTGTTATATGATGTAGAGGTGTTTATAGATGTAATTTCTCGAAAGCAACACATTTAGGACGATATTTACTGAGATTAGCACAAAAAAACATGATATTCACGCTTGGAACTTCTCTTTAGCGAGGATTTCCGAGAGTGATAAATGAAGCATTCAATTAGTTATGAGTAAGATTACAGCAGCAATTACCGGAATTCAAGGGCACGTGCCTGATTACGTGTTAACGAATGAAGAATTATCAAAGTTGGTTGATACAAATGACGAATGGATTACATCTCGTACTGGCGTTAAGGAACGTAGAATCCAGAAAGAAGGTGCTTCATCCGACATGTGCGTAGAAGCAGTAAATGGTCTTTTAGCTAAGACAGGTACTGATGCCATGGATATTGATCTAGTGATCGTAGCAACAGTTACTCCTGATTATCCATTTCCGAGTACTTCGAATATTGTCTGTGATAAAACAGGAATGAAGAATGCATGGGGCTATGACCTGATTGCGGCATGTTCTGGATTTATTTACGCACTATCGACAGGAGCGCAGTTCATTGAAACAGGACGCTATAAGAAGGTGATCATTATTGGTGTAGATAAAATGTCTTCCATCATTAATTATAAAGACAGAACAACGTGTGTCATTTTTGGTGACGGATGTGGCGCGGCATTATTGGAACCAAATAACGAGGGTCTTGGAGTACAAGATTTCATCTTGAAAGCGGATGGATCTGGACGAAAGCATTTATTAATGCCTGCTGGTGGATCATTGAATCCAGCGTCAAAAGAAACGATTGAACAAGATCTTCATTACGTTCACCAAGAAGGAAAACAAGTGTTTAAATTTGCCGTAACAAATATGGCAGACGTCTCTGCTGAGATTATGGAAAAGAACAACTTGTCCTCGGAGGATATAGATTGGCTCGTTCCTCATCAAGCAAACCTTCGAATTATAGACGCGACTGCGAATAGAATGGGATTGCCGAAAGAGAAGGTCATGGTGAATATCCAGAAATACGGAAATACCACTGCAGGAACACTACCGCTATGTCTTTGGGATTATGAAAAACAATTGAAAAAAGGAGACAATCTGATCCTTTCCGCCTTTGGTGGAGGTTTTACTTGGGGATCAGTTTATCTCAAATGGGCATACAATTCTTAAAAAAATATTATTTTTACCTCACATAAATCTGTAGGAAGATGAATATCAAAGAAATACAAGATTTGATCAAATTCGTAGCCAAATCTGGTGTTACCGAAGTAGAGATCGAAAGAAAAGAATTTAAAATTACGATCAAATCAGAAGATAAGTCAGCTAGAGAAGCGAAGACAATGATCGTTCAGGCGACAACTCCAGCTCCAGTGGCAATTCCGGTTGCAGCGCCAGTGGCAGCAGTACCAGTTGCGGCAGCCGAGTCGGAAGATGATCAGTACGTCAAAATACTATCTCCAATGATCGGTACGTTCTACCGTTCAGCAGGGCCAGAGAAAGACTCGTTCGTATCTGTAGGTGATAACTTTAAAGTAGGTGATACTGTTTGTATCATTGAAGCAATGAAGTTGTTCAATGAGATCGAAGCGGAAATCACTGGTAGAATTGTTAAGGTGTTGGTAGATGATGCAACTCCTGTTGAGTACGATCAACCATTATTCTTAGTAGATCCATCATAAGTAACTTATTGGTGAGCCTAAGGGATTCGTGAGAATTTGATTCGGCCGCTAAATAATAACCAATACTAAATCTTTAGGCGTGTTCAAAAAAATATTGATTGCCAATAGAGGAGAAATTGCCCTTCGAGTTATACGTACGTGTAAAGAGATGGGAATTAAAACTGTTGCTGTTTACTCCACAGCAGACAAAGAAAGTTTACATGTGCGCTTCGCTGATGAAGCTGTATGCATTGGGCCACCGATTAGTTCATTATCGTACTTGTCGATTCCAAACATCATCGCGGCTGCAGAAATCACAAACGCTGATGCCATTCACCCAGGGTATGGATTTCTCTCTGAGAATGAAAAATTCTCACGTGTTTGTCAAGAGCATGATATCAAGTTTATAGGTGCACTTCCT
>JBLHPQ010000084.1:0-14476 GCA_047624355.1 Flavobacteriaceae bacterium | reverse complement strand
ACATTCCATCAAAATAGTTCATAATGGAAGTGCGATCAATGTTTTTAAGCGACTCTTCTGTCATGATTTCTCCGTAAGGATGTCCTTTTGGAAAAGTTGCAGAAGCTTCTGCATTTGCTGCCATAGCATCTGGATTACTCTTGGTAGAAAGCAATCCAGATTCATTCTGAGTTATAATACGATCTACTTCGCTTTGAGGGAAATTCGCATTGTTAACTACATCCGACATAATCGTCAGTCCTTTACCCATGTGCTTTGTCAAGCACGATAGAAAGATTGAATTGTCGTCAGCATTAATTGAAGCACCGATGTAATCAATTTCATTATCGAGCTGATCCTTTGTTCTATTATCAGTACCCGACAATATCAATGAGCCCGCAAGATCAGAGATTCCTGCTTTTTCTCTCCCAAGTTGAGGAGAAGAGCCCATTACAAGGTTAAAGGATACACGTGGAATCTTATGGTTTTCAGAAAGAATTACCGTAATGCCGTTCTCTAGCGTGAAAACTTTAGAATCTTCAATATTTATAACCTTTGCAGCCGCGGCTGTTGGTCTTATGGAGCGATCAATTTGACCGAACAATAGTGTCGGAAAGATCAGTCCAAGTGTAAGAATATACTTTATCATGTTTAGTTATTTTTACTCTTCTGTTACTTCTTCTTTCGGAAGGTAATGAAGGATGATTCTTGAATCTTGGGTTAAATATTTTTTAGCTACGCGTTGAATATCTTCGCGTGTCACATTCATGTACTTGCTCAACTCAGTATTGATTTTACTCGCTCCTCCATTGTAAACATGATTATCAGCAAGACTCTCAGCGATTCCTGCTATAGTTGCGTTTGTTGATACGAATGAATTTTCATATTGATTGCGAATCTTTTCAAATTCTTCCTGTGAAATAAGCTCTGTTTTAATGATCTCAATTTGAGCATCAAAGGCCACTTGGATATCATCGAGCGATTTATCTTTTGCAGCAATTGCAGCAAAAATACCAACTCCAGCGTCTTCTAGTCCATAGGCGAAAGAGAACGCGAATTGAGCAATTTGCTGCTTTTCCACAAGGTTCTTATTGATTCTTGAACTCGCACCACCTGAAAGAACATCATTCATCATCTCAAGAGCATACATATCTTCATCCGTTTGAGATGGGAAACGGTAGGCCATAAATAATCCTGGGAGTTGAATGTTATCGTAGACGATGTCTTTGACTACGCCATCTGGACGCTCATCCGTTTTCTCAGGACGAGGAATGTTGATTGGCGTATTAGATTGTTTAGTTAAGATTGCCTTAGCACGCTTGTCTTTTGGATTTAAGAAGTCCTTAGCATCATACAATTCAGGACTAATACTATATTTTTTTTCAAAAGCTTCTGCTGAGAGGTTCTCAAAATCTCTGAACATATTAATGGCTTGTCCTTTCGGGATTGAAGCGAAATATTTGTTAATCCATTCTTTCGTTTCTTCAATATTAATATCTCCAGCAATTGAGAGCGTTGCGTTAGATGGAACGTAAAATGTACGGTAGAAGTTAACATAATCGTCTTCTTCCGCAGCATCTAGATGCTCCATGCTTCCAATTGGCACCCAATTGTATGGATGTTCTTTGAACATGCGCATGAATGTCTCGGTAATGAACGAAGCGTATGGTTGATTGTCAACACGTTGCCGTTTTTCTTCCTTTACAACACTTCGTTGAGTTTCAATTCCTTTATTATCTACATTTGCATGGAGTAGTCGCTCACTTTCTAGCCACAACCCAAGTTCTAGTTGATTGGATGGCAATATTTCATAATAAAATGTGCGGTCCTGTGAAGTGTTCGCATTGAGCGTTCCACCGTTCATTTCCACTAATTTACTGTATTCACCACGATCAATATTTGCCGATCCTTCAAATAATAGATGCTCGAAGAAATGGGCGAATCCTGTTCTATTCGGGTTTTCATTTTTTGATCCTACGTGATAGAGTACTGATACTGCTACTATTGGTGTGGCATGTTCTTCGTGCAAAATGACATGGATTCCGTTGTCGAGGTCGTACTCTACATACTCAATCTCCCGCTGGGCTGAACCAGAAAAAGCCAAGTTTACAAGTACTCCTGTTATCAAGATATATTTCATTGCTCTAATTGTAATTTATAGATGGTCGTGAAAATACACAAGAAAAATGGAAACGAGGAGCGTCAGAGGATATATGGAGGTGGTAAAGGATGAGTGGTGTTGTAATGCTAAACTTTATCGTTGAAACAGACACTATGCAATGGAATGAAATATTTTACGTTAATGTAGCTCAAGCTGAAAGCGTGGCTTGAAATTTGTTTTACTTTTGCCACAGATGAAAATTCACATACTTATAATATTCGTTTATTTATTTACTACAAATGCTGGTGCGCAGGATGTCACGCCGTTCATCGATTTTAACGGCTATTTCAAAACCTTCCAAGATGGGTTCTTTCGACAAATAGAATTTCAGCAAATCAAGAATTTTAAAGCAGGTGATGATGTGGTAGGATACATAGATTTCAAGGGTAATCTGCGCGTATTTGATGGATCCAACCCAATGGACCTCGCAAATGTAAATGTGGAATATGAGGTGTCTGACAACCTCTTAGTTTGGAAAGTAGGAGAAACGCTAAATCTTTGGGATGATGGAGATTTACAAACCTTAACTTATTTCGCCGATCAGTATGTACTTAGAGATAGTCTTGTGGTTTATCAGCACACGCGTTCCAATACATTAATGGTTTATTATGCTGGGGAAAATTATGAACTCTATAGCTCAACTGGAACGGTCGGGATGCCCGATATTGTAGGTGAAAATATTGTTGTTTTTCGCGACAACGGAAACTTCTATAAAGTCTTTTGGCAAGGAGAGATATATGATTACGATGTATGGCACAATCAAATCGTCTTTGCTGCTGGAACAGACATCATTGCTTTTAACGACCCAATAATGGGCACATTCGCGATTTTCGAAAACGGGCAATTTTTAGACGTTGAGAATTTTCATATGGGTGCTTATCAAGCGGGAAGAGGATTCATTGCTTATACAAACTTGAATGGTGATCTCATGTATTATGGGAATGGCCAAAGTAAGAAGTTGACGAATTTTTCTCCAAGCTTTTGGGAAGTGAAAGATGATGTTGTCCTCTGGGGAGAGAACGGAAATACTTCAGTATATGTAGATGGAGAAATTGTCCAGTTAGGAAGGTATACTCCAAAAGACTATATCATCAAAAATGATGTCGTCGCTTTCAGGAATCAAACAGGTGGTGTAGATGCTCTGCTAGATGGGCGCGTGAAGAATCTATCAAATCTTCAAAATCTTCAATATTCTATATCAGGGAGTTCTGTTCTCCTTGAACTATTCAACAAGTCTTTCATATTGTATCGGGAGGGTAGAGAGTTTAGAAATTGAGTTCGACCCCAGGTAGCTTTGCCTTGCGGCCTTGATAAATCAGCCAAAATATCTTAGTCTGATTTATTTTATGCTCGAATCAACGATATCCACATTCCAATTCCAGATTATCCATCTTTCTACTATCTTTGTCCAGATAAATTGCATCCATGAAAGTGAACACATCATATACAACCAAAGAAGCACTCTTAGAACTCTATAATAAGCCCCTTTTGGAGCTAGTGTTTGAGGCAGCCACGATACATCGACAGTTCCACGATCCACGTGAAGTTCAAATGTCCTCGCTGTTAAGTATTAAGACTGGAGGCTGCCCAGAAGACTGTGGATATTGTCCACAAGCAGCTCGATACCATACAGATGTTGATGCCCATAAATTAATGGCCGTGGAGACTGTAATCGAGCAAGCAAAAAATGCCAAAGAGAATGGTTCGTCCCGTCTATGCATGGGCGCGGCTTGGAGAGAAGTAAGAGATAATAAGGATTTTGATAATGTAATAGAAATGGTTCAGGCAGTTAACGACCTGGACATGGAAGTGTGTTGTACATTAGGAATGCTTTCTGAAGATCAAGCAAAGCGTTTGAAAAATGCAGGGTTATTTGCCTATAACCACAACCTTGATACTTCGAAAGATTATTACGATGATGTCATCTCAACGCGCGAGTATGAAGATCGTTTAAACACGATTGGAAATGCGCGTAAGGCTGGAATTACTGTTTGTTCAGGTGGAATTATTGGAATGGGAGAAGGGATTGAAGATCGCGTTGGTCTTCTCATGAGCTACATGGAAATGGAGAATCCTCCAGAATCTATTCCAATCAATGCTTTGGTTGCGGTAGAAGGAACACCAATGGCAGATCAAAAACCGATTGAACAATGGGAAATGATCCGAATGGTTGCTACGACGCGAATTGCATTTCCTAAGTCGATTGTCCGACTTTCAGCTGGAAGAACTAAGATGAGTTTGGAAGGTCAAGCAATGTGCTTTATGGCCGGTGCAGGATCAATTTTCGCTGGAGATAAATTACTAACGACTCCAAACCCTGAATACAATGAGGATATGGAAATGTTCGAGATTCTTGGCTTAATCCCTAAGAAATCATTTGCAGATGGTGAACAGCCAACGTCTCATCCAGATCCTATCATTGTCGAGAGAAAGAAGAAGGAAAAGGCGCGAGAAGAGGAATTGGCAGCAGCAAGATTAAGTTCTAGCCGCGAAGGTTTTGAACCAAGAAAAGTCACGATTGTCGATTAATTTAGGTGGACGCTAAACTACATAAGAAATTAGCAGATAGAATTGAGAAGGGAACATTGCGTTCCCTTTCTTTGTCTACAGGCATGATCGACTTTGGTTCTAATGACTATCTCGGCCTATCTAAGATTAATACTAGCATTGACGAAACCAAGCTGTCTGGATCAACGGGCTCTAGATTAATTACGGGCAACCGCGCATCTATTGAATCGGCAGAACAGACATTGGCAGATTTTTTTGAATCGGAGACTGGCTTATGTTTCAACTCTGGATATGATGCGAACGTTGGAATCTTTAGCTCGATTCCACAAAGAGGAGATGTTGTCCTTTATGATGAGTACATCCATGCAAGTGCAAGAGATGGTATCCGACTATGTCATGCAAACGCCTATTCTTTCAAGCATAATGATGTCACCGACCTAGAAAGGCTGCTAGAAGCTTCAAAAGATGCAACAGTCTATATAGCACTGGAATCAGTGTACTCGATGGGTGGCGATTTCTGTCCTCTACAAAAAATCGTAGTGCTGGCAAAGAAATACTCAGCCTTCATAATTCTTGATGAAGCACACAGTGCTGGAATTTATGGAGAAAAGGGGAGAGGCTTCGCACAAGCAGTATCCTTGTCGAGTGAGCTATTCATTCGCTTGGTCACTTTTGGGAAGGCATATGGCGCTCATGGAGCCGTCGTGCTTTGTGCAGAGAACGTTAAATCTTACTTGGTTAATTTTGCCCGATCGTTCATTTATACCACTGCACTTCCAGCTGAAGTCTACACGCATATGGCTGCTATTGTAAGTCTTGAAGTCGTTGATTTAGAGAGAGCTAATCTCCAAGCGAACATTGCCTATTTTCGATCAAGAATTAAGGAGTCAATCTTATGTTCTGCTTTAAATTCACCTATTCAAATAATTCGTTTTGAGTCGATTGAACAACTTGTGACGGCTGAAAATGGCTTAAGGAACGCCGGTATCTATGCTAAGGCTATTTATCCTCCAACGGTCTCTGAAGGACTGGAATGTTTGAGAATTTGTATTCATGCGCACAATTCAATTGATGAAATTGATCAGCTTTCTTCCGTTTTGATGTCTAAATAGGCAGAACAGCAACTATTATGCTGGCATTATTTCTTTTCATTTTCGCCGCGGCCTCTGCCGCCATGTATATTCGTGAGGTGATAGATTTGAAGAATCATCTGTTGAATTTGTAGAACTAAGGGCTATTCTTCATCTAGAATAGTACATTTCACATGGAAGTAGCTGAGGAAACTTCTGTAAATTATTTTGAAAATCGAGAAATCCATATGCGATGGTGAGAATTGGAGCAACGTTTCCAGAATCGAGTCCATGGTAGATCACAATGAAAGCCATACATACGAAAATTCTGAAATCAACTTGGTGGAAGGGATTAAGGAGTTATTTAGAATTAGTCGCCTTGATAAATTTGGAGAGATTGAAATGCTGGATGAGGTAGATATCAATCATCCAATTCTTATAAAAATGAAATTAACTCTTGATCCTAAACGTGTTAATAAGTTCGTTACTGTGTCCTGTGAAGTGATGATTGAATCAGGTGGGAGGCTCTATGTTTACAACGAGGATGGAGAGCTAGTAGATGTGAATAGCATGAAATTAGTTGATGGCTATAATCGATCTGTGGTGTCAATAAAAACATTGACACTAGGGAATTACAACATTGTCGTAAGAAATGAGTTCAGTGAGAAACTGACGAGACGTTTGGTTCTTTACTAGCCTAAAACAAAAAATCCGACCTGACTAAACAGATCGGATTCATATCTTCAACTTTTTTTATGATTTCGTGTCCACTTCTACAGCGGCCATTTTCTCTGAGTAGTAATCTCCGGCATCTAATTTAGCTTTCATTTTACCAAATGACTCAATAGTATATTGAACGTCTTCAAGTGTGTGAGTAGCCGTTGGAATCAATCTTAACATGATCACATCTTTAGGTACAACCGGGTAAATTACGATTGAACAGAAAATGTTGTAATTCTCACGAAGATCAACTGTCAAATTAGTTGCTTCAGCGAGATTTCCTTTAAGGAATACAGGTGTTACACATGAGTTGGTTAAACCAATATCGAATCCATTTTCAACTAAGCCCGTTTGCAATGCCTTAGCAATGCTCCAAAGACGTTCTTTATGTTCTGGTTGAGTTCTCAATATATCAAGTCGTTTACGCGCTCCAACTACCAACGGCATCGGTAGTGATTTAGCATAAACTTGAGAACGCATATTGTAACGTAAGTACTCAACGATACTTTCTTCAGCACAGATGAATGCACCAATGGAAGCCATCGCTTTGGCAAAAGTTCCAAATAAAATATCGATTTCATCATGAACTCCTTGCTCTTCACCAGAACCTTGACCTCTTTCTCCGACGGTTCCGAATCCATGAGCGTCATCTACAAACAAACGAAACTCGTACTTTCCAGACTTACGGAAATCAATTAAATCTTTCAATCTCCCTTGATCACCAGCCATTCCGAAGACACCCTCCGTAATAACCATGATGCCTCCTCCTGTTCTTTCTACAATTCTAGTGGCACGCTCCATTTGCTTATCGAAGCTAGCCATATCGTTGTGTTGGAATACAAAGCGTTTTCCAACATGCAATCTCATTCCGTCAAGAATACACGCATGAGACTCACTATCGTAGACAATAACATCGTTACGATCAACCATACAGTCAATCGCTGATACCATTCCTTGATAACCAAAATTCAGAAGAATCGTATCTTCTTTTTCCATGAAATCAGAAATCTCTGCTTCAAGGGCTTCATGTTGGTTCGTCTGTCCTGTCATCATACGCGATCCCATTGGATACGCAAGACCCCACTCGGCCGATGCATCAGCATCTGCTTTTCTTACTTCTGGTAGATTTGCTAATCCGAGGTAGTTGTTCACCGACCATACTAAGCATTCTTTTCCACGGAAGATCATTTTATTCCCAACTTCTCCTTCGAGTTTTGGGAATGTGAAATAACCGTGAACTCCTTTAGAATATTGTCCTAATGGACCTCTATTCTTTCTGATTTTGTCAAATATGTCTTGAGCCATATAAACTTTTTTAGAGTCGTACTTTCTTAATTATTGAATCACGACTCTCAATTTCGCTACAAAAGTAGTTGTTTTTCTACGAAACGACCTATATAGGTGTATTTATTATTAACATTCATCTGGTGGAATTGATTGGACGCACGACGCTTAGGGTTTAGTTTCCTCTACTGTTTACATGCTGCTTTTATATCCTTCTTGGCCTGCAGCTTTCTCATAAGCGTTTGCATTTTGCCTGAGTCTAAACTGCTTAAGTCTATTGGCCTGTTAAATTGATTTTCTGAGGCTAGATGCTGCGTTATTGCTGTCATTTCAATGTAAGAACCAATCGTTACCTTTCTTTTTTAGAGCGATCCGTTGAGCAAATAGCGATTAACTAAAAGGGAAGGATTAATTTAATAATCTATTGTTAACCATGGATTCTATCAGAATCCTTCGCAATAAATTGACACATCAAATCTCAGCTTTTAACGCCACTCTTTGCTGTGAATTCCATTTTGGAATTGTTTCGCTTCACTTGACCCGTCTTCGCTTCCATCAAAAGTAGTGGCGTCCTCATCCACAATCACAACTTTTCCTCGTTCCAACAAGATCTTCATCCAACCAATTTCTATAGTAGAATTCTTGTCGCTATCACGACGGCTTATCTCGTGCCATCCACTTGAAACTAACTTCCCTGCTAAGGAGGAGTTTTTCGCATGAATCTTTTTTCGATCGCTCACCTCCCAAAACTCATCGAATACGATAAGAAAATAGTGTGTTTCGCTTTGAAATACTTCAGCCTCATCTGTTTTGGAGGATTCAACGCGGAGAATCAGTGCACGATCAACATCAACATCATCATTGCTTTGGTAGCTGTATTCTGCATAGATTGTGTGCTCAAGGCCAAATTCTTTCCCTAAATAAGAGAGGGGCAAGAGCTTAAATCCATCTTCAGAAAGATTCATTTCTTTTGGGAGCGAGTTGTCATTTAATGGAATAAGCGCATCAAAAAGTGCTTTATTTTCTTCATTTATGCTGCCTAGGTCGATTTCTTCTTCCTTCTCGACTAAAATCTCTTCTGTATCGTGATGTATATTGTTGTCCTCACTTCCTACGGAATCGTCTCTTACAGAATTGTGACAGGATGATAGGAGTGTTAAAATTGACAGGATGATTATGGTGTATATCGGTTTCATCAATTGATTTTATTCAAGACGAATTTAATCAATAATGGAGGATTAAATATAGGGGCCAGATTAAGTTTTCCACACGAAGTCCGTGTGAATGTATTTGGCATATACCTGGCAAAATTTCTTTTTTAGCAAAAGAAGTTTGAATCCATGGAAGATATTGCTTTTGGGTATGAAATTACGAAAGAACGATAAAGAAACAGTGTCCTTGAGCAGGGAACCATCCTCTTGAATTGGCTTTATGATTTAGACTATAATTTAGTGGCAGCACGCAAGATATAATTGATAAAAAAAACAATATATACAGCTATAAGAAAATTAAGTTGTAATTTTGCCGCCGAACTAAATATCTGGTTTGTTTATTTTCTCTCTATATCTTCGATTGAGAAAGGGAATAACCGAGTATTTAGTTAAATTGAAATGAACTTGATTATGAATTCTCCATTCAAAAACGCATCATTATTAGCGGTGCTTTTATTTTTACCAACTCTTGTATTTAGTCAAACGCTTAAATTAGGAACACTTTCCTCTTTTGGAGCTTTTACGGGAGTAGGAGCATGTACAAATTCCGGGTCTTTTACAGGCGATATTGGCACAAATGATGGAATAATCAGCGGATTTGTACCGCCGAATTTTACTGGAACGATATACAATAATGAGCTTGTAACTGTTCAGGCCAGAATAGATTTACTTCAAGTGTATATTCATCTTAGCGATATTTTTGTAACACAACCTGGTACTCATATTCCAGCTTTTGGAGGCGGAGAAACTATTGCCCCAGGCGTTTATTCAGTTGGTGGGGCTGGATCTATTACTGGAACTCTGAATCTTGATGGAGAGGGAGATCCAGATGCGGTATTTATATTGAAATTTGATGGGGCACTTTCTGCAGGAGTTGGTTCAGAAATTGTTTTGATTAATGGAACACGGTCGAGTAATGTTTTCTGGATCGCTGAAGGTGCTATTGAAATTGGAGCAAATAGTGTTATTAAAGGAACTTTATTTTCACATCCTGGAGCGATTACTCTTGGTGTAAATTGTGACATAGAAGGAAGAATGCTTAGCACTGAAGGAGCAATAACTATTGCAGCCGGCAGTGTGGCAAGTAAATCTGTTTTACCGAGTACCATTGAAATACACTGTTCAAGTAGACTTATTCCTGCGGCTGTTGTTGATGTTTTAGGGAGTGTTGAAAATTTCGCACTTTTTACTAGTTTTGGTGCTGTATCAAATGCAGCTACCTCTGGATTTATTGGAGATGTTGGTACAGACGCTGGTGTTATAAGTGGATTTGGTACTTCAACTAATATTGGATCTTTTTATCTTGCGGATGATATTACAGAGCAAGCCAAATTGGATCTAGATAAGGCGTACAATCAACTTATGCTTTTGCCAAATACGGTAACTGGACACACGCCGGCCTTTGGAAGTGGAGAAACCCTAAATACTGGGGTCTATTATATTGGAGCGGCTGGATCTTTAGCAGGAACTATCACTTTAGATGCACAGGGAGATCCAGATGCGATATTTGTTTTTAAGTTTGCCGGAGCATTTTCAGTGGCGGCACAGTCAAAAGTGATTTTGACGAATGGAACAAGTCGGTGTAATGTTTTTTGGGTTTCCGGAGCTGGAGTTGCTACTGGTGCAACTTCTATGGGAAGTTTCACTTATATGAAAGGAACAGTTATTGCTCATGGCGGGGCATGTACCATGGGTGCAAATGGTAATCTAGAAGGAAGAATGCTTTCTACAGATGGAGCAGTTGGATTTAGTACAGGCGTAGTTTATATAAATCCACTTTGCATTACTGCAGTGACTTTACCTATTGAGTTGTTAAGCTTTACTGGACTGGCCAAGGATACACATGTTGAACTTCATTGGATTACTTCTAGTGAAGTTAATAATGATTATTTTAATATTGAGCGTTCTGAGGATGGAGTTAATTTCACGTCAATCAGCAGAATCGATGGTGCAGGAAATAGCATTCAAACGTTAAACTATTCAACCATTGACGATAGACCATTTGATGGGATATCTTACTACCGTTTAAAACAAACTGATTATGATGGAAAAAGTAGCTATTCTGCAATAGAGGCGGTAGAGTTTAGTGTTAAAAATGATTTCATCTTAGAGATTTATCCAAATCCATTTTCAATCAAGACAACTGTTCATACTTCTAAAAATATAAAAGCTTCAAGTTTAATAGTTTATAACTCCTACGGTCGGGTAGTAAAACAAATTAAAAATATTTCTGGACAAACATTTACTTTTGCTCGCGAGAATCTACTAAGCGGACTGTACTTTATGAACTTAGTGAAAGACAATAAAATAGTAGCAACTGAAAAAATGGTAATTATCGACTAACAAAACTGTCTGTCAAAAGCCTTGTATCCCTCTAATCATCTTTTCAATTGTGCCTCTTTTCCTATTTTGGATGAATTAGGCATGATGGCGATTCGTCTTTTGTAAATTAAGTCTAATCTAGCGCCAGCGTTTCTAGCATGTTCTCTAAGGATAGAAGCTTGTGTTTCGGGTTCTTTTTTCAACTTTTCATTGAGAACTAATCGGTACTAAATTAGAGCGGGATTCAGCTAATATACGGGGTAAGTTCAAAGCCCACAAGAAAAATAGTAGTAGCAACGGGCGTTGATAAGAAGTAATTAATATTTATTTTACATGAGTATTGTGTTTGACCCGTCTACTCATCGAATAAAATCATTTTGATTGTCAATTTTAATGAAAATTCAGAATGAATTTGCTTCTAGATTATTGGTGCCACTGCCTATTATTCAATTATACGTCCTATTAAAGAACGAATCATCCGAAATTAAAATTGTCTTACTTTAACGCTTCCAGAAATACTTCAATCGCTACCCAATACTCTTCTGAACCACTTTGTGAAGGCCAAAGTGCTCTCGATCCATGGTGTCCATCACCTTCTGGGATAAACTGTAGTTGCTCGTCATTCATTTCAATGGAATTCATGAGAATACTCAAATCGGTGGCTTCGTAGTTGGAGGAAGTTACGAACAGCGGCTTTTCAAATTCAGATAAAACCTCAATAAGAGATCCTTTTTCTTCTTTGAAATAATTCCCCGGACTAAAGGCAATCGCTGCTTTGACATTCTTGTTTGATTCGGCGACATAGAGCGTTAATGTTGAGGAATAAGAACTGCCCCAAAGGATGATCGGACCGTTGTAACGATCTGCGGCGTAATTGACTGCTGCGATAATGTCCTGCTCGGCATCAAGATAATCCGTCGGGAGATCTTTTTCCATTGCAGCCAATGTCGTTTCGTTTGCTTGATTAGCTATCGGGCCACCAGAACGTTGATCAATAGCGATTGAATTGAATCCTAATTTCATCAATTTTTGAGCGATACCCTCATACTCAAACTTGTTGAATCGAGCTTGATGACAAAGCACAATTACGGGTGCCTCGGGATCTACTTCATAGACATTCGCTGAAATTGGAAGTTTATCTAGTGATGGGATTTCAATCTTTTCAGGAGAAAAAACTTCCTCAGAAAATTCTGAGTCGAAGGAAGTTGTACAATCTTTATCGGGTGATTCGCAACTTGAAGCGAAGAGAGTAACGATTGAAAGAAAAAATAGACATTTCATAGGAGGAAGCTTTGTTACCCAAATATACTGAATTCTTCAGTAGTGGAAATGCATTATTCTTGGTATATTTAACATGTAATTAATTTACTATGACACTAAGACAATCAGCACTTTATCCTATATTACTTTGTGGTTTCCTAATGGGATGCGGCCGCGGATGTACGACTACCAGCAAAGTAGATTCGGAATCTATAACAGTAGTTAAAAAAGGGAAGGAGATAACGCTTGAGGCGTGTGTGATTGATTACAGGTATTCGGTAGGAAAGAAAAACAACATTTTTAATCGGTCTGTTTCGCATACGTTTGGTCTTCGATTTGAAGTTGCGTTATACGGTAAAAAGTTTGGTAATTTTTTCACGGAAGATGTTGATGACCCTGACAATGTGGATTTAACCTCAGAGCTGAAGCGAATAAAAGTAGACCTCTCAAAGGATAAAAAACATCTTGGTCTTGGCGTAGATGGGAAGGTTGTACAGGTCATTCATATCTATAAAAAACGGCCGATAAAAGTTGAAATCATAGATGATTCTAACATAGGGAAGAAATGGTCAGAGCTTGATTTGGATGCGATGCCTTCACCAAAGTTGATTATTATGAATGCGGTGAGTGCAAATTGTGATTTTCTCTTATTTGATAATGCGATAGCTATGGAAATGCTCGATGACTATCATCCTTCGGATACAATGCATCGAATGTTGTTGTCGAAGTGGCCGGATTGCCGGCTCGCAGAAGATTATTTAACTGAAAAACGAACGAAACGTCTCTCGAAAAATGCAACATGGAAGCGGTATGCTGTGAAACGCGGATTGGAAGTGATTGAGAAAAACTCCTTGTCCCCATGGGAACTAGAGGGAATCTCCGATTTTTTGAATATGTTGAATTCACCGAAATTATCGAGGGCTATAGATTCATTATATATGGCAGATTGGGGGCGTAAAGGATCTCAAACGGAAACAGCCGCGCTGATAGAGAGAATTCAAAGTAAAAAACGACCAATGAACGCTACTCTGAAAAGAGAAGTTCTTGATGACGCGCGAGCTAATTTTAAAACTTACATGCGCACTGGGGAATCTGATTCTAAACGAGAATCTTCCTATTGCTTGGCTATACTGATTGCTGGTGATGATAAGGAAATTGGCCAGATCTTCCTAGAAGATGGTTTCACGAATAACATGAAGAAGTACGATAACTTTGATTTCTTTGAAACAGTGTATGATAATTTCGAAGTGTTTACGGCGGATCAACAGGATTTCATCCTGGATAACACATCGAAGCTATTTGAAAACAGCAGAGACTATTCGCGTTCAAGTTTGTATCGAGCAGTTACGGCTCATGCAAGTTGTGATCAACTTAAAAAGTGGTTAGAGAGTTATCCTGAAGATTTAGATTATGAGGAGTTGCCTGACTCATGCACAGCAGGTTCAAAAAGAAATTAAAGGCTAGAATTCTGAGTCAACCTGTAGTTCCATTCTTTCACGCGTCATTGGGTGCATGAATTCAATCCATTCGGCGTGTAAATGAAGCCGTTCTCCACGTTTACCGTATAAATCGTCTCCTACAATCGGCAGATTTAATCCATCAGAATGTGCTGCATGCACTCTCAGCTGGTGGGTTCTGCCAGTTATTGGGAAGAAATGAACTTTGGTTTTTCCATCTTTCCGTTCAATGACTTTCCATTCTGTCTGTGCAGGTTTTCCATAAACGTAACAGACAAGTTGTCGCGGGCGGTCATCAATATCAAGTCGAATCGGCAAATCGATTGTTCCGCTCTCGTCGTTTAACAGCCCATCTAATACCGCAACGTATCTTTTCTTAATTGTCCGCTCAATGAATTGACGTTGAAGGATTTTATGGACATGTTTGTTCTTGGCAATCAGCATAAGGCCTGATGTGGCCATGTCTAAGCGGTGAACGATGATTGGCCCTGTTAATTCTGGATA
>JBLHPQ010000083.1:0-14574 GCA_047624355.1 Flavobacteriaceae bacterium | reverse complement strand
ATCGCAGTCCTGCCCGAAGCAAGAACTTGGAATTAAGGAAAGGCAAAGCAAGAGATACATTCCTATAATATAAATATTCTTCTCCATCTTTATTGGTTCGTTTTGATAGGCTTAAAGATATAGAATGCAATTGAAAATTGCATTTATTCTACAACCAATCGCACTACTTCACTTACTTTCCCGTCAGTGAGTCTAACCTGATAAACACCAGCAGACAAGTGATCAACTGATATTGTATTTTTGGGCCTTGCTTGGCGAAGCACCAATTGCCCAGATATAGACCAGATTTCAAGAATAGCTCCGCTCAAGTCAATGTTGGGAGAAGCGACGCGGATTTCCTCCCCCGCTGGGTTAGGCCAGATTGAAATGGAGACTTTACCCAGTTCATTGATCCCAATATAAATGAACTCGAAGTCTTCTGAACTAAACGTACAAGAGCCACTTTCGATGGTTACGGAATAGACTCCGGTTTGGCTGGCTTCGAAGATTGTCCCAGTCCCAACTACCACTCCATTCATGAACCAGGTTATTTCGTCAAACGTCACAATTCCAAAAGACGCATAACTTAATTCGTTGTTTTCAGCTGTAATCAGCACTTCTGCTTCAAGATTGCATTGGGTGAAATGAGCAATGAATGAAGAAGCAGATTGAATGTTCACCAATAAGCTATCATTGTTCTGGTCTTCCTCATCAATGAAGGGATTCTCCTCCCAATAATTGAATTCATAACCGTCATTGGGAATTACTGAGATATTCACAGGACATCCATTGAAGTAAACGCCCTGCCAAGGATATTCATCAGGGGAAATAGTGCTAATCTGAATTGTGCCAGCACCCGCAGGCAATACATCGAGTGAAACAGAAACTTGCCCATTAAAGCCAAGCATACCGTTCACATGATCGCGCGCAGAAGGGATTCTTAAAGCATTGTAACTTTGAATATTTTGAATCGATGCATTCCAGTAATCCACTGAAAAAGGGGCTTGCCAGCGGTCCACATGATCAGGCATAGCATTGACAATGAGCGATTGTAAATCATTCAGTTCCACATTAAATTCATCTGGTTGAAAAATGGTGTTAATTAAATCTGCGTAACGATTGGCGAAGTCACATTTGAACTTCGGATTCTGCAAGTTACGATCGAAAAGATTACTGTGCGCGCTTGGGTATAAAGGTGCTCTAGCCAATTGAAGGAAGTTATCGCTGGGCTCGGCGCCAAAGAAGCCAAATCCAGCATCTGTATCATAAAGCACATAGGACCATTTCCCACCCTGTTGAGAACGCCACAATTTCACATTGTTCAAGCCCCATGCGATCCCCATCCAATCTGTGTTTTGAATATAGGTTTCAATCACGAAGTAGTCAATGTAATTCTGCACATCAAATTGAGCATCTAGCACATTAAAATAACCTTCCTCTTGAGGTTCTGTGTTCATCAATGAAACATAAGCTTCAACGAAATCACTAGCTGTTCCAGCAAGAGCGGCCGAAGAATTAAGCAGATCAACACTATCTTCATCTACACCAAAATTATCTTCGATGTATTGTTCATCAACCTTCTCTCGAATGCCATAGACACCCCAATAATCTCCATTCAAGTATAGAATACAAGGCTCGAATGAAGTGTTGTGTGCATGTGTTTTACTCGCAATTCTCGAAGAAACTGCGTCTTGAATTTTATCATAGCTCACATGCTGCCCGCCATTTCGGATGTTTAAATTCCCGATTTCTTCAATAAATGGTTTTCGAGAAAAAACGGGATATTCTAGCGACCCCGTATAGACTGACTTAAAATCAAAGCGAAAAGACTTTTGAGGCTCAGCTCTTGACCATCCACCGTGAATTTCTAAGTCGAATTCCGCTTTAGCCTGCAGTTGTTGTTCTCCGTCAAAGAACTCTAATCGTGACCATTTCGACCAAGGCTCCCAGAAATTACTTCCAAAAAAAGGGAAGTCCTCCTGCGCATTTGGACCAGAGACATAGATGCCTTCATTAAAGTCCCACAAATTCAATGAGTCGGTCATAATGGAAAATACAGGCAAACCATAATTCTCTTCATCAATGATACAAGTTATATCGGCTGACTTGCTCGGAAGCATATTTCCTGAGCTTAAAGCGCGCGCGCTCAACACAGTTGATTCATCCAATGTTATGGGCGAAGAATAAATGGGATGAGAAGAAGTTGGCAAATCACCGTTGGTAGAAAAGTGGATGATTTGATCTGTACCCGTAGGTGTAAAACTAGCAATTTGTGAACCACTATACCACCCCGATGCCAATGAAATTTCTGGAGCGCTTTCAATTCCTTCATAACACCAGCTTCCTTCATTCGACCCCCAAGGAGTCGGCGTTTCGAAAACACAGATATTATTCAAACCATCTTCTGTTCTGCCCACCGTCATTCCGAACGAAAGACTCGGGTAAATGTCTATAAAGTCAACTAGATTCCCTTCAGTATCGCTGAGAATAACCGGCTCTCCCGCACTGAGTTTGAAATTGGTGTGATAAAGCGAATAAATATCTGGAATCCATTCAGGAGCAGGGTCTAAATCAAAAGAGCCTTCTTCGGCAGAAAGAGAAAGAAAAAACCTCCCTGATAAATCCGATGAATTCGCATTTTCGTTGTGCACTTGAACAGCCAAAACATTTTCACCTTCGTTCAATAAGTTTTGAATTTGACTTACACCATACAGCTGATGCTCAGGAACAAGCCCCTGGTAGAGCATAGCTTCATGCAGGTCGTTAGCATATTCATCAAAGGTGCCTGTAACACCAAGCATGGACTCTGAACGTGCGATTTCTACACCATTCAAATACGCGATAAAACCATCGTCATAGTCAGCATGAAAAAGAAGATATCGCAAGTCATCAAGCGAAGCAAGCTCGAAGGTTTTGCGCAAATAATAGACACTTGAGTTAATGATCTCTGTATTGTCATCCTCATCTCCATAACCAAAACCTCCATTTCCAAGACTCCATATTTGGTCATCAAAACTCTCGTAGTTCCAATTGGCTGGGGGTTCGTAAAAGGCTGGGAAATATCGCCACTCATCTGTATCGAGAATGAGCGATTGCCAATTTTCAGCTAAATAGGGTTTGTCTTCTCCTGAAGCCAAAATAAGGGTCCTTTCATTGGGCTGAAGAACGACAGATGGAACTTCCCACTTACTCCAGTTATCAGGATTGTCTGAGAGGTGGTAACCTGCTAAATCAACAGGCTCATCAGTAATATTTAAGAGTTCAATCCAATCACTTTCATCTCCAAATTCATCGACGATGCCTTTGAAAGCTGACACTTCATTGATGACTACTTGACCTATACTTACTTGCGAAAAAAAAATAGCTATAAGAGTGAAAGTCACTGCGACTTTCGTTTTTAAAGGCGAAATAGTACGGATCATACGCTAATTTAAGCAAATAAGTAAGACGTTGTAATGCGATACATTTTTAGGGAAGTCGAGTAAATATTGTTCGTCTTCATCATAATGTATTGCTTCTTCTAAAATTGGCCCTGTAAAGTGTTTCATAACCTCTAAGTCCGAACAAAAGGTCAATAACTTGAGATAAAAAAAATTCATAGACAGAGCGTTTAAGCAATGTGAAATTTATAAATCCCAGAACACCCCCATGACTTCAATTTGAATCGGTTAGTATTAATTAGTTTTGTTCAGACTCCAAATCCTAAATGTGCGTCAAGAACTTTAGTACAGGACAACTCCATTTAACCGATTAGTAGCTTAGCCTGCTATTATGACATCCAAGGATATCTAACAATTAAATATAGCACTAACCCTGTATTTAGTAATTACATAATTCCAATTGCTATAAATTTATTTCATCGTACCATTTTGAGATTCCTTCTCCAATTTCGTGCGGAAAATCTTCTTGAAGGAAATGTGATCCTTCTCCAAGATCAATTAGAGTTGTGTTTTTAAATTCATTTCGTATTATTTTTAGATCTGGTTCTTGAATTCCAATGCCGGGGGTGACGTAAAAGCACAATTTGGGTATTTCCGTTTCTTTAAGCCATTTCGAATAGTCCATTAATCTTTTAGCACTGAATTCTGGCTTTCCCTTTATTGGTAAATCCTGCGGCCACCTATGCAGAGGTTTCCTGCTTTTTGCATCTGGATAGGGAGCTGCATAATAAGCCATTTCCTCTGTTGATAATTCTCTTACTATCATATCTGGAAGCATTTTTTTAATAAAAAGATTACCCTTTTTCACCATCAATCCTCCAATGAAATTTGTACGCATTAGGCTGAGTGCAAATTTGATACTGCCCGGCATTGTTTCATAACGAGGGACATCAATTGAAGCTTCCATAAAGACAATTGCTTTTATATTGTCTCTATTCATGTTGGCATAGTGAAAGCCCATCATTGCACCCCAATCATGTAAAACCAAGGTAACATTTTCGAGACCTAATTTCTCTATAAATCCCTCCAAGTAATTGTAACTATCAATAAAACCATAATCGATATTTGGCTTATCAGATTTACCCATTCCGATATGATCCACAGCTATACACCTTCCTTTTCCAGTCATGTAGGGAATAACATTTCGCCATAAGTAACTAGAAGTAGGATTTCCATGCAAGAATAAGACAGGATCACCTTCGCCTTCATCTATGTAGTGCATTCTACTTCCCATTACGTCAATGTATTTTGACTCAAATGGGAATTCTGCTGATATTTCTTTTTTTGGTTTCATTTCTTCTGATTTAGTCTGAGAATAAAGAGTTATAGGAATTACTAGAATAAATACTAGTAAGTAACTAATTGAATTTTTCATAGAATGAATATTATTTATTTGAATTATTAGGATGTGGCTTTCCTTTTTCCATGTAATATTTCAGCTCTTCAACAATTTCTGCTGAAGTACCCATAATTCCACTTCTCACTTTTCCTGACATCAAAAGACCGATCCATCCTTTTCCTACAAACTTGAATTCTAAAACAACTTTTGTTTTATTCAGTCCAAGATCAACCAATGACCATATGGCACTCGCCTCTTTCGCAATGCTAGGTTTCCCCTCGGTAATGTGATATTTTAAGAGATGATTTGCTGGATCAAATTCGTCCAGCTCTTGTGTGTTTTCTCCTTTTGCGGTTACGGTGACTCTTGTTGAATAGTCGATACCATTGAATTTTTTACTACCGCCAGCTTCAGACTTTATAAAATTTGCACACCAAAGGTCCACTTCAGAAAATTCAGTCCCCAATACCTGCCAAGTTGAATCAATGTTTGCATTAATTGCCAATTCTTGCTTAACATCAACAGTATAACTGATAAATATATTAGATATAAATATCAGGATCAAAATAAGTAGAGAAACACCAAAGCCTCTCTTTTTCTTTCTAGTCATTTTCATATTGCTTTAGTTTTGAATTAGTGGTCTTCCTGTTTCCAAATAAAATTTCAACTCTTCAGCTAGTTCTTTCACAGATGCTGTTAAGCCCATTTTAATTTTAGTTTCCATTTCTAGATTCAGTGGCATTTTAGGTTCCATGATAAAGTCCATTGAGAGCATTGTTACATTTTCACTTTCACTAACCAAGGACCATTCTGCTCCTGCCATTTTCGCTATTTCTGGAGCCCCCTTAGTGATGACATAGCTCAATGTGTATCTGTTCGGATCGAAAGATGTAAGTTCCTGTATTGTATTCCCCCGATCAGTTGTAGTATCTCTAAGAGAGTATTCAAGTCCGCTAAATTTTGGTTCACCGCCAGGTTTTGATGTTCTAAAGTTACTTGACCACTTATCTGCATATCCATATTGGTTACCCATAACTCCCCAAACTTCTTGGATGCTTTTCTTGATTGACAATTCTACTTTAATGTTCATGACATAAGATTTTTAGCAATTATTAATGTTGTTACATCAGTTGGATACACGATCAATCAAAGTGTGACAAAAGCATAAAAAAAGCCAACCATTATTCAAATGGTTGGCTCTCAGACCCTCTATATGTGGATGTATCTATTCTCTACTTATTTCATCAAAGTACTTGTTATAATTTGAGTCATTAACCAGTTCACGAATGATGGATTCTTTATCCACAGATTTTTTTGTTGGATGATCTTGGAAAAACTCAATATACTTTCTGTCAACTTTATCAGCAACTTCATCAGCAACTTTGCTAGCGTATTCGGCTATTGTAGAGCTATATTTAGGATCAAAAAGCTTCTTGTCTGTTTGCATTCTCCCTGCAGCCTCCATTGCTTTAGCTTTTTTGGAGCAACGACAAGGATTGTCAAGATTTACTAATCCACATTGTTTATTCATAAAGGCATGAAATTCCTTTCTGGTACGCGATAATTTTTTTCTGAAATTAACTTTACTTATTTCGAATATTTCAGCACCAAGATTATGATCAATTTGAAACACATCACCTAACAAGTATATTAATCGTTGTTCCCTGGTTAAACACATCAACATTCCAGACATGCAGAGCACTCTTGCCGTTTTAGTGCGGTCAATTTGCTCCTCTTCTTCTTCAGCCGAAAGGTTTGGGCTAGGAATAGCATTGAGCTTATTAGCAAAGTCATCAAAACTCTCCCACTTATCTTCCATCGGTCTCCTCTTGGTTTGCATAAATTCGTTAAATACGATTCTATAGAGCCATGTTGTAAGAGAGCTATTTCCTTTAAAAGTAGATAATTTAGTTATGACCTTTATTAGCACTTCCTGGGTAAGATCACTTGCTTCTTCCTTATTGTTAGTGAATTTCCAAGCAACATTATAAATGAAGGATTCATGTTTTAAAATTAGTTCGTTTAAAGCATTTTTATTTCCGCCATTAGCTTGTTCGATGAGCTGTTCATCGTTTGCATCATTATAGCTTTTAGAGAGTGGATTTTTCATACTATCTTTTCTATTGGATACACTGTTTCTCGAGGTGTGACAAACATTTTGAAATTAAACAAAATGACTTTAATAAACGGACGCTTTTTTTTCCGAGGGGATGCCTTTGGCAAGGGCCGTTTATTTATTGTTGCACTCAAACCGCTTCAGCTAAAGAAAATCTATAAGGTTGATGAAGCATAAGATAATAAAAATAACATATTATGAGAACCATTTTTAAAAAAGTGGAAGCGGTGACCGACGATCTTAGAGCGATTTGCCAAAAGCTCTTTGGAAATTAGGAGCTATGGCATATTTGCTTCGAAAAAAAAGGCGGTAGATCTCAATAAAGCAAAACACGCATTTCTAAAAAAGGAAACAGGAATATCAGAAACACTTTATACTTCCTTGAGATGGTTGCAGGGGGATACAACCATACTATCGAGCAAACCCAATTGAGAATCATTGTGAACAAACCCTCAATGCCAAAAAGAAGCAGCCAACGATCCTAAAACCCAGGCTGCACAAGATACTCCAGACGCACAACTTCTTTCAGGCAGACAAAAACATTTCTCCCTTTCTCTTAGCTTTTTTAACAGAACCTCAATTAATATATGATGGCTTTTTGTTTTGAATTAAGTCATTAATTGAATCCCAAAGACTAATTCTTTTCTCTAAAGATTGCTTTGCTACAGTAAGTGCTTCATTCCACTTCAGGTCGTCATTCCCACAAAGTTCTGAAATCATTTTAAGGGATAGTGGTCCGTGTTCACCTCCATCTACCTCTACATGTCTTTCAAGATAATATGTCAATTTGTTGTATGACATATTTCCAGAATCAGAATTTTTCAAAATTTCGATAAACATATCAGGGATAACATCTTCTCGTCCAAATGTAAAGGCAGAAGCAACAAGGTGAGGTTTATTTGTTTCAATAATTGAAAATGAAAATCTCACAAAATCAGCCACTCTGATATCAATGTTGATTTCATTCAATGAATATTCAACTGTATTTTCTGATTCAAGAAGACTTATGAAATTATTAATCTCAGTTGTGTTTGCTTTTACTTGTCTCATTGCATCCAAATACATTTCAAAATGACTTTTAGGTTCTCCTAATTCATTAATGTCGCTTTCTTCCCCGTGAACGATTTCATTTATGAATCTCGAAAGTGTCGGATTTTTAGATGGCACCCAAGGAGTCTGAACATTTGTCAGTTTTATTTGAAGGGATTTTAAAAGTGACATAAAGTCCCAAACAGCAAATATGTGATTCTCCATAAAAACTTTAATATCATCTATATTCTTTAGGTTTTCATAAATCTTATGATTCTGCAATTGATTTCTTAACTCGGAAATCTCATTTTCTATATGTTGTATTCTATTCATACTGATTTTATTGCTTGCATATGTTTGGCAAAAATCTTTTCAATACTGTTTAAGTTTCGTTCCACTCAACCTGCGGTAGCTAAAGCAACTTCAACTACGGTTGATGCAGTATAAGCTCATAAAAATAACATATTATGAGCACCATTCTACAAAAAATGAAAGCGGAGAGCTACGATCTTCCCGCGATTGGCCCAAAACACTAATTGCCAGAGCAAAGCAAGCTCCCAGGATATTCTGAGCACTTTGCTAAATTCAAAGAGCAAGAAACTATTGGAGGGTATTCTTAGAGTACCATGTTAAACTATTCATGGATTGCTACCAAGTTTAGTCTCTATTTTGGAAAGTCGATTCTTGACCTTGACCCCAATGAAATCAATGCTTTTCTATTTCAATTTACCAAGGAGAAAAAGACTAGCAGCACCTATTTTGAACACGTGATTTATGGGATACGCTTTTACTTACGACTCTAATGACTCGAAGACCTTGTCCTTCGGTTGCCCAAAGTCAAGAATACCTCTTTCCGCAAAAAGTGATGGGCAAGATATACAGGGCCAAGTTTGTCTCTCACTTGCCCAGCTCTGACGTGATCTTACCAAAGGAAATAGGAAAAAAGTACTGTTTAACTTCAAAGACTATCGAAAAGAGGCTGTCAAACTAGAGACTTCGTTAAATGCGCATGAGATTCTGCGCCAGTTCTCTACACATCTTACCAAAAGCTCTATGCTAATAAGGCGCAGTTGCGCTTAGCCACTATGATTTTACACAACTTATTATGGGCTTTTTATTTATTTTCAATTTATGTCAAGTGAATCAAAATCTTTAATTTCCGCTAAACTGAATAATTTATCAAGCTCTATATCTCCCCAACAATCTTCAAAGATTTCATCTCCACTATCCGCTTAGATGTAGGTCGTAATTTGATTATAATAAATTAACTTTGTAAGAAACAACTCTTTCTTATGAAGCAAACATTACTTTTCGTATTTGCTATTTCAAGTCTTTTCTCCACAGCGCAGCAAAACATTACATCTTCGTTTGTTTACCAAGATAGCACTAGAGAGTTTATGACTTATATTCCTCAAGCGTATCTAGACAATTCTAGCGAAGCCGTTCCTTTACTTCTAAACTTGCACGGTTATGGTTCTGTAAATTGGCAGCAAGAATTATACGGAGATTTTAGACCCATTGCAGATGCCGAAAACTTTATCATTTGTCATCCAAATGGCACTGTCGATGCTCTAGGTTCTCGTTTTTGGAATTCTGGTATTGGAAGCACAATAGACGATATTGGGTTTATATCTGCTTTGATAGATAGTTTGGAAATACTTTACAATATAGATAGCGAAAAAGTATTTAGTACAGGAATGTCTAACGGAGGTTTTATGAGTTTGACTTTAGCTTGTGAGTTACCTAATAAAGTTAAAGCAGTAGCTTCAGTAACAGGTTCTATGACAGCATTTCAGATTAACAATTGTAACAACACCAATCCTACTCCCATGATGCAAATACATGGCACCAATGACCAAACGGTTATATTTGAAGGCTCCGAAAATGTAGAAGGAATAGAAAATGTAGTAGGCTTTTGGGTAAATCAGAATGGCTGCGATTCTGTAGCAGTGCAAACCAATATACCAGATAATAACGCAGGTGATAACTCAACAGCTACCCGTTACGATTTCAATCAAAACTGTGGAGATGATGCCTCAGTAGTATTTTACAAAGTAGAAAACGGAGGACACACATGGCCTGGTGCTTCTTTTCTAATTCCTGGTGAAGTCACCAATTTAGATTTTGATGCCTCTGCTGTGATATGGGAATTCTTTTGTCCTGAATCTACTTTTAATAGCATAAATCCCGTAACAAATAAACTAGAAGTAAAAGTTTATCCAAACCCAAGCAATGAGCATGTTCAGATTACAGTTTCAGATTCTGAAAGACTAGTTAGTATTCAAATATATAGCGAAACAGGAAAATTAGTTTCGGAACAAACAGAAAATTATTTTAATATTTCTGAATTAAGCTCAGGGTTCTATTTCTTGAAGATTAAAACAGATGCTGGAATTTACACGAAGAGATTTGTCAAAGATTAGCTAGGGAATATAATGCCATAAAATTGGAGTTTTATTTATTTGCTACTTGATTTTAATACTGCAAATCGACCTCCTATTTTAAAATCCCACAGCATAAAAACTCGGGATAGAAACTGCAAGATGACCAGTATTCGAAAACCAAGTACAATGAGGTCACCGCATCGAACAGCGATCTTACTCCGCCTTGTTGCGGTTAAATGTTTTAGCTAGTCCTTTTGATCATACTTTTTATTCTACACCTCTGGTTATCTATTAGGTCATTTTTCCAAAAAGCAGAATCAACATTAGTAATTTGTGAATTCACATATTGGGCCGTCAAAATTTCATTATCAAGAATGAAAATCAGATAAGAAGCGGCGTTGTCACTAGTAGCTCTAGCCCAAGTTCAAGCGCTTGAGAGCAATGACTGGTGGATTATTGCAGACGGTTTTGAAATCGCAACCGCACGATTCCAATATGGGGATATTGCTTCGAAATGAAGTCAACTAGCTTGGTTCCAATTCCTTTTGAATGATGCTGAGGTAAAACGAAGAGACCACAGATTTCATTTCCCATCATACCTATGAACCCGACGAAATTATCATTCTCCTCATATACCCAAGTATCACCACCTAGTGCGTATAGATTTCTTATGCCTGATGAGACCTTGCCTACAAAGGCCGAATCCAAAAAAGGATGAGCTAGAGTCGGATTCCCTGCTAGTAAATCGAATTGGACTGCTCAGTCAGAAAATAGTGCACCTGTTAGTCGACTATAATGAACGGTTCTGAAATTGTTCTGATCGAATTTTGAAGAATCAAGTAGTACTTGCCCGCGGCATGCGCTCCAACATCCATTGTTGATACTTCGGACCGTATTTCCCCACTACTTACCAGTTGACCTTCCAGATTTACAATTGAGTAGAAATAGATGCCTAGTAGATTTCGGGGGAGGTTAATGTTTAAAACGCCTGCAGTAGGATTGGGGTAAATTCGAAAATGATCTTCCCCGCCTACTTCAAGTACATTTATATAATCATCGCAAACATCTAAGAGCGTGTAGGTCTGAACAGATTCACTGGTAAGGAATTTGTAAAAACAGCCCATTTCAAATTGCAGGGCCTCCATATACCCATCCTCAAAGTTGTCGACGTGATATACGTCGATTACCAATACTCTTCCCTCGTATAGAGCTTGAATAGTGTTGTCTTTGGTGTGACCGACGATTAATCGTTCTACCCCAAGGCTGTCAACGAAATCATCAACTTGGACTTGAGTTAGTTCTTCATCTACCATTCCTCGGTACCAATAGACGCCATTGGTTCCGGTGACTGTGGCGCAGGCATTGCTAGTGCACAGTCCATCCATTTCCATTCGACCGTAGTCGTTCATTTGATCGTAGGTCAGGCTTAATGCAGCAACTTGTGGACTGATGCCTCCATGCGTGAAAGCGTAATCACCAATACGTTCAATTACATTCTTCGATCTCAACCATCGGCCAAGTTCAGTTTCTGAATCGTATAATTCAGACATCCGCCTTCCCATAAGCTGAGCGTTGTCAAAGTATTTCACCTCTGCATATCGCCAATCATCGGTCATGTTAAACATCTCGTGATTTCCAACAATGTAATGCACTTTACCACCTGCGGCCTCAGCCTCACTTTCGAGTTTATACAGCAGCCACAAGGATTCGGTAATATGGAATCCGCGGTCAAACACATCGCCACAAATAATTAGATGTCCTTCTCCATAAGTCCAGTTGAAGTCCTCGTCGATTACGCCTTCTCCCTGAAGAGTCATGGTAAAACCTTCAATGTGTCCGTCAAAATCGGAGAGGGCCAGGAATTTTTCTGGAGTAAAATTGTACTCCGAAGGTTCAATATTGATTTCAGGTTTTAAGGAGAATGAAAAGCTCGTGTTCATATGAGGCAGCGTGCATGTTAATAGCAATCCCTCTTCTGAGGCGTACGTGTTACTCACCAATCCTTCTGGAGTGACTTCTTGAACGAGAATATCGCTTCCTTCATAGTACACATATGGGCCATCCTGATCGTATAAAAAGTCAGGTGTCAAATAGCAATCAAACGAGAGATCCCCGTCAGAAGCTTCCTCGTTGCGCACTGAAACTGCCACGATATTCAGGCCAGAGACAAAATAGCTCGGATCGATTTCATAGGTGTAAAAATCATTTTCATTGGTTGAGTTGTTACTCTGTCTTGCAGTGGTCAAATGGCCAATAGTTCCTAAGGGCATGAGTTCACTTCGAAAGACTTCCTCACCGTTAACGTATACGATCGCGGCGTCGTCGTGAACAATATGCATGTACATCGTATTCAATTGATCCACATCAGGCAGGGCAACCTTCTTTCTGAAATAATAGCTTGATAAGCCTCCGTTGATTTCTGTTAATTCATCGCCTTCTCCAAAGCCGATATGCCCCAAGCCGACAGTCCATAAGGAATCGTTGTGGTCAATAGTATTCCAAGTTAATCCAGGATTAGAAACGGAATCCCAATAGCGCCAGGCGCTGCCTTGCGCGAAAAACAACGTATCGATTGCGTCAACGACAGAAATGTTCTTTACGATGGAATTGTTAGACAGGTCCTCGTCATCAAGGATAGTTACTTCTGCACTAAAAGTGTACGTATCGATGGTGCTTAGATCTGCAGTTTGTGGAAACATGAATACGGTGCTTTGTCCAAGGGTCAAAGGGACAGTTCCGGGCTCTGTCGCAATTAAGTTTTCATTGATAGAATAGGAGACGGTGTAGCTATCAGCAGCTAGGTTTCCAAAGCTTTCAATTTCTACCTGAACTAAAGATGTTGAGCTGGGGTAGTTGAAATCGGTCGGAGTAATGAAGGAGGTTATTGCTAGATCGACAGCTGCGAGTGATGTGTATTCGATCACCAATTGTGCCGCCTTCGTAGGGTCTTCATCAAACGAAACCGCTTCTCTATAGTCGGACTCACCTCCTGTTCCCGTGATCATAAATGAAATCGGATTACCATACAACCATCCATTGGAAGTGATGACCTCATTAACGATTGAAGATAAGTTTGGACTCCGCTGAGCAGGTCCAGCCAGATTATCGCTCCATGATGAAACAAGATCCCAGACCACCTCTGCTGCCGTGGTTGTTCGATTGGAAATATCGCTCGCTGATTCTGCGAAAGTGTTTGAGAAAGCGGCGTCCTCACCTTTTATCGTAATGGTGACATCACCTGAACTCGAACCATCAGCTGTGAATTGGATATAGGCACTGGTGATTAGGGAATTCGAAGGGATCGTGACGTTGTCAAATCGAAGTCCAACAACTTGCAGTCCCTGACTGTTCCATGAATCGTAAACCACCTCTATATCCGAACTGGAAGTAGTAACATATGATCCGTCGAATTTTTCTTCGGCATCGTCTGATGAAGCTTGAATGTATTGATCAAATGACTGAGACAAGCCAAGGTGTACGTTAATACACAAGAGAATTAAGATCCAGAATCGGAGGTTCTTCATGAGAGATTTCTTTTTGCGGATTCAGTGCGAGGAAACAACGATTAGTATCAGAATAGTAGCCCGTTGCGTTGTACTCCCCTCTCACGCTGCACGAAAGTTAAAGCGGGTCACCACAATTTAATTTACCACTGAGCTAATATTTTTATACACTCTTAGCATTTGTTTTAATTCCTACCGTTCGAATTTTTCAAACTAAATTATTTGATCCGAATAGACAAGCAAAGTTAACTGTTTCATATTGGCCTACGTAAGTTTTGAATATTCAATCAATTCCCCTACGAACAAAAAATCATCTTGAGTTTGAGTAAGTTTAGTAAGGTTTTTTGGTGGGTGATAACCGATTTCGTTGGGCCGGCAAAAGCACTAAGCAGTACAAAAGCAAATAATATTACAAATTTACTTTTCATTTTAAAATATATATTGAATGTACTTAGTTCATTTAACAGTCATTTTTTAGCTTGTTCAGGCAGTTCTTTTGTAAATGCTGGCGGCTATGAGATGGATAGTACGGGATTTCGAAGGACCGAACTTTTTATTTTTCAATTAGCCAATTTTCTCCTTAATTAATAACCACGCTAAATTGAAAATTTCACGCGCTTTATCAAAACACATCACTCTGTGTATAGCACTAAAACCCTCATTAACTAAAGCCCTTGTTGTGAGTTAGGCTTTATTTTTCTTGATGTTTTATTTTTTTTGATTACGATAAGACATGACCATATCACCCAATAACCATCTAATACAAAAGTGATTTTCTGAAGAA
>JBLHPQ010000082.1:0-14601 GCA_047624355.1 Flavobacteriaceae bacterium | reverse complement strand
CTCCAGCGGGTAAGATTGACGTAACAAATGCTGAATCCAGTTTTGAAAATATTGCAAATGACGTATTGTACGAGGAGATAATTCAATCCACAGACGTCGCTAAGTATAAAGTTGGTTTACATCGAAAGTACATCAATGAATGGGCGAGTGAGAATACAGATCTCTCAGGTGATCAGGTATGGGATATTCGAGAAGCATGCATCATGGCGCTTGAACAATAATTTGAATTAGTATCTTGCTCTCATCTAATGAATTTCCCAGAAAAACATACAGCACTAATTAAGCAAAAAGCGCTAGATCTTGGCTTCATGTATTGTGGTGTTTCAAAAGCTGATTTCCTCCACGAAGAATCAGCTCGCCTTGAGAATTGGTTGAAGAATGAACGTCATGGTAAGATGGATTACATGGCCAACCACTTTGATAAACGATTAGACCCACGCCTCCTTGTCGATGATGCTAAGAGCGTCGTTTCATTGCTGCTGAACTATTTCCCTTCGGAAACACAAGAAGACCCTGAGGCACCAAAATTGTCGAAATACGCGTACGGACAGGATTATCATTTCATCATTAAGGATAAACTGAAAGAGCTATTTGCATTTATCCATGAGCAGATTGGTGAAGTGGGTGGAAGAATGTTTGTCGATTCTGCTCCGGTATTGGATAAAGCATGGGCGAAGAAAAGTGGATTGGGCTGGATTGGTAAGAATTCGAACTTAATCCACCCAAAGCATGGCTCGTTCTTCTTCATCGCGGAGTTGATTCTCGATATTGATCTCGTCGCCGATGGACCAATGAAAGACTATTGCGGGACATGCACGGCTTGTATTGATGAGTGTCCTACTGATGCGATAATCGAGCCTTATGTCGTAGACGGCTCAAAATGTATTTCCTATCTGACAATAGAACTCAAAGATGAGCTACTTCCTTCGGAGTTCAGGAATAACATGGATAACTGGATGTTCGGATGCGATGTTTGTCAAGACGTATGCCCGTGGAATCGATTTTCAAAACCGCATCAACAAAATGCATTTCAGCCGCACGAGAATCTCCTCAAAATGTCAAAGGCGGATTGGCACGACCTCACGGAAGAAGTATTCCAAGAACTCTTTAGAAAAAGTGCCGTCAAGCGAACCAAATTCAATGGCTTAAAACGCAACGTTAATTTTTTAACGGATTAATTGAATTCATTTTTGCAAGTACTGTTATGATTTCGTAGTTTCCTGATTGAAAGTTGTTTCGAAGGATGAGATAATTTGAGTTCGACTAAATCAATACCCTACTATGCCTGAAGAAAATGAAAATGGTTCGATTTCTTATAGCCTAGCTCCGTATACTGGGGCATGGACGAAAGTAGAGGCAGGTCACCTGCTTCGAAGAACACTTTTCGGCCCAACAAATCAACAAATGTTAGACACTGTTGCCAATGGAATGGCTGCCTCTGTTGCTTCATTACTCACAATTCCTGCGATCGGTATGCCCTTGGCCTATGATCCAGGTGATACTGTTACGGCCTTTGGAAACTCTTGGGTAACAGACGTCTTTCCAACGAACCCAATTGATGTTGGTACAACTGCGACCGCAAGGAATATTTCCCTAGCTGTGTGGGTGATGAAGAGAATCAACGAAGAACAATTCTCAATCTCTGAGAAAATGTGTTTGTTCTGGCAAAATCACTTTGCTACTCCTTTTTGTAGTGATGCTCGAGCGACGTATGACTACTTCGTCTTGCTGAGATCACATGCGCTTGGTAACTTCAAACAGTTTGCCAAAGATGTGACTATTAATCCATGTATGCTGCTCTTCTTAAACGGCGCCACAAATACATTATTCAGTCCTAACGAGAACTACGCACGGGAGTTGCTAGAGCTTTTTACAATTGGAAAGGGAGACCAAATCGCGCTAGGTGATTATTCTACCTATAAAGAAGAGGATGTTGCTGCAGGAGCAAAAATATTGACCGGATATCTTATAGATGGATTAGTGAGCGATACACTTACAAATGTCACGGCTAATTTCTCATCGCTTTACCATGATGCAACAACGAAGACATTGTCATCTCACTTTGGTGGAGCTTCTATTCCAGATGCGGGACCGGTAGAATATTCAAATTACATTGATATTATTTTTCAGCAAAACGCTTTAGCTGAGTACATGTGTAGAAATATCTACAGATACTTTGTGAATTATGATCTAACAGTCGACGTAGAAACCAACGTCATTCCTGACATGGCGGCGACGTTTATTGCGAATAATTATGAAATTTTACCTGTGATGACGGAATTATTGTCTAGCGAGCATTTCTATGATATTTCAGTTAGAGGAGCATTAATAAAAAGTCCGCTGGATATGATGTTCTCGGCGTTTAATGCAACAGAATCGGTTCCAGGTTTCGATTTACTCACGGATTCTGAAATGTACGCATTTGTCTATTCAGTATGTGATGTTATGGGGCAATCATATGCTGAACCACCAAGTGTTGCTGGCTGGCCGGCATATTATCAAGAACCTTCATTTTCCCAGCTTTGGCTAAACTCTGCGTATATTAAGTTACGATTTCAAATAACTGATTTTCTAACCGTCTTTACTGGAATTCCGGGTAATGGAAATAATTGGAAACTAAGCGTATTAGCGTTCGTTGATAATTTATCGTTACCGACTGATGCTATAGCAGTTATTGATGATATCGCTGATGTGTTCGCCCCTAAAGGATTAGATGCAACCCAAAAATTAATTCTCAAGGCGATCTTAACGAATGGACTTCCGGACTTCGAATGGACTATTCAATACAATGCTTATGTCGCTAATCCAACGGATCCAACAGTTTCGGATCCGGTCGAATTAAGAATCAACTCAGTACTTCAGCGGATGTTCCAAATGCCAGAATTTCAAACGATATAGTTTCCAAAAAATAGAAAGTGATGAAAAGAAGAGATTTTGTAAGAAACTTAGCACTTGTATCGGCGGGAACTCCAATTTTGCTGAAAGAAATGCAATTCCAATCCGTTGGGAAACCATGGTTTGGAGTAGCTAAAAGTGCAGAAGATCGTGTACTTGTAATCATTCGAATGAATGGGGGAAATGATGGGTTGAGTACCGTTATTCCTAGAGATCAATATGCGAACTTAACCATTCAGCGAAGTAATGTACTTGTTCCTGAACTGTCAGTTCTTCCATTAACAACTGAGGTTGGGCTTCATCCAAAAATGACGAGTATGGAGACCATGTACACTAATGGTAAACTCGGAATTGTACAGAATGTGGGCTATCCAGAACAAAACCGATCCCATTTTCGATCAATGGATATTTGGAGTTCAGGGCTTATAGATGCACAAGCGGATACTGGTTGGTTAGGACGTCATTTAGACGATACCAACCCTGGGTACCCAACGAATTACCCAAGCGCGGCCTGCCCAGATCCTTTTGCCATAAGCATGGGTTACGATGTATCCTCAACGTGTCAAGGGGTCATGGCGAATTTTAGTCAGGCCCTCGAGAATCCTTTTGATGTCTATAATCTAGCAACAAGTGGATCAATAAATGATGGAACCTATTATGGTGATCATATGGAGTACATTACAACGCTGATCAATCAGGCAAATGCCTATGGAACACAAATTAACGATGCCGCAAATGCAGGAGGAGCAACAACGATTCCTTATGATTTGAGTAATCCTTTAGCGCAACAACTATCTTATGTGGCTCAAATGATCGATGGTGGACTTCAAACGAACGTTTACATACTTAATGTGAATGGTTTTGATACGCACGATTCTCAAGTTGATACAGCGAGCACGGAAGAAGGAAATCATGCAGAATTATTAAAGCGAATTTCGGATGCTGTAGGATGGTTTCAAGATGATTTGGCTGCAAGGAGTCTAGAACAACGTGTCACGGGGATGACCTTCTCTGAATTTGGACGACAAGTAGCATCGAACGCCAGTCTAGGAACTGATCACGGCGATGCTGCTCCATTACTATTATTTGGAGCTTGCTTAACTACGAGCATTATGGGAGCCAATCCCTTGATTGATAACGCGATAACAAATCAACAGGGAATTCCGATGCAAATTGATTTCCGAGATGTTTATGCATCAATTTTGAAAGATTGGTTCGGCGTTGGAACCACAGAAATACAGTCCTTTTTTGAGCATACTGTGACCTATTATTCGCTTGTTGGAGGCTGTGAGTTGGCGATCAATGAAGTTGAGCTGGTTGAAAATCAAGCTTTGATCTATCCGAACCCGGCAATTCAAAATACACAATTACGCTTTACAGCTAAAAACGAATGGGTGAAGGTGGACATCTATGACATTAATCAACGTCATGTAGCTTCTGTTTATGATGGAAACCTGTCAGAAGGCGAACATAACATGGCGATGGAAGTTAGCACTTTAGCGCCAGGGCAATACATGGTTTCGATTCTAAAAGAATCAGGAACGATTCACACCAAATTGGTAAAAGTCAACTAGGCGTTAAGGAATTTAGAGTGATAAAAAAAGGGGTCATCTTTCGATCACCCCTCAATGTTAAAAAATATAGGCTTACTACATTCCCATACTTGTAAATTCTTCAAAGCTCATTACTTCATATCCCGCTGGGATCGTTGTATCAAATAATTTTTCGTCCTCTGCAGAAAGTTTTTTACTTATCGAACTCACTAGAAAATTCATTATCATGCCACCTCTGTTCTGTCCAAATTCCATTGGGAAACCTGGGATATCAGAATTCATATGATTTTGACCAGTCCCGTTTGCAGTAATCTCATCTGTATACCAATAGGTCATCTCGTTACCTTCTTCATCGGTAAGAACAGCCTTCTTGCAAGTATATCCTTGAATTACTTTCGTTTCGTCAATTAATTCAACGTCCATTTCTGGCGCTTCTTCATCTGCCGAGTTTGCTTCAAGTTCTTCTTCAGTTGTTGTAATTGCCTTATCTCCCATCATTCCACCCATCAACATGAGAATATGTCCAGATCCACCATCAACAATCGTTGACATCGTCATCATGGCGCCCATAGTGAGATTCGTGCGAACCATATCTCCTTTGAAATACATCTCCATTTCAGTTCCCTGCATCATAGAGACTGCCATATCCATAGAAGGATCAGCAGAGGTCACGTCAACTGTATACTTTACATGCCCTTCTGTTAATTGAGCCGTTGCCATTGCGACTGTTAGAACAGTCATACATATAGACAGAATAATTTTTTTCATAATAATTTAGATTTTGATAATGCAAATTACAAATTTCGCTCCAAACTAAGTGTTAACATAATGTTAGCAGTGAAATTATACTTTAAAATAAGCGTTTTTATGGATAAGCTACTGGTAGTTAGCCAGTAATTGCCCTATAGATATCGTTTCCATTTGCATATAGAAGTAATGCAATAAGGATGAAGAAACCGACCATTTGAGCTACTTCCAATACCTTTTGTGGAGCTTCTTTTCCTGTGACCATTTCATAGAGTAAGAAGACAACGTGACCACCGTCTAATGCAGGGATCGGCAACACATTCATGAACGCTAGAATGATAGATATGAGAGCTGTATTCAGCCAGAACACTTGCCAATTCCATGTTCCTGGAAATAATCCGCCTATTGCACCAAACCCTCCAATTGAGGAAGCACCCTTCTTTGTGAAGATGAATTTTAATTGGCCAACATAATCACCCAACGTTGTCATTCCCATCGTAAATCCGCGACTGATACTTTGTCCAAAACTGTATTCAATTTCTCGTTTATGTGCGAAATCTTGAGGATCTAATTGGACCATTCCAAAACCAACCGCACCAGAAGAGTCAATTCGAATCGTAAAGTCTAAAATAGAAGTATCTCTTTTTACAGTAATCGGAAGCTTCTTCCCCTTATTATTGAAACATACTGTGAGTATTTCATCAAAATAAGTAATCGGTAGACCATCCATGGAATGTATCCTATCTCCAGGCTTTAAGCCAACATTCAGCGCAGGGCTGACGTACAATAAGTTCGACATTTTTGAGCCCGGTAGATCGATATCAACCGTATCCTTATCAGATCTTACCGTTACTTTAACTGATTTCGAATTTGCATAAGTCCTTGAGCTAATCGCTCCTAATTCGCTTATTAGTTTGTCATCAATTGAAAGAATTTCGCTCTGAGCACTAATTTTCAGGATTTCATCATCAGCTGTATAATAGACATCTCTAGTAGTAATTAGGTAGTTGACTTCAGTTTGCTTACTTCTGAGGGTGAATGCGTTCGTGGCACCATTCTCAAACATTTTGTATTCGATGCCGTCCTTCATTTTCATGACTTCAACATCGCCATTTGCATGCTGCACCTTGAGATCGTACTCATTTCTAATAAGTAGGCCTTTATTAATGTCTTGATAATTTACAACTGGTGTCCCGTTGACTTCAAGAATGTTATCGCCAGATTCAAAACCATATTTTTGCATGTATGGATGAACTGCTAGGCCATCTTCAAGGTCTGTCGCATGAATTTGAGTTTCACCGTAAGCAAATACTACAAAAATGTAAATCACGATTCCGACAATGATGTTAACCGTAACACCACCTAACATAATTATCAATCGTTGCCATGCTGGTTTTGATCGGAATTCCCAAGGTTCTGGTGGTTTGGCTAATTGCTCTTTGTCCATAGACTCGTCAACCATGCCAGAGATCTTCACATATCCACCAAGAGGAACCCATCCAATTCCCCATTCAGTATCTCCAAATTTCTTTTTAACGATCGAAAACCATGGATTGAAGAAAAGATAGAACTTCTCAACACGCGTTTTGAAGATTCGCGCAGGAATAAAGTGCCCTAACTCGTGCAAAAAAACAAGTATAGATAGAGAAAGTAAGAGCTGTGCAGCTTTGATCCAAAATTCCATAGGCGATTAATTTTAAGAATGCAAATATAGCATTTAAAAGAAGGCAGAATACGACAAATCAGCTGGATGCATCTGCCGGTTTTAGATCGACATAATCATTTTGAGTGAAGTATTCGATCATCGCCTCTTTCATTAAATGCTGTTGTTCGAGATGATCGAGTGCCGGTAATTTTTTAAGAATTTTAAAGTGTGGCCAATTCTCATCATCCCGTCCTTCAAACTCATAATAGCCATATGGCTCAAGTAAAGTGCAAATCGCAACATGGAGTAGTTCTGTTTTCTCTTTTTTCGAGAAATCTCGGTGTCCAATACCTAACTCATTCACGCCGATTAGAAATAAGATGGATTGCATATCCAATCCACCTCCAAAAGTAGTTTCAAGAGAAGCCTTAACCTGTTGAAATTTTAGTTCAATATCATAATCCATGCTACAAAAGTACTAAAGTGAAGTTGATAAAGGAATTTTCAGCCAAGATGAATCGAATTATCGCAACTATACCTATCTTCGGGACTAAAATGAAACTATGAGGAAAGGGATTTTTATACTAGCAGCAATGAGCATGGCGCTAACTTTGTCATCTTGTGGTGATGAAGAGACAACAGGCGATGAAGTGGGCGAAACGGATGAAGAAATTTGTTTCTACCATTATGACGATGGATCATCAGAATTTCAATGGACTGGTTACAAAACGAGTTCAAAAGTTGGAGTGAATGGATCGTTCAATGAAATGGCAATTACGGGTGATGAGTCCTCGGATAATGCGATCGCATTGCTCGAATCACTTTCTTTCACGATGTCAACAGCAACAGTTGAAACGAGTGATGAAGCACGTAATAAAAAAATTGCAGAATCATTCTTCGGAGCAATGGAAGCTACTGAAATGATTACTGGAAACGTTAAAAAATTGTCGGATGACGGTAAGGCGGTAATTTCGGTTACAATGAACGGTGTAACAGCTGATATTGATGGTGAATATACACTTGAAGATGGTAAATTTGAATTTACTTCCTCTGTAGATGTAAGCATGTGGAGTGCAGAAAGTGCATTAGCATCGTTGAGCGTCGTTTGTTCAGAAAAACATACGGGGGATGACGGAGAATTGAAAACATGGTCTGAAGTTGGTCTAATGTTCTCGACACAATTGACTTCTGATTGCGATTAATCTCTTGTTGAAAAAAATAATAAGTGCGTAGTAATGCGCACTTTTTTTATACCCAAATTTGTGCATGAACTATTTAGACATTTTTATTATCGCCGCGATCGGATTTGGAGCTTGGAAAGGCTTCGGGAAAGGATTAGTGATCGAGCTTTTTGGTTTGGTAGCGCTGTTTTTAGGTCTCTATGGCGGAATTCATTTTTCCGACATGGTCGCTGGATTCTTAAAGGATAGCTTGGGATTTGAGTCCGAGTACCTACCTGCAATTGCTTTTACAATTACCTTTTTAGCCATTGGAGCAATGGTCTATTTTGCGGGGAAAGCGTTTGAAAAATTGATAAAGGTTGTTCGTCTAAGTGCACTTAACAGGATCGCTGGAGCAGCTTTTGGAGCGGCCAAATGGATGTTTATAATTGGTGCTGTTATTGTGATTAGTGAGTCGTATGATGACAAAACGGATATTCTTTCGGAAGAAACAAAACACAGTTCGTTGTTATTTAAACCAGTAAGAGATTTGACAATGGGAGCAATTCCAGCGTTCACAAAGAGTACCATTTTCCTGAAAAACACGTTAGAAGATGAAGAACTCATTCCATTAAATAGCGAGGAAGATGTTGAGTAGGATCATAATATATTGCGTATTAGTTTTTTCCTTGAGTGTCTCAGCCCAGATGGAAGGTGCTAGCGCGCAATTCAAAAGAAAGCTAATTAACATTGAAATTACGAAAACAGGACCCTATTTTGGCCTTCAACGTGGGAAATATACTGTTGTAGAGATTGGCATTGAACGGCAATGGAAAAAAATAAGGCTTAGGAAGCCAATTATACATGCGGCACATGCAGGTTTCAATTACAATTTTAAATACAACATGCTCGGTTACGATATGGGATATTGGTATAAACCAAATCGAATAGGATTGACCTATGGAGCGAACTTGTTTTTCAGAACTAATTTCAATGATACAAGAGCAGGAATAGCACCTGTGGTTGGATTTAAGTTTGCGCTCCTTCATCTGCAGACAGGCTACCATTTTATGCCGCGATTACCAGATAACTTTGAAACAAATCGGTTCTTTGTTTCTCTTCGAATTGGGATCATAAATGACCGAGATGTTGATTTCAATTTCAGGAAAAAAGGCAAGAAAAAACGCTAGACTTTATGCGCCTTTAGGTTAGCCATTGAAAAAAATGTGTTTTTCCCAGTAAAGGAGGCCTCAATCCATGATAATTCCCTAAATTTGCACCCTCAAACGATTATATGTCAGCGGGAGTAAAAATATTTTCAGGTAGAGCATCAATTGAATTGGCAGAGAAAATTGCCAGTGGATATGGTGCAAAGCTTGGTGACGTTAAGGTTACGGACTTTAGTGATGGTGAATTTCAACCGTCATTTGAGGAAACGGTGCGTGGTCAAGATGTTTTCATCATTCAATCCACCATGCCCCCGACAAAGAATTTGTTTGAACTCCTTTTGATGGTTGACGCCGCAAAAAGAGCATCTGCAAATAAAATTGTCGTTGTAGTTCCTTATTTTGGATTTGCTCGACAAGATCGTAAAGACAAACCAAGAGTTGCAATTGGAGCTCGATTGGTTGCCAACATGATGATGGCTGCAGGCATTGACCGAATAATGACAATGGACTTGCATGCTGATCAGATTCAAGGGTTTTTTGAGGTTCCTGTCGATCACTTATATGGTTCTACCATCTTCCAAGCGGAAATTGAAAAATTCAACACGGGTAATTTGATCATGGCGGCCCCAGATGCTGGTGGTACAAAACGAGCAAATTCCTACGCTAAACGATTGGGTATTGGTCTGGCTATTTGTCATAAACAACGTAGTAAACCGAATGAAATTGCAGAAATGACTGTCATCGGAGATGTAAAAGGCAAAGATGTTGTTCTAGTTGACGACATGATTGACACAGCTGGAACATTGACGAAAGCGGCAGATCTCTTCATGGAAAAAGGAGCACTAAGCGTGAGAGCTTTTTGTACGCATGCGGTTCTTTCTGGACCTGCATATGAACGACTCGCAGCCTCAAAAATCACGGAATTGATTGTAACTGATACCATCCCTCTGAAAAAACCACACGATAAGATTCGCGTGATCAGCGTCGCAGACTTATTCTCGGATGTCATCAGAAGAATGGTAAACAATCAATCCATTAGTTCGCATTTTATAATCTAATAATATATACAAATGAAAAAAGCACAATTGAGCGGTTCGTTAAGAACGAGCGTAGGAAAGAAGGGCGCTAAAGCATTGAGAAATGAAGGTCTAGTACCTTGTGTTCTTTATGGATCAGGTGAACAAACGCATTTTTCTGCGAAATCAGTAGACATTGAGAAGTTACATTTCTCTCCAGACGTATTCCAGGTTGAATTGGACATCGATGGAACAAAGAAGAATGCAATTATCCAAGCGGCACAAATTCACCCAGTGAAGGATAAGCCAATGCACATTGATTTCTTAGAGCTAGAAGATAAGAAGCCAGTGAAAGTGAGTCTTCCAATATACACGGAAGGATCTCCAATCGGAGTTATGAATGGAGGTAAACTCAATCAAAACTACAGAAAGGTTAAAGCTATTGGACTTCCAGGAGCATTGCCAGATTCAATTACTATCCAAGTAGCTGAACTTCGTATCGGTGATTCAGTTCGAATTTCTGGTTTAGAGATTGAAGGAGTTACTATTCTTGAACCAAGCGACGCAGTTGTTGTAGGTGTTAAAATGGCACGTGGAGCTGTTGATGAGGATGAAGAAGAAGGAACTGAAGAAGGAGAAGCTGCTGAAGGAGAAGCATCTGATTCTGACGAGAAATCTGAAGACTAAACACAATTCTATTACCAATATTGAAAGCCTCGGGATTTTTCCTGAGGCTTTTTTTGTTTATTGCTTTGCTCGGATAATCTCCAACACCTGATCCAACACAACATCTTTGTCCTTCATGATGTCTCCAAATGATGGACTGATTACAACGTCAGGATGTGTCCCAGATTTCTCTGTGTCCGTTAGGTCTTGAAGAATAAATTGCAACCTAGGAATAGTAACATTAATGCCGGTGTTGGGTAAAGTGATTCTCTTGTTTGGAGATCCTACTAAAGAATATGCGCTACCTCCGGTTTCTTCCCCCACGATAGTACCGCGATCATACGCCTTAATTACATGTGTCACAATTCCAGAGCATGAAAAGCTTCCGCCATCAACGAGAAAATACAGCTCCCCATCAAAACGCCGTTTATTCGGTTTTTTAATTCCTAATATTGGTCCGTGCGTCGGTTTGTTTCGCTCATTTGCAACATGAGAACATTTTTTATTCACCTTGGTATAACATTCGACCATGATGTAACGGTGGGACATTAGACGTTTAAGTAAGAAGTGGCCGTTCGTTAAATGGCCTCCTTGATTCCCGCGTAAATCAACAATCAATGTTTGTGTCTCGTTCTTTTTAAGCTGAGATATTGTCTTGCGAATCGACCGCCTAAAACTTTGACGATAATCCTTACGTAAAATACTATTATCAAACGATTTAATCGTCAGGATCGCGCTGGCGTTCTCCGTTTCTTTCAGTGTAATGCCAGTTTTCTTCTCGTCCTTGAATTGCTCACTATACTTGGGATACCTATGCGCTCTGTTCTTCGCTCGATCGACTTTGCAAATTGCCGGTAAGAGTATAAATTTTTTCTCACCATGAGGAGGCAAATATTCAACGCCAAATGAATCATTCGCGCCATAATAGAAGTAGTAATAGGCAGTGAAGAAATTGTTTAGAATCCAGGTTGGGTAAGTCATGTTATCTCCATCATGTTGGAGGGAGTTGAACATATTCTGTAATATTTTATCAACCTTAATTCCATTGATACTGAGGATTTCTGATCCATCTGGAATACTTGCCTCATTTCCAAAATCCATGATGGAATGCATGAATTCACCGTCCCAATACGTCCGAAGAGGAAACAGAGCCGTATCGGTATGAAACCCACTGATGACTTCCTTGGAGGGAGTAATTGAGGTATGTCCATCTCTAATTATTTGTGAGTACGAAGAAATTTGTCGATACGCTTCGAGCGCTGTTGTCTCCGACTGAACGACGTCCTTAAGCCCCCTGCTCAGAGCATTAAATTCGTCCTGCTTGGAATACAAATAGAGATTAGGGTGATAACGGATCAGACGAGACTCCAAGAAAGCTATATCATCCAGAACTTGCTGTTCAGTATAAGTCTGTTGAGCTATTAGCGGTTGCCAAAATAGCATCGAAAAAAGAATACACATGTGGAGAGAAGTGTACTTCATTCAGTTTCAGGGATTACAATTACTTTATGAAGATACGTAATTATCCGAAAGATGGGCAGTAATTTACAAACTAGTGCTGGACAACAATCCGTTTCACTACGAACGCGCCTCCTTGCTGAATTAGAAGTTGGTAAACACCATTACTCAAATTTAGGGCCTCTATCTTTAACTCCTTAGAAGCCTTTGCGTTGAAGCATAATTTCCCTTGACTATCGTAGAGAACGATAGTCACATCTCCTGGAAGTCCATGAATATTAATGTACTCATTCGCTGGATTTGGCGCGATGCTAACAGCATCAAACAACTCGTCTAATGATGCTGTAGAATCAATGTCTGAATAGCGCTGACCGTTAGAAGTGAAAATGGCTTCGAGGCCCGCTGCATTCGTTGCGCGAACCGAAATGTGATAGACTTCATCGACTATAGGACTTGATAACACTTGAGAGATCGCCGTCGACAATCCGTTCGTGGTCCATGGGGAAACATCATCTAAATTCGGTAAGGTGCCAATGGCAACTTCATATTCTAAAATTCCTGAATGAAGATCATCGATGTTCCAATTCGCCTCGATAGTCGTCGTATAAAATGTGTCTATGTCTGAACCTGAACCATCCTCCAGAGAGCTTAGCGCTGGCGCAGAAAAATCTAGAAGATAATCCTCGCTCACGATAAGCGACCAATTTTCTGCACTATCAAGGACCAAGGAGTGAACACGGCCTGTTTCAGTAGCAGCATCGCTCTCAAATGCCATTGCTTCAGCGGTGCCGGCAGGAACGGTAATCTGATCCCCACGTGATCGATAAACGTGTAAATCATCAAAGCTTACATCACATCCACCGGTTCTAAACGAAACGGAATTGCCACTAGTTAATGGTGTTGGGTCCTGCCATTGCGTTGCTAATTGATCATTTACGTACAATTTAATCATCCCTGTGGTTGGCGAGTAAGCTACTTTACAATTGTACCAAGTGTTGTTGTCAATGGTCAATGTATCATTTGCGTATAGCTGGAAAACATCGCTCGTTACCCGATAAATTTGAACCAAGTTATCTGTTTCGCGCAAATAGACGAAGTAAGAATTTCCACGATTTGGCAAGGTAGCATCGTCACAAAAGAAATGGATCCCTGCACGCTGACTTGCACTTGATGAAGTTACATTTTGGTTCCACTCAAACAGGTAGTCCGTCGTAGCATCTTGTGTTAAAGGCGTATGTGAATTAGAATTTTGCTCGCTTACATCAGTAAAATCAAACGAACCTGTGTTAATCGCATAAGTTCCCGTTTGATTGGTCCATGCAATTGAGTTGTCTTCAAAATCTTCGTTGAGCAGTCCATAACTAGGGTTTGATTTCCAGCCATTATCTGTAACGGATTGATGTACAATTTGATAATATTTAGCCGCTATTCCACTTTCAATATCCGAATCGGTAAAATCAACGGTAAAATCATCTGTATGCCAAAGTGCATCTGGTGAAATGGATGTTAAGGGTGCCGTTTCATCGCCAACAGTAGAAGTATAGTTCGCTTCCCATCCCGGAGCAACGGTACCACAATCACTTCGAAATTCAATTAATAATGATCCACCCGTAGACGTGATACTTCCTGGCGAGCTGGTCCCTGTGTACGACCCAATCAATGGAGCATCTGGATTATCTCCATCATAAATGAAGAGATTGTCATATCCGATTTCAAGATCAAAGGCTGTGAAATTCACTGTGATCGTTACAGCAGATGTTGGCTGAATCAACCAGAGTTCTCGCTCATCATCCTGATAATTCCCTGAAGGCCCACCTGTATCATAAAGCCCCCCACTTCCTGCGGAAACAAGATTATAGGTTGGTAGATTGTTGATTAATTTGTAGTACTTCTCCCAGTTCCAATGGATGCCTGGATCTGTATGGCTTTGATTTGGAAAGTGTTGATGACCCTTTATTTTCGTGCATCCACCTAAAACATTTGTAACCGACCCTGCAGGGCCATAATAAGTTCTAAGTGGAGAGATTCCATAACCACTCCCAATAATATCACGACTTAAGTCCGCTGAACTATTATACATTGACGCGGTATACCATGATGGATCCGTAACATATCCTTCGTGTTCATATCCTATCGTATACGGGTTCTCTGTTCCGACATGCCAGCCCTTGTCGGCTTCAACAACCATTTGGGTAACTTGCCCATCTGAAGAGCGAATAACATAATGGAAGGAAACATTTGATGCGCAATTTTGCGACCAGGAGATAGCACCTGAGTAAGATCCTTGAATCG
>JBLHPQ010000081.1:0-14631 GCA_047624355.1 Flavobacteriaceae bacterium | reverse complement strand
AATTCAAGTTCTTCCTGTTGTTTCCGGCAGTCTATTTGAGTGTCTTTATAGTCCTCTTTTTTATGTTATTCATGAAGTTAGAAGAGAACTTTTCAAACCCAAATCCAGCTCAAATGTTTGGTAACTTTTTCGCGCTCTTTGCGGGAGTTATCATCATGCTTCCTCTGCACTTCCTTGCCATCTTCTGCATGTTTTATTGTTACCAGTTCTCAGCAAAAACACTGAAGTCCATAGAATTGGGCAGAAGAGCAAGGACCGAAGAATACATCGGAGAATTCTTCATGTTTTGGTTTAATTTTATCGGAGTTTGGATCATGCAACCGCGAATAACTAACATTTACCTCAATTATCCAGATATCGAACAGCAGATCATTCTTCCAGAAAATGGTGATTTTCGGCAAGTTGAATTTCAAAAAGATGCAGATAGAACCCGTGTTGATAGGATTCGCGGTAGGGATCATGATACCTTTCGACACGATGATGACTTCGACGGGATCATCTAATTGACAGCCAGTATTCTATTCTAATATTCAGCTTTACAAGGTCAAAACCTTGCCGACGCGCATTGAATTAACCCTCATTGAATCCAATAACATCCTTTTATTTTTCTTGAGAATGAACCCGTTTGGGGGATAGCTGTACTAACTGCCAAATTGATCTTATGAAATTTATAATTATCCTCATTGCTACACTTATGGTTCATTCTGCCGCGTTTTCTGCAGATAGCCTTACTACAAATATTACCAAGGCAACAGTGTTCCTAAGTGGAGCTCAAGTCTTCAGACAATCCAAAACAATCACGGTTAAAAAAGGAGTTAATGAATTCATCGTAAAAGATGTTTCACCTTACTTAGTTCAACAACAAATACAGGCAACAGCGAAAGGATCTTTCCTTATTCTTGATGTCCAATACCAGACAGAGTACGTTGCTCCACCTGCTGTCAAAGCAACCATTGTTCCCGCTACAATTCAGAAAGAAATCAATCGCCTAAATGATACGATACTTTTCATTTCCTTCGAAAATGAGCGCATCACATCCAAATTGGAAAACTTGAATAACGAAAAGACAATGGTGAAACAGAACCAACTCATCAAGGGAGGTGGAATAAGTGATACACTTCCAGAGTTAAAGAGTGTTGTCGAGTACTACCGCGTCAAACTTGACGACATCAATGAGTTGCTTCACAAATGGAAGAAAAAACAACACATTGTTTCATTGCGCCAGAAAAAGCATCAGGCAAGATTGAATGAGTTAAACAATTATTCAGCCAAGATTTTTCAACCTACTCCTGCAGCTAAAACGCGCTACCATATCCTAGTTACGACCTATTCAGATGTCGCGACATCTGGTAAGGTAGAAGTAAACTACTTTGTAAATAATGCAGGTTGGGTTCCAGCGTATGATCTTCGCGCAAACAATACAAATAGCCCGATGATTATCACCTACAAAGCACATGTTTACCAAAATACTGGTGAAGATTGGGAAAATGTCAACCTCATCCTTTCAACGTACGACAGAACATTTTCTGTGACGAAACCAGAAGCTGGAACTTGGCGATTAGACTACACCATCAATAAGCCGGTCATAGTAAGACCAACAGCCGTTGATGCAGCAAACTTGTCAAACAACGAAGTGTATTATTCACAAAATGCAGTTTCTGCAGTTGAACTTGGGTCAATGCGCGAAGAGTTAAAGGCGAAAAATCCAAGCTATCAAGAAATTAGTGCCGAATTTCAATCGATGCAATCAATGGCAGCAATCAATCAAAACTTCTCGAATGTAGAATTTAACGTTGCACTTCCCTACTCTATTAAAGCAGACGGAAGCCAAAAGTTGATGGTCGTAATGAATGAAAAGGTAGATGCAAACTTCTATCATTTTATGTTACCAAGGATGAATAAATATGGATTCCTTCAAGCAAAAATTGGCGATTGGGAAAACATGAGTTTACTCCCTGGAAAGGCAAATATCTACTTCAATCAAACATTTGTTGGAAGTACAACAATCAACCCTTCAGAAATGTCAGACACCATGGAGTTGACTATGGGCCGAGATCAGGCAATTGTTTCGAAACGAAAAAAGATCAGCGAAGAAGAGAAATTTCTAACGTTAAAAAAACGCAGATTGGTCACACGTACATTTGAGATTGAAGTCAGAAATAACTCACGAGCGTCGATAGAGCTTACGTTGGAGGATTTAATTCCAGTAACCAAGAATGAGGATATCACAATAAAGATTGTCGATGGCGATGGTTCAAAATTCGATGAAGTCACTGGCAAGTTAATTTGGAAGCTGTCAATGAAGGCTGGAGAAAAGAAAATATTACACTTCACTTATTCGATAGAACACGAACGAGGTAAGCCTGTTTCATAAAGAAAATACAATTGATCCGATAATGGCTGTAGTACTTTTTATAAAGTAGTGCAGCCATTTTTAGTTGATCACTTACGAGGCGTTCGGTTAATTCGAATATCGTCGAAATAGGCTGATGCATCAGATTTGTTCGATAGGTAAATCACGAGTTCTTTTCCCACCATTCCTTCCACAACAGTGTAGTCAAGCACTAACTTTGACCATTCATTTCTTGAGGTAGATGGAATCTCAAATGCTACTTTCTCATCGTAACTCGTTATCCTCAACTTACCACTAGTGCCTTTTCCCCATACGGAAACCTCTATTCGTTCACCAAGCTTCAGGTCATTAATCAAATAATAGTAAGCCTCTTCATTTTTGAGTTGAACAGAATATTTACCTGACTTCGACACCTTGTTCGAATGTCCTATCATCTTCCAGAGGGCATCCTTGTTTGAGTTTAGAATAGTGTTTGATGCTAGATCGAATGTTTCAAAATCAACAGAAAAGGGATAAATCACGGGAACGACGCCTGTTTTCTCTAGGATATGTACTGAATCTGCGGTTTGGCTTATCAGTGGCAAACATGGAAAAGCCTTAAACTTATGATATCCAAGGAAATCACCTGATGTTATCAGGTAATCATCTCCATCAACCCACCACCAACTTTTTTCTCTTCTATCAGATGATACTGGTGCCATTTCAATCATTTGATACCATGCGTTGAATTCAAACCCCCCATCAATTTGATGTTCGTTGATTTTCAACTCATCCGTAAGGTAACTTAAGGCTTCCCAACGCGAATTTTGCCAGAGCATATAATCCCTTTCTAAGAGGGCAGCGATAATCATAATTAGCCCTGCCAGGGAAGTCCCTATCACCAATCCTAAACGGCTAATTTTCTTGATTATGATTCCTGAAATAATTAGCAGCGAAAATCCAAGTGGAATAATGTAACGATCAAAGAAAATAGGATTGACAATCAGGTATGCGAACTGACCCGCAGCAATGAACAACATCATAAATAGAAACGGCTGTGCTTTAATAGCGTCTACCACTCCAAAGATTCGTTTAATGCTCTTTGATTGAATCAATTTAATAGCGAATAAACCATGGAAGAAAATCAGCACTGAAAGAATGTTCAACAACTTAATTATATTCCAAAGTAAAAGCGGAAGTCCTGATTGAACATTGTCCCCGAATTCGAGATCTTTCAATAACCGAGGACCAATAGTAAAGTTATTGAGCACATTCCCATGCGGAAAACCATCCCAAGTTGAAATCATCGTATAAATAACTGGAGTCAAAACAAGAGCATATACTATCCAGCTTAATGGCCGCAGTCGACTTTTAAAGCGCACCAGAAGGAGTATTGAAACAGGAATTAAAGCAAATCCAGCATAATGGAACAAGAGCCCAATACGCGTAATAAAATATTCAAAATCAAGTCCTGAGAGCGTATCAAATAACCCGTCAATTTCACTAAAATTCCCCATACCAAAAGGTAAATCGAAAGACATTCGCCAGCTTTTATAAACAACTAAGCTTACTATTCCAACTAACGTGGGAATTACAGCAATGACTACATTTTTCAGGGATAATTTTCTTGAAAAAAGATAGGCAAGACCAAAACCCAATGGAAAAATTAATCCTGTCTGACGAACCCAAATAGTACTTATTGTGAATAGGACAGCCAAGACCAAGTAGATTAGCTTTTGATTTTTATAGAAGCTGCTATAGAATATAAGTGACATGCATGCGAAAAACAGGTAGTATATTTCTGTCATGAACGTAAAGGATTGCGCGATAAACAACGGATTGGCTATGAGCACAATCGTTAGAAGGAATGCACCCAAATGACTTTGCATTTGCCGTTTTAACAACTCAAAAAAGGCAAGTGATGTCCCAAAGGCCAAAACGAGTGTGGCAACCCTTAATACGACGAACGAAAAACCAAATAATTTACAGAATAAAGTAGCCCAAAGTGTTTGGGCATAAAGCGTCATCGCGGGCCAGGGTGAAAAATAAATTTTGTCCTCCTCAATGAGGGCCCTTACGTTATGAGCATAGGACCAATCATCATTCAAAGGGAAATTTCCCGAAGGATTAATGATCAAAATTAACACTGCCCAAATCCCAAACAAAGCAAAATGGAACCTGTACTTTTTTATATTTAGTTTTCGCAAATTTTTCTGTTTAATCAGCAGTTAAAAGTAGCCGAATCAAAAGAACGAAGCAACCTATTTTCGAGGAAACCCTATCTTAAATTATTAGAATACGTTAAAAGCATTTGCTGTTTTAGCAGTCTTGATGATGTACATTCCCTTCTCCAAATTCGAAACATCGATACTCCATTCTTTCTTTGAAACTTGATTCATCTGTACTCTATTAGTTACATCTTTTCCTTCAGGTGAAATTAATACCAAATCAGCTAGTTCGATCGTTGCACTCTTAAGTGTTATCCATTTACTAGATGGATTTGGACAAATGATCACCTCATCTGACAAGGAAGGGAGTCCCTGCACTGAGAGCGATACTACATCATTTAATTCATCGACCACTAATTTTGAATCTCCAAGATCATAAAAATCAACAGTGATGAAATTAGGAAACTTTGATTTCTCAAGTTGGCAGGCACGAACACGGTCAATAAAATATGGATTTGCATTAATGATTGCGGCTTCACCGGGCATCCCCGTTCCAAGCACACTATTCGTAATAAAATGGTTGAAAATGAACAAATCATTTAGCGAGTCACCTCGATTGAAATCACAATTGAAATCAGCAGTTGAATTTGCGGAGAAATGAGTTTCCACGGCAAAAGCCCAAACATAATGGTACCATGCCTGGCTTCCACTGGCATCATCAACATCCGAAAGAATGACCAAACGCGTATCAGCGTCGATCATTTCTTGAAGCGTTGGCCAGCTCGTACCGAGTGAATGAGTATACAAATAAGCGTTCAATCCTGATGCATTAATGCTCGTTTCAATGTCATTGGCACTTACATTCGCCTCTAAAATTACAGTTACTATTTCGTTCGGATTTGCGGAGAGGAAACTGGAGATTTTATTTAATTCATCCACCAGTGGACTCGTTCCTAACACACCCGTTCCATGATAGACTACAGTGGTTCCAAACCAAGTGTAAACATCAATCATAAACGCGCGAACTCCTTCGTTTAGCTGTGTCGCAATGTCAAAATTTTGATTGGGAAGTGAAAATCCGCCCGCTTCAGAATTAAACGCATTATGGGTTGTCAAATAGGCTACTTCATCGTAACGTTTACCACACAGTTCATTGAATCCATTACATTGTGCATCAACATTCGTTGAGCAAATGAGCAGCAGCAAAAAAGATGTGAAGATGTACTTCATCTGATTAATTTGATCTACACAAATTTACAACATCTTCGTGAATCCAATTTGATCGTAAGCGATTTATCTTATTTCCGCTAATCGACACTACGGAAATTGGAGCATTGGCAGTAGCCGAAATCGACAGAACTTCCTGCGCAGATGCCATTAATAATAGAAGCGTTCACTCGATGATCTCAAATCAATCACTATCTTTAGCACAACTATTTAATGATATATATGATGATTATCAAGAGCATCTCAATCACCTTATTCGTAACCAGTGCCTTCGTAAGTTTCTCACAACCTGGAATTACGCCTAAGCAGCTAATTGAATTGAACCGGGTCTCTCCAATGGGACTTACTGATGACTTTACACAAGTTGTGTATTCCGTGTCGAAGGTTGATGTGGCTGGGAATTCTCGTTCAAGCAAAGTTTTTATCGTAAATGTAGACGGCGGCCGACCGATGGAAGTTAAAGACGCCACAACCTATTTGCCGGACACCAAGATATCTCCTGATGGGCGGTATAGACTCTATGACGCAGAAGTAAAACTAACCGACATTAGTGGAGTCGATCATTATCCAGAATTGAAGGAATCGAATATGATGATTTATGATCAGCTCAATTACCGTCATTGGGATACTTGGGAAGATGGTGCATATAGTCACGTTTTTATCCAACCTACGAGCGGAAGAGAAAAGACGATTGACGTATTAAACAAGGAGCTGTATGAATGTCCTCAACGACCATTTGGTGGTGATGAAGACTATATATGGTGTCCCGATAGTAAAAAAGTACTCTATGTTTGTAAGAAGAGATATGGTACTCAATACGCTGTGAGCACGAATACAGACATCTACGAATTCGATATCGAAACAGCCGTCACTAAGAACATCACAGAATACAATAAGGGATATGATACCCAACCCGCATTTTCTTCTAACGGTCGATTGGCTTGGCTCCAAATGAAGCGAGAAGGTTATGAATCTGATAAGAACGATATTATCATCTTTATTGATGAAAAGCCCGTTAATTTAACCGCTGGATGGGATGGAACTGTCAACGGTTTTCACTGGAGTAACGACGGAAAGAAAATTTATTTCACGGCACCTATCGGAGGAACCGTGCATTTATTTGAAATCCCATTGCCTAAATCAGCTGAGAAATTGGAGATGCCCAAGCAAATCACAAGCGGGCAGTTTGACGTAAGAGGAATTGTTGGTCACCATAAAGGAAATATGGTCATTGCACGCGGTGATATGAATCACGCAACAGAGTTGTATACCGTAGATTTAAAAACGGGAGCTATGAAGCAACTTACTTACGCAAATACTGATTTTTACAACAGCGTTTCGTTGAGTAAAGTAGAATCACGTATGGTGACAACTACCGATGGAAAAGAGATGTTGTCCTGGGTGATTTATCCTCCCGATTTCGATTCTACCAAACAATATCCAACGTTATTGTATTGTCAAGGTGGACCTCAAGGAGCTTTGAGTCAGTTTTATTCTTACCGCTGGAATTTCCAATTGATGGCTTCACATGGATACATTGTTATCGCTCCAAACCGACGTGGAATGCCTGGTCATGGTGTAGCGTGGAATGAACAAATCAGTAAAGATTATGGAGGACAAAACATGGAAGATTATCTTTCTGCAATTGACGACCTCGCAAAGGAACCTTATGTAGATAATGAGCGCTTAGGATGTGTTGGCGCAAGCTACGGAGGCTATTCTGCGTTCTACCTTGCTGGGATCCACAACAATCGATTCAAGACATTTGTGTCTCACGATGGGATTTTCAATTGGCGAAGTATGTATGGAACAACTGAAGAACTCTTCTTTGTGAATTGGGATTTAGGAGGCGCTTATTGGGACAAAGACAATGCCGCAGCACAACAATCACATACTGCTTTTAATCCTGCAGAACATGTTGCAAAGTGGAATACGCCGATGTTAATCATTCAAGGTGGTAAGGATTACCGCGTACCGATTGGACAAGGTTTAGAGGCATTTCAAGCAGCCCAACTTCAAGGAGTTCGTAGTAAATTGCTTTACTTCCCAGAAGAAAACCATTGGGTATTGGATTATCAAAATAGCCTAATCTGGCACACAGAATTTTACAAATGGTTAGGTGAAACATTGGCACCTGTTGATCGTTAAGAATGTCGAAAAAGCTCTTTGAAGATCAAGCATTTGATGGTGTAAATTTTACGTCACGTAAATTTGAATCTGCAGACTATGAATACTGCACATTTACCAATTGCATTTTTTCTGGTCTTCAATTGTTAGAAGTCCACTTTCTTGAATGTACTTTCAACGAGTGTGATTTAAGCTCTGTCAAGTTGACAAGTACGGCCTTAAAAACGGTAGAATTTAATCGATGTAAAATGCTTGGAATTGCATTTGATTACTGCAACCCTTTCTTGCTGTCTGTTCGATTCAGTGAATGTCAATTAGACCTCTCTACTTTTGTCGCTATGGTTGGGAGTGCATTCGAATTTTCATCCTGCCGTTTAAATGACGTTGATTTCTCAGGCGCTGATTTCTCAAAGGTAAACTTTCAGGATTGTGATCTTGGCGGTTCCATCTTTGAGCGCACTAAATTACTCCAAGCAAATTTTAAAACAGCCGTCAATTACACGATCGATCCGGAAAATAATCCAATCAAAGGAGCTAAATTCTCCATCAATGGTATTCAGGGTTTACTTAGTAAGTATCAAATCAATATCTCGACTTAATAGCGTAAATTAAACTTGCTATCAAATTGAATGTACAGGATTGTAAGAACCAAATAACAAAAAGATGCGTATTTCTCTCATAGCATCATTGGTACTGAGCTTTTCTTTTTCTTCCTCTGCAAAAAAGGCTTTTTATTCAATGGATTACAGAACTCAGAAATCGATCAATTTATACTGATTGGCTTTTTGGTCGACTCGAGGAAGATCAAATCAGCAAGTAATATGAATGATCGCATTCATCCTATCGTGATGATTTTCATTTAAATAGGCTACCGCATCTGGCGTTTCTAGTAAAACAAGTAGTACACCTCTTTTCGCCGCTTCTGCTTTAAAATTATCCGTTACCGGCAATCTGCTTGACATTCCGATTCCAATCACAAGGACATCACAATCCCACGGAATTTCCTCATGCTGTGTCAATGGTGTATGACCATATTCTCCTCGCTTAAACTTTGAAGGGCCTTTTTTTCGTTGCCGAACTTTTCTATCATCTATCACAACATCTTTCTCAAACGTCTCTCCATTGATTGTGATTGAACCAAACTCGATCTTCTTAATATGAAGCGGTTTGTCTTTTTCCATCGGAGCGTCAATCATTGAGGTTGAAGCAAAACCAATCAATACAAGGAGTAAAATAAACGAGAATTTCATTGTCGATTAATGTTAGACGTTTCATCCTAAAGTTACAAAAATCGTGCTAGGGAATAATTCAGTATCCTCTCGGAATAGTGAGCACTAATCTTCCTTTAGCACCAGTACCGGAATATCGGTATGCATACTCAACTTTCGAGTCACGCTTCCATGCAGAATTCTTGAGAAGAATGTATGGTGACGGGGTACGACGACAATAAGATCTGCTGAGACTTTATGGGGGAAATCAAGAATGTCATCCTATGGTACAACTTGGTTTTTAAAGTGGAACTTATGTGGGATATCTCTAAAAATTGTATCCAGCCGCAACTCCTCCTTCAGCATCTCTTCTGGTAAAACCTCCCCGTTACTTAAATGCAGAATTTCGAGGTTAGCTTGAGACTTCCTAGCAACAGAATGAAGCGGTTGAATCGTCTCGTAGCCCTTTATATATTTGAGGTCCGTTGCAAATAGAATGGTCTTAATCACATTAGAACCAAGCGTTTCCGGGACTAAGAGCACAGGAACGGGTAACATTTTTATAACATTTGCAGCATTACTTCCCAAAACAACTTCCTTGACGCCGGAAGCACCTTTCGTTCCCATAACGATCATTGAGATTTCCTTTGACCCCACTAATTTAGTAATGACATCAACCAAAGCCCCCTGAAATGTTCTTCCCTTTATAGTCAAATTGGGATACTTCCTCTGCATAAATTTCAATTCCGCTTCCATAGAACTTTCACTGTCAGCACGCATCAATTCATCCAAGTCAACTGAAATAATTGCTCCTGAATATTTTAATCGATACACATTGACAAGCCAAAAAGCTAATCCCTCCGTTGCAAAATTTTCCACTGCATATTCTGCGGCAATTCTGGCATTATCGGAATAGTCTGTTGGTATTAAAATTACGTTTAAAGGTTCCATAGTATGAGTTTTTAGTTCTCTTACCAAAGATCCGCAGTTGATAAAGAATAAGAAATGATTGGGGGTCAAGTTAAATCCTGATATAGCTCATATTTCAAGTTCCTTCGAATAGGCGTTCAGATTTAAAGGCCTCTTGACAAGACATCAGTTGGAATGCCTTTTTGGAACTCTCCGTTTCCCTTTAAATGAATAACCGTATCGGCCATTTCAAAAATGATGTCCTTTCGATGACTAACGACTAGAATCATAATCGGCTTTACTTTCACAATTGTCTGAATCACCTTGATTAACTCAGAAATAGTATCATCATCGAGCGCTGAAAATGGTTCGTCAAGTAATAGTGCGTCCGGCTGCTGACATAACGCTCTTAAGATGGCTATGCGCTGCTTCTGTCCGCCCGAAAGTTCATACGGGTAAGATGACATCAAATCGTTCACCTCAAGCATTGAGATCATCTCAATTACACTCTGAGGAACTTGGCCATGTGTACTCGCGTATTGTAAATTCCGTTCTACCGTCATCGTTGGGAAAAGATTGTACTCTTGAAATACGAACCCTAGCTTTCTCTTTGCCACAGCAAGGTCTATTTTCTTCCCACTTGAGAACCACGTTTGATCATTAAAAGTGACTTCCCCCTGATCTGGTTTTTCTAATCCTGCTATCAATCTAAGCACCGACGATTTACCTACGCCAGACTTACCATAAAACGCAGTGATCTTGTTCGACTCAACTTCAGTCTTCAAAGAGATATCCACCGATCTTCGTCGGGATTTAAATTTTTTATGTAGGTCTATCTTAAGCACCTAAGAAACGTTTTTTACGAATGATGATATTCAGTGTAATTATCAAGATGAAACTTACAATTAATAGGATGATCGCATAGTTATTGGCCACATCGTAATTTAACGCGTTCATTTCATCGTAAATAGCAACAGACGCGACATTCGTTTCATTCATCTTACCTCCGATCATTAACACAAGTCCAAACTCACCAATAGTATGCGCAAACGTTAAAACGATTCCACTCCAAAGAGAAGTTTTAATGGTCGGCAAGTAAACTTTCCAGAGCGCATTTATCTTTTTCTTCCCCAGTAGTTGAACCGACTCCTTCATATTACGAGGAATCTCTCTTAACCCGCTTGTGATTGGGCTGATCATAAACGGAAGGCAATAAATGATTGAACCTATGAGAATCCCTTCGAAGGAAAAAGCAAATGAAAAATCAAAATGTTCCTCGAAGAAAGCACCAACGCCAGATTCAGGCCCAAGAAACGAGAGGAAATAGAAACCCAAAACGGTTGGCGGTAAAATTATCGGTAGCATTAAAACGCTCTCTAGGATTATTTTTCCTCTCCATTTAGAAAATGCCAAAAAATGACTGATCGGAATCGCAATAATCAGTAAGATGATTGTGGTCAGTAAAGCCAATTTTCCAGTAACAAGAAATGGTGTGTAATCCATCAGTTAATCGACAGTATAGCCAAAGTATTTCAATATCTCCTGACATTTTTCAGAAAATAAGAATTCAAAAAATTCTTTGGCTTCTTCCGGATGGTGTTTCCTTCCAGACTTCAATATCAAGGCACCTTGTTCAATTTCGGGGTAGTACTTCTGATCAATATCCATGAAGTGGAAGTCATCTTCGAATTTCTTGACATATGAATAACTTGTGAATGCAGCGTCAACAGCTTTTGTCTTGATGTATTGATTGACCTGTCCAACACTCTCACCGACAACAATTTTATCTGACAACTTATCTGCCAACCCTGACTTTTTTAGGTATGATTTCGCTGCAATTCCATAGGGCGCCGTTTTCTTATCAGCAAGGCCAATGCGTTTCGTGGAAGCGCTAAGTAACAATTCCTCTGGTGATTTATAATGCTTGCCTTTCGGGTAAATCAACGCCAATTTTCCATAGGCATACACCTGGACACTCTCTCCAAAACCCGTTTTTATTAACTCATTTGGGTAACGCATGTTTCCAGAAAAAAACAGATCGAAAGGCGCTCCGCTCTGAATTTGTGCTGTGAGCATTCCTGAAGAATTGGAAGTTACTTCGCATTTAATGCCATGAACGTCATAAAAGACAGATGTGATGGAATCCATGGCCAATTGCATGTTCGCCGCAGTTGCAATTTTCAAGACTACAGGATTATCTTCAGCTAAATCACCCCCGCTTCCACAAGCAAGAAGCCCTAGAAGCGATAGCAACAGTAGAGTAGAATGGAAGCCTCTGAACATACTGAGAGTTATAGAATATTTGTAGGTCAAAAGTAAAACGAATGTCGTAATTAAACAACCTATTGTTCTACGCTATTTTCTTGAAATAAAACGTTCTTTCTTGTTTTCGTTTTCTTGATGTATTGCATATGTAATTCGTGTATATGCGTCAATTCTTCTTGCACCACAAAATGATCAAATTCAATAATCATATCAGGCTTCGCTTTTCGAATTGCGCGCATAAGGTCTTTTGATAAATACGATCCGTTTTCGTCAAATTTCTTTCGGCCTACCTGAATCTTATAGGACGTCACTGGATAGACTTTATGCAAGAAGTATTTTGAGGTATCATATCGAGCACTCAATTGATTCGAGGCGAACAGTGCCTTATCCTTATGCATGCTAATATCGGCATTGCTCAATTGGATGTCACCTAGATAGATCTCGGGATCATCAATTGGAAGCACTTCAAAAGATCTAGATGAAATAAAATGATTTTCACCATCGCGCCATCCAAGAAATGAGACACTTGTGTACTCACCTTTCGGGCTGTTAGTCGCGATTGACAAGTTCCAATGATACTCGTCTATTTTTGATTGACGCACAAACAGCTCATTTCGCGCACAAATCAATTGCAGTGAATCAAACCTTTCTGTGGTCCTCATCCGCAGATGATGTTCAAAATGCGCGTATAAAATTCCATCTCTCACCATCTCTTCATCCACAAGCTCCAAGTTCCGATTATTCGCAATATCATTAAAAGCGCCAATACTAACTATTTCGAGCTCAGAACGATTATTGATTGCATGCATCTCATCTTGTCGTTCTGTCTGATCGGAAAGTTGATTGATGATAATATCTGGAATTATTGGTCGACTATTCGCATACCCAAGTGGCAGGAATCGATCTCTAGAAATGGTGAACTTTTCAACCAAAAGGTTTACTAAAGCTTCTGCCCGAAGTTGAGTCAAATTGGCGTGACTAGAGAAAAATCGACTATCGACATGCACAGAGAGTTGAAAGTTGACGCCGGGATGACAGTGAATAAATGCTGCCAAGGCTTCAAATTTAACCCGACTATTTTCAAAATTAACAATCGAATCTCCTCCTTCTTCGTACGCCACAAAATCCAATCGAAAACGATTTCCAATCTTCATCATTCTTGCATCATTACGATAATACTGTCCCAATGCTTTATTATCGGTAGAACGATACGCACAATTGATGCGTTGTTCAACATCATCAATAATCAGGACAATTCTTCGATTAATTGACTGTAACGAATCCCACATGTATCGCGCTGAATCTCTATGGGCATAAATTTCTTCATCGCTAATTATTGGTCTACTCTCACCCCAACCTCTGTGTCTAAACCTTGCACTTTCGAACTTTTCTCCTTCTGTTAGCCATTCAACAATGGAGGCAGCTCGAAGTTTAGAGCGTTCCATGTTAGATGCGTTAGTGCCTTTCGTGTCAGAATGCGCATTCACTTGGATTTTTAATCTGGGATTCCTCTTCAGGAAGTTGACCAATGCTTCTTTATCATCACCTCGCACATTCCATTCTCTGAAGTACGGGTCACCGACCAGAGATATATCTACTCGAATAGAGTCGCCCACTTCAAAGTACACACTTTCAAACGTCTTATACTCCTGCCCGAAAGACATTAGAGAGGTGCCGATTAGGCAAAGAAGCGTGAGAATTCTTTTCATTTGGCGATAGACTATTGTAGAGGGCTAAATATACAAAGCTCGCGTTGAATTAACCAACTTTCACTTGCTTACAATTTCTTCGCTGAATCGGAGGTCTAAACGAGCTTGAAATTAAGCGGAAGATTTTGCCGAACAAGCACCTTGACTGCCTTAACTTCTCCTGGAATCCAATTAGGCATTTTTTTTACTAATCTGATGGCTTCCTTATCTAACGATTCAGAAACGCCACGAGCGATTTTAATTTGGCTCAGCGATCCATCCTTTTCAACAACAAATGACACATAAACTGTTCCCTGCTCTTCCTTCTCTATGGCAATTTCCGGGTAGTTGAGGTTATCTCTTACGAATTTTCTCATGGCGACTTCTCCACCTGGGAAGAATGCTTCTTGATCAGTAATGTCAAATTCAGCTTGAGCGGATGAACTTTGCGCTATCCCAAGCCCTAAAAAGAGGATGAGTAGGTACTTCATAGAGTAATAATACCCTTTCTACTTTAGCTTTAGCTTTAGCTTTAGCTTTAGAAGAAAAACAGGATACTTGGTCTGAATGGTATAAAAAAAGCCTCGATAAAAATGATCGAGGCTTTCACTATTTGGCTCTATATGGAATACTGTGGGTAAGAGCATTTGAGTTTTCCAGCAATGAAGTAAATCATGTTGATGAAGTTATCGATATTTCGGTAACCT
>JBLHPQ010000080.1:0-15303 GCA_047624355.1 Flavobacteriaceae bacterium | reverse complement strand
CTATGGCAATCCCCGGGTTTCCATCCCAAGCACTTTGAATACTGACCAATAACTCAGGAGCAGAGGTACCGAATGACACGACGGTCATCCCGATTACTAGCGGTGAAATTTTAAATGCGGTAGAACAACCAACGGCCCCTTTTACAAGGTATTCACCGCCGATGATTAACACACCGAGTCCCAATAAGAGGAATAAATAATCCATCAATCGATTTATGAGGTTTCCAAAGATACTACTTTGATCACGACGCGCTCCTTTAATTACTATTTTTGTTCAATGGACTTCGAACTGATTTCAGATTTTAAACCAACAGGTGATCAACCTGAAGCAATTCGGCAATTGGTGGAAGGAATCGAAGATAATGTTGCACACCAGACTTTGCTAGGCGTAACGGGAAGTGGGAAAACATTTACGGTTGCGAATGTAATTCGCGACACGCAACGCCCAACATTAATACTGGCTCACAACAAGACCTTAGCAGCACAATTGTACGGAGAGTTCAAACAATTTTTCCCGAATAATTCAGTAGAATATTTCGTTTCCTACTACGATTACTATCAACCCGAAGCATTTCTTCCAGTTACAGGAACTTTCATCGAGAAGGATTTATCCATCAATGATGAAATAGAGAAATTACGTTTATCAGCATCTTCGGCATTATTATCTGGAAGAAGGGACGTGATTGTTGTCGCTTCAGTATCATGCATTTACGGAATTGGGAATCCAGAGGAGTTCGCTTCAAGCATTGTTCATCTCAAGAAGGGGCAACTCATTTCGAGAAACAAGCTGCTCCTCAACTTGGTGGAGAATCTATATTCTAGAGCAAATGCAGAATTTGATCGTGGGACATTCCGTGCAAAGGGAGATACTGTTGACATTCATCTTGCCTACGCAGATTACGCTATTCGCATTGAATTTTGGGGAGATGAAATTGAAGCCATAAGCTCTATCAACCCGACGACGACCAATCGGATAGAGACTTTTGAAGAAATCTCAATTTATCCAGCAACAATATTTGTCACAAATCCTGAGACCACTAAACAAGCGATTGTACAAATCGGTGAGGACATGGTGCTTCAGGTTGATAATTTCAAGAAGCAAGGCTTAGTCGAGGAAGCAAGAAGATTAGAAGAGCGGACGACTTTTGATATGGAAATGATCAGGGAATTAGGTTACTGCTCAGGAATTGAGAATTATTCGCGCTATTTCGACAAGCGTGTATCAGGACAACGCCCTTTCTGTCTCATAGACTACTTTCCAGATGACTTTTTGATGATTATTGATGAGAGTCACGCGACTATTCCTCAAGTTCGGGCGATGTATGGTGGAGATAGAGCGCGGAAAATTAACCTCGTCGACTATGGTTTCAGATTACAGGCAGCCATGGACAATCGTCCGCTAAAATTTGAAGAGTTTGAGTCGATGCTGCCGCAAATTATTTATGTGTCTGCAACACCTGCTGATTACGAAATAGAGAAATCCGAAGGAATCATTATCGAACAGGTGATTCGACCAACAGGATTATTAGACCCACTCATTGATGTTAGACCGAGTAAAAATCAAATTGACAACCTGATCGGTGAAATCCATATAAGGATTGATCGAGATGAGCGAACCTTAGTCACAACATTAACAAAACGAATGGCCGAGGAGTTGCAAAAATACCTTGATCGTTTGGGGATTCTTTGTCGATACATTCACTCCGATGTTGACACCATGGAGCGGGTTGAAATCTTACGACAACTGAGACTTGGTGATTTCCATGTTTTGATTGGCGTAAACCTACTTCGTGAGGGTCTAGATCTTCCTGAGGTTTCTTTGGTTGCAATTTTAGATGCTGATAAAGAAGGTTTTTTACGAAATGAGCGATCGCTCGTTCAAACAGTTGGGCGTGCGGCAAGAAACGTAAACGGATCCGTAATCATGTATGCAGATAAGATGACGAATTCGATGCAGCGTACAATTGATGAAACGCTACGTCGACGTGATATTCAGATGAAATACAATGAAGAACACAACATCACTCCTACTCAGATTGTAAAATCTAAGGAACGCATTATGCGCGCAACAAAAGTTGCTGATGGTGACTCTGACGTTGATTACACGCAACTTGAAACCAGTTCACTTGCGGCAGATCCAGTAGTGAAATATATGACCGACGAGCAGCTTGATAAATCCATCGCTTATACTCGAAAGAAGATGGAAAAAGCAGCCAAGGACCTAGATTTTATTGAAGCAGCAAGACTTCGTGACGAAGTGTTTTCACTAGAAAAAATTAAAAAATCCAAATGAATCCAAAAACAAATCTAGGTCAACTAAGAATTCTTTCCATTTTGGAGGGTATATCCTATTTACTGCTGGGTTTAACTATGTGGCTTAAGTATTCGTACGAAATGGGATTGCCTAATAAAATTGTTGGAATGATCCACGGTGTTTTATTCGTTGCCTTCGTTCTATGGGTTTTCATTGTTGGAACGAAGCGAAAATGGGGATTTAAACGCTATTTAATATTCGCGTTAGCTTCAATACTTCCTCTGGGAACTTTCATTGCAGATTGGAAATATTTAAAACCTCTTGAGACGGAATAATTGATGCGGGATAAGATTTACATATTAGATTCACTTCGTGGAATTATTGCACTGCTCGTTGCAGTTTATCACTTTCTACACGCTGAGAATCATCATGGCCGATTAATTCCTGAAGGCAACCCAGCCATTGAGGCAATAGATCCATTTCTGATCGGAAGTGTAAGCGTATTTTTCTTGATATCTGCTTATGTCATTTTCCTTCACCTTGAAAATCACACATATTCGATTATCAAGTTCGGGACATTCATCTTTAAACGCCTGGTTCGTATTCAAATACCTGTTATTATCTGCATCGGATTAATCGTTCTTGTAAATGAGGGGTTTAATAGTTATCTCAATTTAGAATCGACGTTTAGCTGGGATCAATTTCTTGCAAACATAAGTCTGAGTGCATCTTTCCTGGGTGAAGAATGGTATAATCCAATCTTCTGGACCTTAGCGATCGAGTTTCAATTCTACATCTTTGTTGGGTTAGTATTTACGCTTATCAATCGCTCTCCGATTCCTTCGCTCATTATCCTTGGCGTGGCATTCATTCCACTAAATTATTGCTTTGATACCTTAAGCTATGCGTGTTATTACGGAGGGTATTTCATTATCGGAACTGCACTTTATTTATTTCATCAAAAGCGCCTTTCCCTATTGTCTTTACTTATAATTACGGCTATTGCAGCGACAGATGTATTACTAACGCATGAATTTCTCTATCCGATTATTCCGCTCTTATCAATTCCGATTATTCTATTTGTTCAAAAGCGATCTCGTCTATTTGAATGGTTGGGAGAGGTCTCATTTAGTTTTTATTTAATGCATGGAATGTTCGGTGGTTGGCTTATTTACTTCACCGCTCGTTACGCCGATAACGGTTTTCTCCAGTTCTTGATCATATTAGCGGCGCTTGTCGTTTCCTACATTGGCAGCTATGCATTTTATCGAATTATTGAAAAACCAGTCCTACATTTCAGTCGAAAGATCACCTACAAGAAATAAGACCATAATTTGGTTATTTTTGCCGTATGGATAATAGAAAACATATTGAAGTCTGTTTCACACCTGGAGAGTATGAATACTTCAAAGGTAAATATGAAATTGTTGTCGTTATTGACGTCTTACGTGCTACAACTGCGATTTGCGCGGCATTCGACAATGGAATTAAATCTATCATCCCAGTATCTAGTCTAGAGGAAGCGCTAGAATACAAAGCAAAAGGATATTTGGTAGGTGCAGAACGAAAAGGTCAGATCGTTGAAGGGTTTGATTTTGGAAACTCCCCTTACACCTACATGAATGAGAAGTTGAGAGGCAAAGAAGTTGTTCTCACAACAACAAACGGTACGAAAGCGCTAAACATTGCGCAAGATGCGGAAACGGTTGTTGTTGGAGCACTCGTGAACCTTGATGTTTTGTGTAAATGGCTTGTCGAGCAAAATAAAAATACGCTCTGCCTATGTTCTGGATGGCAGGATAAATTCAACCTAGAAGATACCATTTGTGCTGGAGCAATTTCGGATCACCTATTAGCTACGGGTAATTACAAGTCAGATGAGGACTCTTCAATTGCGGCAAAATATTTGTATCTTTCAGCTGTAGACAACTACTTGGGATTCTTAAAAGCGAGTTCCCATCGTAGGAGGTTAAAAAACTTGAATTTGAATGAGGACATAAAATACTGTCTCACGCCAAATCAAACAGATGTTATTCCAATATTAAAGGATGGGAAACTTGTTCAACTATAGATTTATTATTGTCTTACTGCTGCCGTTATTTCTAATTGGTTTCAAGCAGAAAGAGGAACAAAAAGCTAAATGGGGCTTCTTTGGGCATAAACGAATCAACCGCATCGCAACATTCACTTTACCACCCGACATGTTTGGGTTTTACAAAGATCATATTGAATTTCTGACAGAACATGCCGTCGATCCAGACAAGCGTCGCTATGCTATGGAGGGTGAGGCACAACGTCATTATATCGATATTGATCATTATGTTCACTCTGGCGAAGATCCATTTGCAATTGTCCCTGAGAAATGGGAAGATGCTATCGAGAAATTCACTGAAGACACACTTCAAGCATATGGAATTGTTCCATGGCACATTGTTGTCATGAAGAAGAAACTCCAATGGGCATTTGAGAAAAAAAATGTCGATTTAATCTTGAAGTATTCTGCTGACATCGGCCATTACATTGGAGATGCACATGTGCCGCTGCATACTACAGAGAATTACAACGGCCAGATGACCGGTCAAAAAGGAATTCATGGCTTATGGGAAAGTCGTCTGGTTGAAATTAACGATGAGAACTACGATTACTTTATAGGCAAGTCCACTTATGTCAAGAATGTTCGAAGTTTTATCTGGGAGGCCGTGAAAGCTTCCAATATTGCCGTAGATTCAGTACTGCAGATAGAAAGAGACGTAACCAACGACATGGCTTCAGATAAGAAATATAGCTTTGAACGTAGAGGGAACACTACTGTTTCGGTTTATTCCTATGAGTTTTCTCAAGAGTATCATCGTCGCATGAATGGAATGGTAGAACGTCGATTACGGGCCGCTATTTTGGCTGTTGGTTCCATTTGGTATACTGCTTGGGTAGATGCTGGACAACCAGATCTAACGGCACTTCAAAATACTCCCCCTTCAGATGAACTACTAGAAGAGATGAAGAGTATCGAGGAGGACTTTCACAATGGAATTCATAAAGGGCGAATTTGTGAGTAATTAAGATTGCGTTTAATCTTTAACCTTCTTAGGCTTTTTCTTCTTACTTGCTTTGGCTTCAGGATTAAATTTCAGGCACTGATCAATCCAAAACGTTAAATCGGCTTCGTAATCAATTCCATCTGGGTCGATAAATAAATAGCCTTTCATCGGTCGTTTGGTAAAATCCATCGGTCGCGCACCTTTCTTCGTTCGTAAAAGTTCTTCCGATTCCGGTCCAACACGCGCCATCAAATCATCCTTAACAACTCCTAAACACATCTTTTCATCAACCATAAAACAGAGACCTCCCATCATCTTCATTGCTCTATAAACGATTTTTTTCTCGTTTAAAATGGATTCAATCCGTTCCTGTAAGTATTCATTGTACGCCATGCTATAAGTTACTATTTTTGTCCTTTGTAAGTCGATTTACCCATTATTCACATCGATTAATCAACTACCAACAATGATAGAAGTTTCTAATTTAAGTAAAGAGTTTGTTCTTTCGAAAAAGCAGCGAAAGGAGTTGGATACCACGGACAAGAAGGCGGTTGCGGTATCAGACGTAAGCTTCACATGTCATCCTGGGCGCGTATTTTCGCTCCTCGGTCCAAATGGCGCTGGAAAAACGACGACGCTTCGTATGTTATCAACCATATTCAAACCGACAAGCGGATCGATAAAGATTGCTGGGATTGATGCACTGACGAATTCTCACGAGGCAAGAAAGAAAATTGGATTCCTTACGGGATCAACTGGTCTTTACGCTCGACTAACTCCAAACGAACTGATTCAGTACTTTGCTGATCTTTATGGTGTTCCGAGGGGTGTCTGTGAAAAACGAAAGGATCACTTGTACACTTTACTGGATATGCACGATTTTCAAGGCAAGCGCATTGGGAAGTTGTCCACTGGAATGAAGCAAAAAGTCTCAATTTGTAGAACGATGATTCATGATCCTGAGGTAGTCGTTTTTGATGAACCTACCAGCGGACTTGATGTAATTACTGCAGAAAATATCATCAAATTAATTCGTGATTGTAAGCAACAAGGAAAGACGGTGATTTTCTCAAGTCATATTATGAGTGAGGTAGATCTCCTCTGTGATGACATCGCCATCATTCATAAAGGAAAACTCCTTCACAACAGCACAATGGATGAATTTCGCTCGCAAATGCAAGCAGAAAATTTAACCGCAGAATTCATTCGAATTGTCAATCAATCTAACACCGTAGAAGCATGATTTTTACCATATTTAAAAAAGAATTAAAAGACACGCTTCGAGATCGACGTACGCTCATCATGATGCTCGTGATCCCCTTGCTCCTCTTCCCTATTATCCTGAATGTCTTTGCGAAAATTTCCAGTTCATATTCAGAGGAAGCTGCAAATAAAACAGTCAAAATTGGTATTGTAGGCCCCGCCAACAACTACATACAAGAGCAGCTCGAGAACCTTCCTGATAGCTACGGGAAAAAGGAAGTCGTAACGTATAGGGATACTACAGCGATGAAGAAAGATTTGGGTGACGACACACTACAATTTGCCCTATTGATCCCGTCTGATTTCGATAAATATCAGCAAGCGTTAGAACCGGCACCCGTAAAAGTCTTTTACAATGGAACCGATATGGCAATGCAAGATCGCGCTGAGAACTACTTAGAAACAATCGAAGAAATTGCGAAACAAGAGCGTTACCTAGATCTTGATTTGGTAGAGGAGGAATTACGTCCATTAAAAGTGACCTATTCGAACGTCGCGTCGAGCAAAGAAATGATCGGCAAACTAGCAGGTGGAATTCTTCCATACATCTTTATTGCCTTCGGTTTTATTGGCTGTATGTATCCTGCGATTGACCTCTTTACTGGTGAAAAAGAACGCGGAACAATTGAGACATTGTTAACTGCTCCGGTAGCCAGATGGCAGATCCTTTTCGGTAAGATGGGAGTTGTAGTGTTGTCAGGTTTACTTGCGGCATCTTGCGCTTTGCTTGGATTGTTTTTATCCATTGAAGTTTTTACGCTCATTGATAATCAAGAGTTACTCGACATCATTCATGAAATTCTGAGTCTCAAGTTCCTTCTTTTGCTCTATGCACTTCTCCTACCGCTAACGATTTTCTTTGCAGGACTGATGATTCCAATCGCGGTCTACGCCAAGAGTTTTAAAGAAGCACAGAGTATTATTACGCCATTAAACATTGTAGTGGTTCTTCCAGCAATGGTTGGTTTCTTCCCAGGGATAGAATTGAACGCAGTAACGGCAAGCATTCCAATTGTCAACATTGTGCTTTCGACGAAAGAATTGATTGCAGGAACGCTTGATCTTGGCCTCTTAGCGATTAGCTTCTCCGTGATGCTCTTCATAGCCACAGTGGCAGTAGTCGTCTCTTACAAACGCTTTGATAAGGAAACAAATGTCGTAATGTAGGTGGAACCAAAAGACAGATAAGACAAATTGAGATGATCGGAAGTGTTTGTGAACTTGAATACTGGGTTTGAAATAAATTCGATTGTCCCAATAGTTTGTCCAATTATTCGTTTAACAACGAGAATGTACTAAATTGACAGTATGAAATTGAAAAATCTTGTCTTCCTCCTATTGATTTTTGTCTCACTGAATTCGAATGCTCAGCGTTTGAAAACTACATTTTCGGGAGATTATTCTCGATGGAATTGGGACGGTGGTACATTTCAGACGATTTTCTCTAATGACTGGGATAGCTGGAATTACGATGGCCATAAGATCAAGACCGACTTCTCTAATGACTGGGACAGTTGGCGTGTTGGTAACGAAGTCACCGTAAAAACGGTATTTTCAAATGATTTCGATGGCTGGGAAGTACGCGGTTATGGAAAAATAATACGCGTAAGTGCTACCTTCATTGACGATCTAGAGCGCTGGACGATTTCTGGTGATGCAGATGGTTCCATGAAAACCGTATTCTCAAAGAACTTCGACACTTGGAATATTGACTTGGATGCAGTGAATCTTGATGAAGATCTAAAGATTGGGATTGTATTCATCGCTATTTTTACAGGTTTTCGTCAGAATTAAAGGTGGGAAATCTTAGGTTAAATTAGTCGTTATATTATCTCAGTGAGCTATTAATCAGAAGAGTCAAGGGTAATTTCAATTTCATTCAACCAAAAAAGCGAACCAATATGATTGGCTTTTTAAATATAAGTATCCGGAGCAAGACAAATATCGAACTCTAATATTAGAGATGATATTGAGCTATATCTAAATAGCTAATCACCAATAATTCAATATACTATTCACAAATAATAAAGCGAGAAATTAGCAGGAAAGACAGCAAATTCTTGATTTTTTTAATTCGTTATAGCTCCAGTTTTATTTAGAACGATTATAAATACCTCTTTTGCGGTATTGTCAGAAAGCGGGCTCTGTTGTTTCTTTGTCGTAGAAAAAAAGAGAAGAAATGAAGAATTTATTTGTTGTTATTGCAATCGGAAGTATTGCATTTGTAAGTTGTAAGAAAAAAGGGTGTACAGACCCATTGGCATCAAACTACAGTTCAGAAGCGGAAAAAGATGATGGCAATTGTACTTACGATCCAGTTATTCCAGTTGAGTCATATACTACTCCTAGTACTTTCTCTTTTACGGATGGTTCTGGAAATTCAACTGTAAGTTACAGTGGTCAAACAGAACGTTTAGACCAGTTAAGTGAAATGGTAACTCTTATGAAAACGGGGAACGCTGCAATACTCGACGCTCAAGTTTTGAAAGATATGTTTGCCAATACAAATGGTGACGGAAATGGAAATTTCTCTTTTACTTCAACAAAACAACTAAAGAATAAGTGTTTTACAATTGATCAACCATTGTTTGAAACGTTTATGGACAACATTGCTGCTGCAAGTGTCGATAATTCAACAACTGCTACTGATGGACAGGCTGGAACCTTAACATCGGGAACGTCTACGTATTTGTTCGATGCAAACGGTGTTGAGCAAGTTCAAGTAATTGAAAAAGGATTAATGGGTGCCGTATTCTTGAATCAAGCATTGAACACGTATTTCGGAGCAGGAAAAATGGACGTTGACAATACTACTGCTGTTGATCCAGTGGGAGGTAAGTATTACACTCTAATGGAACACCACTGGGATGAAGCTTTCGGTTATTTTGGAGTAAGCACTGATTTTCCAGTTACAGTTCCAAATAGATTTTGGGGTAAATATTGCAACAATCAAGATCCTTCAATCAATTCTAATATGGATATGATGGGGCAATTCCTTAAAGGAAGAGCTGCGCTTTCAGCAAATGTATTGACAGATAGAGATGATGCAATCGCTGCGATTAGAGCTGAGTGGGAAGATGTTTCTGCCTACCAGGCTATGACTTATCTTGACGGTGCAGTTGGCTATTTTGGAAATGATGACGCTAAGTTTTTGCATGTGCTTTCTGAAGCATTCGCTTTTGCATGGAACTTAAGATATGCGCCAGTTGAAACCAGAAGAATGGATACTGCTGAGCACGCTGCACTAATGGCAATGTTCAACACGAACTTCTGGGCAATGAGTGTGTCAGACATTAATGCAATTAAGAGTGCAATAGACGCAAAATACTAATAGACTAGATATGAGATTAAAAAATTCGCTAAGGTGCATACTTGTAATTATCGTGGGTACTTCAATTGCTACGAGCTGTAAAAAAACACCGGTGGAAGTCCCCGAATTTGATAAGGCTGAGTTATTAAATAATCTTGCTACGAACTTAATTGTTCCTGCATTGAATGATTTCGATAACAAGCTGAATACGTTAAAAACAAATTTTGATGTCTTTGAGGCGGATAGAACTTCAGCGAATTTAGAAATTGTCAGAACAAATTGGAAAGCTGCTTATTCCGTTTGGCAATCAGCTAAAATTTACGATTTTGGACCTGTTTACGACAATGGATTTAAAAGTGCAACGGGAACCTTCCCTTCTGATATTTCAGAGATTCAGAGTAATATTTCAGATGGAGGGTATAATTTGTCATCAGCCTCAAATGTTGATGCTATTGGCCTTTCGGCTTTGGATTACCTGTTCTATCAAGCAACAGCACTGAATGATTTTGTAAGCGATGAGAATTATACAATTTATGCGTCAGAGCTGATTGATAAAATGGTAAGCGAATCATCGGTCGTTAAATCTGGTTGGACGAGTTATAGAGGAACATTTCTAGCTTCTACAGGAACAGAAATAACATCTGCATTCTCATTACTGATTAATGAGTTTAATAAAGATTATGAACTTTCTAAGAATGCCAAACTTGGAATTCCTATCGGAAGACAAAGCCTTGGAATTCAATTGCCAGAATATATTGAAACACGCAATAGCGCTTATTCATTTGACTTGCTAAGACAGAGTATCGTTAGCCTTCAAGGATTATATAATGGCGATAATAATTCATCATCGGGTTCAGGAGTTGGTTTTCATGAGTACCTGCTTCACTTGGAACGGACTGATTTAGCTAACGATATCAATTCAAACTTCAATTCGATCATTTCAAAAATTGATTCTTTTCAAAACAGTTTAGAAGTTGAAATGGGCTCAAATGAATCCGAGCTAGATGAATTGTATAATTTAATTCAACAGCAGGTTGTTAATCTTAAAACTGATATGACCTCCGCATTTGGAGTATTGATTACTTATCAAGACAATGACGGCGATTGATTCTATAACTTCGAGGTTAACCTCTTTTAGTAAAAACACAAGCATTGCTCCATTAATTATTTTTAGAATAATTTTTGGAGCTTTGATGCTTTTTGGAATCTCTCGTTTTTTGTTTAAAGGTTGGGTTCAGCAATTGTATATAGACCCGCAATATCATTTTGGGTATTACGGTTTTGAATGGGTGAAACCTCTCGATGGCAGCCTCATGTACCTTCCTTTTGTTTTAATGATCATTGCATCAATATTTATAATTGTTGGCTTCCTTTATAAGTACAGTACTTTCGTCTTTTTTATCTCTTTCACCTATATAGAACTCTTAGATAAATCCAATTATCTAAATCATTATTACTTCGTAAGTCTAATGAGTTTCTTGATGCTAATTGTTCCTGCCAATCGATACTTTTCCATTGACGCAAAACTTTGGCCTCAGATTAAACGAACGGTAACACTTCAATGGCATACAGGAATATTGAAGTTTCAATTGGCAATCGTTTATATTTTCGCGGGAATAGCAAAAATCAATTCAGATTGGTTGCTAGATGCACAACCTTTAAGAAATTGGCTTCAAGCGCATCATACTATTCCAATTGTAGGCGGTCTTTTTCAAGAGGAATGGATGGCACATGTCTTCAGTTGGTTCGGGTGTGGATATGACCTTTTTATCGTGTTCTTTTTGTTGCACAATAAATATAGAAAGTACGCCTATTTTTTGGTGGTGATCTTCCATATTCTTACATGGTATTTATTCCCTATAGGTGTGTTCCCTTGGGTAATGATCTTTAGTACTTTGATCTTTTTTTCAATTGAATTCCACGAACGAATACTCAACGGTTTATTGAAGGTATTTAAACGTCCTTCATTCCTTTTTGATTCAATACCGTCCATTCGAAAAAGAAAAGTGACTGTTTACTTTATATCCATGTATGTTGTAATTCAATTGCTCGTTCCAATACGATTCTTGCTGTATTCCGGAGATTTATTTTGGAACGAAGAAGGATTTCGATTTTCATGGAGGGTAATGCTTATGCACAAAGAAGGGCACGCAACATTTTACTTAGTCGATTCAAAAACAGGCAGAGAATCTGAGATCAATAACCCTGATTTTTTGACCCGAACACAAGAAGATCAGATGGCTACTCAACCCGATATGATTTTGCAGTATGCTCAAATCTTAAAGAATCATTACGACGGAAAAATATTGCACTATGGCGATCACGTATTTAATATAAAAAAACCCGAAATCCACGCGGAAATTTATGTAAGTCTCAATGGAAGGCGTTCGCAATTATTTGTAGATAAAAAGCATGATTTAGCCTCGCTTTCTTATAATCTTAAACACAGAGATTGGATAGAACCATTTAAAAAATGAAATTACTTTTATCCATATTTTCTATCCTGTTCGTTATTGTTTCGAATGCTCAATCTATTGAAGGGGTAATTGTGGATATGGACGGCGAATACATTCCATCTGTTAAACTTATTAATAGAACAAGAGGAACGTTTAAATTGGCAGGTGCGGATGGGAAATTTCAGATTAAGGCAAAGGTTAACGATACCATAGATTTTTTCACAAGAGGATTTGATACGACAACACTGATTGTGTCAACGAAAAATTTGGGTGCTAGAAGTTTAAAAATCAAATTATTTAATTCGGCTCAAGAAATTTCTGAAGCACATGTAATTAAAAGTCGATTAGCGGAATTTGATGTTGGCTATTTACCTCCAATTAGCGGAGTTCAAATTACAACCGGAACAAATTCAGTTATAGAGCTATCGAAGTTGAACGGAGCAAAATCAACAGCAAATCCGAGAGAGATATTTGCTAAAGTACCCGGTTTAAATATTTGGGAAAGTGACGGTTCAGGAATTCAAATTGGAATTGGTGGAAGAGGATTAAGTCCCAATCGTGCGGCAAACTTTAATACAAGGCAAAATGGATATGATATTAGTGCCGATGCTCTAGGATATCCTGAAAGCTATTATACACCACCTATTGAAGCGTTAAAGTCCATTCAAATTATTCGAGGTTCTGCATCGCTTCAGTTTGGAACACAGTTCGGTGGATTGTTAAACTTTATGATTAAAGACCCTCCGGCTAATTCTCCATTAGAATTCACGACTCGAAACACAGCAGGGACTTATGGGTATTTAGCTTCTTTTAATCGGATTGCAGGAAGTGCAAAGCGATTTTATTATCAAGCCTATTATCAGTACAAAACGGGCAACGGATATAGGGATAATAGCGAATTTAGTCAACAACAGTTATTTGCCCAGTTAGGTTATCATATCACTGAAAATATTAAGGTTCGATTAGAGTATACCCACATGGACTATTTGGCACGTCAGGCTGGAGGATTGACAGATTTACAATTCAATGTAGCCCCAAAAGTAAGTCTGCGTGAAAGAAATTGGTTCAACGTTAATTGGAATATATTGGCCTTGCACTACGATCACGAATTTTCGAATAAAGCCCATTTTAATCTGCGCGCGTTTGGAATGAAATCGGGAAGAAATACATTGGGCTTCTTAGGTAAGATAACACAAGCAGATCACAATGGAATTCGCGATATGATTTCCGGAAAATTCCAGAACGCAGGAGTGGAAGCGCGGTTTCTAAGGCGGTATACAGTTTTTAAAGATACGAGCAAACCGAATATCAGAGGTGCATTTCTAGTTGGAGGTCGTTACTATCGTGGGAATTCAACGGCTGAGCAGGGACTTGCTACAGATGGCAATGCTGCTGATTTTACTTTTCAGAACAGTTTGGATTTAGAGAATTCATCGTATAGTTTCCCCTCTGAAAATTTAGCTGTTTTTTCGGAGAATATTTTCTTTCTAGGGAAGCGGTGGACATTTAACTTCGGGATGCGTTTAGAGAATATATCCAGCAGTTCTGAAGGGTATTACAAGCAGTACGTTGTACATCCAATAAACAATGACACGATTGCCATTCTTACCAATAACGATTCTAAAAGCGTTAAGCGCATTGTTCCTTTATTCGGTGGTGGAGTAGCATACAGTGTCGGTAAACGGGCAAAAGTATACACCAATTTCACACAAAACTATCGGGCAATTAATTTCACCGACATCCGAATTACGAACCCCAATATTGTTGTTGATAGCTTAATAAAAGACGAATATGGTTATACGGCCGAATTAGGATTTAGAGGTTTGCACAAGGATTACTTGATCTATGATTTGGCAGGGTTCTACATCTTTTACGGCGATAAAATTGGACTCGCGCCCAAGGCAGGAACTGCTCAGAAAGAAAGAACAAATATTGGAGATGCACAGAACTATGGAATTGAACTGTTTACAGAAATAGATTTTGTGAAAATGAAAAATGATTCTTCCAATCATTCTTTTTCGTTATTTGTTAATGGCGCTTTCATTAATGCGAATTACATTCGATCCAAAGAAGCTAATTTTATTGATAAAAAAGTTGAGTATGTCAGTTCATTTATATTTAAATCGGGCGTTAAGTACCGATATAAAGGGTGGAGTTTCCAACTTCAAGGCTCCTATAATTCGGAGCAATTTTCAGATGCATCCAATTCGGTCATTCCTTCGGGCGACGCGGTAATTGGCTTAATCCCTTCCTATTTCGTTATGGATTTATCAACGCGATACACTATGAAGAAGCGATTTCAATTGGAGTTGAGTATAAATAACTTAACGAATGCTTCTTATTTTACGCGAAGAGCATCGGGGTATCCTGGGCCGGGCATATTGCCTTCTGATGGGATAGGCGCTTACTTTACACTTCAGTATCAGTTTAGGGTTACCTCGAAGTAACTTGCTACTGAAAGAATTGGCTTCGGGTAATTTCGAAGTAGAACGTGCTATTAGAAAGAGAGTTATCAAAAAATAAAACGGGACAAGCTCTAAAGTTTTGAACTTGTCCCGTTTTGTACCCGGGAAGGGAGTCGAACCCTCACGTCCTAGGACACACGCCCCTCAAGCGTGCACGTCTACCAATTCCGCCACCCGGGTATCCTTTGAACGGTTGCAAATATAGTCGAATGTTCCTTAATATAAACCTTATTAATCTTGAATTTTCGACTAGTTTAAGTTAACCTTTGAAATACTATCATTGTCATACTTCTTAACTCTTCGACTTTCACCGTTTTAACCAACCCATCGAGCTTCAAGTTATGTTGTGTCAATAATGCATCGATTTGCTTTCTTGTCACGCAATAACGCGTTGAGCCATCCGGCAGAATGTGTACCCCTGTATCGATTTCATTTAGATTAATCCCAATATCAGATGTCATACGGATGAATAACGTACCGCCTGGACGCATTAAACTTACCAAGCTCTTGAACATCT
>JBLHPQ010000079.1:0-15948 GCA_047624355.1 Flavobacteriaceae bacterium | reverse complement strand
AACCTCTATTTTCAACCCTGATCTCAAACTGTCAATGTTATTCGCGATGCGTTCAAAGCGGCTGCAAAGGTATGTACCTTTTTGAATTCAACAATCTTTTAAACACTCTTTTTTTTGAAAAAAATGAAAGTAATTTATAACCCACTGATTACCAAAAACCTCATAACGCAAAAAAGGGAGCTAAAAACTCCCTTTCTGCTAAATCTGTTCTGTAAGAAGCTTATTTCTTCTTTTTCTTACTTTGCTTATTTAACCACTTGTCGCTTTTCATTTCTCCTAGAACGGTAACATTTTTCATTCTTGAATAATCTTTTGCGGCAAGAAGCATTTGTTCTTCTGTATCTCTTCTGATCAAAACTCCTCCACTCCCTTGGTTTTTAACTTCTATATAGAAACCATCCTTAAGTCGTGCAGGTTTTGTTGCTGGTCTTCCCATTCGTATTAATTAATTATAGTTAAGCGCTCAATATAAGAAAGAATAGAGTATATCAAAACAAATTGTGATTTTTTAGGATACGGAAAACTAGCATCCAGATCGTTAATGGGAATAAGAGTCAGCCTTTGTGTACGATAATCTTCGAGAACCAGACTTCGAGAGCCTCAGTCTTCTATTTCTCCATTGCGTTAAGTTAGAGCAATCGTTTGCTTTTTATATTGGGACGTGCTCCGCGTTAGGGATAGTAGCAGCATCCTTTTTTTTGGAGGCTCAGAAACCAGGCTTCGAGTGCCTCAGCCTTCCGATATAAAAGATAGCGCGAATAGCCCGGCCCACTTTTTCTGGGAAACGCCCAAGTGAATCTTAATCGTCTAAGAGGTCCTTCCCTCCAGCAGATGGTGTGGATGCGACATTAGACACTGGTGTAACACCGTATCTTTGGATCTTGTGGTATCGAACGCTTTGAACGAGACCTACGATTGTGAAAGCTAGCATGATTAAGCAGTAAAACACCCAAGCTGGCGCTACTTCATCGAATGATATTGCTCCTGGATCGAAAATCACCAGTAAGTTCCATAAAAACAAGATTCCGGTAAAACAAACACCTAGGATACCCATCACCTTCATTGTCTTTGTCTTGACCTTTATCATTCCAAGAATATCAATTACAAGGAAACAGAGAAAGAAGAATAAAGACCATAGGCCAGCTTCCATCGTTAGATCATCTGAATTATTAGAAGAGTATGATGAATAGGGTGTGTAATCACCATAGCTATCGTAACTGTCGTAGCTATCATAACTAGAATAGGAATAATCATCCCAGAGATAATCATATCGAGCGCTCTGAACCTCTTCTGCGTAATAAGATGTGAGGGTCATAAAAACTACGGAAAAAACGATTCCAACGATGTAAAAGGCTCTGTTCATAATTGAGTAGGTATTGATTTAAACGCAAATCTACAAAATTATCGTCATTCTGAAAGACAATAGGCAGTAGCTAGTTCTGTCATTTTCATTTCAATAACCCTCCAAAAGACAAGAACCGACACTAGGCTATCGACCTTCTTCATCGCCAAATTTGATTTGCGGTACAAGCCTGAAATTGTTACGGGTTGTTCTATTTTAATCAGTCGGATGAAATCTAATGTTGTGTCATCGAATTTTTCTGGTCGATTGACTCCATGCGTTTCAAAATGCCACACCTTCTCTAGAATTTTATTTCCAACCAAGGTGTGGTCGTCTACTCTAACGAAAGATTTCCACTTACCCTCTTCATCAATCGCTTGGTGTTTCACTTTTGCTTTCTCCACGACTACCTCGAGAACTAAGTGATGTTTCTCCTGCCAAACCTTCGTCTCAAATGAAACGCGCGGTTTGGTGTGTAAATCTGCAGCACCTTCCACCATGTAATATTCCTCTTCGGGATTGACACCTGTAACTTTACCGCTGTCTTTAACTCCTATAAGCAGACTTCCTCCCTGAGCGTTTGCAAATGCTACTAACGTTCTTGCTATTTTCTTTTGATCATCAATTCGAAATTTAAAATCGAGTTGCAATCCTTCGCCTCGTCGAATTCTATCTTGTAAGTCAGACATCCTTTGACCAAATTTCCCAGGATTTTAGTGCCTGTTGTTTTAACATCGTCTCGCCATTCAATATTGTCGCTCCGGCATTTTCGGATTTCTCAAGAAATTTAGTCTTCGCTGGGTTATATATAAGGTCAATGACTAAATGCTCTTCAGTAAGCGCCTGAAACGGCAGATCTATTGATGCATCAATGTCGGGAAATGTTCCTACCGGAGTTGTATTCACAATTAACTTACATGCGTCAATCATTAAATCATTTACCTCATCGTATCCGAAATGATTCTCCTTTTGAGGGGTTCGAGAGATAAAAATCACATCCAGTCCGAGCGACTTCAATACAAATTCTACTGCCTTCGATGCTCCACCTGTTCCAAAGATCAATGCTCTTTCATGCCGATTTGTTAGGAATGGCTTAATCGATTGATGGAATCCAAACGCGTCTGTATTGTGCCCGATCTTCTTTCCATCAAGAAATTCAACAACATTTACAGCTCCTATTGCTTTGGCTTCCTCCGTCAGGCTATCCAAAAACGGGATTATTTCCTCTTTATAGGGTATCGTTACATTTATTCCTTCGTACTTACCCGATAAGGTGTCAGCAAGTTCATCTAAACTCTCAATCTCGATTAAGTGATACTTCCCTTCAATACTCTTCGCAGCAAAGTAGCCTGTGAAGAAAGATTGTGAGAAGGAGTGTTTGAGTGATCTTCCAATCAGTCCGTAATGTTTCATGTCTTAAATGACCTTAATTACTGCGCTTTCTTTGGCGCGAATCGTTCGAGTATGAAAATAACTAAAAATCCCAAAACGGCGCAACCGATTGCAAACCACATTTGAGGATCCCCGTCTATATTCCCTGGAAGTACATTTTCTTGAATGAACGGTACTTGTTCACCATGGTGATCGCGGTAGGAAAGAGTATCCTTCCACGGCCAAACTTTATTCAATGATCCAATCATGAACCCTGTAAGGATGGCTATGGTTATGTTCTTGAACTTGGAAAACAGGAACTTTAATACACGTGCAAAGGTCAGTAAACCGATCAAGCAACCAAGAATAAATAAGCCGATCACCATAAAGTCACGTGTTGTGATTGCTTCTAAAACCACATCATAACTCCCAAGAAGAAGTAAAATGAAGGCTCCCGAAATTCCAGGGAGAATCATTGCACAAATTGCCAATGCGCCGCTCAACAAAATAAACCAGTACGCATCAATGTTCGCCACCGATTGAATGGTCGTTATATAATATGCGACTACTCCTCCAATAATCAGGGCAGCGATCGTTCCAATCGACCACTTGGTCACAGTTTTACCAATTAACCAGACACTTGCTATAATTAATCCGAAGAAGAAACTCCAAATTAAAACCGGATGATCTTTGAGTAAACTAGTAACCACCTTAGCAAGCGTAACGATACTTATACCAATACCTCCGAAAAGAAAGACAAAGAAGGTTCCGTTGATATATTCCCAAGCAGCTTTAAACCCGTCCTTTTTCCAGACACGAATTGCGCTGAAATTAATATTGTTAATTGAGTCTATGAGTTCTTCGTAAATTCCTGAAATGAATGCTATGGTTCCCCCGGAAACTCCAGGAACAACATCTGCAGCCCCCATCGCCATTCCTTTAAAAGTCAGTATAACATTCTGAATAATTGATCTTTTAGGCATCCTCTAATAAGTTTCTAAGTGCGTATCAAATTTCTCAATCCAGCCAAGGATACCTCCATCAAGCACAGAGATATTCGTTCGGTTGTAGTCAGCTATAAGCAAGTTTGCCAGTGCATCAGCCCTTCTTCCAGACCTACACATCACTGCAACTTCTATATCTGTTGGGATTTCGTTTACTCTAGCCGCGACTTCAGCCATAGGGATTTGAATTGCCTCGATTGAACAAATGTCATATTCATAGGCTTCTCGAATATCCAATAGCACGAGTTCGTTCTTTTGGATTTTAGCGTGAGCATCTACTACAGAAATATACCGCATACTGTCTTATTTAATTCTAACGCGACAAATGTAAACAGAATATTGAAATCTGGAATTTCTAACTAAGAGAAGTACGGGTATTATTTGACTCTCACCGAGATGATCATATCGAAGGTTGCGACGATTTCGCCAGTCTCATTTTCCGCAACGACCTGAATGCTTTTGTTTACGCGCGATGCGTTTTCCAAAGACTCTTTCATGGCGGCTTCCACTATTGCTCCATCATTGCTTGAAAAAACAACATTACTTTCTGCTCTCATGAGGAATTCTACATTCATTCCTTTGAATGCAAACGAGACTTTCTTCCCCATCTTACCTGCAAAATAGAAGGCGTGCAATGCGGCTGCGACATCAGCACCTACAGCAAGTGCTCCAAAGTACATCGAATTCAGATGATTCTTGGTTCTTCTTCTCAATCGAATTTTAACCCGGGCTTTTTCGTCGTTCAGCTCAATTAACTTCGGTTTTATGAAGCCAATGATTGGAATCTTCATTAAGCCTAACATAAAGAGCATCCATTTCATCTTCTTCAATGACGTTTCCTTAGCTGTTTTGCTCATATTCTTCTTTAATTGATGCTACAATATCGGCTAAGGGTCGAATCGACTTAACATGTTCAATTGAAGGCCCTGCACACCAAACTGTTTTATATGTTGAGCTGAAAGCTGCACTTTTTAAACGCTTCATACCACGTATAAAAGTGAACGCCTTGAACCACTTTTTCATTCGTTTGTTCTTACTCAAAAACCTTTCCAGCCAATTTTGTTTTGTGCCAACCTTCTCTACATATGGAGTATTGATGACTGTACACGGAGTACCTGACAGCTTAGTTGTCATTACTATATCCTTCTTGCCATAATCTACACATGCTTGCTTATAATCATCCGAAACACCTGCTTCATGAGATGCAATAAATACACTGCCCATTGATAATCCAGCGGCTCCCAAATCCATCATTTCACGCGCCTCAAAACCATTTCCTACTCCACCCGCAGATATAATTGGAATTGAACACTCTTTAGTTAGGAGTGGTATTAATTCTTTGAATGACATTGGTCCAGCATGTCCTCCCGCTTCTTTGTTCACTGCTATGACTGCATCAGCACCAAGAGCTTCGACTTTTTTGGCAAATTTGACGTCAACCACATCGCAAAACACTTTAACTCCAGCTGCATGTGCCTGACGAATAGTTTCTTCAGGAGATCCAAGTGAGGTAATAATATAGTCTACCTTTTCTTCACAACAAGCTTTTAGTTGCTCTTTATATAAGAAGTTTGATTTATTGACGATTAGATTGATTCCAAACGGGCCATTAACTTCTGCCTTCAGCTCTCGAATCACCTTTCGGAGCTCATCTACCGTTCGATAGTTTAACGCTGGAATTGCACCAGTGACGCCCGCTTCGATTGACGCAATAATCATCTCCTTGTTGGAGACTAAGAACATAGGAGCTACAATAATTGGAAAATCGATCCCCAACATTTTACATAACTGAGACTGTTTAACATCTTGATTCATATCGCAAAGTTATTTAATTTTTACTATGTACGCACAATTTAATGAGAAAGTATTAGCAACTTATAGAGAAGGTAGAACAATAATACACTGAAACCATTAAATTTGTTCTATGTCAAAGGGTAGAGCTTGGATTATTGCCATGCGGTTGCGAACGCTTCCGCTCTCATTAGCAGGAATAGTAATGGGCACATCCGTTGCTTATTATGGTGGATTCTGGGACCCTGTTATATTCTCGTTGGCGATTTCCACGACAATTCTATTTCAGATCGTTTCTAACCTAGCGAATGATCTTGGCGATGGAATGAAAGGTACTGATAACGACGATCGCATTGGACCTGATCGAATGGTACAAGCTGGCCATATTTCCTCAAAAGAAATGAAATATGGCGTTATACTAACCTCTGCGTTGAGTTTGATTTCTGCAGGTTTTTTGATTCGATATGGCGTTGTGGACATGCCTCAGTCAATGCTTTGGTTTTACATCATCCTAGCACTTTGCTGTGTTGCCGCAGCCATAATGTATACTGTTGGTAAAAAAGCCTATGGCTACCATGGACTAGGAGATTTAATGGTATTCCTGTTTTTTGGATTTGTTAGCGTTCTTGGCGTTTACTCCTTGTATAGTAAAGGTTTTGTTTACGAGAATATCTCATTGGCCATCTGTGTTGGTTTGTTAAGCACGGCAGTACTCAATCTAAATAACATGCGTGATTACGCTAATGATGCAAAATCGGGTAAAAAGACCATTGTGGTAAAGATGGGCCCAAACATTGCAAAAATTTATCATGCCACGCTAATTGTTTTAGGTCTGACGTCGCTTGGTGTTTTCATCTCTCAATTCGAGAATTCATTGTTATATGCTGCCATGGCGCCGGGGATAATTCTCTTAATCCATTTAAGAAAAGTTATGCAAACTACGGAGGTGAAGAAATATGATCCAGAGTTAAAAGTGGTCGCACTCTCTACGTTTTTATTGTCTCTTACTTTATGGGGAATGATGATCTATCTTAAGGCGCTCTAGCATGCAAGCACGTTTCACAAAAAGGACTTTTCAATTTAAAAAACCCAGCGGGACGAGTCGCGGTATTTTAACTGAGAAACATGCCTGGTTCATTGAACTTTGGGAAGAAGAATTTCCAGAGGTAATTGGAATGGGAGAATGCAGTATCATCCCAGGATTATCGCCTGACTTCATCGATTTCAATTCATATGAAGCCATGTTATCAAAAGTTTGTTTTAACATTGATCAGGATTTGAGTCGATGGCCTTCAATCAAATTTGGGGTAGAATGTGCTAAACTGGATCTAAAACATGGTGGAAGAGGTCTTATTTTCAAAAACGCATTTTCACGTGGTGAACGCTCAATCCCAATCAATGGATTAATTTGGATGGGACATCGAACATTTATGCTTGATCAAATTCATGAAAAAATTGAACAGGGCTTTACGACTCTAAAAATGAAGATTGGTGCAATTGATTTTAATAGTGAAGTCGATTTGTTACGTTTGATTCGAGCCCAATCCGAATCTCTAATAATCCGCGTTGATGCAAATGGCGCCTTCTCTCCAACGGAAGCAGCAGCGAAACTTCAGGCATTGTCCAACATTGGAATTCACTCGATAGAACAACCTATCAAGCAAGGTCAATGGAAAGAAATGGCCGCGCTATGTAAATCAACACCTTTACCAATTGCATTAGATGAAGAATTAATTGGAGTGAACGCGATGGAGGATAAAGTAATGCTTCTTAATACAATTAATCCTCAATACATAATTCTAAAACCAAGTCTACATGGCGGAATATCGGGAACCAAAGAATGGATTTCCCTTGCTGAAGAGCGCTCAATCAAATGGTGGATAACTTCAGCACTAGAATCAAATGTTGGATTAAATGCCATCTGTCAACTTGCCGCTGAATACGATAATCCACTTCCGCAAGGCTTGGGCACAGGCTCCCTGTATACAGATAATATTCCCAGTAATTTGTCAGTTAAAAAAGGTAATATATCTTTGATCAATGTTGACTAAATCAATCATCCCTGAGAAATATGAGCCGCTTCTCAAGAAGTGGCTTCCTGTTTTGGTATTCCTATTGGGGATGTGGTATTTCTGCATTCGGATCCTTGGCCCTGGTTTAGAATACATTCCAGGTGATTTTGGAGATTCGCGATTCATCAACTTCTTATTGGAGCACGGGTATCAATGTGCGATTGGAAATTCACCTGAATTCTGGAATGCAGGGTTCATGTATCCATTCGAAAATACCATTGCGTTTTCTGATAATATGCTGGGAACGATGCCAATTTATGGTTTCTGGAGAATGTTCGGAGTCTCGCAAGAAACTTCCTATCAGCTTTGGTGGATGGTAATTTGCGCCTTGAATTTCTGGTCAGCATATTTTGTTGTAAAAAAATGGTTCAGTCGCTGGGACTTGGCGATTATAGCAGCATGGATTTTCGCTTTTACGATCTTTAATCTAGGACAGTTCAGCTATGTTCAGATGATGATTCGGTTCATGGTGCCAATCGTTTTGTACAGTGGCGCTAAAATGGTTGATACATCGTCGATCAAGCATTTCGGGATTTTCGCTTTGGGAAGTGTCGTTCAGTTTTATGCTCTGATCTATACTGGCTTCTTCCTGATGTATTTTAGCCTGCTTTTCATTGTCATTTACGCAATTTTCAAAAAGAAGTATTTTTTCTTCGTGCCACTTTTCAAAGGAAAGAACCTGCTCTATATCGGTGGAATATCTGTGGTCGCCATGGCTGCAATGGCTTGGTTGATGTTGCCATATTATGAAATGTCGAAATATACGGGCATGCGAATGTACGAGGATGTTATTGGTTTTGTACCTGTAATTCAGTCCTACTTCTATGTCCAGGAGTCAAGTTACGCTTGGAATATCTTATACCATCATGGTCAGCCTGAAGTTCCGAATTATTGGCTTCATTACATTTTCCCAGGAATGATCCCTCTTGTTGGGCTATTAAGCATTCCATTTTTGTGGATTTACTGGAAACTTAGGCGTATCCAAATCTCGCCGCTCACATGGGCTCTATCAATTACCGCCTTCTTGGTTTTTGTATTCTTCACTCGAACCTACGACGGACAATCATTATACGCCATTCTGTTTAAGTTACCCGGAATGGCGAGCATACGAATTGTAAACCGATTTATGCACGTCGAAATCTTCCTAATTATTTTGGTGATGGTGAGTTACGCACGGCGCATTCCAAGAGCGTGGGCGCTTGTGATTCTCGTGCTGGTAATTGTCGACAATTCTTTTACAACTGAGAATATTATTCGAAGTAAGAAGAGTGAGATCGTAACGAGACGTCAACTGACAATAAATCAAGTTCAAAAAGGATTAAAGCCCGAGCATAAGGCCTTCGCCATTGTCGATGAGAATGAGGAATTCTTTATCACGCAGATTGATGCCATGACTACCATTAATTATGTGAATTTACCAACTGTAAATGGTTACTCGAGCGGGTGTCCCGGTGAATTCGGTACGTTTTTCTATTATGCAAGTCAAGAAGGATTGAATAATTGGCTCGAATTCTCAGGTGTTGATCCAAAAACAGTTCTCGTCATTAGACGGTAGTGCTTTTCAGAACTGAACGAATTTCTAGATTTAATTCATTCGTTTCAATCCGATCCGTTTTCTTTGCACATCAACTTCCATCACTTTTACTTCAACATGTTCATCTAGCGAAATGTATTGTGACGGATCTTCGACATAGAAATCGGCCAAATTCGATTTATGAATTAATCCGTTTTCTTTAATTCCAATATTTACAAATGCTCCAAAATTAGTCACATTAGTCACAATTCCGGTCAGCAACATTCCCTGCTCAATATCGTCTATCGACCTTAATCTGCTATCAAACTCCAAAACCTTCACTTGTTCCCTTGGATCATGTCCGGGTTTCTTCAATTCAGCAATAATATCCATGAAGGTATACTTGTCGACATCTGTTAATCGTTCTGAATCGACTTTGGTCAATATGGATTCATCTCCCATCAACGCTTTCACTTCGACCTTAAGTTGTGCTGCAATTTTTTTCACAACATGATAGCTTTCTGGGTGCACAGAACTGTTATCAAGCGGGTTTTTTCCTCCAGGGATTCTTATAAATCCTGCAGCCTGCTCATACGCTTTATCACCTAAGCGCTTAACTTTCTTCAGCTCTAGGCGGGATGTTATCTTCCCATTTTCTTTTCGATAAGCCACAATGTTTTCAGCAATGGTTGGCCCCAATCCAGAAACGTAGCTCAACAAATAAGATGAGGCCGTGTTTATGTTAACCCCCACTTTATTCACACAGGAAACTACAACATCATCCAGTTCACTTTTAAGGTCTGCTTGATTCACTTCATGCTGGTACTGTCCAACGCCAATTGATTTTGGATCGATCTTAACGAGCTCAGCCAACGGATCCATCAATCTTCGTCCAATTGAAACTGCACCTCTAACGGTAACATCGTAATCAGGAAATTCCTTTCGAGCGATCGCACTTGCAGAGTAGATAGAAGCGCCGTCTTCACGAACACTATACACCTGAAGATCTCTGGAGAAATGTGTGCTCTTTACTAAGTTTTCGGTTTCCCGACCAGCCGTTCCATCACCAACTGCAATCACATCGATTTTATAGGATTCAACTAATTGTCCAAGTTTTGCTTTAGCCTTAGAAGCATCTTTCTGCGGTGGGTGTGGAAAAATTGTCGTGTTGGCGAGTAAAGATCCGGATTCATCTAGACATACGACCTTGCAGCCAGATCTAAAACCAGGGTCAATTGCTAAAACTCGTTTAGCTCCAAGTGGAGCTGCCAACAATAGCTGACGTAAATTTTTACTAAATACCTTAATCGCCTCCTTATCTGCTTTTTCCTTCACATGGGAGAGAACCTCATTTTCAAGCGATGGACGCAAGAGTCTCTTGTAAGCATCTTTGCACGCTTCTTGAACGAGGTTTCCGCATGCCTCTCTTCCTTTCACGAAAAAACGCTCAACTTGATCTAGCACTAATTCCTCTTCCGGACGCGCCTTTAGCGAAAGTAGCCCTTCCCGATTCGCTCGGTAGATTGCCAAAAACCGATGAGAAGGACACCTGTTTAGCGGCTGAGCAAACTCAAAATAGTCCTTATATTTTATTGCTTCCTCTTGTTTCCCTTTGATAAGTTTAGATTCCAGAATTGCTTTTCTTTCAAACGTCTGTCTCAAGCGATCCCTCAAACTAGCGTTTTCGTTAATCCACTCAGCGATTATGTCTTTGGCTCCATCGATTGCCATATCTATATCGTAGACCTCCCCTTTTATGAATCGATCCGCCATCACTTCAGGATCTCCTCCACGCTGAGCCATAATCATCTTAGCAAGTGGTTCGAGCCCCAATCTTCGTGCCTTTTCTCCACGAGTCAATCGTTTTTGCTTAAATGGCAAATATATATCCTCCAACTGGGTAGCATTAAAGCACCCGAGAATTCGATTTTTAAGTAAGTCATCCATCCTACCCTGTTCCTCAATCGTACTTATGATTGATTTCTGACGAGCGGAAAGATCCTCAAATCGCTTTGCTGTATCTCTTATGGCGGCAATTTGAACTTCATCAAGATTTCCCGTCAATTCCTTTCTGTATCTCGCGATAAATGGGACTGTAGCTTTATCTTTTAGAAGGCTAATGACACTACTAACTCCTTTTGATGGAAGTCCAGTATTATTCTGTACAAACTCTTGGATGTTCATTCTGTTAAATTTGAGTTACAAAAATAAAACTCTAGAGTAGAATCACGATAAGTTCGTATCTTCGATTAACAAATAAATAATCTATGAAATACATACTCATCACCTTTAGCGCAATTGCATTACTCTATTCATGTGCTCCTAAAGTTGCAGAAGTTGTCGAGATTTCCGAAGGAACCACGGAGGCATCGACTGGTCTTTCTGATCCGCAAATAGCTGGAGGGAAAGTGATTTGGGAAAATGACTGTACCGTTTGTCATTATGGAAAAAAGGTGATAACTGACTATACTAAAGAGCAGTGGCGCGGAATTTTACCGAAAATGGTGATCAATGCCAAGCTAGATGAGGCAAAAACTACCGAAATTCATGCTTACGTTTACTGGGTTTTAGAAAATCAGTAGTCAAATTGAAATCGCTGATATACATTATTGCAAGTGCTTCTATTGTACTCTTTACGTCTGTGCAATTAGATAGGAATCTCGAATCAAAGAGAGTTCAATCGTTAAAATCGAGCAAACTAAATGGATCAATCAATCTCAATCCTAGGATTTACCAGGATTCAATTCCGAGTGATGTTCTTACCGGACAGACAATCTTTGATATTAGCTGCCAACGTTGGCATATTAATAAAATCTCTTACAAGTACGATGCTGATAGCTGGATTCAAGTCGCCGAGCGAATGAGTAGTAAAGCCGCATTAGATAGCATAGAATGGTCGAACTTAACGGCATATATTCTTTGGGAACTCCCGCATACCTACTCATCGTTGATTCTAAAAACGAATGGCATGAGTCCATGGTAATCGACAAAAAAACATCACTAATGACCCCTCTTGAAGGTATTAAGGTAATCGATATGAGTACTGTTTTGGCAGGACCGTCTGTAGCAACTTTTCTTGCTGAACTTGGAGCACACGTAATAAAAATAGAGCATCCAAATTATGGAGATGTAACCCGGAGTTGGAAATTACCCTCTGAGGATGAAAACTCATCAGTCAGCGCATACTTCTCCAGTATAAACTATCGTAAAGAATATAAAAAATTGAATTTGGCAGATCCTGAAGACCGTGCTGAATTCCTAACATCAATCGTGAAAACTGATATTCTTATTACTAATTTTAAGAAGGGGGATGATAAAAAATTCGGAATTGAGGATAATGATTTACTTGCTCTAAATCCGCGGTTAATTATTGGAAAGATTAACGGATATGGGACGGAGAGCGATCGAGTTGCTTACGATTTGATTCTTCAGGCTGAGTCGGGCTTTATGTCCATGAACGGAACGCATGAAAGTGGCCCCGTAAAAATGCCAGTGGCACTGATTGATGTTCTTGCAGCTCACCATTTGAAAGAAGGGATTTTACTCGCTCTCTATGAACGAGAGAAATCAGGGAGTGGCAAATCGGTTACTGTTTCACTTTATGATGCTGCAATCAGTAGTTTAGTTAATCAAGCTTCTAATTACTTAATGAGCGACGAGATACCAAAGCGAATTGGAAGTCTTCACCCGAACATTGCCCCTTATGGTGAACTATTCCAGACCACCGATGGCGCAACAATAACTTTTGCAATTGGATCAAATAAGCATTTTAGTAAATTATGTGATGTCCTTCAATTAACTGAATTGACCACTGATGAAAGATTTATAGACAATCAAGATCGCGTGAGTAATAGGTCTGAGTTATTTGAACTTCTTAATGATCAGATTAAAGATAGATCTAGTGAGACGCTATTATCAGAGCTTCAATCATTGAATGTTCCGGCGGGAAAAGTAAAAAACCTAAAGGAAGTATTCGAAGAAAAGGCTTCAAACGACTTAATTCGAGAAGAAATAATCGATAGCGTTTCCACTAAACGAATAACTTCAATCGTATTCAAATGATAGAAATCAGATGTCCAAAAACTGATTATGAATGGGAGTCATACTATGATTTGCGTTACCGAATTTTGCGTGCTCCGCTAGATAAACCAAGAGGAAGTGAACGTAATGAAATGGATACTACCGGCCTTCATTTTGCGCTATATGACGAAGACCGTTTGAAGGCCATCGCTCGACTAGACCAATCGGGTATACAAACTGCACAAGTTCGTTTTGTGGCTGTTGAAGATCACTCACAAGGAAGGGGTTATGGTAGAAAAATCATGGAGGCAACTGAGGAGGCTGCAATTGCTCGAGGAGACACTAAAATGATTCTTCAGTCACGTGATTACGCGGTAGATTTTTATTTAAAATTGAATTACGGCGTCCTAGAGAAGTCACATCTACTTTTCGGTGTTTTGCAACATTACCTAATGGAGAAACGATTCTGAGCGTCTTTTTGAGATCGAGCTAGTTCATTTTTCTAAGTCGATCTTGAACGCGCTTTGTGATTAGTTTGAATAATAATTCGGCATCTCGTTGTTCAAGTTTCCGACCTAACCTCACCACTTTCCCGAGGTAGTCAAATTCAATTCGTTCGCCACCTTTAACCCATGGAGAAGCTTCCCATACCGCTTGAAGGGATTTCTCTTCAGGTTTGTACATCCTAATTTTACTAATGTTTTCAAGAAGATAGGATTTTGCATTACCATACGATTTGATTGACTTCTTATAGCTCACCGAAGCCTCATCAATTTTTAAGAGTTCCTTTCCCCAGAGAAGCCAGAAAAATCCACGACCTACTCGAACTGCGTAATACAGCCAGAATGCCATAAAGACATAGATGATCACCTGTTCTTGTTCAGTCAAAACAAATGTGAAATATGACCAGATTACTGTAGCTCCAATAGTGAGCCACATTGTAAACCATGCTCCCATGAGTGCCTTTACCTTTGTATCATCTTTAGGATGAATAACAACTGTAGTTCTAAACTTCTCATCAACAAAGCTAATACGCTCTCCAATCCATTTCATGGGACAAAAATAAGAATAACCTCTAGTATTAGGATGCTGCCTGAAAAGAAAAAGGGGTAAACGTATGAACGCTCCCCCCTTTTTTAGGAATTAATTAAACTTATTCAATAATCAATCTTTTAGTGATTTTCTGTCCGTTTACCGTCAATTCAACGATGTAAACTCCAGCATCTAAACTAGTTGTGTTAACATTCACAATAGACGCTTCAGAAATAGTTCCGTAATCTTTAGCAGAAATTTCTTTTCCTGTCATATCGATCATACGCAATTGAACATCTGAATCACTTTTCACATTGATCTCAATAGTAACTTGAGTCGCTGCAGGGTTTGGATATACACGTAACAAATCATCCAATTGTGGCAAGAACTCACCAACAGTAAGATTACATGCTTGAACAAATCCATTCGCTACCGCTTCAGTTATATTTGCCTTAGCAGCATTATCAATTAGTCCAGAAGGATCAGCTAACATACCAATGATTGTAATTTCGTTCTCATCCCATCCTGCAGGAAGTGTAAACGAATAATTGTTTGTTACTGAATCACCAATAGCAATTGTCGATGAGAAACAAGTATTGTTTCCATCAAACGATGGCGTAATTGCACGAGCTACGTGATCGTAAACCATTTGTGCAGCTGGTACTGAAGCAGGAAGTAATTCATATCCTCCCATAACACCATTTCCACCTCCTGCATAAGCATTTGATTGGTTGTAACCAGCATCTGTTCCAGTAACACCATCCTCAGTCAATACACATAACATTTTGTATGCGTCAGTTGCTGCTTGATCAAACACTGCAGTAATAGAAACATCTAATTGTCTTGTTGCAGCATCCCATGTCGCACCAGCTTTCATTTGAGCAGCAGGAGCAATTTGAATACGAGAGAAGAAATCAGGAGCCATTGCTGAAGGATCAACTTCTGGCAAACGATCTACTAATGCGCTTGGATATCCACCAATCAATGCTCCAATTCCAGCATCGTAATCAACAACTGTCATTGGATCTCCATTGTGCACAGCAATTCCAGCCCAGTATTGTCCGAAATCAGCAGCGAATTTATCCATGAAGACTGCTCCACGTGGACACCATTGGCACCATGTACCTGTCGCTTCCTCACCAACAACCACTTTCCCGAATGCAGGACTTACTGGATCAATAATATAAGTAAGAGCATCATCCGTTGAGATATCATCCGTTGTTCCATTTACGTTACTGATCGTCATCGTTGCTGGCAAAGCACCAGTTACGATTGGAATAGTAGTTGTGAAAATCGTAGCCTCAGAAAGAGTAGAAGCAATATTCACACCTGTTACATTCTCTACATAGCTATTACCATTGTAGTCAATTGTAAGGTCGTAAGATGTAATTGGAGTAGTTCCACCATTTGCAACAGTAACAGTTGGCGTAACATTCAATCCAACAATGTTTCCACCAATATTAAATCCAGCGGCAACAGCATTCAAATTTGAAAGTACGTATGCTTGATGATCAAAGTTCACATCATCAACATAGAAATCATGTCCTTGAAGTGGGAAGATATCACAAGAAGCGATCGTATTAACTCCGTTCGCCCAAGATCCAATTAATACACCATCAACATATGCTTGCCATATATTCAATGTTAAATTAACCTCCATTCTCAAAGTAAACCAACTAGCCTCAGTGTAACTACCCAATGCGTTGCCATCAATATCGATAGTTCCTCCATCGAGGTTAACATTCATTGCCCAAGTAGTTCCAATCACTGGAGTTGCTTGAAAATTGTAATATCCTCCTGATC
>JBLHPQ010000078.1:0-16076 GCA_047624355.1 Flavobacteriaceae bacterium | reverse complement strand
CATACAAAATGTGACTCCAGCTGAAGTGTATTTTAGAACAGCTGAAAGAAAATTAAGAAAACGAAAATTGACAAAAAGCAGTATCAGAAATTTAACTTAAATTAGACAGAACTCTATCTTATTTTTTAAGCTGAAAAGTTCAGTTTTATCTGACGACATACAGTCTATTGTGTCATCTAAAAGTTCTCTCTGCACAGATACAAATTCCTCATAATAGCTACAGCTCTTCATCGTTTCTTCAGCTTCAGTTGGGTTGTCCAAAGATTCAGATAGAATTTTCTCGCACCTGGCCACCTCAAATTGTGAGGTGGCCTTCATGCACCTATTCTTCGATATATCTCTATTTATTAGATCTTAAACTCTGCGAAGTGTTTATTTTTTCTCTAAAGTAATAATCACAGATTGACCAGAGAATGCTTCAATAGTTGAACTTGTAAATTTCATCATCGTTTTCTCATTCTCTGCGATTTCATAGGTACCGCTGAATTCAAAACATTGCGTCGCCATTTCTTCATCCGCGTGTTCCAATCCTTCATCTGGACCTTGTCGAGAAACAATGAATGAGCCTCCCTCGTTTGTAACTTGCCAGACAAAATCCGTTGCTCCACCTTCGTCATTTTGCCAAGAGCCTATACACGACTCTTCGTAGATGTCGCAATCACCAATCACCCAATGTGGTAACTCTTCTTGGTTTACACCATCTACGGACAACTCAGTTACATTCCATTCGCCTGCTTTCATCAAGCGTTTGGAAGTAGATTTCGTTTTATTGCAGGATGCTACTAACACTGCGATAGAAAAAACGGCTATGATTATTTTAGAATACTTTATCATGTTAATGTAGTTTATTGTTTTGATTATTGAATTTCTGTTACAAATGTGACATCTATATCCGTTTCGCCTGGAGCACACGTCCCATCTTTAATACCGGGTTGGTGTTTAAGCACAATTTGTGTTGTACCATTTCCAACATTTCCAACCGTCCATTGGCTTTGCAAACCAACTTCAAATACCCCATCTGTATCTGTCCGTACAATTGATAAGTTCGCAAAAGAAGGAGTAAAACAGAACAAGTGCTCATCATCTTCCTCCAAAACTTCATTCGAAATTGTATCAGCAGGACTTACTATTTCATTCAGTAGAAGAATACTTGCGTTATAAACAGTATTATTCTGCAACCTGATGGTATCGAAAATATCATAGTTCAGTCCACCGTCACCATCTGGATCGCGGAACGTAGCGGTTACGTCAGGCTGAATCCCTGCTGCATCAGTAAATTGAAGTGTCATGGTTGTTATAACCTCTACTTCATTAGCGATCGGTTGAGGAACTGTGACAAGGTCGTCGTCTTTCTTGCAACTGCTCAAAGCAGCGATGCAGGTCAATCCTAAAAGGGCTATTGTTTTCATGTTTGTTTTTGTTTTCATGTTTGTGTTTGTTTTCATGTTTGAAATTTTAAAAAGTCAGTATTTGTATTAAAATCTTGATGCTTTCGCATCGGCTTATATTGATTTTGGTGTAAATAATGTAAAGGGAATCGTCGCCCTTACGGAAATATTTCTTCCCATTTCATCAGCGAAGTAGCGGAAGCGATTCATATAATCTCGATAACGTGTATTAAGAAGGTTATTGGCGCTAATACCAAGGGAGATACTATTTCCCTTGAGTGGAATGTCAATACCTGCTGCGAAATTCAATACGGTATATCCTTCGGGCGGGTTAACGTAGTCGCTATTCTCAGGAACGCGCGATTGTTTTAATACAGAAGTTACCGAGAGCGAAACATAAGCGTTCTCTACTTTTTTTCCATCTTTAAAGTTATACTCCAGTGAATTTTCAAAGCGATCCGCGGGCATCATTACCAAATGTTGACGCGTTGTTTGGTTAAATGCACGTAAAATTGAAGCCTTCGAAATCACCTTAAACTCTTTGGTGAGAGCATAGCTTAAGGTAAAGTCCAGCCCTCTCAAGTGAGCGTTCACTTGATCATGAACAAATGTTGGAAATGCGCCTTTAATGGTAACTGTTGGAACCAAAGTGGGTTTCAAGTAGATGAAATCGTTAATGACATTGTAATACGCATCGAGAACTACCGAAAGTCGCTTCCCTGAATATTCAACTGAAGCACTTACATTGACCGCCTTCTCTGTTACAAGCGTGGAATCTCCAATTTCTATTGATGCAGCACCATGATGAAGTCCATTGCTATACAATTCATTAATGTTTGGAGGCCTCCAAGCAGTTCCTAAATTGGAACGAAGAATCAACCGTTTATTTACTTTGTAAATAGCCCCGATAGTACCACTCATGTTCATGTAATTCTGAGCAGGAGAAACAATCGCTCCATCTTTCCACATGTAAACACGTTGATATATGTTGTCAAACCTTACACCGCTTTCAATTTCCAGTTTTGATGCTTTGGGCTTCCAGCTTTCGATCCAGAATATTCCGGCTCCTATTTTCTGGAAGTTGGGGATGAAAAACCGTCCTTCGTAGGTGTTTTCTTGGTACGTCCCGTTGACGCCAACACTTCCTTTAAACGATTTCATTCGAATGTGTTCCCATACGATTTCAGCCGTATGTGTGGTTAATTCAAACTGAAGAGCGGGTAGGTTTAAATTAGCAAGCGAATCATTCAATGGGGCATGCTTGTCATATTCTAAGCGTTTGTTGTACTGCCTTGCATACGTCAGCGTTATTTTACCTTTCTTTCCAGTTCTAAGATATCCTTTGGTCTTAAACAATTCGTGCTCGATGTGTTGTCTCGGTCGATCAATATCGTATGTGAAATCTGCTGACTCCATTGGTTCCTCTGCCTCAAAAGCTTGTTGAAGATCGGTGAGGTTTCCAATGTGCGCTGCAGAAAAAATGCCGATATCTGTATTAAATTGACTGTAGAAAAAATCAATACCATACTTCGGTTTATTGTAAGCAAGTGCATAGGAAAAATTGTACTCCTTTGATCCAGTATTTTTTAAATAGTAATCGGGAGTTTTCACATTACCTCCGCGTTTGACAGTTCCTTGCAGGCGCCAACTAAACGCAGGAAATTTGTTTAAATTCCCATCTAAGGTTGCTGATGCATTTCCTTGTAAACCATTGCTCAACCCTACTAAATTCAACTCTCCTTCAATACCGGGTGTTTTTCTCAATTTTTTTGGGTTAACAAGCACGACTCCTCCGATTGCGTCAGGACCGTAACGAACTCCATTCGCTCCTTTTACAACTGCCAGCTCGTCGGCAATAAACGGGTCGATTTCTGGTGCATGCTCATTTCCCCATTGCTGACCTTCCTGTCTTACACCGTTGTTCAAAATGAGAATTCTATTGCTATGAAGTCCATGAATGACTGGTTTCGAGATATTGTTTCCTGTTGATAGTTTCCTGACACCATTTATGCGCGTTAAACCGTCTCCGAGCGAAAGTCCTTTTGTCTCATTTTTGTCTTTCTCTGATAGTTTTCTTGTCGCTAAAGAAACCTCTTCATTCGTTTTCGCTGCTGTTACGTTGACAGCATCAAATTCAACATGATGTTCTGGGTAGAAATTTTCTTCTGTATCTCCTCGAATCTTTATTGTTTTTTTTACGGCGTCGCACCCAACGTGCTTGCAGTAGAATTCATAAGTTCCTGAACACAAACCTGGAAACACAAAATATCCCGAAGAGTCGGCAAAAACTCCTCTTCTTGGTTCTTTGATGTATACCTTAGAATTGGTCAATGGCATGCGATTATGTTCATCAATCACATAACCTGACAACTGGTAAGAACATGAGTCCTGAGCTATCAAAGGGGAAACCGATAATGTTACGATAAGCAAAACAATGAATTGCATTGATCTTTGCATAAAATGCGTCTAAAAAAATGTAAAATGTAATTGGAAAGTTGGTTTGAACCCAACGAATGTTGCTCATTACAACGATAAACGAATCAAGAAAATTCGTAAGTCTCTATATGTTCTTTTTGACTAAAACAAGAGGGCAATCAAGGTAACCTGTTTGTTAAACTGATCAAAATGATGCTGCTACGTGAATTTTACCGAATGTAATGATGCCGGAATTAGGCCAATGGTGGGCCTCGGCCTGATGTACTTTTTATGAGGTGATCATCAATAGATGCCTCTAAATTGATCAATTCAGAATACCTCCCCGTAAAATAGAAGATTCTAACTTGCTCAACTAGTGTGAATGTTTGATTGTTTAACGACTGCTGAGCTTTACAAACGTTGCACTCATTTTCTGCCGAATCATGATGTGTACCATCTATATATTCAGCATCGGCACCATCCATTGAATGGGGATCATGTTCAACTTCCGTTAAGTGATCTTCATGGGAATGAAGCAAACTTAATGGAGCAACTTGAATTACCAAACAAAGCAATAATACTGCTGAAATATATTTTGACAATAAACGCTTCACGTCATAAAATTACAACATTTATTGTTAATTGAACTTTTTTCGCTGAAAAAATGGTTAAAACTTCTTTATTGGAAATATAAATACTCAATAGACTGTTTGTCTAACTACACCATAATCCATTTAATTTTCGCGTCACAATCCGATACACTCAGCAATAAAAGTTTGAACTTGTCTCGTTTTATTTCTCTTGACACTTCCCCTTCTTGCATTGCATCCCCAAGGAACGGATAATTTATTCTATCAGTGTGATGAAACCTAGTTAAACCACATCACAGTTGTTGACTTTATTCAAAAGGAATATAAAAAGTCAGACGCCATTTCTGAGGATATAGCATTATAGATGCAAAAAAAACGATCGCATAACATAGAACTGAGCTGAAAAACAACTAAACTTCTACTTTTCTTCTTCTATAATTTTCCCTTCTTCAATAAACGCTGGTTCAGGTTCCCATAACTTAGGATTTTGCTCCTGTCCATACATGGCAATCATCAGTGCGTCGCTCTTGTCTGTTTTTACCTTTTGTCGCTTAATTTGAATAAATCATCTCATTACCAATTGATTAGACGCGATCACTTTAAGTCCCTTTTCAAACAAGTAATTCGCGCGTAGAATGTGGTAACATCCTGTCGCTTCCATTACACTATGGTCTTCCTTGTTCAATAACTTTTTCAAAGCCTTAAATCCTTCTTTGTTATTACTGAATTGCTCATGGCCCCGTTCTTCAATGAACACATCAAACGTCAATTTCGAAATGTCGATTTCCACTGTTTTCATATCTTTAATTTTTGGAAGAACAATTGTACTTGATGCTGCTAACTCAAAGCAGGTTTACACACCTTGAGAACTGATCGTATTCTGGTACTAAAAGAGTGGTGACTTGCTATGTTGACGTGTTCAAGGACACTATACAAAAGAGAGTCTTATTCCAGTCTTTTGTTCTTCTTGCTTAACTAGTAAATCTAACCGTTAGCCACAATTGAAAATCAGCCCTGTACGGATTTGATTGACAGTCTGAACAAATACATTTACTTTCTAACGTTAAACATTTTCTGTCGAATCTCAGCCAAACATAAATTCCCAATACTCCCTTCATGCGAGTGTTGTAACTTTTTAGTTGGCTTGTAGCTCTCATTGAGCACCTTCTCTCCAACTATTTTATACGCTTCACGAAATGGAACACCATCAATTACCAATTTGTTTACATCCTCCACAGTGTACATTAAATCATACATTTCATCACCCAAAAAATTAGTTTTAACCTCAATGTGATTCAACATGAAGGAGCATACTTCTAGACAATTTTTCAGTGCGTCAATCCCATCCATAAGACTACCTTTTAACAGTTGAAAATCACGGTGATATCCCATTGTCAAATTATTAGTTATCATCATGATTTCCGTTGGGAGATTTTGAATTTTATTGCACTTTGCACGCATCAATTCAAATACATCAGGGTTCTTTTTGTGAGGCATAATGCTCGAACCTGTAGTGAGCTCTTTCGGAAGCCCTATAAAATTGAAATTCTGACTCATATATAAACAAACATCTGCAGCAAAACGAGAAAGAGTACCTGCAACAGATGCCATTGCAAATGCGAGAGACTTTTCCATTTTTCCACGACTCATTTGCGCTGCAATCACGTTGTATTTGAGCGTTTCAAAACCCAATAATTCTGTTGTCATCGAACGATTGATCGGAAATGAAGAACCATACCCTGCCGCTGATCCCAATGGATTTTGATCACAGATCTTAAACGCAGCATTCATAAGATGAAGATCATCAATGAGGCATTCAGCATACCCGCTGAACCACAAACCAAAGGATGAAGGCATAGCGACTTGCATATGTGTATAGCCTGGCATTAATACACCTTTATGTTTTTCGGCAAGCGTTAATAAAAGCTCGAAAAGCTGATTGACTAACTCGCTCATTACACCAATTTCATTCTTTGCATACAAGTGCAAATCCACCAGAACCTGGTCATTTCGAGAACGCGCTGTATGGATTTTCTTACCGGCCTCACCAATCAATTGAGTCAACTCGAACTCAACCTTACTGTGGACATCTTCGAAATTCTCTTCTATCACAAAAGTGCCATTGTCTACTGTTTCCTGAATTGCTCTCAAACCTCTTAATATATCCTTCAGTTCCTCATCAGATATTATTCCGATATGATTGAGCATTTTAGCATGAGCAATATTCCCCAATAGGTCATATTTAACCAATTTCAAATCTAAAACACGGTCATCTCCTACCGTAAATTTATCAACCACATTGTCGATTGTATATCCTTTATCCCACAATTTCATAACTGTTCAATTTTTCTATTAATTCTATGTAAATTTCAATTCCTTCTTTTATTTCATGCAGATAAATAAACTCATCTGCGGTATGCGATCGCTCTGTTTTCCCTGGACCAATTTTCAATGATGGGCATGAGATCAATGCTTGATCAGAGAGCGTCGGAGATCCAAATGTAGTTTTACCCAAGGCCAATCCTGCAAGTACAATTGGATGGTTTTGATCAATCGAAGATGAGTTCAATCGAAACGATCTTGGTGTTAATTTACTCACGGTATTTTCATTGATGATCTCAAAAACCTCTTGATTTGAATATTGATCATTCACCCGAACATCGATTACAAAATCGCATGCTCCAGGAATCAAGTTGTGTTGTTTTCCAGCGTTGATTTGTGAAACACTCATTTTCACCTTTCCGAGAGCACTTGAATTTCGATCAAATTGAAAGTTCGAAATCCACTCAAGGTCTTTCATTGCAGTATAAATGGGGTTTTCTGTATTGGTATGAGCAGCATGTCCTGAGATTCCCGTTGCGCAACCATCAATTACCATTAACCCTTTCTCGGCAATTGCCAAATTCATTTCTGTCGGTTCTCCAACGATCGCAAATTCTATGTCGGGTAACTCCGAGAACAGCGATGCAATTCCATGTTGACCGGAAATTTCCTCTTCCGCTGTAATTGCAATTAGTAGGTTGTACTTTAAATCAATCCGAGAATAGAATTCCATAAATGTGGCAAGTAGAGAAACAACAGCTCCGCCTGCATCATTACTTCCTAAACCAAAGAGTTTTCCATCTTCCTCTTTTGGATGGAACGGGTCGAGGCTGTAATTTACATTTGCTTGTACTGTATCGTGATGCGAATTCAATAATACAGTCGGTTTGTCATAGGAAAAGTGCTCGTTCTTTGCCCAAACATTGTTGTTCGATTGCATTACTTCAACTCCGCGTTCATTTAACCAATCTGCAATAATGGTTGCTGTCTTATCTTCCTCTTTGGAAAATGAAGGAGTAGCAATAAGTTGTTTCAATAATCTAAGTGCTTCTTGGTAATGCTCTTTCATGATTCAAGTGTTAAAACCGTTCCACAATTTCCTTCATTTAAGCCATTAACATCCCCTATTCGAACATGCTGAACTCCACTTTGTAATGCGTAGAAGCAATTGTGAAGCTTAGGAATCATTCCTTCATTGATGACGTTTTCTTTCTGTAAACTTTCGTATTTCGCCAGATCAATTTGACCAATCACTGAGTCGCTATCATCAGCATTCATAAGAACTCCAGGCTTTTCAAAACAGTAAAACAAATCCACATCATAAAATTCTGATAATGCAATGGCCACTTCAGAAGCAATTGTGTCGGCATTCGTATTAAGCAATTGGCCAAAACCGTCATGTGTAATTGAACACATCACTGGACATTGATCGCTCTGAATAAAATCCTTCAACACGTTCCCATTTACTTTTTGAATATCACCAGCGAAACCATAGTCAAGAGGTTTGGTTGAACGTTTTGTAGACTCAATCACATTTGCATCCGCCCCAGAAAGCCCGATGGCTGTGCAACCGAATTTAGCTAGCTTGGCACAGATAGACGTATTTATCCATCCAGAATACACCATAGTCGCGACTTTAAGTCCTTCCTCAGTTGTTACTCTTCGCCCGTTGATTAGTTGAACATCATGTCCCAATTGAGTGCTCAGTTCCGTTGCCATTTCACCACCTCCATGCACTAATAATTTGGGAGAATCAACCTCACTGAAGGCTTTCAGAAACTTAGCAAGCACTATCTCATCATTGATAATTCCCCCTCCAATTTTCACCACTTTACATTTCGTTTTCATCCTTCAAAAGTTTAAAGAGAATAGCCTGTGCAGCGTAAATTCTATTTTCTGCTTGCTGAATCACGAGTGAGTTTTCAGAATCGATCACATCATCATGAACAACTACATTTCTCCTTACCGGAAGACAATGCATAAATTGAGCGTCTTTGGTTTTTGCCATTCGTTCTGGACGAATCATCCAATCATTAAGGTTCTCTCCAATCTTTCCGTAATCTTCATAAGAAGACCAATTCTTTGCATAGATGAAATCGGCATCTTTAAAAGCTTCTTCCTGGTTGTGAATAACCTGAACTCCATCTGTAATTGAAGCTTCCAAATCGAACCCGATTGGATTCGCAACGACTAATTCAAAAACACCTTTTTTTGCCCATTCTACAAATGAATTGGCTACGGCTTGAGGCAGTGCTTTTGGATGAGGAGCCCATGACAAAACAACCTTTGGTTTTTTCTTCGTTTTATGTTCTTCAATCGTCATCATATCAGCTAACGATTGCAGCGGATGACGTGTGGCACTTTCCAACGAAATAATTGGAACAGAAGCATGCTTTACAAAACCATTCAAAATCTCTTCAGCGTAGTCTTCTTCGCGATTTTTCAAAGATGGAAATGTACGAACTCCTATAATATCGCAGTATTGAGAGACAACCGCGGCTGCTTCACGAATGTGTTCTTGACTGTCTGAATCCATCGTTGAACCATCTTCGAACTCAAGCTTCCAACCTTCTGAATTTAAATTCATGACAATTACGTTCATTCCAAGATTCATGGCCGCTTTTTGCGTGCTCATACGTGTTCTCAAACTGGGGTTAAAGAACAACAATCCCAAGGTTTTATTTTTACCTAACTGATTCCATTTATATGGACTCGATTTCTGACTCAATGCCAATTTTATTAATGCTTCAGAGTTTTCTATATCTTCTATTGAACTAAATTTTTTCATGATAAATGTTGTTTTAGGGCTTGAATGAATTCATTTAAATCTTCTCGTTTCACCGTGAGAGGAGGAAGTATTCTCAATAAATTTGGATTCATTGAAGCACCCGTAAATATTTTGGAATCGAACAACAATTTTGATCTCAATTCTTTGATGGGAAAATCAAACTCAATACCCAATATCAAACCTTTTCCTTTTACCTTTTTGATTTGAGGGATTGAAGCCAATTCATGCCTCATCCATCTATCCAACTGATTGACATTTTCTACTATATTTTCTTCGGTCAAAATATCGAGAACAGCACAGCCAGCAGCGCATGCAAGATAATTACCGCCGAATGTTGTTCCTAGCAATCCATAGGTCGCTTTGATGTCAGGGTTAATTAGAATTCCACCAATCGGGAATCCATTCCCCATGCCTTTTGCCATTGAAATAATATCGGCTTTAATCTCTGCGTATTGATGTGCGAAGAATTTCCCCGATCGAAAGTAACCGCTTTGAATCTCATCCAAAACCAACACCACTTGATGTTTATCACATAAAGTTCGTAGTACTTTCAAAAACTCTGGGCTTGGTTCATCCAATCCACCTACGCCCTGAATTCCTTCAATAATTGCAGCGCAAACGTCTTCCGTTTCGAATGCTTTTTTTAGACCTTCAACATCGTTCAACTCAACAAAAATTGCTTCTGCTCCATGCTTATTTATTGGGGCTGAAATCTTCTGATTGTCGGTCACATTTAGTGCTGCACTCGTTCTTCCATGAAAACTGTTTTTGAACGTGATGACCTTCGATTTATTGGTGTGAAACGATGCTAGTTTCAACGCATTCTCATTGGCTTCTGCACCACTATTGCACAAGAACAAGTTGTAATCGGGATAGCCTGAAACTTGACTTAATTTTTCAGCAAGCATTGACTGAATTGTAATGTTTACAGAATTCGAATAAAACGAAATGGCGCTCATCTGTTCTGAAATCGCCTTCGTGTAAACCGGGTGATTATGTCCAACCGAGATTACTCCATGTCCACCATATAAGTCGAGGTATTTTTGATTATTCTCATCGTAGAGATAGCATCCTTCTGCTTTTACTGGTGTGATGTCAAATCGTGGATATACATTAAATAAATTCATCTTAGAAATAATTTGCTTTGAATGAAATTCCTGTGTTTTCGGGCAATCCAAACATGAGGTTCATATTTTGGATCGCCTGACCAGCAGCACCTTTCAATAGGTTATCGATTACAGATGTGATGAGTACTTTTCCATCAATCTTTTGAATTTGAAGCGCACAATTGTTTGTGTTTACGACTTGCTTCAAATGCACATTCCCTTTAAATACGTGCGTATACTCAGCTGATTTGTAATAAGCTTCATACAATGGAATCAGTGTTTCTTCATCCAAGTCACATTTCATGTATGCGCTGGCAAAAATACCTCGTGTAAAATCACCGCGGACTGGTAAAAAGTTCAACTCGTTATCAAATCCAGGCTGAATAGTGGTCAGTGTTTCTCCTATTTCACCGAGATGTTGATGGTTGAATTCCTTGTACATAGAAATGTTATTGTTTCTCCAACTGAAATGAGAAGTAGAACTCATAGATTGTCCTGCTCCAGTTGATCCCGTAATAGCGTTAATGTGTACATCATTTTTCAGAAGTCCTTCCTTCGCAAGCGGTAACAAAGCGAGCTGAATAGCCGTCGCAAAGCAACCCGGATTAGCAATGTAACAAGCCTCCTTGATTCTTTTTTTGTTCGATTCAACCAATCCATACACGAAGTCCATTCCATGAAATAAAGCATCGTCCTTCAATCGGAAATCATTTCCAAGATCAATGATTCTAGTATTGCTCGAAAAACTGTGCTTCGATAAAAACTTCTTTGAATTCCCGTGCCCAAGACAGAGAAACAGAAGATCGATGTTGTAATTTAAATCTTGGGAAAAAGACAAATCTGTGCCCAAGACATCCTGATGAACCGTTGATACCTCAACACCCGGATTGGAATGGCTGTACAGAAAATCAATTTTCACCTGCGGATGATTCACCAAAGAACGGATCAATTCACCTGCAACGTATCCTGCGCTTCCAATAATTCCTGCTGATATCATACGATTTTATTTACATGGTTGAACAATTGCATAGGGTTCGCTAAGAGTTTCGTAAATCCTTTTGCGTCTTCACCAGACCAACGCTTATTGGCCTCGCCATAATCACCAAAATCAGGTGACATTAAATCATGTTTTGACTCAGTTCCCTTCACTACAAAACGGTATGGATGCAGTTCAATGAATACCTTTCCTGAAACATACTTCTGTGAATCTTCCAAAAACGCTTCAATGTTTCTCATTACCGGCTCGAAATACTGTGCCTCATGGATAAACATTCCATACCAGCTTCCCAATTGTTCTTTCCAATGAAGCTGCCATTTAGAAAGTGTGTGTTTCTCCAACGTATGATGTGCTTTGATTATGATGGCAGGCGCTGCAGCGGCAAAACCTACTCTACCTTTGATTCCAATAATCGTGTCTCCAACATGGATATCTCTCCCAATAGCATACTTTGAAGCCATCGCATCAAGCGTTTGAATGGCTTTCACTGAATCCATTTTTTGACTATCGACTCCAACAATTTCACCTTTTTCAAAATCCAATTCAACCGATTGAGGTTCAGTTTTCTCCAATGCATCCGGATATGCACTTTCCGCAAGTATTTGATGAGACGTTAATGTTTCTGCGCCACCGATGCTTGTTCCCCAAAGCCCTTTGTTAATCGAGTATTTTGCTTTCTCCCAGCTTACATCAACCCCATTGGTATTCAAGTATTCAATCTCATCCTTTCGGGATAATTCTTGATCTCTAATCGGAGTGATTATTTCAAGCTCTGGAGCTAATAGTTGAAAGACCAGGTCAAATCGAATCTGATCATTTCCTGCGCCAGTACTTCCGTGCGCAATTGATGTTGCTCCAATTTCTTTAGCATATTTGACGAGTGCACAAGCCTGATGAATTCGCTCCGCGCTCACGGACAATGGATAGGTGTTATTCTTTAGTACGTTTCCGTAAATCAAAAACCGAACAATCTCTTGATAAAAGGCGTTTGTTTCATCTAACGCCGCATGACTGGATGAACCTAAATCAAATGCCTTTAATTCTATTTCATTCAACTCTCGCTCTGAAAAACCTCCTGTATTAACAACTGCAGTGTGGACTTCCAGTTGTTTTTCATTCATCAAATATTTGACACAATAGGATGTGTCTAACCCTCCACTAAATGCTAGTAGTACTTTTCTCTTCTTCATTTTTTGATCTTTAAAATGTTTGTCTTTTTTGACTTGCGTCTTTTGATGAATGACTTGAATCGTTCCCAAGCCATGTGCTTTTCACTTTCTTGTTCGCGTGATTCGTTGAAGTCACAAATCATAGCTGTGCATAAACACATGGTTCTATTCATTCTATCCAGGATATCATAATTTTTGCACTCCTGACAACCTTTCCAAAAGGCATCTGATTTGGTGAGTTCCGAAAAAGTCACTGGCTTGTATCCCAGATCAGAATTTATTTTCATCACGGCATGGCTTGTCGTGATTCCAAACAATCGAGATGTTGGAAACAGTTTCTTAGAAAGGTCGAATGTCCTTTTTTTGATCAATTTCGCTACTCCTGTTTTTCGGAAATCGGGATGAACTATCAGTCCTGAATTGGCAACAAATTTTTCATTGTCCCAGCTTTCAATGTAACAGAACCCGATAACCCATCCTTCATGAAAAGCAATAACAGCCTTTCCTTCGGTTATTTTGTCTTGGATATATTCAGGCTTTCGTTTCGAGATTCCTGTACCTCTTTTTTTTGCAGCCTCTTCCATCATATTGCATATGAATGCGGCATGCACTGTGTGACTTTTATTCGCCACAATGACATTAAATTTCATAAAATGAACCAATTAATCTCGACTGAGATTGTTGATATTTAAACTAATACTATACTGAGTGAAACGCCTAGCGCGTAGCTTGGCAATAAAGATTACGCCAAAAGGCGTCTACTACGATCTGATCTCCTAGAAGAGATTGCACAAGAAACCATCACAGGTGCAGCGACCTGAAAAATAGATTTATATGGATTCTTTGTTTTCATTTGAAGCAACAAAGATAGGATACTTTACTTGTAATCACGTTCTTTTTCAAAGAAAATGTGGCTAACATGCGCTAAGATTCATCCCGAAAAGCTTATAATCAAGAGTCGGCACGAAAGCATACGAGCCGTTATGCACAATGCATGGTTCGGGTGCGCAATGCTCGATAGGTGCCGAGGGTACATTAGGCAATTCGCTTATTTTTATAACTTTTTAGAATTGAATATGAAATATATCATTATCCCAGTGCTAATTGCATTAACATTTAGCATCATTATGCACAATGACTCGCTTTACTCAAAGGCTTGACTTTGATGAAATTGAACTCTGGGTTAAAAAGTATGATGTTCGACTTTTTAGTAAATGGGATATAATTTAATTACGGATGAGAACAATACTTTTAGTTTCTACATTCATTCTCGGCTCCATTTGCTATTCTCAAAATTCAAGGTGCTTCAACAAAGGCTCTATTCCTGATTCCATTAATTCATCTGAATCAATTCTAATCTATTTAGGTCAAGAAGAAAAAAGGAATGGTTGGAGAAAAAACTAATCAAAAAGAATCCGGAATTTAAATATGAAATCGTCATTGCCTCAGATAGTGTTGCACTGAAGGATATGGAACTAAGAAATGGATATCGCTATACCCTAATAGCAATCAAAGGGCCGATTATTAGGCAAGGAAGTGTGAATCTAACCTCTGGAAATGTAAAATCTATCATTCATGAATACAAGGTGACTCTTCGTGATCATGAATCTGGCAAGTCATATACTTGAGACAACAAATACTCATCTATTAGTCAAACATTCGGCCCATCACAGCTCTTCAGAAACTATGTTTTTTAACAATTCTGTCACACTTCAATTATCTCTGTATCAAACTAGCAGAACAATTAAAAAAAACGATATGAATATAAAAGCAGAATTAACAATTGAAAAACCCATTGGTGAAGTGTGGGAAACTATGGGGAATCAGTTCGCAGATGTCCATAAGTGGTCAAGTAACTTTAAGGAATCAAAGCCAGGAGGTCCTCAAAAATTTGAAGAGATAAATTACTCTTTAAGAGAAACAATTACCGATCGAGGAATAACAATTCAAGTTTTAGAGACTTTCGATCCAAAGAATTTCATTTTGAAATATTATATCACAGAAGGTTTACCCGAAATCGCGAAATCAGCTCATTCAACATGGTTTTTACAGCAAATCAGTGTAAACAAAACGCTGGTTGTAATGGATTTTGAATTACAACCTAAGGCCCCATTGAATGATGTTATGGCATCTCAAATTGAAATGGGTCTTAAAGCTTCTACTAGGGTCTTAGCGGAAGAATTGAAATATTTTATGGAAAACGGAAAACCTCACCCAAATAACAACTAAAAAATTATCTAATGAAAAAGAATTTACTCTCTAGTTTATTAATGCTAGCAATAGGCATGTCAACACAAAACATTAATGCTCAAACAAACGAAAACAATGACACACTAAAATTATCAAAAGAAATATCAGCGGCATTTCCGTTCGAATCAAAATATATTGAAGTTAAAGGAAGTAAAATGCACTACATCGATGAAGGCGAAGGAGATCCGATTCTATTTTTGCATGGTAACCCTTCCTCCTCTTACTTATGGAGAAACATTGTGCCATATATGAGTCATAAGGGAAGATGTATTGCTGTTGATCTAATCGGAATGGGTAAATCTGATCAACCAGATATTGAATATGGATATACTGATGCTGCTGCATATTTGGAAGCTTTTATTGATAGCCTAGGCTTAAAAAACGTTACGCTTGTCCTTCATGATTGGGGTGCAATATTAGGGTTTGATTACGCCAACAAACACCGCGAGAACATTAAGGCGATAGCCTTCATGGAAGCCGCAATACAACCCGTAAATTGGGATGGAATGCCGAAGAAAATTAGAATGGGAATTAAGATGATGAAAAATCCGATTTTTGGACCTATGCTCGTGAAAGGACAAAACATGTTTATCAAAAAGATGATACCTCAGTTAATTACGCGAGATTTAACTAAAGAAGAAATGGCAGTTTATGCAGCACCATATCCGACCAGAAAAAGTAGACAAGTACTATTGAGATGGCCACAAGATATTCCAATGGATGGAAAACCTGCTCATGTGCATCAAGCAATGATGAACTACGGTGTGTGGTTAAAAGAAAGCGACTTGCCTAAGATTTGTTTATATATTACACCTGGTGTGGGTTTCCAGTCAGTAGATAGAGCAGTGGTGGAAAATGAATTTAAGAATACTAAAATGATAAATCTTGGGGAAGGAACTCATTTTTTACAGGAAGACTACCCTCATGAGATCGGAATTGAACTCTCAAAATGGTATGTCGAGATTAATAAATAACTAAAGACAACACGGTATATAAGCAATAGCGGTTTAGGTGAAAACTTGAACCGCTATTTGTATTTATTAAGGATCTT
>JBLHPQ010000077.1:0-16204 GCA_047624355.1 Flavobacteriaceae bacterium | reverse complement strand
GGCTCTAACATTTGACCTACATAATTTTGAGGGACGGGTTCTTTAATTCCCACTTTTTCAGGCTCGTGATCAGGACATACATAGGTTCCAAAAGCTACATCCATTAGCGGAGATATATTTGCATAGTTTCCAGCGTTTCGATCTAAATCGTGATGCCAATGATGGAGTTCTGGTGCGCCTATCAGCATGCGAATTGGGCCAATTGGTAAGCGAACGTTGGAGTGAATGTAAATAGCCCAAACACCTCTGAAAGCGATTATTCCGGAAACGAAAACAATTAGTGCCCCACCTTTTAAGATTGATTTGTTCATAGCGCTCAAACGTTGATTCTCTTAAAGGTACAAAAAGGTTGGTATTACGTTCAAGGCTTTATCGTCGACGTTTATTTTTAACAGTCAACCCTAGGACGATTTGATGATTAATTCCTGAGCCGGCAGAGAGTGGACTCAAAGCATACTCAAGAGAATAACCCAGATTAAACTGTTGGTAGAGATTGCCGCCGACAGTAGTATAAAAAGTGTTGTTTGTTCGATAACCAATACCGAAACTGACGATGTTTTTGTAGTCAAGCGTAGCGCCAATATTCATGGATAAGGTTCTGAAGTCACTCTGGGCGAGGAGCCTTGATCTAAGAGATACTCTTCGGGTTATTGGCAAGTTGTAAGATACATGCAGATTTACATTTCTGGATGGAACGATATTGAATGCATTCTCACCTTTTTCAATGGATCTTTGAAGTGACGCGAAACTTAAACCAATAAGCCAGTAGCGTGATCGATAGGCAAAACCAATGTTCACATTTGGAGCAATTGGCGAATGCAGCGAGTCGTACAAATTGGCCAAATCTTCGAAAATAGGATGTATAGATGCATGCTGAATTCCAACCGCTATACCCGTTGAGAGTTGACACCCATTTTTGAGGCTCCACTGATAATTGTAGTTGAAGTTGACTAAGTGTGATTGTGACAAACTTTCTTCGTTGTTGTTATAGCTGACACCAATTCCATGATAGTTATAAATACGGGTATTGCAATCGATAAAAGAAGTCGTAGCAAAGGAGCTGCGAATCTTTTCATGATAGCTTGCCGTGGCGTGATGCTTAAACTCCAAACCGCTCATTGCGGGATTGACATGTGTTAAATTTGTCCAATAAATTCCGGTAAATTCTGTGACCTGTGAACTGGATTGAAAAGAAAGAAAAAGAAGCAGTGAAGGAACGGTCAATTTCATGAGCGGTGTTTCTTGAATAACAATTTGGAATGACTAATTGTTACATTAAACTCACTATCGAATCACAATCTCGTGTCCTCATTAAATGCCTCGATCTATTCAACTTCCTAAGCATAGACGCAATCCCGAACAAGATTACTCACTTAACTATGTTGAACTTTTAGGTAAAGTTTCTTGAAACAAGTGAATTTTTTCAATTAACAAGCGCTCGTTGAGCGGCTTGAAAATGAACCCAATAGGTTCTGCTTCCTCTGCTCGTTTAATTGTGGCTTCGTCCGAGTTTCCGGTAATAAAGAGTACCGGGATTGAATGAGAATCACGAAGGAGTTTGGCCGTTTCAATACCATCGATTTCACCCGATAAGCCAATATCCATCAACACCAAATCGGGCATTTTTTCTTTGGACAAAGCGAGAACTTGATGACCCTTACGAGCTTCTCCAGCAATTTGAAATCCCGCCGATTTAATAATCCCAGAGATGAACATTTGTATGATCATATCGTCTTCTGCGATTAGGATAGAAAATTGCTTTTTCATCAGGGGCTAATTTGATTTACGTAGTTTAAAACGAATGATTGGAAAGGGGGCAGTCTATGAAGATATTCTCGTAGGGCATATGATCGAATTATGTTATCAGTCTTCATGTAGTAAATGAAAGTTAGTCATAATGCTTGACATTGGGGTATAAAAAAACCTCCTACCGGGTGGTAGGAGGTTTTTAAATTATATCAAGCGAATTTAGCTCTGTTCAGTACAGCACTCTTTCTCGCATTTTTTAAATTTTCCGTCCTCACCATAGTGAGCCATACAAGCTTCCATTTCAGCTTCAGGACAACCAGTTGCTGTACATTTTGCAGCACACTCTTCTTTGGTCATTGATGAGCATTCTGACATATCACATCCTTTTGCTTTGTCACATGAAGCGTCTTTCTGGCAACAAGCGCTCTTTGAACCATGTCCAGTTCCATCGCCGTTTCCATGACCCTTATGAGATGCAGAATATTCTGTTTTTACTAAAGATCCTGCTCCATCTTCTCCATGAGCTCCTCCACTAACAAGCATAGGTGCAATCACTAATCCGATAAGACAAGTCAACTTAATTAAGATATTCATTGAAGGTCCAGAAGTATCTTTAAATGGATCTCCAACTGTATCTCCAGTTACTGCCGCTTTATGAGCTTCAGAACCCTTGTAAGACATTTCACCGTCAATCATAACTCCTGCTTCGAAAGACTTCTTAGCGTTATCCCATGCACCGCCAGCGTTATTTTGGAAGATTGCCCAAAGAACACCAGAAACTGTTACACCAGCCATATAAGCACCAAGTGCTTCAGCACCCATTGTAAATCCAATGATGATCGGAGAAACAATAGTGATCACTCCTGGAAGCATCATTTCCCTCAATGCAGCCTTCGTTGAAATATCTACACACTTATCGTATTCTGGTTCAGCTTTATATTCCATGATACCAGGAATCTCTTTAAACTGACGACGAACTTCTTTCACCATTGCCATTGCAGCTTTACCTACTGCACTCATTGCTAATGCAGAAAATACAACTGGAATCATTGCCCCAACAAACAAGGCGGCTAAAACATTTGCTTTAAAGATGTTAATTCCATCAATACCTGTAAACGTTACAAATGCAGCAAACAATGCCAATGCAGTCAATGCAGCAGAAGCAATTGCGAATCCTTTACCAACCGCAGCAGTTGTATTACCAACGGCATCTAAAATATCAGTTCTTTGTCTAACCTCAGGATCTAATTCAGACATCTCAGCAATTCCACCCGCGTTATCCGCAATAGGTCCGAAAGCATCAATCGCCAATTGAAGAGCTGTTGTTGCCATCATTGCTGATGCTCCAATCGCTACTCCGTAGAATCCAGCACAAGCGTAAGCTCCCCAAATCGCAGCAGCGAAAAGAATAATTGGAGCTGCAGTCGACATCATACCTAGAGATAAACCAGAAATAATGTTTGTTGCTGCACCTGTAGAAGAGTTCTGAATAATACTATTAACTGGTTTCTTACCCATTGCTGTGTAATACTCAGTTAACATAGAGATTAATCCGCCTACTGCCAATCCAATCAATACAGCATAAAATACTCTGTTGTATCCAATCATTTGATCAGCTTCACCGAAGAAGCTCATATTCATTTTCGCTGGAAGCATCCATTGAATAATGAAGAAAGAAGCAACAGCCGTTACAGCTAAAGATCCCCAGTTTCCTAAGTTGAAAGCTCCTTGAACTTGCTTTTCTTTAGCGTCGTTGTTTTTTATTTTAATAACCCAAGATCCCATGATTGAGAAGATGATCCCAACACCAGCGATGAAAACAGGCATTAAGATTGGTCCCATTCCATCAAACTTCGTGAAAGTATCAGCAATATTTTGACCGATCAAGTAGTTACCTAATACCATTGCAGCTAACATTGTTGCTACATAAGAACCAAATAAATCAGCTCCCATTCCTGCAACATCACCAACGTTATCACCAACGTTATCAGCAATTGTCGCTGGGTTTCTAATGTCATCTTCTGGAATTCCAGCTTCTACTTTACCAACTAAATCAGCTCCAACATCAGCAGCTTTCGTGTAGATACCTCCACCAACTCTTGCGAATAGTGCGATACACTCAGCTCCTAAAGAGAAACCAGCCAATGTTTCAAGAATAATAATCATGTTGTTTCCTTCCAGAGATGATTCAACTCCTCCAGCATTCATGATTAGAAAGATAAAGATTGTAGAAAGACCAAATACTGCTAGACCAGCAACACCAAGTCCCATTACAGTACCACCTCTAAATGCAACTTTCATCGCTTGTGGTAAACTCGTTTTTGCTGCTTCTGCAGTTCTAACGTTTGCTTTCGTTGCAATGCGCATTCCGATGTTTCCAGCTACTGCTGAGAAAACTGCACCTATAACGAACGCTACAACGATAAACAATCCAGCATGAATTGAACCTGTTGCAGCAAGAATACCAAGTGCCGTACCTGCGATTACAACAAAGATTGCTAACATTCTATATTCTGCTTTCAAGAAAGCCAATGCGCCATCTGCAATGTATCCTGAAAGTTTTTTCATTTTGTCACTTCCCTCTGGTTGTTTTTTAACCCAAGATGAAAGGAAAAACATGTAAACCAATCCGATGATACCAAATATTGGAAGGATATAAATTAAATTTTCTGCCATAATAGTATTGTTATAATATTTTAAGGGGGCAAAAGTAAATTTTTCTCGTTAGTAAAGCAAGCAAGACATTGAATTATTTAACGAATGATCCTTCTTGAGGGGGATGGGAGCGGTTAGTTTGATCCTTTAAAGCCTAGACTAAACCGTTAAACGGCTCGGACGAGTACTCATTTAGCTGATCCTTGGATAGTGGATAGCAATGTTCTTTTTGGAATTACTCCGCTTTCTTTCCAAACGATCTCACCATTTTTGAATAGAATAAATGTCGGGACTCCACGGATTTTGAACTTAGTGGAGACTGCAGGGTTTTTGTCTACGTCGATTTTAAGTATCCTGACAGAAGGTCCTAACTCACTCTTGACCTCATCAATAATAGGAGACATTGTCTTACAGGGTCCACACCAAGTGGCGTGGAAATCGACAAGTGTTGGAATATTGGAGTTGATTATTTCTTGAAATGATGCCATATTGTTAAAGGTACTCATATATCTATGAGTAGTCATTATTATCGAAGGAGCTTCCCCAGAATCTTCCTGACTGTCAAATAAACATGTAACTTTGGGACGTGGATAGATTATCACATACGGCTATACTCGTACTGAAAATGCTTCTTTTTTGGGTCTTAATATTTGACTTTCAGCGATTGATATTTTCGATACATCATTGGGGGAAACTCGCCGATGTTTCTTGGGGAGATTGGTTTTCGGTATTTATATATTCCTTCAGATTGGACTTGTCCACGGCGGCCTATCTATCGATACTGCCTCTGTTGGTGCTTGTAGTTCAATTAATTTCAAATGCAAAATGGCTCAGAAAAGTATTTGTAGCTGTTATCTTCATCGAAGCTATAGTGCTTGCCTTTGTTCATTCAGGTGAAATAAATGCCTATGCCGAGTGGAACCATAAATTGACGTCAAGGGTATTCATGCATTTGTCTAACCCTGACGAAGTATTTCGGACAGCCGATTACAGTATGACTGTTTGGTTCGTGATTTATTCCATTTTGGAAGTGCTTTTTGCTTGGAGGATGTTCCGTTGGTTATTGAAAAAACGAGACGTTTCTCAATCGCTAAAGCTTTGGGTTAGATTTCCTTTGGCCATAGGAGCTTTAGCCGTTTTTCTTGGTTCATTCTTTGTACTGATGAGAGGAGGTGTTCAGCAAATCCCATTGACAATATCGTCTGCTTATTTTTCGAATAGTCATGTGATTAACGACCTTTCGGTGAATTCCTTCTATTACTTCAGTCATAGTTTTATTCTCTATAATGATAGCGATATTGAAAAGTACATGCCTACTGTAAACATTGCCGCATCGAAGAAATTAGTCGATGAGTGGTATGCTTATCCAAAGGAGCACGATGTTCGGATATTAAAGAACGACCGGCCGAATGTGGTGTTTGTTGTGTTGGAGAGTTGGTCAGCAGAAGCGATCGGCTGCCTGAGTGAAACTAAGGGTGCTACTCCTGGATTTGACGCATTGGCTGCAGAGGGATTATTGTTTACGAATGTTTATGCTACGAGCAGTACTTCTGAGATTGGAAACACCAGTATTTTTAGTGGTAACCCAGGGCTCCCAGGGATTTCCATCTCACTTCAACCAGAGAAGCACCGCAAACTAAGATCCTTGAACCAAGACTTTGAAGATTGGGGTTATTCATCGCATTACGTCTTTGGCGGTGATTTAAAGTACGGTAACATAGGAGGATATTTTATGGATCATGGATTCCAAGATGTTATAGATGAGAATGATTTCCCCAGTGGAATGGAGCACGGTAAATTGAGTTATCATGACGCCGATTTGTACAAATTACTGATCCAACGTATTAATAAGACGAAGGGACAATTTATGCATTGTGCATTTACTGGCAGCACGCATTCTCCATACGATCATCCAACCCGTAAAAATCAAACTTGGACGGGGAGTGAGGCACAGTTTATGAATTCAGTGATTTACGCGGATGGATGCTTGTCAGATTTCATTAAAAAATGTAAAAAGCAAGACTGGTTCGAGAATACGATTTTTGTCTTCGTTGCAGATCATGGTCATTCAACACCATCTGCTCCCGTTCCTTATAGTAGCGCATTCTACCGTATACCATTTTTAATCTGGGGAGAACCACTTAAGGATGAGTTTAGAGGAGTTGAAATTGATAAACTAGGTTCACAAATGGATGTCGCAGCTACGGTGATAAACCAATTTGGCGGTGACATTTCTAGCTATCCATGGAGTAAAGATCTCCTTAATCCTCAGAGCCCGGAGTTCGCGTTTCATACGATTATCGATGGCTACGGTTGGGTTTCACCAAAGGGAGCGATGACCTACAAAATGATGACAAACCAACTCGTCGAAAACTCTTATGCTCCCAAAGACTTCAAAGGTGAGGTCGCTAATTGTCATGCTTATCTCCGTACAATTTACGAGGACTATAAGGAATTATAGCGAAGACTAGACACGCTTGGATTTTTCATAATCTTACCCGTATATTTGACCTGTGAAAATTCTTGTTGTACGCTTCAGTTCTATTGGTGATATCGTCTTAACGACTCCCGTGTTACGTGCGCTTAAAAAACAATTAGAAGACTGTGAAATTCACTTCTTGACAAAAAGTTCTTTTCGATCTGTTATTCAACATAATGAATTCATAGATAAAGTAATCACAATTGATGAATCAATAAAGGAAGTGACGAAGACCTTGAAGGACGAAAAGTATGATTGGGTCATCGACTTGCATAATAATATTCGTACAAAATCACTCAAGTTTAGATTGGGGAGACCGTCCAAAAAGTTCCCGAAATTACATTGGAAGAAGTGGAAATTGGTGAAATTCAAGAAGGATGAAATGCCAAATATTCATGTTGTTGAACGCTATTTTCAAGCGGTAGAACATTTGGGTGTTAAACCAGACAATCAGCCCTGTGATTTTCCAATCCCCGAAAGTGAGAGCATAAATCTCAAGGAGTATACCCTCGAAGGAAAGCGATTTTGCGCTGTTGTAGTTGGTGCGAAATTTAAAACGAAACAACTTCCCGTACAAAAGCTGATTGAAATAATTAACGGTATAGATCTTCCAGTTATTCTCATAGGAGGCCCTGATGATAAAGTGTTGGCAGATGAGCTAATGATCGGATTGAGTCGCCCTGATGTTTATAATTCTTGCGGTAAACATAGCATTTTAGGTTCTGCGAGTATCTTGAAGCAAAGTGCGCAGGTGCTCACCAATGATACAGGAATGATGCACATTGCAAGCTGTTATGACGTCCCGATAATCTCGGTTTGGGGAAATACAGTGCCTTCGTTAGGAATGTATCCTTATCGACCAGAGGATAAATCAAGTTTTTCCATTCACGAAGTAGAAGGACTAAACTGTAGACCTTGCTCTAAGATTGGATATGCTAGCTGTCCAAAAGGGCATTTTGATTGCATGTTGAAGCAAAACACAGAGGGCATTGTTAAAGACGTGAATTCAAGGTTGAATTAATCGTTCTGGAATAATTTCTTCAACTCCGTCGCTTCCTCAGGTTTCATTTTACCGGCCAAAATCAAGCTTAATTGTTTTCTTCGAAGCGCTCCTTCATAACGTTTTATCTCCTGCTCACTCTCAGGGATGAGCTCTGGAACTTCAATTGGCCCTCCGTTTTGATCAACAGCCACGAAAGTATAAATTCCCTCGTTCGCTTTGACGCGTTCTCCAGTTACTGGATCTTCATCAAATACATCTACGATTATCTCCATCGAAGATTTAAAAGCACGCGTTACTTTTGCCTCAAGTGTAACGATCGATGCATGTTTAATGGCGCGTTTGAACGATACATTATTGACGGCAGCAGTTACAACTACTCGTTTACAATGACGATGCGCTGCAACACTAGAGATAACATCCATCCAGGCAAGTAACTCTCCTCCGAAAAGATTTCCTAATGTGTTCGTGTCATTTGGAAGTACCACTTTTGTCGTAATAGACAGTGTTTCACTTGCTTTTTTTGCTTTCATCGCGCTAATTTTCAACAAAATTACGATTAATACCAAATTAAATTCCAAAAGGCGTATTAAAGCCGTGGTTATTTTTAGTGTAAATATGCAGTGATTGTTTTTCATATCCCGAGATACAGAAACCTTGAGCAAAGAATTTAGCTTTAAAAAGGACAAGGCGATATGCGACATTTTGGGGTTAATTTGGTATAAGCCCCAACCTCTTGGATATCTCTTGCGTTTTTTTGAAACCTATTTGTCTTTTATTCGAACAATAGATCAAGGATTGATAAACGAATCCTTAACTTTACGATACTTATGAGCATGAACACATTAATAGCAGCATTTCCAAGCAATATTACTGAAGCACTCGAAATCGCTTCAAACGCGAAAATATCACCTTCTAATCGAGAGATTAAAAACATTCTTATTTGTGGAATGGGTGGCTCAGGAATAGGCGGAAAACTTGTTGCAAAGTGGCTTGAAGATGAACTTCCTGTCCCCGTTGCATTTACAAACGATTATGGGATTCCGGGATTTGTTTCGGAAAACACGCTCGTCATTGGATCGTCTTATTCAGGCAATACAGAGGAAACAATCAGCAGTGTAGAAGCAGCACTTAGCAAAGGAGCACGATTAATCGGAGTTTGTTCAGGTGGACGAATGAAGGAATTATGTGACGAAGGGAATTTTGATGTGATTGTAGTACCTGGGGGGAATCCTCCTAGAACAGCATTGGCATTTTCAATCGTTCAATTATTACATATTTTTAGCCAACTCGGATTATCTTCTGCAACACGATTGGATGAGGTGGAAAAGGCACGTCAATTGATTGTGGACGAAGAGATAGAAATTAAAGAAATCGCTACATCACTTGCCGCATTTTTGAAAGGAAATGTTGGAATATTGTACGGAACAACTGCTTACGATCCAGTACTCGTTCGCGCGAGACAGCAGTTCAATGAGAATGGTAAGTTACTTTGCTGGCACCACGCCATCCCAGAGATGAACCACAATGAATTAGTTGGTTGGGGCGGTGGAGACGATCGTTTCGCGACGGTATTCTTTGAAACGGAAGATATCCATAAGCGGAATAAAAAGCGAATGGATATTTCACGTGACGTGATTGCAAAAAAGTCAAGCAAGGTATTTAATGTGTTGGCCAAAGGAGGTTCGCAGATTGAAAGATCACTCTACCTCATCAATATTGTTGACTGGTCTTCGCTCTACCTATCCGAAATGAAAGAAGTAGATCCTATAGATATTCAAGTAATCGATTACTTGAAAGATACATTGGCAAATTTTGAATGAAGCATGCCTGAGGTAATATTTGAAGACCTAGGAATAATTGACTACAAGGAAGCTTGGGAGTATCAGGAGAAATTATTTCGCTCTGCGGTCGATTTAAAAATTCAAATCAGGAAAGGCGAAACGACCGAGACTACGAAGAACTACTTGCTCTTCTGTCAGCACCCTCATGTATATACACTTGGGAAAAGTGGTTCTAAAGAGCATTTATTGCTTAATCCAGCCGGACTTAAAGAACACGATGCGACCTTCTACGAAATTAATCGAGGCGGCGATATTACGTATCACGGCCCAGGTCAATTAGTCGGCTACCCAATTTTAGATCTCGAGTATTTCTTCACAGACATTCATAAGTACATGCGTTTTCTAGAAGAGGCCGTGATTTTGACGCTAAAAGATTACGGAATTGACAGTGGACGCGTTGATGGATTAACAGGCGTTTGGCTGGATACAGAAGGGCCAAATCCTCGAAAAATCTGCGCGCTAGGTGTAAAAAGTTCAAGATGGGTGACCATGCATGGAATAGGATTTAATGTAAATTCGGACCTAACCTACTTTTCGCATATAATTCCTTGCGGGATTCAGGATAAAGAGGTAACTTCAATGGAACAGGAACTTGGACGTAAGCTCGATATGCAAGAAGTTTCCAATAACCTGAAACAAAAACTGGCTGATCAGTTCGGTTTTGAATACACGTTAGCATGAAGCGAATTCTTAAGAAAGTTGGAAAGTACCTATTGATCACTTTTATTGGTCTGTTCATTACAATAAATGCATTTATTCTACTCTCAGGTCGCTTGTACATGTATAAAGGAATAGCAAACACTTATCTGGTAGGAAAAGCAAAACCTACTATTTATGATTTGGATGTATTTGAATATTCTACGATTAAAGCTACGGGTAAGACGAAATGGAAAAAGCATAAGGATTACAACGAGCCAAAGATTTCTTCTTCAATGCGTACATATATCGAAGACCTTGGTACTACTGCTTATTTGGTGATGAAGGGAGATTCCCTCATTTATGAAGAGTACTGGGATCAACACGATGACGAAACGGTAAGTAATTCGTTTTCTATGGCGAAGACAGTAGTCGCTATTTTGGTAGGTATTGCTGTAGAGGAAGGGAAAATCGGTAGTCTTGATGAAAGTGCATCGGCGTATTTGCCGGAGTTTAAAGGAGGTGATTTAGAAGCAGTGACCATTCGTCATCTATTGACGATGTCATCAGGTCTCGATTGGACGGAGAGTGGAAAAAATCCCTTGTCGGACAATGCAGAATCGTATTATGGATGGAATTTACGTGAATTGGTTACAAGCCAAAAACTTATTGATAAACCGGGAAAAACCTTTAAATATCAAAGTGGGAATACACAGTTGTTGGCCTACATCGTTGAGGAAGCTACCGGTAGAGATTTGACAAAATACGCTGAAGAGAAAATTTTGAAAAAGATAGGTACGACTCATGACGTTTTTTGGAGTTTAGATGATAAAGGTGGAGATGAGAAAGCATTCTGTTGTATGTACGCCACAGCAAGAGATTATGCTCGATTGGGCTTGATGATGTTGAATAAAGGAAAAGTAGGTGACGAGCAAGTGATTCCAAAATGGTTTTACGATGAAATGATCGTGCCAGCCAAATTGAAAACGGAGTACGGAATTCCAAATTACCAGTATGGACTTCATGTTTGGACTTACTTCGGAAACGCTAATCCAGCCTATTACTTTAGAGGGGTTGATGGGCAGTACATCATTACAATTCCGGATGAAGATTTGTTAATCGTTCGGTTGGGAACGGAACGCATGCCGAAATTTGTTATTCCAGATCACTTGAAAAAAGATAAAAAATACGTCGAGGAAAATAAGCAGGAAGTCGGTCATGCACTTGGCTTCTTTCAGTACATTACGCTCGGAAAATTATTAGAATCTCAAACCGATCTATAAGAATGCGAGAAGAACTTCAGGGCCCAAAGGTAGAAGATGTTGCCATGGCCGTTGTGCAACAACTTAACGAAGAAAACGAAAAAATCTACTATGCTTACCTCCTAAATTTGCGCGAAGATATCATGGAAGGTGTCATTGTGACAAGTAAGGGATATGGTCAAAATGTCGATTCTGGAGAAAAAGTAAAAACGTCAACACTTCGTCATAGTTTAGAAATATTACTTCCCAATGAAGCCGCAAAAATTGAACCCCTCATGGAGGAAGTTTTTGCGCTATCTAATGAATATTGGGTGAGCTTTTGGATCAATGACACGCTGTATGATAAGAAGTTTGTTTTTCTAGCAGAGTCAATTTCAGAGGATAACATGAAGAAATTACCAATTCTTGGAGGAATTGGTGTAATGATTCGCTAAGTTATTTATTGCACTTCGAGAGCCTCAGTGTAATAAATCGTTCATAATAATTATCAAAAATCCCGTCATTCTCGATACAATTCTACTTCCTCCTCCGATGTCGGATTTAGCATCACTCGAATTGACAGTGATACGATGTTACTCTGTCAATTCGAGTGACTAGGACACGACTTTTGAGGCGCACTGAGGCTCTCGAAGTGCAACGATAAAAAGTGGATTAGTTGTATCGAGAATAGAGGAGTATCCAAAACTAATCCAACTATATTGCCTTGAAATTCATTAGACAATAAGTGAATGGAAGGATTAGCTATACTAAATTAGTTTAGTAGAATCTAAGTATATTTAAAGTGTCTGACCAAAGAAATGGAAATGAGCACGCTACGAACATATCATTATAGAATACTTGCATTAGCGATGATACTGCTGTTCATTGTCCCAGCCTGTACCAAAGATAAAACACCTTGTGTTACTGATTGCCCAGAAAGTAATTGTGAAGACATTCAAGGTGTAAAAGACTACTTTGCCTTTAAAGTGGGCTCTTGGTGGGTATACGAAGAAGAAACCTCTGGTGATAGAGATTCGGTATACGTGACAGAGTACGCCAATGACCCAACGAACTACAATTTTGATATGCGTGTTTATAGTACGCATCAGGACTATTTCTATCACTTTTGGCCGAACTTTGCTGGCGGGAGTCAATCGTGCAGCGAGACTGGAATAACGTGTAATGATTGCGTAACGGTAAAAAAGTCGAAATACAAGGTTGGTGATTTTGTTGGAGAGGCAAAATGTTTCTTTTTCCTTTTTAGTATTGGCGATTTTAAGTATGGGTATACTCCTGTAAATCTATCATTTAATAACACGGTAGCTGTGCAGAACATATATTCGGATTACGAATTGGGGATTTTACAATTTGATAAAACAGTATTGATTCACGAACTGCACACCTTTGTAGATGGAGAACAACCGACGAACCATTATTATTCAGAGGGCGTAGGCTTGATAAAGAAAGAATTACTAGATAGTAATCAAGTCTGGAACTTGGTAGATTATCATATTGAAAATTAACCTTGTTGTTGTAGATGTGAATTGCACTTCGAGAGCCTCAGTGCGCGAAGTATATAGAATCTCGGTGCGTACAATTGCAAGAGTTTTAAAACGAACGACTTTTTAGGCGCGCTGAGGCTCTCGAAGTGCCAACTAAACCTCAATAAAATTCGTTATGAAAGAGAAGGTTAACGCACTTAACTAAGCAATGAACAAAAAATCTAAGTATATTTAAGCATCTGACCAAAGAAATAGAAATGAGCACGCTTCGAACATATCATTTTAGAATACTTGCATTAGCGATGATATTGCTGTTCATTGTCCCAGCCTGTACCAAAGATAAAACACCTTGTGTTACTGATTGCCCAGAAAGTAATTGTGAGGACATTCAAGGTGTAAAAGACTATTTTGCTTTTAAAGTGGGCTCATGGTGGGTTTACGAAGAAGAAACTTCTGGGGAGAGGGATTCAGTATATGTAACGGAGTACGCCAATGACCCAACAAGCTATAATTTTGACATGCGCGTGTATAGTACCTATCAGGATTTCTATTATCATTTCTATCCAACTTTTTCATATGGGAGTTCACAATGTTCGGAAAGTGGTATTACATGTTCAAGTTGTGTTCAAGTTAAACGATCTAAGTATCAAATAGGAAATGTAATAGGGAATGCACATTGCTTCTTTTTTATTAATAAAATTGGGGAGTCGATGTATACATATAGTTCAGCGATTAATAACAACAAGATAACAATAGAGCTGAAATACGATGATTTTCAATTAGGGCAATTAACCTTTAATAAAACTATAAAAATAGGTGAATTAAATACCCATGTGGAAGGTCAGCAACCGACTAATCATTTTTACTCAGAAGGAATCGGCCTAATAAAAAAAGAATTATTGGATAGCAATCAAGTTTGGAACTTGGTTGACTACCATATAGAAAATTGAAACCTCTCGTTTTTTCGAGACACTATAAAAACTACTATGAAACGAATTTTACCACTATTCCTATTTGCTTTTATTGGAAATGTCTATGCTCAAACAGATGCATTAAACCTTGATAAGTATTGGAAATTTCGAAATAATTTTGTTGAGAAATATGTGAAAATTGGTGTGAATTTTGGGGAAAGTATTCCAGCGGGTAAGCGAAAACCCTGTTCATGCATAGAAATTAACTACCTTTAGTACACTGACCGAAAAATTAGAATGAATATAATCCGAACATATCGTTTACGTAGTTTAGCATTGGTACTGCTATTAATTCTTGTAGTGCCCGCATGTAAAAAAGACAAAACGCCCTGTGTTACTGATTGCCCAGAAAGTAATTGTGAAGACATTCAATGTGTAAAAGACTATTTTGCTTTTAAAGTGGGCTCATGGTGGGTTTACGAAGAAGAAACTTCTGGGGAGAGGGATTCAGTATATGTAACGGAGTACGCCAATGACCCAACGAACTACAATTTATTTAAGAGAGGACATAGCTGAAGATTTTGCTAGAGCGAACACAGTCGGACATGGCACACTAAAAGAGAAATTTGTGGTGAGTAACAAATAGTTAGTCGAAATGATGGAGAAAATTAGCTCCATTTTCATTCAAACTTTCAACTCGCTGTTTCCACGGCTTTTGTATATTTGTGCCAGTAATTGACTGAGATAATAAACTGATACAAATGTTGAAACCGTTGCTGACAAAAAGTATTCTTGCGCTATCCCTTATTGGTTGTATGTTTTGGATGACTGGATGTGAAGAAGATCCTATTGATTCTGATACGGATGGAATTGTTGTTGATGATGATTATTACGAATTTCAATCCTTTATTCTTGAAGATTTCGATATCCCTGCAGTGATTTCATTACCAGATGAAACAGCAAATATTGGTGCTTCTACAAAACCAGAAGTAAATCACCTTGAATCTTTCAAATGGGAAGTCAATGTTGGTTCAAAATTCTGTCTATTAATTGAAGATTTCGGAAGTATCGAAGGGTTAGTGAAAGAAGAAAAGGAACGATTAGACGATCAAAAGAAATTTTTTAAAGTACGTTACCTAATTGATGAAGAAGACATGATATTGTATGAGCGTACATTGATCGTGTCTGGCTCAGAACAAGCATCACCAACAGTTGGCGTTGAGCATAAGACGTACCATGTCTATGGACAAAAAACAATTGATGGCGTAATCTACGGCCTTCAATCAGCACAGGATGGTTGTGAAAAAACCATCATTGAATTCATGGCGAAATCAATTAAGTCATTTAAAGCTCGAGCAGAGAGCTAGCAATAATTTTTTCCTTCCATTGGATTGAATACATCCGGAAGGAAGTCTACACACCCACATGGAAATATCTCGCGAAAATATACTTGAAGTCTTAGGCGCTATTATGGAGCCAGATCTCAAAAAAGACATCGTTTCTGCCAATTTGGTAGAGGATTTAGTAATAGATGATAAGACTATTTCACTCACAGTCTTTGTTTCAAACCCAGCGATGCACGCTCGAAAGCGGATGCAAGAAGCATTGGATTTTAATCTGAAACGAAACTTCGGTGATGATATCGTATTGAAAGCAAATGTGACTGCTCTTCCAGCAGACGCAAAAGCATCTCAGCGTAAAATATTACCTGAAGTAAAAAACATCGTAGCAATAGCTTCTGGAAAAGGGGGCGTAGGTAAATCAACGATAACTGCTAATCTAGCCGGTGGACTTGCGAAAGCCGGTTTCAAAGTTGGTATTGTTGATGCAGATATTTATGGGCCGTCGATGCCAACGATGTTTGATGTTGTCAATGACCGTCCAACCATGTTGGATATTGATGGCGAGCCAAAAATAAACCCTGTGCTAAGTTACGGGATTAAAATATTGTCAATAGGATTTTTCACAGAGCAAGATAACGCTGTAGTGTGGAGAGGACCAATGGCTTCTAAAGCCCTCACGCAAATGTTCACAGATGCGCACTGGGGAGAACTTGATTATCTATTAATTGACCTTCCTCCAGGTACTGGTGACATTCATTTATCGTTAGTTCAAACCGTGCCGTTAGATGGAGCAGTAATCGTAAGTACACCTCAGGAGGTTGCCTTAGCAGATGCTCGACGTGGC
>JBLHPQ010000076.1:0-16340 GCA_047624355.1 Flavobacteriaceae bacterium | reverse complement strand
AAACTTTGGCGTATGAGAAAGATATTAATCCTTGGAGCAGGTGGACAGATTGGAACCGAACTTGTGATGCGTTTACGAGAAGTCGTAGGAAACGATCAAGTTGTTGCAGCCGATCTTAAAGAACAATGTCCAGAAGCACTTGCAAATGGCCCCTATCGCCAAATGGATGCCTTGGACCGAGAAGATGTTAGAAGTTTTATCATCGATGAGAAAATAACTGAGGTCTACCTGCTAGCAGCGCTTTTATCAGCAACGGCAGAAAAAAATCCAGCGTTTGCTTGGAAGTTGAACATGGAGGGGCTCTTTACGATTCTGGATTTAGCAAAAGAAGGGCATGTTAAAAAGATTTTCTGGCCGAGTTCTATTGCTGTTTTTGGGCCAACGACGCCTCAGGAGAATACTCCGCAGAGAACGATAATGGAACCTACGACGGTTTATGGGATTTCAAAACAAGCTGGGGAAAGATGGTGCGAATACTATCACGAACAGCATGGTGTAGATGTGAGAAGCATTCGATACCCTGGATTGATTTCGTATACCAGTTTGCCTGGTGGAGGAACTACAGATTATGCCGTGGATATCTTCTATCAAGCCAAATTACAGAATAAATACACCTGTTTTTTAAGTGAGAACACGCGTCTGCCTATGATGTATATGGAGGATGCCATTCGGGCAACTATTGAATTAATGGATGCACCCAATGAGCAGGTGAAAATACGTTCTTCCTACAACTTATCGGGCGCTAATTTCACTCCAAAAGAGGTGGCGGATGAGATAATTAAGCACCAACCAGATTTCAAGATAACGTATGCACCAGATTTTCGACAAGAAATAGCAGACACATGGCCTGGTTCGGTTGATGACATTGATGCGCGGGCTGATTGGGGGTGGAAAGAAAGGGTAGGCTTAGCTGAGTTAGTTGAGGTGATGTTATCAAACGTAAACGTCGGATTATTAACGTAAAATGTAGTAATTCACACGAATCGATCAAATTTACTTGTCGTGCATAGGAGTTTATCGATGAAAAAAGGCCATTTGCCGAAAACATGAACGATTATTTTGAAGATTCAGTATCTCTGCCTATTTTCGTTAGGAACTAGAAATGAAACTGTATTGCTCCAAAACAAACAAAACTACTATGTTATGGTTTTAAAAACATTGTTAACATTTGTCTTCTTTGGTCTGCTGACGATAACGTATGCGGGAAGTGATAGCGGTGACCAAGGTGGCGGTAATGTCATCGATCCGGACGGCAAAAAGCAGGGCAATTGGATTTATCTTGGAAAAGACAGGCCAAGTGCAGGATATCCTGCAGATGGAAAAATTGAAGAAGGGGCTTACAAAGACAACCGAAAGGAAGGGCTTTGGACGAAGTACCATCATGATGGCGAAACGCCTTCACTCCGTGGGACTTATGTCAATAATCGTCCAAGTGGTAAGTACACTAAGTACCATCCAGATGGAGGAGTCAAAGAACGCGGAACGTTCAGCAAAAACAAGTATTTCGATTCATTAAAACGATTTGATATTAATGGTGGCTTAAGCTATGAAGCAAGCTATAATGATGGCGGTCGAGAACAAGGTGTTGTAAAGTACTTCTATTCAAACGGACAAGAAGAATTTGTTTACAATTCTGAAGACGGAACGGCAACAGGTGAGGCTACTCGATACTATGAAAACGGTGATGTAAAGGAAATTATTTATTACGCTGCAGATGGTTCAATTGATAAGTCTGAACCGCGCGATATGATCAATCCACCGGTCGCTCCAATAAACATAAACGTCAATATCAAACCGGCGCCTCGTGTTATACAACCACGTACTAAGGGTTCTGTGTTCAAGCCAAACGGATATAATAAAGTCTATAATACAGACGATGAAATCTGGCAAGATGGCGAGTTCCGAAGCGGACGCCTATGGGACGGAAAAGTTTACGAGTACGATTCTGACGGAATCCTGCTAAAAGTAGAAGTGTTTAAAAAGGGAGTTTACCATTCAGACGGTCAACTTTAAGAACTAGAAAATCTAAACTTAGAAGCTCCAATCCTGATATCATCAGGATTGGAGCTTTTTTGTAGCCTATAAACTGGACTTATAGCTATATTTGTAAGGTATAATAATCAACCTATGAGTTATAATAACGGAACGGATATTCCTGACTTCTCGCAGTCTCCTACAGTAGATAAAGTGGGGGTGGAAGAGCGTGTCGCAAGATTCCAAACAAGAAGTATCAAGAATGAATCGAAAATGCAAGGCCTTCGAATGGCTTTGAGCATGATCGACTTGACTACGCTTGAAGGGAAAGATACGCCCGGGAAAGTGAGGCAAATGTGTTACAAAGCACAACACTTACATGATGTACATCCAGGATTACCAACGGTAGCTGCAGTCTGCGTTTATCCTTCTATGGTGAAAATTGCAAAGCAGGAAGTACAGGGCAGTGGCGTTAAAGTAGCCTCTGTTTCGACAGCTTTTCCAAGTGGACAAGCTCCAATGGAGGTTAAAATAGCCGATACGAAATTCGCTGTTGACGAAGGAGCAGATGAAATTGACATGGTTATATCCAGAGGAAGATTCTTATCTGGTGACTACAATTTTGTCTTCGATGAAATTGCTAGTATTAAAGAAGCATGCGGTGAGGCTCGATTGAAGGTTATCCTGGAAACAGGCGAATTGGTTACTTTAGACAATGTTCGTCGCGCAAGTGATATAGCAATGTATGCCGGAGCTGATTTCATCAAAACATCCACAGGTAAAATTCAACCTGCCGCAACTATGCAGGTGACCTACACGATGCTTGAAGCTATACGAGACTATATGAATACGACTGGCCGCCAGGTTGGGATGAAGCCTGCTGGTGGGATATCGAATTCTAAATTAGCACTTCACAACCTTGTAATGGTCAATGAAACACTCGGCGGAAAGTGGTTGACGAATGAGTGGTTCCGATTTGGAGCTAGTAGCTTAGCAAATGACGTGCTGATGCAGATCATGAAAGCTGAAACAGGTATTTATCAATCATCAGACTATTTCGCAATCGATTAATTATGGCGACAAAAAAGAACAATAATCAGGAGGGCGTAGAGTGGAATTATTCTCCCGCGCTAGAAAGTGCTTCACACGTGACTATAAAGGACAAATACGATTTATATATAGATGGAAAATGGGTGAAACCATCTTCCAAGAAGTATTTTAATACGATTAACCCAGCCAACGAGAAGGTCTTGGCGCAAGTCGCGCATGCGAATGATAAGGATGTTGACCTAGCAGTTAAAGCCGCACGGAAAGCATACGACACTGTTTGGTCGAAAATGGCACCGAGTGAACGCGCGAAATACATTTATCGAATTGCTCGGTTGATGCAAGAAAGAGCGCGTGAATTTGCTGTTATTGAATCATTGGATGCAGGGAAGGTAATAAGAGAGTCTCGAGACGTAGATATTCCACTTGCTTGCAATCACTTCTTCTATTATGCTGGTTGGGCTGATAAACTGGAGTATGCATTTCCAAATCGTAAGGTTGAATCGTTAGGTGTCGCAGGACAAATCATACCGTGGAACTTTCCGCTTTTGATGGCCGCATGGAAAATTGCTCCGGCGCTCGCTGCTGGAAATACGGTTGTCCTCAAGCCAGCAGAAACAACACCGCTCACGGCATTAAAATTAGCGGAGATTATTCATGATTCTGGTTTGCCTGCTGGGGTGGTTAACATTGTAACAGGATATGGTGATACTGGAGCAGCGATTGTAAATCATAAAGACATAGATAAAATAGCATTTACGGGTTCTACTGGCGTTGGTAAGATTATTCAAAAAGCGATCGCTGGAACAACTAAGAAGTCTACGCTCGAATTGGGCGGTAAGTCAGCCAATATAATTATGGATGATGCACCTTTGGATCAAGCGGTCGAAGGAATTGTGAATGGGATCTTCTTTAATCAAGGTCATGTTTGCTGTGCTGGATCACGTTTATTTGTGCAAGAAGGGGTTGCGGATAAAGTAATTGAGAAGTTAAAGCACCGCATGGATTCTTTAATCATCGGTGATCCTATGGATAAAAATACTGATATCGGTGCGATCAACTCTAAGGAGCAGTTGGATATTATAAAGAGTTATGTGAAAATTGGCAAGGCTGAAGGTGCGGAAATGTATCAACCGCAATGTGAATTACCAAAAACTGGCTTTTACTCTCCTCCAACATTGTTTATTGATGTAGCGCAATCGAGTAGGTTGGTGCAAGAAGAAATATTTGGGCCCGTATTGACGATTCAAACATTTAGAACGGTTGATGAGGTGATACAAAAGGCCAATAATACACCGTTTGGACTTGCTGCTGGCGTTTGGTCAGACAAAGGTTCTCGGATCTTTAATTTGACTACAAAGCTTCGCGCTGGAGTTGTCTGGGCAAATACCTACAATAAATTTGATCCAACTTCGCCATTCGGAGGGTATAAGGAAAGTGGTTTTGGACGTGAAGGTGGACTACAGGGTTTAGGTGCATACTTAAAAATGAACTAGGATGGAAAGAGTGGAAGTATTAAAGACATATAAGGTATACATAGGAGGTAAGTTTCCTCGAACGGAATCGGGTCGCTATTACACACCTGAAAATTCAAAAGGAGAAGCGCTAGGCAATATTTGTTTGTGCTCTCGCAAGGATGTTCGCAATTCAGTTGTTGCTGCTCGAAAGGCGTTTGGTGGCTGGTCTGGAAGGGCTGCCTTTAATCGAGGACAGGTTATTTACCGCATCGCTGAAATGTTAGAGGGAAGAAAATCTCAGTTCGTAGAAGAGATTATTTTTCAAGGAGCGACAAAGAAGAAAGCAGAACAAGAGGTTGATTTAGCGATTGACCGTTTAATCTATTATGCTGGTTGGTGTGATAAATATAACCAAGTATTAGGGAGCGTTAATCCTGTGGCATCTTCTCATTTCAATTTTTCAATGCATGAGCCTACGGGAGTTGTGGGTATAATAGCAGATGAGACGACTTCTCTTATTGGATTGGTTTCTGTGATTGCGCCAGTTATTGCTGGTGGAAATACGTGTGTAGTTCTTGCTTCTGAAACATTGCCGCTTTCTGCCATTACCTTTGCTGAGGTTGTGAATTCTTCAGATGTTCCTGGCGGAGTGATTAATATATTGACTGGACCTGCATCGGAGACGGCTAAGCCACTTTCAACGCACATGGATGTCAATGCATGTGTTTATGCCGGGACAGATACAGCGCTGCTTACAGAGCTTCAATTGAATGCTGTCGATAATCTTAAACGGGTTCGTTCATATAGCATGGATTGGATGCAGCCAGATAGTCAGAATCTGTACATGATAGCTGATTGTCAGGAGTTGAAAACGACATGGCATCCAATTGAGAACATTGGTGGGGCTAATTCGACGTACTAGATAACTTCTATAAAAATTAAGTCAAAAAAAAGCCTGACAATCAATTTGATTGTCAGGCTTTATAGTTTAATTCGATTGGTATCTATCCAATGGTAAACGTAATCGGTAAACGACAGCGAGTTCTCACTGATTTACCTTTCGCTTCACCTGGTTTCCACTTCGGCATTTTTCTAACTACACGTTTCGCTTCACGATCTAATTCGTCCGTTACTCCACGTTTCACTTTTACTCCAGTGATCGATCCGTCTGGCTCGATAATGAATTCTAAGTATACTTTTCCTTGGTCACCCATTTGCATTGCCATATCAGGATATACAACATTTTGTTGGATCCATAATTTCATTGCTGCAGGCCCACCAGGGAATCCAGCTTCAACATCTGGGAAATCAATAATTTCCGTAGATACAACAACCGTTTTTTTCGGTCCCGGAGGAATTGGTGGCGGATCGCGCTTAACGTCAGGTTTCGGTGGCTCAACCTTATTCTCTTCAATTTTAACTTCTTCTTGAATTGGCGGTGGAACATCCACTTGCTCTGGTTCAATAATTTCTTCGTCTGGTTGCTCTTGTTCCTCTTGTTGGTAGTTAATTTGAGAAACTTTGTCATCTCCACCGTTGTTACCATCGTCTTCTGCAATAGAGGTGAAGGTAAATCCAGCTAAGACAAGGCTACCGCTAAATAATAAGCCAAGCAATATAATCGGCGTGCGAACACGTTCGATATTTGCGTCTTTACTTTTCTTTAATTCCATAATGTGTCGTCTATAGTGTGTAAATATATGTAATTTAAGTTACAAATTCCGTACCAAACAGTCAATAGCAGGTCCCGTATAGTAAACGAAAGGTTAATAAACCCAATCCTGCACCCGCAATATCAAAAAACAGGTTCCAAAGGCTAAATGCCGGTAGAATTCCAAATCCGAATAGTGCCGTTTCTGAGATGGCTGCAATAATTACTGCTGCAGAAAAAACGACCGGAAAAGCGTTCTGACGTAATTTATCGTACTTCAACTGCTTTTTACATGCTCCAAGCCATGTATGTACTAATCCTAAATATAGGAAAAAGTGTATAAACGCCCTAGAAGGAACGCACTCAAAATAGAGCAAAGGTTTTTCAGACAATGGTGAGCAGATGACTAAAATCATCATGCAGAACCAAATCAAGCCTGGCAGAATAAGACGTACTGGCACTGAGTAACTCTTAGCCGATTAATTCAGCGTAAGCCGCAGCGTCCAATAACGCGTCCAATTCACTCGTGTCAGAAAGCTTGATTTTCACCATCCAACCCGCACCATAGGGATCTGAGTTTACTGATTCTGGATTAGCTTCAAGTTCTTCATTGAATGCTATAACCTCTCCTGAGACAGGCATAAATAAGTCAGACACCGTCTTAACAGCTTCTACAGAGCCAAATACCTCTTCAATAGCAAGGGATTCACCTTCTGTTTCAATTTCAACATATACAATATCACCGAGTTCTCCTTGTGCGAAATCTGTAACGCCAACGGTAGCGATATCTCCATCTACGCTTACCCACTCGTGGTCTTTTGTGTACTTAAGATTTTCTGGAATGTTCATCGTTAATTAATTTAGAAAACAAATGTAATTTTTTTTTTGTCCGACTTGTCTGTCCAGAGGATTTAGTTCTGAATAATTCCTCCTTTAAGGTTTTTACTAAATTTGTTCCTTATGGTGAATCAAGATCAATTAAGGGATTTAGGAATCCGCATCGGAACAATCGAAGAATACCTTAAGATCAAGGAAAAACGTCTTGAAGTTCGAGAAGAAGAGCTGAAAACGCAAGATCCGTCTTTCTGGAATGATCCCAAGAAGGCTGAAATCAAAATGAAATTGATTCGAGGAATTAAATTTTGGATCACCGCTTACGATGATTTGGTGGCTATGCAGGGAGATGCTGAAGTCTTATACGAATTTGCGAAAGAAGGCGAAGCAGAAGAATCAGAAGTAGATGATACCTATCATAAGCTGGTCAGTGCCGTTGAAGAACTCGAGCTTAAAAATATGCTTTCGGGCGAGGAGGATGGGTTAAGTGCCGTTTTACAAATAACCTCGGGTGCTGGTGGCACAGAGAGCTGTGATTGGGCAGCCATGTTGATGCGAATGTATACAATGTGGGGACAGAAAAATGGCTACAAGATAAAGGAGTTAAACTATCAGGGAGGTGATGTGGTAGGGATCAAAACGGTGACCCTAGAATTTAGTGGTGATTTTGGTTTTGGTTATCTTAAAGGCGAAAACGGCGTGCATAGATTGGTGAGAATATCACCTTTCGATTCGAATGCAAAGCGTCATACAACATTTGCTTCAGTCTATGTATATCCATTGGTAGATGACTCTATTCAAATTAATGTGAACCCAGCCGAAATAACGTGGGAAACATTCAGAGCGGGTGGAAAAGGTGGGCAGAACGTAAATAAGGTTGAAACTGCTGTTCGTTTGAGGCATGAGCCCTCTGGAATTGTCATTGAAAATTCTGAATCGAGATCTCAATTGGGCAATAAGGAAAAAGCGATGCAGTTATTAAAGTCACAGCTGTATGAACTTGAATACCGCGAACGAATGGAAAAACGTGCGGAGATCGAGGCAGATAAGAAGAAAATTGAATGGGGATCGCAAATCCGGAACTACGTGATGCATCCGTATAAATTAGTGAAGGATGTCAGAACGGGATATGAAACGGGTAATGTGGACTCAGTGATGGATGGAGGAATCGATGAATTGTTAAAATCGTATTTAATGACCTTCGGAAGTTAGTTATTTAACACTATGTATGTGCTCGTCGATAAAAAGTATCGATTCGTCGACAACATCAGCGAAAGTGTTATATTTAGATTGAAATTTGATTTGCACGAGTTGCGTGTCGATGAATTAAGTATATTTGCCATCGCGTAAACCTAGAAATTGCAACACAGCGCTAAGAATTTACAACAATGAACCTGAATACAGTATATTTAACAGAAGGATCGAAATTTTCCACGTTTATTGGAGAATGGGCGCAGATGATGGAGATTACTGTTGCACCTTATAGTTTCAAGGCTAGTGAAGATCAATTGCCAGACGGTCTACTGTTGATTAATGAAAATCAAGACATCCGCAAGGATATGGATGAGATCCATACGCATTTTGATACTAAGCACATCCCAACTCAAAAGATTGATTTAAACGGAACACTTCAAGTGGCGATCAACAACATTAAGAGGTGGGTTGAGAGTAATAAATGTAAAGAAGTTTTAATCATCGGTGCTGATAACGTTGTGAAAAACGAAAACCTCGTTCGCTTTCTAAAAAGTATCTAAGACTATTTCATTGGCATTTTGGAGTCATCACTGCCTTCAAAGTCAGTGTCAACGGCCTCCCATAGTTCAATTCGGTTGCCTTCTGGATCTTCTATGTGAAGAAACTTTCCATAGCTGTATGATTCTAAGGTATCAACAATAGTTACTTTTTTTTCGATGAGTTCTTTTTCAAAGACTTCAAGGTCATCAACGCGATAATTGATCATGGCTTGCTGATTGGCGCTGCCAAAGTAATCTGAATCCTCTTCAAAAGTTCCGAGTTGTAAGTAACCCTTGGTAGGTGCCGTATCGCCGTTAAACTCAAATAACACGCCGTAGTCATTGGTTTTCATTCCAAGGACTTCGGCATACCATAAGCGCATCGCAGCTGGATCCTTGTATTTGAAAAATATACCGCCAATTCCAATAACTCCCATAATTTTTAATTTAGCTTGATAGTCTAAACAACTATTCGCAATGGAAAATTAAAAAAAAATTAAATTATTTTTAACGGTGTGAGCTTGCTGAAAAGGAATTAAACAGTTAGAATGCTTTTTCGTCATTTAACTAAGCTGCTACTCAATCACTTCAATTTCTGTTCTGTAAAGATCTTCCAAGATTTCTCGTCTTCTGATTAAATGAGTTTTTCCTTCAAAGAGCATAACTTCTGCGGGTCTGAATCGAGCATTATATTGGTTACTCATCGAGAAAGCATAGGCACCAGCGTTGGAAATCGCTAAAATATCTTTCTCCCGAACCTCATTCAGCATTCGGTCGAAACCTAATGTGTCACTTTCACAGATATTACCAACAACAGAATATAGCTTTTTTTCGCCGTCAGGATTTGAAATATTGTCAATTTTATGATAAGCATTATAGAACATTGGGCGAAGCAAGTGATTTTGTCCACTATCTACACCCACAAAAACAGTTGAAGTCGTTTGCTTCACTACATTTGTGGCCACAAGTAACTTTCCACAATCACTAACTAAGTATTTTCCAGGTTCGAACCAAAGCTCTAATTGACGTCCATACCGAGAGCAAAATTGCTGAAATGACTCCGTGATTTTTGCTCCAATTGTTTCAATTTCTGTTACAATATCTCCTTCGGTATAAGCTATTTTAAAGCCACTTCCGAAATCCATGAATTTTAGCTCTGGAAACAATTCTGCAGCTTGATATAACAAATCTGCGCCGCGAAGAAATACATCTGGATCAATAATATCACTGCCCGTGTGCATATGTAGGCCGATGATGTTCATGTTGTAATTTTCCGCTATTCGACAGACGTGGCGCATTTGGTGAATGGAAATTCCGAACTTAGAATCGATATGACCAACAGAAATATTCGCGTTTCCTCCAGCCATAATGTGCGGATTTACTCGAATACATACAGGAACTCTTCCACCATATTCATTCCCGAATTTCTCGAGCATAGTAAGATTATCTAAATTGATATGAACGCCTAGAGCTACGGCTTCCTGAATTTCCTCAAAAGAAACACAATTTGGGGTGTACATAATTTTTTTAGGAGCGAATCCAGCACGAATTCCTAAATGAATTTCCTGAATAGATACTGCATCTAGGCCAGCTCCTTCTTTTTTTAATATTCTTAAGATGTTCACATTATTCAGTGCCTTCAAGGCATAGTGGAGATGAACATTAAGCGGTTCGAACGCCTTGTGTAACTTTCGGTATTGCTTAATGGTTACATTAGCATCATAGAAATAAGTCGGCGTGCCGTATTCTTGAGCGACATCTAGAAGAATTGAAGACATAGAATTAAATTTTAGTCGACAAAATTACGAATTTTAATTGAACATAGTGTTATTAATAGTAATTAAACGTTAAAAAAACAACAATTGAATTTGAACGAATCTGTCAACCGATTGTATAATCTTTAAACAAAGCCATGAAAAAACATCTGCTACTCTTAACAATACTTCCACTGATAAGCTGTTTAATTTCTGTTTCCGGGATTGCTCAGGAAGTTTATTTACAAAAAATCAGCTCTGACATCAGCGAGGTAAAACTGTATTTAACCGCTGGACAAATGATCCATCATCAGGATGTTAACCTGAAAGCTGGTCGGAATGAAGTTGTCTTTACTGGGATTTCTGCATTTGCTGACCCTCAATCAATTCAGTTTACAGCAAAGGGCAATTATCGCTTAGTCTCTGTGTCAACGAAAATGGATTTTTTGGCTGCAGAAAATTACAACCCACGAATCTCCGTTTTGAAAGACTCACTGAACGAACTGCAACTACAATTGCAAGACAACAAGGATGTGCGTGATTCTTATCAAGCAGAAAAGACACTTATGAGTACGAACCGCGATTTGGGTGGAACCGCTGAAAACTTAACGGTTGCACAGATTAGTGCAGCGGGGACTTATTACCGCGTACGCACGCTTGAAATCAATAAGGAAATGAGCAAATTGCTTATCCAATCGCTGGATTTAGACGGTGAAATTGAGGACACACGTTTTCAATTAGTAGAACTGAACTACAACGAGAATCAACGCAGTAATCAAGTGATTGTCCTGGTTGATGCTCCTCAAGCTGTAAATCTCGCATCTACTCTAAATTATTTGGTTTCTGATTGTGGTTGGGCAGCTACCTATGATTTGTCGACCCAAGACATCAATGAAAAAGTCAATTTGAAATACAAAGCGCAAGTCTATAACAATACAGGGAATGGTTGGGAGAATGTGAAATTGACACTCTCAACGGGTGATCCTAAATTATCTGCGTCTCATCCAGAGCTCACGCCATGGTACCTTTCCTATTCATCATTGTCTGATCTTAAGAAGAAGAATCAATATTATGCACCACAGCAAGCACAAGCGGATTATCGTCAGACAGCATTGTTTAACATTAATTCAGCGAATACTAGAGCCTACGATAACTACTATGTAGATGATCAAAGTGCGGGCAATGCGTTTATGTTGAATGAGAATAAGGAGCGTCTAAAATTGACCCAGAATGTTGGAAATCAAACGGTCGGAATGCGTCAAATTGACATTTCAGAGTTAACCACTGAGTTTGTCATTGAGAATAAATTTTCCTGTCCATCAGATGCAAAACCTTATATGGTAGACGTAAAAGAGGTTGACCTGGACGCGAAATTTTCACATATTACTGTTCCGAAATTGGATCGTTCAGCATTCCTCATTGCGAACATAATTGGATGGCAGGATTTGAATCTAATTCCAGGACCAACGAACGTATATTTTGGAGGAGTCTATGTTGGTGTTTCTGAAATCGATACGCGTAATGTTTCTGATACACTCAGGTTATCCTTCGGTCGTGATGATCAAGTGGTAGTTCTACGTAAATTGAAGAAAGAATACAGTTCTAAGCGTGTCATCGGAAACTCTAAGAAAGAATCGTTCATGTATGAAGTGGCAATTAGAAATAACCGTTCAACGACAATCGACATTAAAGTATATGATCAAATCCCTGTATCTCAAGATAGTGACATCACTGTGGCCATCGATAAATTATCCTCTGGAGATTACTTAGAAGAGACAGGGGAGGTTGTTTGGGGCTTAAGAATCAATCCTGGAGATGTAACTGGAAAAGAGATAGGATATACTGTGAAATACCCGAAAAATTCTAATGTTGTCGTGCAACGATTCCGTACGGTTTCCTGCCCATCTTACTAGAAAATAATAGCTAGGTTGAGCAAAGCAACTTCAAATTGTGAAGTTGCTTTGCTTTGACTGCAATTTTCTTAATATCTTCGCGTTCTAATATCAGTAATGACAAGAATACTCGTAATAATTTTTCTCGTTTGTTTGCCTGCCGGATTGTATGCTCAGAGACAAACCCAAAAGTCGCGCTCTGAATTAGGCGTTCTCGTTGGAGGTTCCTATTATTTGGGAGACTTAAATCGATTTGGACATTTTAAGAAGGCCCAGTTAGCAGGAGGGTTGCTTTTTAGATATAACATCCATTCTCGTGCGGCATTTAGAACTTCTTTCAGTTATATGAGTGTGAAGGCAGATGATGCGGAGGCACGTTTCGAACAGCAGCAGGATAGAGGTTTAAGCTTTAAATCGGACATCTGGGAATTGGCGAGTGGTGTCGAGTTCAATTATTTCCCATTTCAAGTAGGGCATAAGCGCTATAAGGGTACGATGTATTTATTTGCTGAGTTGGCAATTTTCAAAATGAATCCTAAAACGGAATTCGAAGGTGATGATATTGCTCTTCAACCACTGGGTACTGAAGGACAGGGCACCTCGTTAAATGGAGAAAGCAAGTATGGGTTGTTTCAACTTTCAATTCCATTTGGTTTTGGTGGACGCGTTTCTGTTGGAAAACGTACTTGTATAGGTTTTGAATTTGGCGTTAGAAAAACATACACGGATTTCCTAGATGATGTGAAGGCAGGAAGTTATGCTGATTACGACGTCATTCTAGCTGAAAATGGTCCACTAGCCGCTGATCTTTCCAACCGATCTGATTCTCGATTTGGAGAACGGGGGAATGCTTCAACGAAAGATTGGTATTTCTTTTCAGGGGTTGCATTGACATTTACGCTTGGGAAACCAACTTCTTGTCCTCCTAGATAATCGCTTCAATCATCGAAGTCTTATCTCGCTTCGAAAAGTTCAGTATAAATTTTACATTCGATCGTTCATTCTTCACAACGGAAGATCTTATTTGACGTTGCTTTCAGCTTACGTTGATTTTAGATGTGACTTCGAGAATCCTCAGCCAACATATTACATCCAACATCTAATATTTAAGCTCTTCTGACGCTCTAAGTACCCAGCGATTCATTGTTTATTGAATGAGCTTTCACGTAAAAAATAGCGCATAAAAAAAGGCGTTGATTTCTCAACGCCTTTCATTAATTCAATGATTTCAATGATTTCAATGATGACTAGTGATCGTGTCCTTCATGATCTCCATGATCGTGTCCTTCATGATTTTCCTCAACCGGAGCTGGAAGTTGAACATCAATAATTTGTAGATCAAATACTAAATCAGAGTAAGCTGGAATCGGCCCTCTACCGTTTGCACCGTATGCTGCGTGGTAAGGAATGAAAATCTTAATTTTCCCACCTTTTCCAACGAGTCCAAGACCCTCTTCAAATCCTGGAACCATGCGGTTTACTTTATAAGCAAAATCCATTGGCGTTCCTCTATCCACTGAAGAATCAAATTGTTCACCACCACGTCTGAATGTTCCAACGTAATGAACAGACATATTACTACCTGTTTGCGGCAAGTCTCCTTCTCCTTCTTTCTCAATAATATATACTAAACCGGATTCTGATTGAATAGCTTTTGGATGTTTTTTCAAAACCTCGCCGTACATGAACTTGTTGAATTCTTCAGGAGTCAGTGTAGCTATTTTTGCTGCATATCCTTCATTCTCCTTATCCTTTGCTTCAAGCTTTGTTGTTAACTCCTTTACTTTGTCTTTGTAAGCAGAATTACCTGGATCAACGATCATAAGCTGTTGGTATGCTCCAAGAGCACCTCTAGCATCTCCTGCTGCTTCAAGACCTTGGCATTGTTCAACCAGTCCTGCAACCATCATTTGAACTGCCGCTTTTTGTCCTGCTGCGAATGCCTCAGTTGCATTCCATTTTTTTGCTTCTTTACCCTTACGGATGATGCGTACAGTTGTCATAACATCTCCATTAGCAATCAAATTCACAATATCTTGTCCCGAAACTACATGTCCAAAAACAGAGTGCTTGTTATCTAACCAAGGTGTTTCTTTATGCGTGATAAAGAACTGACTTCCATTCGTTGCTGGGCCAGAATTTGCCATTGACATGATTCCAGGTCCGCTATGTACAAGGTCAGGATGAAATTCATCTGCGAATCTATGGTCAGGACCTCCAGTTCCAGTTCCTAATGGATCCCCACCTTGAATCATGAAGTCCTTCATTACTCGGTGAAATTTTAATCCGTCATAAAATGGAGTAGTATAATTGAAAGTGTCAATTGTTAAGTTTCCTTCAGCCAAACCAACAAAGTTAGCTACGGTCATTGGCACTTTCTTAAATTCAAGTTTACAAAGGATTGTACCTTTTGTCGTGCTGAACTCAGCGTAAATTCCCTTTTCTAATTTCGGCTTTTTCGGCTTTTTGTCCTTTCCTTTACCGTCAACTCCTGCCATTGCAATACCGCTAATTAAGAATACTGAAAGCAGTGTAAAAAATATTCGATTCATATAAGTTTGTTTTTGAAACGCTAAAATACGCTTTTCTGTCTAGTATAGGTACTTACAAAAGTCCTGCCGAATGTTAATTTGTGCTAAGAGTGCTCGCTAAACCAGTAAATTTGACCGTAATGGCTTATTCTCAGCGATTATTATCATCTTTGTAGCATGACGTGGAACGAGTTTGTGAACCTTAAGTTTGAAATTATAGGCGGCGTAACCGTCTACATGGATAAAGTTTTGTTCGCCTTGCTTATTCTGGTGGGAACCTGGGTTTCAATTATTCTCTTTAGACTACTGATTGTTCGTCCTAATTTCATTGCTGATAAAGTAAGTAAGAAACGTCGAATGACGATCTTTTACTTGGTTAAATTCATTGGGTGGTTCGTATCCGTTTTTGTTGCACTTAAGGTGATGGGGATTAATATCACGGGACTTATACTTGGTTCGACAGCGTTATTGGTTGGACTAGGTCTTGGACTTCAGAATATCTTCAAGGATCTCGTTTCTGGAATATTCCTGCTGTTTGAAGGATCCGTTAAAATTGGAGATGTCATTGAAGCTGATGGGGTGATTGGTAAAGTCATGGAGATTAACTTTAGAAGTACAGAAGTGATGACACGTGATGATGTGATTATCATTATTCCAAATTCAAAATTTGTCGCTGAGAAGGTTGTTAATTGGACGCACGAATCTGAGCAAGTGCGTTTTACGGTAAGTATCGGCTTGGCTTTTGGTTCCGATGTAGAGAAGATCTTTGAAGTACTTGAAGGCGCAATGTCGGTAGACCCTAGGATCTCAAAGCTTCCTAAGCCGTTTGTTCGATTTGTGGATTTTGGCGAATCAGCGCTCCAATTTGACATGATGTTTTGGTCAAAAAACACGTTCAGAATTGAAAATGTAAAATCTGATCTTCGTCGAATCGTCTACAAGAGGTTAGAAGAGAATGGCTTAACGATTCCTTTCCCACAGCGCGATATTCATATTAAAGAAGTGAAAGCGCCACTTGATTCAAAAGATATAATCAACTAACTTAGCTTAGTTCTTGATTTACGCTTACTACTAATCAAACTTTACTCAATCCACCGAATCAATTAAAATTAGCGACCTAAAAAGCCGGATTTACTTAGTTAAGCTATTGGATAACAAAACAGTGGTTGGAAGGACTGGAATCGTAAGAAAATAGCTTTCCCTTTTAGTGTGTAAGGCTTTTGTAATCGTTTTCTGAAATCAGATTTTGTAAGTGAAACATTTCTTTATGGTGACAATTATGGGATAAATGATTATTTTCAATACATACAAAACGTTGCTGTCAAGAACATAAAAGTCAAGTGGATTCTTTAAATTTGGGAATGAACACATAAGGTGGATAATCCCAATTGGGATTACACCACCGTTATTTGCAATGTAGTATTGCGTTCAAGAACTAAATATTATGATTCGATTTCTATTTATTTT
>JBLHPQ010000075.1:0-16348 GCA_047624355.1 Flavobacteriaceae bacterium | reverse complement strand
ATAGACCATCAAATTGAATGACATCCATATATTGGCCTGACTAATTAGGTAATTTATGAATACTCCCAAAAGAAAGGCTGAAATCAAACGGCAGAATGAATTGGCGCGCGATAAACGCATTTCACAACCGTTAACGAAGCTTGATATTGAGCTCATAAAGTTGATCTATAAGGAACATACATCTATTGAAATAGCTGATATTTTTGGTAAGAGCAGGAGAACCGTTGAGAACCAACGCACTGAACTCAACAAGAAAATCGGATGTAGAAATGTTGTTGGCGTAATTAAGCACGCACTCAAGAACAATTTGGTTAAATAAGTGAGGATTCTCACTAAGAAAAAATGAACTTCCCTTCGGTATAAGAAATGGCATCCTCAAAGAGCAGGACTTAGCACTAACGCTTTTTAATGAGAGACGTATCTATTCAATTATTTTATTCATCTAGCGCTGCGGTAGAAAAAACTGTACTGCTCCTATATTAGGATACTCAATAAATACCTTTTCATTTTATTCTAATACTCGAATTTGAGAAACGCTCTTGAAATAATCGGAAGTCTATCTCATACTGTAATTCCAATTTTCTTCATGAAAGAATAAAACTTCATCACTATTTAGCGGTCCTTCGTCACATTTCACTTGTAGAATAAGGCGTCTAGGTATTTTAATCTCATCTTCGACCACTACTTAGTATATGGATGTCAGAAACAGATTTAATCCATCTAAGTTGAAAATAAGCATCATTTAAATACTCTAATATGAAGACTACTCTCACACAACTTCTACTACTCTTTTGTTGTATCCTATTTTTTAATTCTGAATCGATCGCACAAAGTGCTTTACGAATTGAAATTACCAACCCTGCGGACGTTCCACTAATTGAAGACGACAATGGTATATTGAGATTAGAGTTTTCAAACCCTTTAGTACAAGCGGTTTTCGATAATTACACGGTAACGATGTTTCTGAAGGAGTTCCCGATGTTTCAGGAAGAACCGGCGCTTAAGAATATATACTATGTTGAGGACGATGGTACTGGAGGCTTGTTTACAGATTTGAGTGCGCTAAATTACTTTCCACTTGTTGAAAGTGTTGGATTAGGAGAAGTATTGGCCACTCCAACAGATTACATCGCTGTACCTTCGCTGGAACATATCAACGTTCCACAAGCATGGCAAATAACAGAGAGTACCCCGGGAGTTAAATTAGGTCAGGTAGATTTGTGGTTGAGAGATCCGAGCCTCAATGCACAAACCGACCTCGATGGGTCCATTGAAATAGGAACAGGGCTAAACTTCACTGGAGCTACTCACTCTCATGCGTATGGAGTAGGGCGTACAATCGCCGCTCAACCTAATAATGGGATTTGCGGTCCATATGCTTATTGCGCTGGTGTTGGTTACGATTCTCGACTATATGTCGGCTATGGATCATTCACACTAAATATTCAAGAGCAAATAGCGCGTGGTGTGAGAGTGGTTAACATTAGTATGACGAGTGGTTGTACTTATTCAACCACTGAACAATTGTTTTACGATAAAGTTGCCGAAAAGGGTGTTATAATCGTTGTAGCTGCTGGCAATGGCACTATTGCAGCTGCCAACCACTCCTGGGTCGGTGGCGGATGCAGTACAGCACTTTTTAACGATATAGCATGTAATCCAAATTATACAGGGAATTCAAATGGATACCTATACCCTGCTTCGTACGACAATGTTATTTCTGTAACTGGAAACAGCAATTTGACTGACCATATTCTCTGGGGCAACACAGGATATGATTGCGACGCAGTTCCTGGCAACGAGACATTTTATGATAAATTACTCACAGTAAATGATCAGGTAGATGTGATTTCTCCGTCGAGTGCAGCTATCGGAACTGAATTTGGAACCACCTCTTTCTGTGCCCCGATAGTGACTGGTGCAATCGGACTGATGCTTTCAGTGAACCCAAATCTAGATGTTAATGAGTGCATCGAGATTTTCAACCTTACTGGGGTCAATGTTATCAGCGCAGGAACGAATGCGAATTATTTCCAAACCGCTTTACTTGAACAAGATAGGCTGCGGACTGAAGTGCGTCGTATTGACGTAGAAGCAGCTGTTATTGAAGCGAAAAGCAGATATGATGCATATTTATTAGTACAAAATGCACAACCAACTCAGTTTGATCGCATTCTTACAGGATCTCATGTAACTGATGGAATGGGATCTTTTGAACTCAATTGGATTGATTATGATAATGACCTTGATCTGGATATTTTCAATGGGACAAATGCACCAACGCCGCAAGATCCAATGGCTGAATTTCATATGTATGAAAACATGTGCGGTGATTTAAGTGATTTTGTGAATGTGTCTATGCCAGGTTTTGAAACGAACAATTTGAGATCCCGCAACATTGGATGGGGAGATTTCAATAATGATGGAACCAAGGATTACATAGCAATTAATGAATTGAATGAGTTGACTTTTTACGAAAACACAGGGAATTTATCCTTTGTTCCAAGTTTGATAGCAGCTTTACCTCCAGGTTTACTTCGGAAAGGTAGTGTTGCTGATTTCGATGCGAACGGTGATCTCGATTTTGTTTTCGGTAATATACTAGCTACAACCAACCCGAATAACGTACATGTTTATGAAGGGAATGGTGATGGTACCTTTACACTCGTAACAGGAAACACGACGGATATATATGTAGATGCCATAAGTTTTGGTACCTCTACAACAGGTGATATCAACGAAGACGGTTTTCAAGATATTGCAATTGCCGGCGGCGTTGGTGCTGAGAAGCTTAGACTTTACCTCGGAGATGGTGAATTCGGATTCCAGAAAGCTGTTCTTGATCTTGATCTTACCAATGTTAGTCCGTTAGCATATGGTGTTACGATGGTTGATTACGACAACGATACCGACCTCGACCTGTACTTTTTCGGTTATCCTCATGGTGTTCTATACAACAATCTGAATAACGGCAAGTATTTTCATGTAGACAATCTGTTAATTGCAACAGATCCAACCGTTCCAAATTCAAATGTAACTTGGGGTGATTACGATAATGACGGAGATCAGGATGTTTATGTTCCGTCACTTCAGACTAAAACACTTTACAACAACGAGAGAGGAATCATATTCTCAAATGCGTCTAATGAATTTCCAAGTCTGGGAACAGAAACTGATCATGAAACAGGTAATGCTGCCTTTGCAGATGCAGACAATGATGGAGACCTTGATCTATACGTAAGCAACTTCTTCAACAATGATATGAACAACTATTTATACGAAAATCTGGGGAATTCCAACAATTGGATCAAACTGAAGTTAGCTGGCTCGCACCAAGATTATGGATTTACAGTTGCAGGAACTAGTGGGGACCCTCGAATGACAGCCCTTTCAGCAGAAGGTGCAAAAATTATTGCGACCATGACTTCGTTTACAAATGCAGCAGGAGAGGTTGGTTGTACACAAGTGCGCCATATTCAAACCAGCGATGGTTCTCCACATGATGTGCATTTTGGATTCGGAGAACACACAGGAGTTGTAACAATCCGTATTCAATGGCCATCTGGTCATGAAGATGTATTCATACTGCCCGTAAATGAATGTTACCAGATTACAGAGGGAGATTTAAATTACACCACAGGATGCGCTTGCTCTGCTGATCTACCAGGAGAACATGAAATTAGTGGCACCGTGGGCTACGATGTTAACCAAGATTGTAATTGTGATGACAATGGCGATGGATTTGTAGATTATCCATTAGACAACTTCTTTGTTCAGATTGAAGAAAGTTTGGGAGATGTCTATTTTGCACAAACTCAACCCAATGGAGACTATACTATGGGGGTTCCTGCTGGAACGTACACAATAACACCTTATTTGACGGGAACGACTTTTGAGGTTTCGGACGATTGTCCCGGAAATCCGAACTTACCGCCAGTTCAATACAGCCCCATTGTCGTGCCCCCAAATTCAGACGACAATGACTTTTGTCTGACCTCTAACAATTGTGATCTAGAAATATCCCTTTATCCAAACTATACGTATCCAGCTTCTGCTCCATGCCCGAGTATTACACAAGATTACTGCATGACAATTTCCAACAACGGTATGACCACAGACAATCCGATATTCACTTTGGACTTAGATCAAAACCTTATGATTGGTTCAGCTTTTTCTGCCTGTGGAAGTACTTTAATTGATCCAGTAACAAATACAATTACACTTAATTACACTGGATCATTTGGTCCTGGTCAAACCTGTACAGTATGTGCAACTGTAACAATTGACGCTGGAACGCTGAATTCTAACTTGTCAACAAGTGCTTCCGTCGGAGGAACTTGTCAGGAGGAAACAGAAATTACTGAGTTTGTAAACTGTGCAATCGATCCCAACGACAAGCTGTTAGTGAATCCACGAAGCTGTGGTCCGGAGAACAACATTGAGAGAAATGAAGTCTTGACCTATAGAATCCACTTCCAAAATGAAGGGAATGCACCAGCTGTAAACGTGGTAGTCAAAGATCTTCTGGATGATGATTTAGATTTATCCACCCTCCAGCTTTTAGCTTCAAGTCATACGGTAGACAAGGTGTCTGTTCTTCCAGGAAATAAACTGATTTTAGAATTAAATGACATTCAACTTCCCCCATTAAGCGTCGATCTTGCCGGAAGTCAGGGCTATATAATGTTCAGAATCAAAGCCAAACCTGGTGTAATTGAAGGTACAATCATTGACAATGTTGCAGCTATCTATTTCGATTTGAATGAAGCAGTTGTCACGAATACAGTAATGAATACATTGAGAGAATATCCTCAGCCAGATGTTCAGTTCGAATGGAATCGATCCTGCGCATCACTCGATATCAGTTATGACTTCAGCTATACTGGCGTTACACCAGATGGAGCATCTTACATATGGAATTTTGGCCCAAATGCGACGCCTTCCAGCAGTACGAGTCCAAGTCCTACAAATATTGTTTTCTCTACAGCGGGAACAGAGCAAGTTTCTCTTCAGATTTTACGCTACGGATGTGACGACATTTTAATTCAGAATGTAGATGCAATTAGCCCGATTGGCTGTAATGGTAACCCCAATAAAGTAGCTATCTGTCACAATGGAAATTCACTTTGTGTAAATATCAATGCGCTTCAAGCACACTTGAATCATGGAGATTGCCTAGGAGAATGCCCACCAGATATAACTTCTAACGAAAAAGGTGTTCAGGTCTACCCTAATCCAAGTACAGGAATATTCAACGTTATTTCCGTAGAGAGTATCATCAGAGAATATCACGTTGTAAACATGCTCGGTGAAATTGTTAAGGAAGGTGCAGGTAATCAAAGTGGGTTCAGCTTTGATCTTAAGCAATTACAATCAGGATTGTACTTGCTAGTCATCGTAACAGACGAAGGAACGATCACAAGACGTATAGAAAAACTGTAAATTAGCTTTCACCTTACTCAGAGATTGTCTGCAAAGGCAGTCTCTTTTTTTGTACTCTGTCCCCTACTACTTGGGTTAGTTCCATTTGTAGATCATAATCAATCGTGTTTATTTGAAATACTCAGACTATATAGCTACTTTCATTATGCAATTTAAAGTTCCCTAATGAAGTCCCTGCTCACGACACTGATCCTTTCTCTGCTATTTGGTCTCCTTACTAATAAAGCAACATCACAATCGAATCAGTCGTTTCCAGAAGAGTATAACTCCCTTTATGAATATGAGGTAGTCACCGATTCAGTACCGTCGAATTTGGAAATTTTTCTGGCGGGTCAGGTTGGTGCCAATGAAATTAAATTCAATAATATTCAACAAACGTTGAATGGATTTTTCGAAAAACTTCGAGAGGAAGAAGTGCATGAATTATCCGCCGTAAAAAAAATAAAAGCAATTCATAAGGCAATCCATGCAACGTTTTTGACGAAATATGAGGCCATTTCAGATTTCAATCGAATCTTTGAATTGGGTGAATACAATTGTTTATCTGCAACTGCTTTACTTGCTTTTACGTTGGAAGAATTCGGTATCCCATATAATATTCAGGAATTACCGACGCATGTTTATATTATTGCATATCCTTCGACAAAAGGGATTACTGTCGAGATGACAGCACCAAAGGAAGGTTACTATGTCCCGGGAAGAAGAGATATAAGCAAAGCCGTCGACATATTGAGAGAATATAAATTAGTTGATGCCTCAGAAATTAAGGAGAAAGGCGATAGAGCTATCTACAATGAATATTATTATAAAGATCAAACAATTAACCTTCGAGAACTCGCGGGATTGCAATACTTTAATCAAACCATTATCGAGTATGAAGAAAGTGCTTATGAGAAAGCCCTAAACTCAATTTCCAAGTCAGAATATCTATATCCTTCTGATAAAACCATTTTATTTAAGGTAGAGGTGCTCTCTGTTTTGCTCGACGATGCGAAATTCAATAACATGAAAAGCGTTCGGTATATGAAGGAATATGCGAACCTGACAGAGGTAGATCACAATAAGATCATCTACGAGTATGCTCGTGCGCTCCAAGTTGAGCTTATCGATCACGGTAAGCGCAAATTCATCGATTCCTCTTACCACTATTTATCAACAAACCTGAAGGATTCGATTCTCAGAGAAAAAATTTCTGAAATTTACTTTGTTGGAATGGCTGAATACTATTCAAATGCTTACAACTTGAAAAAGCAACTCGAATATATTGAGAAAGCCCATGAGATTAATCCAGAGAATGTAACTACTCAATTGCATTTAACCAGAAGCATAATGCGCGTTCTCCATGACAAATATGAACCAGAAGAACTCGTGGTTCAGATGGACAGTTTTGCCAACAAATATCCATTTCTAAAAAACCATAATTTCTATAAAATGTTCTATTTCTACTCTTATGCTGAGATTTCTAATGCGTATTACATTGACAACGACGAAGACAATGGCCATCTCTATTTTGAGCGCGCTTTAGAAATGAGAAGTTCGATGGAGGATGAAGAGGTTTTAGATCAAGACTTTATTGGGATGCTTTATGCTGAAAAAGCAACGTATTATTATCGCCTAAAAAAATATGAAAAGGCAATTGAAATTTATGATGAAGGTCTAGAATATGCTCCCGAGCATCGATTAATCGTAATGAGACGAAAAAATGTTGTCAATAAATTGAATGCCTCGAAAGACAACGGGTCGAGTGGATTATACATTCTAGATTAAGAGGAGAAATGTACATCCCAAGACCAGAAATAAAGTTTAACTCAAATACCATTTTATGCACTCCAAGATGAGGGTCAGACGTAGTTCGAAATTAATATAGATAACGGTAAAGTGATCCACTTTCTAAGTCGTAATTCAAGAATAATTGAATACACTTTTTACTCCTTAAGGAGATGATTGGATGTATATTTGAATAAGACTTAAGATCGTCACTCGACTAATTGTCTGTCTCAAGTTCATTTTTTTCAAAGAAGTGTGTTTTTTCGATATCCGTGTTCGTTCCATATCAGAATACTATTCTCCTGGTTACGCATCATCCATTCAATTCCCCCACTCTTTCCGATCCAAACTTCTATACTGAACGGCCTCTGCGATCTCACCAACACCAATATGCTCGGCCCCATTCAAATCCGCTATCGTTCTAGCGACTTTCAATATCCGATCATAAGCACGAGCACTAAATCCAAAACGATCCATCGCCTTTTTCAAAATCTCGGCAGAAGATTTATCTAATTGACAATATTCTCTTACTTGTCGTGAGGACATCTCTGAATTGGCATTGATAGCCAAAGTCGGCATTTCGAGAGCCTCAGTGCTCGCATTGGGCATCGAAGTGTTCGCCTTGAATCTTCGGGTTTGAATGTTTCTTGCTGCTAGTACTCTCTTCCGAATAGATGCACTTGATTCCTCCACACGGTCATCTCTGAGCTCGTTATAAGAAACTGGTGTTACTTCAATGTGAAGATCAATTCGATCCAGCAGAGGCCCTGAAACCTTGTTTAAATAGCGCTGAACGACACCACTTCCGCAGGTACAATCTCGTTCAGGATGATTATGATATCCACAGGGACAGGGATTCATAGCGGCCACGAGCATAAATCCGGCAGGATAATCAATGGTGAACTTTGCACGAGAAATCGTGACCATACGGTCTTCCATGGGTTGACGCATGACTTCTAAGACCGTTCGCTTGTATTCAGGGAGTTCATCTAAAAACAATACTCCATTGTGCGCCAATGATATTTCTCCTGGCTGCGGATAGCTTCCACCACCAACCAACGCGACATCTGAAATTGTATGATGCGGTTTTCTAAATGGTCGCTGCAATACCAACGGTTGTCCTTTCGTCAGTTTGCCTACAACAGAATGAATCTTAGTTGTTTCGAGCGCTTCTGACAATGACATCGATGGAAGAATCGTTGGAAGGCGTTTTGCAAGCATTGATTTTCCAGCACCTGGAGGGCCTATAAGAATTATGTTGTGTCCACCTGCCGCCGAAATTTCAAATGCTCGTTTGATATTCTCTTGTCCCTTAACATCGCTAAAGTCAATTTCATAGTTTTTTTCAGCATTCAGATTCTTGATGTCCTCTGGTTGAAGCGGAGTTATTGTACTTGTGTCATTCAAGAAACCAATAACCTCTTGCAACATTTTCACGGGGATAATCTGGATACCGTCTACCATAATCGCTTCTGGTGCATTTTCTGATGGAATTACAATTCCTTTAAAACCACGCGCTTTCGCCTCTAACGCAATAGGAAGTATTCCAGACATAGGCTTGATTTCGCCGTCAAGTGAAAGTTCACCGAGCAACATATACTCTTCTAAGTGTACACCACTCACCTGTTCACTTGCTGCCAGAATTCCTATAGCAATCGGTAAATCGAATGTTGATCCTTCTTTTCTCATATCTGCAGGGGCCATGTTGATCGTTATCTCCTTTCCTGGGTATCGGAATTCATTATTGGTGAGTGCAGCCTTAATTCGCTGTTGAGACTCTTTAACGGCTGCGTCAGGAAGCCCTACAAGGAAGAAGTTGATTCCTTGGGCTAAATTGACCTCGATGGTAATTACAGTAGCGTCAATGCCGAATACGGCTGCGCCAAATGTTTTGACTAACATAGTTGTGGTTTTGGTAGGTTATTACTTTAAGTTACGAATAATCTTCGGAAGACATATTCATCCGCAGTGATCATTTGAAGAATAGATCCTCACCAATGTTAATTACCATAAATTAATGTTGATTCTGGACGTTATATGATTGGAGATACATTCACTGGACGGTGGCAGAAGATCTTTGAGGACATAGCATTCCCGCAATAGCATATAAACTTAAGGCCCTTCTAAACTGGAATTATTTCAATCCCTAGATTTATTGAAAACGATCTAGTTAAACGAGAAAACCCTGACAATTTTGAACTGATCAACGTCAATTCAAAATGTCAGGGTTTATTTTTTATTCGAATTGATCTAGTGAGCTACCTCTACTTTAAGTGTAGATACAAGTTCATTAGATTGAACACGTAACGTGTACATTCCGTTCGATAATCCATTTGTATTCAAAGTGATTGCTTTAGGCCCAGCTTCAACTGCTTGAGTCAAAACAACACGTCCATTTAAATCAACTAGACTTACGTTCGCTGAAGACAGATATTGGTCAATACTAATAGTCAACTGATCTGATGCTGGGTTTGGATATGCCGAGATGATAATGTCATTCGTAGTTTCAGATAACCCAAGACCACAACTAAAGTTCGCACGTACAACAAGCGCTCTTGGCGTTGTTAATGATAATAAATCTCCAGCAGCATTATACCCAAGCACCATTCCTTGTGGAACGGCTTGTCCGTACATGAATCTAACATCATCACTACCACTTACGTCTCCACCATAGTGACCCGCGACAATAAGAATTTCTTCGTCAGCATAAACGTCGCCAATCTGCAACATTTCCAAACTTAGAACCGTTCCTAAATCCGCAGTAGTAAGTGTGTAATCATCAGTAAATCCTCTTAACTCGAACGATGTCGTGCTTTCGTTGTAAGCATAAACTTCACCGTAAATGGTTTTTCCATCGTTTTGAGTATCATCGGTAATTCCAATTTCCATGCACTCAACGTTGTCGTCAACCGTAACCTGAAGAAGGTTTCCTATTTTAAATTGCTGACCTGTGTTTGTTGACCAGTTCGAAATACCAGCCGTGTTCACCAATCCAGTGGGAATATTATCTAATCCCATAACCGATGTCGTAATGATCACATTATCGCTGAAATTGTTATTTAACAAGTTTCCATCGACTCCGGATGTTGTTGACGCAACATACGATACCGTGTACTCCTCTTCCGCACTTGGCGTCCAAGTCGTTGTTGACATTACAGTATCCGTTTGACTCGAAGTTAGATCCAATGCGTTCGTTGTTCCGCTATAGACAGAACCAGTTGCCGATACATCAACAGCTACTTCACAACCAGTTAAGGTTCCTCCTGTGTTGTTTGTCAATGAAGATTGAAAATTAATTGGCGTTGCGTGTGAAACAGGGATTCTATAGATTTGGTAATCAAATGTTCCCATTCCCCACCATGCATCATTCAATACTACATCATTTGGGTCTGATGGACTCAAAGCCATATCATCGATCATCCAGAAGTATACACGGGCACTCCATCCAATGCGAATATAAACTGTTGGTTGGTTCGCCGCTATTGCAGAAATATTCAGCGCAACCGCTACGGGATCCATAGATTCAGTATTGTTAGCCACTCCAAGAGAAACATCATAAACCGTCCAAGTAACGTTATCATTACTCACCATAACATTCATTTCAACTCCATTGTTGTAACGATATGTTTGCTCAAATGATAATATAACTGACGGCTCAGCAGAGCAGTTAATTGCATCTGTCTGGAAATAACTACTTAAATACTGATAGTTCGATCCAGAAGGCTGACCATAGGTAAAGTGATTAGCAGAATCTGCATCACAAATCAAAAAGCCGTTGGCCGCAGTTGTTGAGTTCATTGGTGCAGCTCCCGCAGTTGCTCCATTACCATTAAAGTTCCCCCAACTACCATCGTCAGAATAAGTCCAAGGACAAATCCCAGAAGTATCCATTATTGTCCAAGTTGCAGGAAATCCGGCTGCAAAATCTTCTGTCCAAAAGGGTGTTGCACGTTGCACATTGTCATTGCCTGACTGTACAGTCGGCCTTGCAGTTTCTTTAGCTACCGCGTCTTGTTCGCTCGATTGAACTTGTGCCATACTGCCAAAGGCAAATGTACAGGATCCGATCAAAGAAAGTAAAGTAATTTTCATATGTAGTAATTTAAAGTTGAGCGTATTGCATCCAAGTTACAAAAATAAAAAAAACCGATGCTCATTAAAGAACATCGGTCAATATTTTTTAGAAGGTTCCGCTTAACGCTTCGCCATTCTTTCGCTAGAAACAGAAACTTTCTTTCTTCCTTTACGACGACGAGCAGCCAAGACTTTCCTCCCGTTCGCAGTAGCCATACGACTACGGAATCCGTGCTTATTTCTTCTCTTTCTTAACGACGGTTGAAATGTTCTTTTACTCATGTTATATATTCTTAATTCGTGACTTCGAAAATTGGACTGCAAAGATACGGTTTTTTTCTATTCACCAAAACCTTTCGACAAAAATTTGAAAAATTTCGCTATTACTCATCGAGTAGAGTATTTTTGTACTGCTTTACAAAGTAGGTTTAATGGCAAGAAAAAGAGCAGAAAAGGTTGAGAAACCTAGCAAAGATAGTATTAAGAAGGCTAAGCGTATATTCAAATACATGCGTCCGTACCGCGGAATGTTTGTAATTGGATGGATTTTCCTTATTCTTTCGACATCAACTGGAATGATTTTCCCTTACTTAATGGGACAATTACTCGGACAAGGATCTTCAAATCCTGGAGAAATTGCTGAAATTGCATCTTCCACTGGACTGGATCAGGTAACTTTTGTAATCTTAGCGCTTGTTATTCTATTCTTTAGTCAAGCGGTTTTCTCCTTCTTTCGCGTCGTGATCTTCACCAATGTCACTGAAAAAACGTTGCGAGATGTTCGAAAGGATGCTTTTTCTCGCTTGATCTATATGCCGATGGATTTCTTCAACAAAAATAAAGTTGGAGAACTGACCAGCAGAATGTCTGCAGATATCACGCAAGTTCAAGAAACATTGAAAACCACTATTGCTGAGTTTTTCCGATCCTTAGTGACTGTTTTTGGAACGATTGTGGTCTTGGCCTTTATCTCTTGGAAGCTTGCATTGATGATGCTTGCAACGGTACCTGTAGTAGCAATAATCGCCGTTATTTTCGGTCGATTCATAAAGAAATTATCCAAAGAAGCGCAGGACGAATCAGCAAAATCTAATTCAATCCTCGAGGAATCCTTGATGGGAATATCTAACGTCAAGTCTTTTACCAATGAAGGGATGTTGATCGGCAAGTTCACAGGAGCCATCGAATCTATTAAGTCACTCAATATCAAAAGTGGACTTTGGAGAGGCGCATTTATTTCATTTATTATTTTCGCGGTATTCGGAGCCATCGTCTTCGTCATTTGGCAAGGAGTGTTGATGACTCAGGGTCCTAATCCAGAACTAGATCCAGAATCATTTTTCACCTTCATCATCTACACAGCAATGATGGGAGCTTCGGTTGGAGGAATTCCTAATCTCTACGCGAGCATCCAAAAATCAATAGGTGCTACAGAAAACTTAATGTCGCTCATTCAAAACGAAAGTGAACAAGAATTACTTAAAGGTGATGAAACACCAGAAATCAATGGCTCAATTGTTTTTAAAAATGTTCAGTTTGCTTACCCTCAACGCCCAGACATTGAAGTATTAAAGGATTTAAGTATCAATGTCCAACAAAATCAAACTATTGGACTTGTAGGGGCCTCAGGCGCTGGAAAATCAACCATTGCTTCCTTACTTTTACATTACTATTCAACAACAGCAGGCTCAATCGAGTTTGATGGTCTTCCAATCGAGAAGATAGATGTCCATCATCTTAGGAAACACATGGCAATTGTTCCACAGGAGGTTATATTGTTCGCTGGGTCCATTCAAGAAAACATTGCTTTCGGACGTGAAGATGCCACGAAAGAAGAAATTATCGAAGCAGCAAAACAAGCCAATGCTTGGGAATTCATATCCACATTTCCTGATCAAATGGAAACGGAAGTTGGTGACAGAGGTATTCAATTGTCAGGTGGACAAAAACAGCGCATTGCTATTGCACGTGCAATTTTGAAGAACCCAACGATTCTCATCCTTGATGAAGCGACATCTGCACTCGATTCAGAATCAGAGAAACTGGTACAAGAAGCGCTGCAACGATTAATGAAAGATCGGACGTCAATTGTTATTGCTCACCGTCTTTCAACCATTCGTTCTGCAGATCAAATATATGTGATCGACAAAGGAGCAATGGCTGAACATGGGAAGCATGATGAACTCATTGCTTCTAAAGGAATTTATGCGCGTCTTGTTGAGCTTCAATCTGTTGATACCGGTGTATAGGCTAGCATTAGCACTCTTCTTGATTATTTCTTTCAATGGGCTAAGTCAGCTGAAAATTGTGCAACTCACCGATTCAGTATACCTCTATTCAACTTATCAAGAATACAACGGGAGCCAAGTATCATCCAATAGCATTTACATCGTAACGTCTGCCGGAATCGTGATGATCGATACACCATGGGATAGTAGTCAATTGCCGAATTTACTCGACTCAATGTTCGTCAAAAATGCTGCGATTCCCATTCTCAGTATCTCAACGCATTTTCATGCAGATCGCACGGCAGGGTTAGATTATCTGGACTCAATTGGGGTGAAAACATATTCCACAGAACTAACTAAAATGATCTGCAAGGAGCGAAACGAAGAAGCGGCTAGAAATACCTTTAAGGGCGATACGACTTTTATAATCGCTGGTCGGAAAATATCCATCTTCTTTCCAGGGGCAGGACATTCACCCGATAATATTGTAGTGCATCTTGAAAAGGAAAACATATTGTTTGGCGGTTGTTTTGTGAAAAGCTATCAAGCCAATTCACTAGGTTATACTGGAGACGCTGACCTTTCTAGCTGGTATACTGGAATCAATTTATTGATTAAAAAATACGGCTCAGTCGACCTTGTTATTCCCGGTCATGGCCCTTGGAAGAAGACAAAATCGTTAAAGCAAACCAAAAAGCTTCTCAAGAAGCAGCAACGAGTGAGCGGCAAATAACGGTGACAAATGAACGTCACATTTTAGGTTGATTCGAACAAATGTCAAGCTGGATTGTACTGAAGATAAATCATTATCCAAGCCTGCATTATGAAAATCATTTTTACATCAATCACTTTATTGAGTCTAGTCATTTATAGCTGCAGCTCGACAACAACTTCCTCTGAAGGAAATAATATAACTACAGATAATCAAGCTGTTACAGATTATAGAGCAACAATAATAAATCAACTTCAAACTGAATATGGCGAAATCGATTTGAACGACGTCTGCATCGATTCGAGCTATGGAATAAAGAACCTATTCATCGTTGGCTTCTTTGCCCATGATAGAGGTTGTGGTGGAGCGCGCTACTTCTTTAAAGGGAAAGAAATCACATTCGATGCTAAAACCACCCAATTAGTTTTGGTAAATAGTGGATTCAAAAGCAAGATGCTCGAGATTACTGAAGCCTATCATGAAGAGGTCCTCAATCATTACGAACATGATCTTAGCTCAGAACCTGAAAGATTTATTGAAGGTGGAGAAACATTCTTTACCCCTAAAGTTGAGAAAAAGGGCAATCAGATTATTAGCACCATGTGGATTCAAGAGCGTGGAGGTATGCTACCAGAAGTTAGTTATCATTTGTCTACGTTCGTTATCAGTCTAGATGGAACGCCTATTGAGCATACAACGAGTAATCGATTTACTGTGGATTATTGAATTTAAGAGAGACATAATGTCAAATCGTTTTGAAGACCTTCTGTTCTCGATACACCTCCCTTTTCGAAAACTCAAAGTTAGCCACTCGCACTGACAGGTTCACGTTGGGCAACAACCGAGTCCAACTTTCTACACTGGAGCGACATATCTCATCAACTCAGCCGCAAGGATCGCCCCATACGTTCCTAGAGCATATCCTACAACCGCTAAGATTGCTCCAACACTTGCTAATGAAGGATGAAAGGCGGCTGCTACAATTGGTGCAGAGGCTGCTCCTCCCACATTTGCTTTTGATCCTACTGCGATAAAGAAGAATGGCGCCTTAATAATTTTTCCAACGATAAATAATAAACCAACATGTACAAGCATCCAGATTATCCCAACAAGGATTAATTGCGGCTCCTTAACGGCTTCAGCAAGTTCCATTTTCATTCCGATCGTCGCGACCAAGAAGTAAATAAAGATAGATCCAATTCTCGATGCTCCCGCTCCTTCGTATTTACGCAATTTCGTGGCTGACAAGATCAATCCACCGGTTGTTGCGATAACTACAATCCAGAAGAATGACTTACCAAAGGGCGAATCGCTCGGAAACAGTCCTGAGAGGTAACCTCCCGCTAAATGTGCAATTCCAACAACACTGAATGCCAATCCGAGAATCACCATGTAATCCGTCAAGGTTGGTTTCTTCGCAATGGACGATTCATACTTAGTCATCGAAGTTTTCAATTTCTCGATAGACGAACTATCTGCTTTCAACCACTTATCGAATTTCTCTGCACGCGCTGCTCCCCATAACAAGAAGGCCATCCACAAATTGGCAACAACAATATCAACCGTTACCATTTTACCATATAAATCCTGCTGATAACCATATGTTTCGAGCATTGCCGCCTGATTAGCTCCACCACCAATCCAACTTCCGGCAAGTGTTGCAAATCCACGCCATGCAGCACCACTACCCTCTCCACCAACAACTGACGGATCGATATTCGAATAAATCATGATGGCAATTGGTCCGCCGATTATGATTCCAACCGTCGCTGTACCGAACATGATTAATGCTTTCGGGCCGAGGTTTAGAATTCCTTTAAAATCAATTCCAATCGTCATTAAAATTAACGCGGCGGGCAGCATGTAATCACGGGCCATTGGATAGAAATCAGTGTATTCTTTAGAGATCAATCCGAGCATATCAAGAATGGCTGGGATGACATAACAAAGCAACAGAGAAGGAACCACGATATAGAACTTCTTCCAATATTTCCCCTTCATGCTTGAAGTATAAAATATCAAGGCAAGAACCAAGGTGAGAATTCCAAAAACAACCATGTTATTTGTGAAAACAGGACGTTCAACGCGTTCAATCTTCAGTTTGGCACTCTTTTCCCCTACGGAC
>JBLHPQ010000074.1:0-16546 GCA_047624355.1 Flavobacteriaceae bacterium | reverse complement strand
GCCTATCGAAACTATATGGCACAAAAAAAGATCATCCAAAAGATGATCTTGTTAAATAGTTGGAGATGCTATTTACGAAGGGATATCTGCGCTATCTACAGCTGTAGTAGAAGCATTCGAATTTCCATATGCATCACAATGTCCTCCTTTTGATGACCCACAAGCAGCTAATAGTGCTGTGAACATCAAACCGGTAAGTGCTAAAGCCAATACTCTTTTCATGGTCGTCTGATTTAATTAATATAAGGGTTTTACTTTGTTGTTGCTAAACAATATAACGACAAAATTACGATAAATTTCATGAAGAAGTGAAATTTATTTATTCACAATCGGTTGGTTATTCTATGAAATAACGTAATTTTCTAATCGTTATATGTACTGATGCGCATACTCTGTTTGATTCTTATGCTATTGTGTTCCCTCTCAATGAAGGCACAAAAAACTTACCAGCTAGAGTATGTAGCCGGAGGTTATGAACAATATATCAAGCACCCGAGGACTGATTTCAAGGATAGTATGGCATTAACGAAGTATCTCAAAGAGCTACAGCTGGATGCTATTTCTAATGGATTCTTACTCGCATCAATTGACGCACTAACCTTTGAAAACAGAATCGCCGTTGTTGACTTTGTTCCCGGCCCAGAATTCGAATCTGCATTAATCAACCTAAAACCAGAAGACTTACGTTTTTTAAAAAATAACTCGAGCGTAAATGAACGCCTTGTTGCCAATCTCGAATTCACTCCGCGTGCCCTTTCATCAACAATGAAGACGATTCAAGATGCTTTCTTAAATAACGGATACCCCTTCGTAGCGTTACAACTAGTAGATGTCTCTTTTGAGAATAATCGTCTCGACGCAACCCTTAAAATTGATCGCGGCCCGCAATATTCATGGTCAAAAATACATGTAAGGGGTGACTCTTCCATCGGCCTGAGCTATGTGCAGAGCCTGATCGATATTCACGTTGGTGATTTTTACAATGAAGATTTACTCTTATCAATAAGTGATCAAGTAATACAGGTGTCGTTTATAGAAGAGATTAAACCACACGAAATATTGTTTGCCAAAAACGGCGCGGAGTTGTTCGTATACCTTAAAAGTACCCCAATCAGCTCAGTGAATGGTGTCATTGGTCTTCAACCGAACCCACTAACCACAAAACTCTCCGTGACTGGAGAAATCAACCTAAAGCTTTTAAATATTCTGCGAAAAGGTGAACTGCTAGATCTCAGATGGCAAAGTATTCGAGATCAGACGCAATCCCTGAAATCGCATTTGAACTTTCCATTCTTATTTAAAACCGCCTTTGGGATTGACGGAAACTTTAACCTATACAAGCGTGACACTTCCTTCTTAGAGCTCCAATCTACAATTGGCGTTCAGTATTTCATGAATCACGGAAGCTTCCTGAAAGCATTTTATCAAAACATGTCCTCGACCGTTTTATCCGGAGGTTTAAACAATCCATCCTTCAATAAATTAGGCAGCACGAAATCAAACAATTACGGCCTCTCGTATGTACGACGCCGCGTAGATTATCTACCAAACCCAACAAAGGGATCGATCATGTCATTCACTGGCAGTGCAGGAACGCGCAAATCAACACTAAGTGATACCTCTCAAACAATAACTTCTCTTGTTCTTCGAGGGCAATTTAGAATAGAATACTTCATCCCACTTGCAAAACGTCATGTTATACGCATAGCCAATTATACCGAATTTTACTCGGCAGATGAGATTTTTGAAAATGAACTGTATCGCTTCGGAGGTTTAACTTCTCAACGTGGATTCAACGAAGATGAACTTTTTGCCACAACATTGAGCACTTCTACCATCGAGTATCGGTATTTATTGGATAAAAACTCGCATGTATTTGCTTTCTATGATCAAACCTGGTACGAAAACAACACCACCGTTTACCTGAATGATCAACCCTTTGGCTTCGGTCTTGGTTTTGCTTTCAGTACAAATCTCGGCGTTTTTTCAATTTCCTACGCACTCGGAAAACAGCTCGGAAACACGATTCTCCTAAGCAATAGCAAAGTCCATTTTGGATATATTGCGTACTTTTAATATATGAGTTACCTCCTTCTTCTTATTGGTCTAATTTCAGGCGCCATCATTGCATTCTTCTTGACCCAGCGCGCTCAAAAACAGAAAACTGAAGAGGATTCGAAGACGATTGAAGGCCTGAAAATTGAGGTTGCCACAATGAGCAATTCTAGCCAGCGTTTAAGTGAGGATTTATCGGGAAACAAGCTAGAATTAGAGAAAATTCGGACAGAACATCAAACCGAGTTGAAAAACGCAATTGAGTGGAAAAGTAAATACGATGCACTCGAGGAGAAAATAGACTCTCAAAAGGAAGAACTCGAATCACTCCAAGAAAAATTCACCAAGGAATTCGAATTGGTTGCGGCCAAAATCTTGGAGGAGAAATCGACCAAATTCACTGATCAAAACAAGAAAAATATTGATGCAATTCTAACACCATTGAAGGAGAAGATTTCTGATTTTCAAAAAAAGGTGGAGGATAGTAACGAGAAGAATATAGAAAGATCAGCCTCTCTTGATAAGCATTTGAAGATTCTTCGAGACTTGAATCAGGAAATCACACAAGAAACAAGGAGTCTTACAATGGCGCTGAGAGGTGATTCAAAGGCTCAAGGGAATTGGGGCGAAATGCAATTAGAAATAATTTTAGAGAAAGCTGGGCTCCAGAAAGACATTCACTATTCAAAAGAAACAAATTTAAAAACGGAAGACGGTTCAAATCAGCGCCTAGATTATATCATCAACTTACCTGATGGAAAAAATTTAATTCTCGATTCCAAGGTTTCTCTGACGGCGTATAGCAATTATGCTGATGCTGAAAAGCCAGATGAACAAGATTCGTTTTTACAACAACATTTGACAAGTGTTAACGGACATATTAAGCTACTAGGAAATAAAGATTATCACAAATTGCACGGCATTAACTCACCTGATTACGTGATCATGTTTGTCGCCAACGAACCAGCATTAACACTTGCTTTGAAAGAAGATATTGGGCTCTTTGAGAAAGCGCTAGATAGGAACATTGTTCTTGTATCCACGTCTACACTTCTAGCAACGCTTAGAACTATATCATATATATGGAAGCAGGACTTACAAAATAAAAATGCAGAAGAAATTGCACGGCAAGCGGCATCTCTCTATTCCAAATTCGTAAGTTTTTCTGAGGACTTGATAAGACTGGGAACTCAACTGAAAACGGTTACAGGCACCTATGAAGAGTCCATGAAAAAACTATCCTCCGGGAAGGATAATCTCGTTCGAAAGACAGAACGCCTCAAGGAACTTGGAGTAAACCCCTCGAAGACAATCAATCAGAAATTAATTGATCGCTCAGATTCTGATTGATCGACACTATAAAATCTACCATCCTATGAAAACCTTCACAACGCGTTTCTCTGTAATTGCATCACTACTTTTGAGTACTTTCTCATACAGTCAAAATGCAGATTCAATTGAAGTTAAATCCATCGATCCATACGTAATAGGTGATCGCGTTGAAATTTTCTCGCGAGAGCTCAATGAGAATCGTGTCTTGAATATTTACCTGCCCAACGGTTATTGGGACGATTCGAGCAGAGTATATCCAGTTATATATGTCCTAGACGGATCTGCCCATGAAGATTTTCAGCACATCGCTGGACTCGTGCAGTTCGGTTCATATTCATGGATTAATATGGTCCCAGAGTCTATAGTCGTGGGAATTGAAAACGTCGATCGGACGCGTGACTTTACCTTTCTTCCCGAAGACAAGGACCTCATACTAGAGAATCCGACATGTGGTAGATCAACAGCATTCATGAATTTTATCGAGCAAGAAGTACAGCCATACGTTGAGGCGAATTATGGCACGACAAAACCAAGAACGCTTATCGGTCAATCTTTGGGTGGGTTATTAGCTGCGGAACTTCTATTAACTCGATCACATCTTTTTGAGAATTATATTATTGTAAGTCCAAGTGTTTGGTGGGATAACGATGCTTTATTGAGTTTAGAATCAACTATTGAGACTAATCCACGTATCTTTCTATGTGTGGGTGATGAAGACGAGAAGGACATCATGAAAAATGGAGCCATAAACCTATTTGAAAAACTGAAGCCTTTGATTCGTGAAGAACACGCAAATTTTCAATACTACGAAGCATTGAATCATGGCGATGCCTTACATTTGTCGGTCTACCGAGCGTTCCAATTTCTATTTAAACCGGAATTAATGAATTGGCATTAGCCAAAGAATTGGAGCGAAAAGAATAGTAAATAATGAGGAAGCTTATAGAATTGTAGTACTGGTTACTTGCGCTTCTCTTGCATAGTTCCTCTGATCTCCTTCATGAAATCTGAAGCGTATACGAAACTAAGAATCTCTTCATTATCGGTTGTGATAATTGACTTTCGATCTCCTTTCCACCAAGCTTTTCCTTCGTGAATGAACAAAACGGTATCACCAATTTCGATCACAGAATTCATATCGTGTGTAATTACGACTGTTGTCATATCGTACTCGTACGTGATTTCACGAATCAAATTATCAATAACGATGGCCGTTTTTGGATCCAACCCAGAATTTGGCTCATCACAGAAAAGATACTTCGGATTCATAGATATTGCACGTGCAATTGCTACACGTTTTTGCATTCCACCGGAACACTCTGCAGGAAACAATCCGTTTCGCCCTTCTAGATTTACACGATCCAAACAAAAATTCACTCGATCGAGTTTCTCTTTCTTACTCATTTTGGTAAACATCGTTAGAGGAAACATTACGTTTTCCTCTACCGTCATTGAATCAAACAAAGCTGAGCCTTGGAAAAGCATTCCAATTTCCTTACGTATGTCTTTTCGCTCTTTTCGTGACATTTGGGTAAAATCCCTTCTGTCGTACGAAATAGTTCCTGTATCAGGCTCGTGCAGTCCAACAATGCATTTCGCAAGCACAGATTTACCTTGTCCAGATTGCCCAATGATTAGGTTCACCTTACCCGTCTCAAATTTGACATTAATGTCATGCAAAATTTGAAGATCTCCAAACGACTTATTTACATCCTTGATCTCTATCATAACAAGATCATTTGCGTTAATAGGAAGTTAGCGATAAGAATTCCAACCGACGCCATTACTACTGAACGCGTTGCAGATTTCCCAACATCGAGGGATCCTCCCTTGGTGTAATATCCGTAATAGGAAGAAATAGACGTAATTAAAAATGCGAATACGATTGTTTTAACGAGGGCATAACCAATGTTGCCAATCACAAAGAATGAACGCAGTCCAACCACATAAGTTTCCGTTGAACTAAGACCAGAAAGAACGAGTGATAACCATCCACCAACCAAACTAAGTCCCATTGAGAAAATAATCAATACTGGAAAAAATAAAATTGCTCCTAATATTTTTGGCAAAACCAGGTAGGTTAAACTGTTTACCCCCATCACTTCGAGGGCATCAATTTGTTCGGTTGTTTTCATTGTCCCAATCTCGGAGGCGATATTAGATCCAACTTTTCCAGCTAAGATGAGGGATATAATTGTTGGAGAGAACTCCAATATTGTACTTGAGCGTGTGATATAACCAATAGTGTATTCTGGTAATAATGGTGAAGTCATATTTGCCGCGGTCTGTAGCGCGATAACACCTCCCATAAACATTGACATAAGGGCAACAATTGGAATCGAATTTATTCCAATATGTTGAATTTCATGAAACAGACGTTGCCTAAATACTTTCCCTTTTTCAGGACGTGAGAAGACAACCCAAATCATGAGGATATACTTACCTATATTTCGTAGAATTTTTAACACCTTAGCGCTAAATTAATGGTATTTTTTGTCCTAGCAATTTATTCGATTCGAATTCCTCCATTCACCACAAATTATCCCTTACATTCGTATCCTTAATGATCTCAAAAAAGGAACAATACCGCAAAATTCTCGAACGCTATCTCCCGGATGAATTCATCGATATGGTCGTTGACCTCCTCGCTAAAAACCCGGTTGTCTTTAAAGTAGTTAAGCCACGGAAAACGAAATTGGGAGATTTCCGATGGAAGGCTACCAATGGAAAACCTCAAATCACCATTAATGGCGATCTAAATCCATATTCTTTTCTGATCACAACACTTCACGAATTTGCTCATTTAATCACCTATGACAACTACGCAAATCGCGTATCACCTCATGGTTCAGAATGGAAGACGGCGTATACTGAGCTACTTCTTCCGGTCATTGATAGCGGATGGCTTCCAGTGGAATTATCTAACGCACTTACCTATTCGATTACACGAATGAAGGCATCCTCCTGCACGGACGTACAATTGCAGCGGGTACTTTTATCCTTCAATAAAGAAGACGAACGACTTGTGATACTTGAGACTTTAGAGAAAAACAGTATTTTTGCGCTAAATGGACGTACGTTCCAGAAAGGGCTTTTGAGAAGAACACGGTATTTATGTACTGAACTTAGTTCAAAAAGACAATTTCTGGTGAACGCCCTCGCACAAGTAGAAAGAATCGAACATGAAAAATAATTATAGCATCATAATGGCAGGCGGAATCGGTAGTCGATTTTGGCCAATGTCAACGCCACAAAGACCAAAGCAATTCTTAGACGTCTTAGGAATAGGCAAATCGCTCTTACAAATGACTTTCGAGCGCCTACAGAACATTTCTCCTATTGAGAACATCTACATTGTAACAAATACAGATTACAAAGAGATGGTACTGGAACAGTTACCTGGGTTGACGCCTGATCAAGTCCTCACAGAACCTGAAAGAAAAAATACTGCGCCTTGTATTGCTTATGCCGCATCTAAAATTCATGCAATGAATCCAGAGGCAAATCTCATTATTTCTCCGGCAGATCATTTAATTATTCAACAAGATAATTTCAAAGCGAGTATTGATGCAGCATTAGCTTCAGCGGAGAATGGAAGAATTGCAACTATCGGAATTCAACCAACACGACCAGATACAGGCTACGGCTATATTGAATTTGATAAATCGCTAGCGCTTGAACCAAATGCTGTTTTTCCAGTGCAACAATTCCGTGAAAAACCAGATTTGGATACAGCAAAGGAATTCGTAGCTGCAGGAAATTTCTTTTGGAACTCCGGTATTTTTATCTGGAAATCAGGGACAGTTCTTTCAGCGTTGCAAGAGTTTCAACCTGCGCTATACAACTTATTTTCAAATGATTTAAGTGCATACAACACCTCGGAGGAACAGGCGTTTGTGAATCATTGTTTTGCTACGTGTGAAGATATTTCAATTGATTTTGCGGTAATGGAGCATGCGACTAACATCGATGTAGTGCTGTCAAACTTCGATTGGTCTGATTTAGGAACGTGGGGTAGCTTAGATGGACATCTAGAAAAAGATGCTGTCAATAATGCTGTAATCGGTGATGACACGCACTTATTCAACACGAAAAACTGTATCATTAACATTGATGGGAATCGTACGGCTCTTATAGATGGCTTGGAAGACTATATTGTCATTCAATCAGATGATAAATTGATGATTCTTCGTAAGGAGAACGAGCAAGAATTGAAAAAGTACTTGCAAGAAATCAATGATAGGAAAGTCGTGAAGGCCTAAGATTTACTTTGAAACCATTTCTTCCGGCAATACGAAGCTATTTAACACCTAGCGTTGCTGAAATTTGTTTGAAATAAGCTACTTTATCTATACTGAAGTTATCCTTACGATCAGGATTTTCAACGATATAGACAGGCCCGATGACTTTCTTCTGCTTGGTTTTCAGGGAATTCATGGCGTCTTTATCATACAAGACGTCATTAGATCCAACAATTAGCAACACCTTCTCGATGTTCTTTCCGCCAGCATTATCCAGAGAATAAATCGGTTCAAATCGCTTTTCGTATCCAGCAAATGGAACTTCCATTGGAGTATCCCACTCAGAGAATCGTTCCTCTAGATCTTCCATAGAAAGGAATGGTGTATCGGCGATAATTTGTTTTATTTCCGTACGACTCCATCCAACGCCCAATGAAAGGCCAGCACCCATTCCCCATCCATAGAGGTTAAAGGTGGAGACGTGCTGTTTTCTGCACCAATCAATCATCGTTTCCATGTCATTTTGAAAGTGTGGATAGATGTACATATTATTGTCTATCTCGAAATCACTGCTTTCTCCATAACCTCTATAATCGAACGTGACAACATTGTATCCAGCTGCTGTAAATTGATCTACGCGGCGTAAATAATCCGCCATGTTTCCTTCACCATTATGCGCTATTAAGACAAGGTTTGTAGTCTTCTCTTTTGCACTCGGAAAGTACCAAATATTCAACTCAGCAGAACCATCATTCGCTTTAACCTTATGAGCAGTATACTCCATGTTATATTTATCGGGCAACTGTTTATACGTTCTAGATGGATTTAACCCAAAACTTGTTAGTGCGAAAGCAATAACTAGAATAGCTGATAAGATAAATTTCATGGTGATTGCATTTTGATGTGAAAGATACAAAACACCTCCTAAACGAATTCAAAAAACCAAAAATGAGCGAATCCCTAAGGAACGATTAAAGGTAACAACGCTTCTAGGAGGAAGTGCATATTCTCTTTTTGTACGATCGTTCTTAGGAACTCAACTCACTAAACAGAAAGAAAGACCCCTTTCGAGGTCTTCTTACCGTGAGAGACGTTTTACTATCTCAAACCTTTTCTAATTTGGTCACCTTCCCATGCGCGGTATAGGTCGAAGTAACTTTTTGACTCCATTACTACCACTCCACCAAGCGTGTCTCCGTATTTAGCCGGAAGTCCACCAGCGTATACCATCATTCTTCCGATAGATGCGCCAGGAACGGATCCAGCCTCTCGTGTTTTAACACCGTCAATCATATAGATCATATCGCCTTTTCGTGCCCCTCTGAATACTAAAGACCCATCAGCAGTCTGACGAACATTACTTGTCATCCCCGCAACCATTCCATTGATATCAAATTTAGCTGGTGATTTATCAATCTCCTTTGCAGACATTGATACTACCGGCAGATTTCCATCGATCATCTTTATTTCATTTGGATCATTAGCTCTGAAAGTTGCGCCCACCAATACTAAAACATCCGTTTTAAAATTGATATCGCCTGCGTTATAGAAACCATCCATTGGAACTTCAACAATGATATCCTTTAGCGTATCCTGCTGATAGATAATATCCATGATATACGTTCCTGCTGGAATCGCTGAAATTCTAAAATGTCCATCCAAATCTACTCTTGCTCTGTACTTTGTGGCTCCCGTTTCGATTACGACAATCGCATCTACTGCTGGAATTTTTGTCCCTGGCTCGTAAACATTACCAATAACTTCCCCGAGCGCTTGTTGTGCCATTGATTGTCCTGCTAAGAGAACCGCGATCATAATTAGTGCATTTTTCATCTTCTAAATTTTAAGTTCTTATTTGTTTCTCTAGTAAGATGTGATTTCATTAAATTTCCATAAAAAAAGACAAAAAAAATCCCGACTTATTCAGTCGGGATCAAATTATTGATTTATTAAGCTAGCTAAGAATCAACTCAGCACTCGCTGTAGGGAATTTTCTATCAACTTTTTTAAATAAGCCTTGAAGTACTTTTCCGGGTCCAACTTCAATCACTTCTGACGCTCCATCTTCAATCATTTGGTGCATCGTCTGGGTCCATCTTACTGGAGCCGTTAATTGTGCTATCAAGTTCGCCTGAATTTCAGACGGATCTGTTACCGCTTTCGCAACGACGTTTTGATAGACTGGACACGATGGTTGAGAGAATTTCGTTGCTTGAATTGCTGCAGCTAACTCTTCTCGTGCTGGTTCCATCAGTGGTGAATGAAAAGCGCCGCCAACGGGCAACATCAAAGCTCTTCTAGCGCCAGCTTCTGTCAAGAGCGCACATGCTTTTTCCACTGCGGGAATTGATCCAGAGATGACCAATTGTCCTGGGCAGTTATAATTCGCTGCGACCACAACTCCATCTACTTCATCACAAATTTTCTCAACTACGTCGTCATCTAATCCAAGAATAGCCGCCATCGTGGATGGTTGCGCTTCACATGCAGCTTGCATCGCTAAAGCACGTTTAGAGACCAACATTAATCCATCTTCAAATGTCAATGTGTTGTTAGCTACCAACGCAGATATTTCACCCAGAGAATGCCCAGCAACCATTTCAGGTTGAAAACTATCACCTAAAGTTGCCGCAAGAATAGTAGAGTGAAGAAAAATTGCTGGTTGCGTTACTTTTGTTTGTTTCAATTCCTCGTCGGTTCCTTGAAACATTGTGTTCATAATATCAAATCCAAGTAGTTCATTTGCTGCTTCGAACATAGATTTTGCTTTTGCTGAACTATCGTAAAGGTCTTTACCCATTCCTGAGAATTGAGCTCCTTGACCGGGGAATACATATGCTTTCATGGGACAATTTTAAGTATAAAAAATGAAACAGAAAACAAAAAGTCGGTTTCAAATTAATGAAACCGACTTCTCAATATTATTGTTTCCTCGTATGAGGTAGTATCAAAACTATTTGATAACTACACGCTCAACGATAGATCCATTTTCACTAGATACTTTAACCATGTATACTCCAACTCCGTTCTCAGTAAGATCAAGAGAAGTAACACCATTTAAAGTAGTTGTAGCGATAACTTTACCAACCATATCATAAACAACTACATCTCCAGAGATGTTGTTATCATTAGAGATAGTTACGATTCCGTTAGACGGGTTAGGGAACAATGAAACACCAGTTAAGGTATTTTCGTTAATAGAAGCTCCCCATTGGTCACCAACTAACACACGAACTGCAGATGCAGTACCATTTGTGTAAGACTGATCTCCTGGGATGTAAATCATAGAAGCAAGTCCTGGTTGTGCAACAGTTCTATCATCTAGGATACGGATATCATTTACGTTACCATTACTGTAAAGTTCAACAGCCGCATAGTATGCATTTGGCGTTAACGTTTCAACAGTATTGAAAAGGATATCAGCATAACCTTGAGTTATGTCAGCAGCAGTAACTGTGTATGCATCAGATGTAATTGAAGCAGTCATGTCACCAGTACGGAAAAGGCTTGTATCCTTAAACGACGCGTAGATATCACCACCAGCAACAGTACCAGTAGCAAGAAGAACACGAACACCAGAAACCTGCATATTTGCTTTAACATTGTACTCAACAGCGATAACTAATCCATCCTCTGCACCTGTAAATGAGTTAGAACCCAAAGAAGTCAAATCTAATTCAGAAGCTGGGTAAACATCAATACCATCTAAAGAATAGATATCAGTTGTTACAGCGAAACTTCTAAGACCAACATTGTTACCAAACGTTGGATCTACAACTGTCTCAGAATCAGAAACAACAACGTAAACACCATCGTATTGACCTACAACTAAAGCAGCAGCCTCAGTATTTTCCAAGTTAATAGTAGAATCTGCTTCTAATAAAGCAACACCATTAGTATAGTTCAAAGCACCAGCTCCTGTGAAAGCAACGTCTAAAGCAACATTAGTTGCATCGTTGATTCCGAAGTTAAAGATTGTAGAACCAACCATCCAGTTAGCATCTAACTGCGCATCTGGTGTGTTACCATATTCCATTCCGTAGTTGTTCACTCCAGAGAACCAAGCAGCAGTCAATTGAATATCATTTTCTGGTTGCTCAATGATAGCAAGATCATCAACCATCCAAGCGTAACCCCAAGTACCGGTCCAGTTCAAACGAATGTAAACATTCGCAGTAGAAACAGCAGCAGCAAGAGCAGAAGTGATATTCACTTGTGCAGTCATTGGGTTATCAGAAGCCTGAGTATCTGGCCATCCTGGGAATACCTCAAATACGTTAGTCATTGTTGAGATATCTGTCAAAGGATCAAGGTCTGGCCAAGTAACAGATGCTGGTCCACTACCATCACCAAAACCAACTACTAAATACGGACGTTCACTATTGAATCGTCTGTAGAAAGTTTCAAATTCAACAACAACATTTGGGAAAAGATCCAAATCTTGTGACGCAGCCATAGTAATCCAGCTATCCTCAACTTCAGTTCCTCCAGTTGCACCACCGTACAAATCAGAATCAACTAATGCGAAGTTACCAGCAGTTGCCATAGCAGCAATTGGAAAAGAACCAGCAGGTCCTGCAGTACCAATAGTCCAATCTAATGAACAATCAGCAGCATCGTGATCAAGAACCCAATCAGCTGGAGTTTCAAAATCAGAAGACCATATAGTAACACGGTTGTCGATCTCAGGAGTAACTTCAGTTCTCAATTCAGAAGGCGAAGTTGATCTCTTAACTGGACCATTTTGCTCCTTATTAATCTGTGAGTTAGCTCCAAACACTAACGCCCCAGAAAGGATGCTTAAGTAAATTTTTTTCATAGCTTAATTTAATTTAATTACAAATCTAAGCAATCCAACCAACAGAAGCAACATTAATTTATATTAACCAACTGGATTGAAGTACCTAACCAACAACGAAACTCGAATGCAAAAGGTTGAGGAAAAATCAATTATTTTACGAAAAGCCACTGTTTCCGTGAATTATTGAACATTTATTCATTCCAAAATACACTCCATAACAGTGTTGTACTGACTCACCGTCGATGTGATTTTTAGTAAAAAAAAGTCGATTTCAGCAACAACTTGTGGTTTTTAAGGCTTAAACGGCAATAAAATGCGCAGATCCATTTCAAAAAGGGCTAGAACCAGGGCTCGGTTAATTCTTAAAGCGAGCATATTTTACCGAAATTAACAGCAGCCCCGCATGTAATAGGATAACACCAACATTTACAATTAGTTCATTTCCAATTTCCCTCATTTACACTGCGTGCATAAAATAAAATTACCTCTACACACTAATAAACAAGGGGTTTGAGAATTACATTAGAAAATTTAATTGCCGTTTATGGATAAAAAACGTATTTTCACGGGACAAAATTGGGGCGTTTCTACCAAATCCACGCTTACCAAAACACATCTGGAAAAGACTCATGTTAAAACTACTTATATTCATTGCTCTCCTTCCCTTCGTAGCGTACAATCAAGGTTATCAGGTAAATCTGCAGGGACAAATTCAACAAGGTATGGCAAGCTCAGGCACTGCATTAATTCAAGATGCCGCAGCCCTTTTCTACAATCCTGGAGGAGTATCCTTCCTTAGTAAGAATGAAGCAAGTATTGGAATGACGCCCACCTTTGCGAATGCTACCTTTCTTGAAAATAACACACTCGAAACGGCACGAACAGTATCACCGGTTGGAACACCATTTACAGCGTATGGTGTATTCCAATTGTCAGATAGCAGTAAATTGAAACTTGGATTGGCGATTTACACTCCTTTTGGGAGCACTATTGAATGGGAACCAGGATGGGCTGGTCGTTTTGCTGTAACACGACTTCAATTAAAAGCAATTTTCTTTCAACCGACGGTGAGCTATCGTATTACTGACAAAATTGGTTTGGGAGCTGGCTTCATCTACACCACTGGAAGCGTGAACCTTCAAAAAGACCTTCCTTTATTAGATCAAAACGGTGAATACGCGCATGCTGAACTTGCAGGAAAAGGTTATGGTTTAGGTTATAACATTGGCCTCTACTTAGAACCAACTGAGCATTTATCAGTAGGCTTAACCTACCGTTCTGAGATCGCGATGAATCTAACAAAAGGAACCGCAACGTTTACAGTACCGACTTCGGTTGAAGATAAATTCCCTTCAGGCGATTTCACCTCATCATTACCTCTCCCTCAAGTCGCAACACTCGCGGTAGCGATAAAACCAAATGACAAGTTGGCGATCGCTTTAGACATGAACTACGTTGGTTGGGGTGCCTACGACACGCTCGCTTTTGATTATGTTATAAATACAGAATCACTGGAAGACACAAAATCTCCTCGCCATTACGTAGGCACGGTCGCGATTCGATTAGGTGCTCAATATAAAATTAACGACCTGTTTACGGCTCGTATGGGAATTGGATATGCTCTTTCACCCGTTCAGAATGGTTACTTAACTCCGGAAACACCAGATGCAGACCGGGTTAATTATACTGCTGGATTCGGGTATCACATGAATGATCAATTCGATCTAAATGCGTCTTTGCTCTTTACACAAATAGAAAGAGAAGATACGAATATTGAAACACAATTAAGTGGAACTTTTAAAGCAATAGTCTTTGCTCCTGGTATATCAGTAGCTTATAAATTTTAGTCGAATGAAAATAAACTACATCCTTCTTACAGCTCTCGCTTTTGTCTACTTAGTCAGTTGCAAGCCTGAGATAATAGCACCAGACATAGGAACAGGCGATCTTGACGCTAGCGTTTTTGTTGCTATCGGATCTGACGGAACTGCTGGATATGCAAATGACGCACTTCATTCTAACGGGCAAGAAAATTCCTTCGCGGCAATCTTATCGAAGCAAATCAATCTAGTAACGACTTCATCATTTAATCAGCCTTTAATATCATCGAATTCTACTGGAGTAAGTCTTGATAGTAACTCACGACTTATTTTAGGCTACAAAACTGATTGTAAAGGTGAGACTTCACTTTCTCCCGTTCGAGAAGGATCGCTTGGAGATATTGCCTTGTTAGGAACAAGTATCTATAATAACGCAAGTCCTTTTCATAATGTCGGAGTTCCTGGAGCAGGCATTCTTGATGTTAATACGAGTGGTTATGGAAACCCTGCGAATGGTGTCGGCAACTACAACCCATTTTATGCTCGAATTGCAGCAAGTCAGGTAACAGGCTCCATTCTTGAAGACGCGGAAAATTTGAGTCCTACCTTTTTCTCAATTGAATTGGGAGAATCCGATATTATGACTTATGCAAAAAGTGGCGCAACTAGCACTACTCCAACCCCTGCCGTTGGATCCGCAGGTGTCGGTTTTGAAGGCTCCTTAGATGAAATCGTCAATGCGCTATATATTAACGGTGCAAAAGGAATCATTTCTAATGTTCCAAATGTTATAGATTATCCCTATTTCACGACCATACCTTACAACGGACTGAATTTGGATGCTGATAAAGCCGCTACCTTAACCACGGTTTTTAGTTTCTTAGGGCTCACTTTTACCGTTGGAGATAATCCCTTTTTGATTAAAGATGCAGCCGAGCCCTTCGGTGTCCGTCAGATGGTTGAGGGAGAGCTAGTTCTACTCAGCGTTCCATTGGATTCTGTTAAATGCTTAGGGTTGGGTTCTATCACAGGAATTTCAAATGAACATGTCCTTACTCTCACCGAAATAGCAGACATACAACTACGGACAAGTGATTACAATGCTGTTATTTCAACAATTGCGCTAACTTATAATTTAGCTTTTGTAGATAAAGAGTCATTGATAAATTCTTTAAATTCAGGGATTGTATACAACGGGGTTGCAATGAACACGAGTTTTATCACAGGTGGGGCGTTCTCTTTGGATGGCAGAAATCTCAATCCAAACGGACAGGCTTTACTTGCGAACAAATACATAGAATCAATAAATACTGCATTCAATTCGCGGATCCCTTATGCGAGTGTTGTGAATTATCCAGGGATCATATTTCCATAATTATTAATCATTCAAACTATGAAAAAACATTACTTATTAGCAATCACCGTTCTAGCATTCCAAGGACTAACTATTGCCCAAACACCATGCGACGCTGGCCGTTATTCAACGGAGATATTTTCTACCGTCGACGTAACCAGTAATATCAATTTTGGACAAAACTTAACATGGGATTCGAATGTTGAGAATTTAGATTTAGATTTTTACGAGCCAAATGGCGATACTGAGACTAAGCGTCCGTTAATTATTTGGGCACATGGCGGAAGCTTCATTGGAGGAACAAAAGTAGATCCTGACGTAGTTGAACTTTCAAACAGATTTGCGAAACGTGGGTATGCTTGTGCTTCTATCGATTATAGAGTCTTCTTCTTTCCTTTTGACTCGGTGAACGCGGTTAAAGCCGTAGTTCGTGCGGTTCAAGATATGAAGGCAGCCATTCGATTTTTCTATAAAGATGCAGCCACCACCGACTTTTATGGAATTGACACGAACAAAATTTTTATCGGCGGAAGTTCAGCTGGTGCAGTAACAGCATTACATGCAGCATACTTTGATAAAGAGTGTGAGATTGAAAACTACATGACAATTGCAGAATTGAATACCCTTGGAGGAATTGAAGGAACAAGCGGAAACCCAGGATATTCATCGAATGTCCAAGGTGTAATCAGCCTCGCTGGGGCCCTCGCTAGTTATGGATATTTGGAAGCAGGGGATGTTCCCGTATGCTCTCTGCACGGAGATGATGATGGAACAGTTCCTTATGGCAGAGACTACGCATCTGTCTCAGGAATTCCAATGCTGTATATGGATGGAAGTCGTATGATTGATGAACAAGCAGCTGCGATAGGAGTACAAAGCAATTTATATACACATTATGGCGCTGGCCATGCACCTTACGCTACTTCGGCTGCTTACATGGATA
>JBLHPQ010000073.1:0-16653 GCA_047624355.1 Flavobacteriaceae bacterium | reverse complement strand
TATTAAAATCCAACAGTGCAAAACAATAGGCATAGTGCAAAACACCTTGCGGGATTTTACGACACGATACATTAAACGCCACACAGAACTCTTTAGTGCAAAGCTCCCAATAAATAGATCTGTATTCAATTAGTATCCCAAAAACATCAGCCCTTTCATATCTGCAAGCACACCAATTATTTCGCCTTCCAGCCGAAATGTTTGGCAAGCCGTCAATTCTACCCACAAAAAAGCCCCAGTTGTAAAACTGAGGCAATCCTACAAACTCGGGGTGGAAGTCCCTTTGCAAGTGTTTTTAAGATGTTCTATAGTAAAGAATTCAGTCCAGTCATCCGACCTTTTAGTAAACGCAATGTCTTGGATATCCTACATTGTGTTCATTCAATCGAGTTCCAAAATCAAGGCAACTCCCAATATAAAATGAGTCAACTTTCTGAGAATAAATTATATAAACGATGACCATCTATAGAAGATATAAATAATAAAGCACAAAAAAGCCCGAACTGTGAAGAACGGGCAATCTTACAAGTGACAGGTGGAAGCCAAGTCACAAGTGTGTTTAAGAAAATAAAGCCTCTCCATAAATGAAGAGGCTTTAGTACTCGAGGCGGGACTTGAACCCGCACGCCCCAAAGAGCACAGGATTTTAAGTCCGGCGTGTCTACCAATTCCACCACTCGAGCATTTCTCTGTGTCTACCTCCCGATAGCTATCGGGATCAACACGGAGCATTTGATTTATCGGACCGATAAATCTGGTAATTAACTATTTCAATGAGCGGGAGACGGGGTTCGAACCCGCGACCTCGACCTTGGCAAGGTCGCGCTCTACCAGCTGAGCTACTCTCGCTTATGCGCTATATAATGCTCGTTTGCATCATTATTGAAAGCTTCCACTTTCTTTTGCCTTGCGCGGCGACAAATGTAACAAGTATTTCAGAAATACAAAAAGATTCTCGCATTATTCACCACGAATATATTCAGTAATATCTGCTACCCTCCTGTCAGCTTCTTAATTTCGTTCAACTTCATCAACGCTTCTACCGGAGTTAAGGTGTTAATATCGATCGTAACAAGTTCATCTCTAATTTGTTCCAAGACCGGATCGTTGAGCTGAAAGAAACTGAGTTGCATATCATCTACATTTTCCGCCTTTTTATTGCTTTTCGCGGATTTCGAAATTCCATTCGAAGAATTAGTCATTTCATGCGATTTCTCCAATTGTACCAACATCTGTTCGGCACGTGACAAAACTTCCTTCGGCATTCCAGCTAACCTCGCCACATGAATTCCAAACGAGTGCTCGCTTCCTCCGGCTACTAATTTTCTTAAAAAGAGAATCTTCTTACCGATCTCCTTAACGGAAACATTGAAATTTTTGATTCGCTCATAACGATTGGTCATGTCGTTCAATTCATGATAATGCGTTGCGAAAAGTGTCTTGGCTTTAAATTTTGGGTGCTCGTGTAAATACTCAGATATCGCCCAAGCAATCGAGATTCCATCGTAAGTACTCGTTCCACGTCCAATTTCATCCATCAGAATCAACGAACGATTTGAAAGGTTATTCAAAATGCTGGAAGTTTCATTCATCTCAACCATGAAAGTAGACTCTCCAGAAGAAATATTATCCGAGGCACCTACTCTCGTAAAGACTTTATCCACCAAACCAAGACTTGCAGACTTAGCCGGTACGAAAGATCCCATCTGCGCCATCAATGAAATCAACGCCGTTTGACGTAATAATGCACTCTTACCAGACATATTAGGCCCAGTGATCATCATGATCTGCTGATTGTCGTTATCCAAGAAAACATCATTCGCAATATATGGTTCGCCTATTGGAAGTTGTTTCTCAATTACAGGATGTCGTCCTCCCTTAATATCCAAGGCATAGGATTCATTTACTTCCGGCTTTACATAATCGTTCGCTCGGGCAATTTCAGCAAAAGCGAGCAAAGAATCTATCTGCGCGATTAACACTGCACTCAATTGAATTGGCTGTGTGAAATCAGCCATTGCCGTGACTAATTCTTGATAAAGTCGTGATTCAATTATATATATTTTATCTTCTGCTCCTAAGATTTTGCGTTCGTACTCTTTCAGTTCTTCAGTGATGTATCGCTCTGCATTCACTAGAGTTTGCTTACGATTCCACTCTTCTGGAACTTTGTCCTTATGTGTATTTCTCACCTCGATGTAGTAACCGAAGACATTGTTAAAACCAATTTTCAGACTTGTAATGCCCGTCCGCTCACTCTCGCGTTTCTGCAGATCGCTTAGGTAACTTTTGCCAGAAAAGGAAATCGCACGAAGGTCATCTAGCTCTTGATCGACACCATCCGCGATAACTTTTCCCTTTCCGATTTGAATCGCCGCTTCTTCATGAAGCATCAATTCAATTTTAGATAACAGTTTTTCACATGGATTGATGCGGTCTCCTATTCGTTGAATTACCGGCGATTTCATTTTGGAGATGAGTGCTTTAATCGGAGCTAATTCGACTAACGTTCGCTTCAAATGAAGTACCTCACGAGGATTAATTTTTCCTACGGCGACTTTTGAAATCAGGCGTTCTAAATCACTAATCGATTTCAAGTGCTCAGCTAACGCGCTTCCTGTTTCTTCATCAGCATAAAGCGCGTCTACGGCATCTAATCGATCATTTACCGGTTGCAAATCCTTTAATGGAAGTACCATCCAACGTTTCATCATACGTCCTCCCATAGCGGTTTTCGTACAATCCAATATATCAATTAACGTTGTGGCGTTCTCATGAGGAGAACTAATCAACTCTAGGTTTCGAATCGTAAATCGATCGAGCCAAACATACCGTTCTTCTTCAATTCTTGAAATATTACGAATATGTCCAAGACGGTCATGCTGATTTTCGGAAAGGTAGTGAACGATAGATCCAGCCGCAATAATAGCAGCGTCCAGCCCCCCTAAACCAAAACCTTTCAATGAGTTCGTCCCGAAATGTTTATTTAAACTTTCAAGTGCGTAGTCTTCCGTGTAAATCCAATCTTCCAAGCGAAACGAGTAGTATGAATTACCAAAAAGTGCATCAAAATCGGAAGATCTTCGTTTGTTATAGATAATTTCTGTCGGTTCGAAACCTTGAATAAGCTTCTCAACGTATTCACTCGTTCCCTGGGCCACTAAAAACTCTCCAGTGGAAACATCCAAGAAAGAAATACCCGTTTGGTTTTTCTCAAAGTGGACGGAACAGAGGAAGTTGTTCTTTTTAGTATCTAAAACTTGATCGTTGAATGAAACGCCTGGAGTTACCAATTCAGTAACGCCACGCTTCACAATGTTCTTGGTCATTTTGGGATCTTCCAATTGATCACAAATTGCAACGCGCTGACCTGCACGCACTAATTTCGGTAAATATGTATCGATTGAATGATGTGGAAAACCAGCCAATTCAATTTCAGACGAAGAACCCGCTCCTCTTTTTGTCAAAACGATGCCCAAAATCTTAGATGCAGTGATCGCGTCTTCACCGAATGTTTCATAGAAATCACCAACACGGAAAAGCAACAAAGCCTGAGGATGTTTGGCCTTAATTTGATTGTATTGCTTCATCAAAGGCGTTTCTTTTACCTCTTTTTTTGCTTTCGTCTTCGTCAAGTCAATTGATTTTTTTTTAATTATTACAAGTATAAAAGTAATGGCACCGCTGCATTTAACAAAATATCAGGGATGCATGTTTTCCACAAAATGCGGAAAAGCATTCACATAGTGGTAATTGCCATCATATACACTGATAATCCGTGGCTTTAACCGAGTTAATCAATTGAGACTACAGCCCATCATCCAACAAATCACCGTTTCCTGTTGATTGTTTAGCTCCATCAACGTAGACAGCTGATCCATATCCAAGAACGGCGAAAAATATCTGTCGAAGAAAAATAAGTCCAACAGTAAAACCACTGTCTTTCCCGAAATTTTTCGAAATACCATCGAACATCATAATCAGAAATATAATGTTGGCAATAGGAATAAAAAACATAACAACCCACCACCCCGGCTTTTTAGCGATTTCGCACATCAAAATTAGGTTATAGATAGGAATAAGAAAGCCCCAACCTGGTTTTCCTGCCTTTTCAAACATGTACCAAGTTCCAGCGGCTAGCAATATGGAAATACCAACTAACATTTTTATTATCACGGGAATAAGCATATATTGAAGGAATCCAAATCCCATTCCGAATCGAAGAGAAAGGACGCTCCCAAGAAATCCTAATCCCCCAATGATCAGTACAACTGGACCAAATGCCTTTTTTAATTCAATACGTCCGCCAATTTCCTGATGGGTCTTTACAATTCCCATTATAGTTCCACCAATGAGAACAATCCACGGAACGACCGTATAGAAAAGGAAAGAATTCATTGTAATAACATAAGGAAGCAGAAACAATAGCACAAGCGGTGCGCCCAACCATATTCCAAAATTTTTCATGTAAACTTTCATAGCGATAGTGTTTTGCTACAAAATAGGAGAATTATTGTTACCATCATTGAACACTCGAGTAGAATCTCCCCATTTTAGAAAAAGCATTTTTTACCTTTGCCTCTATTGTTGATGACTTACAATACATTTATCAACACCGAGCCATAAAATCATGATCCTAAAGACTCTATGAATAAAAAATTAAAATTATGGGAGCTCGATCGCGTTTCTGAAGAGACTTTCAAAGATCAGGTGAAGTTCCCATTGGTAGTAGTACTCGATGAAATCCGAAGTTTAACCAACGTTGGAACCTTCTTTCGAACTGCCGATGCATTCAATGTCGATAAGATTTTTTTATGTGGGATCACAGCCACTCCTCCACACCGTGAAATTCAAAAAACCGCACTTGGAGCTACGGAAAGTATCACGTGGGAACATAAAGAAAGTACCTCGGAGCTGATCAAAGAGTTAATCGCCGATGGATATGCGATTTGCAGTATTGAACAAACGGAGCAAACAACAATGCTTCAAGACATTCATCAGCTGAATGATCAAAAATTCGCTCTCGTCTTTGGAAACGAAGTGAATGGAGTCAATCAAGACGTTATTGACCAATCCAATTACATTATCGAAGTTCCACAATTTGGGACGAAGCACAGCCTGAACGTTTCTGTTTGTGCAGGGGTTGTCCTTTGGGAATTCGCCAAGAAGTGGATTCAATAGTCTATCGGATTTATCGCCTTTTCATTCGATTAAATGAGTAAGAATAGAATAATCTATATGTTTTCATGTAAAAGCACGTCACATTTCCCGTCTGATGTTTAAATTTGCCATCAAAATCATCTGAATATGATCAAAACGGATATAATTATCATCGGAGCAGGACCTGTAGGTTTGTTTACCATTTTTGAAGCTGGACTATTGAAGCTTCGTTGTCATTTAATTGATTCACTTCCATTACCTGGTGGACAATGTTCTGAGATTTATCCAAAAAAACCAATTTATGATATCCCTGGATTTCCTTCAATTTTAGCCGGCGAATTGATCGACAACTTGATGGAGCAGGCCAAGCCTTTTAACCCTGGTTTCACGCTTGGGGAAGCTGCAACTGACATTCAGAAAAACGAGGAGGGGAACTTTATCGTGACCACTGTTAGAGGAACAAAACATGAAGCGCCTATTGTAATTATCGCAGGAGGACTCGGTGTATTTGAGCCTCGTAAACCACCAATCGAAGACCTAGAGAAATTCGAAGACCATGGCGTTGAGTACATCATAAAAGATCCTGAATTTTACCGTGGAAAACGCTGCGTAATCGCTGGAGGAGGCGATTCAGCATTGGATTGGGCAATTTTTCTAGCAGATAAAAACATAGCATCTGAAGTAGCATTGGTACACAGAAGAACTTCATTTAGAGGACATTTAGATTCAGTTCAAAAAGTAATGGACCTAGCAGATTCCGGAAAAATTAAATTGATTACCGAGGCGGAGGTTGTCGGTGTAAATGGAAACGACAAACTAGAAAGTATTACGGTAAAACATAAGACGGAAGGCGAAGTTATCAAGGAAACGGATCATTTCATTCCTTTGTTTGGATTGAAACCAAGCCTTGGGCCGATTGCCAATTGGGGATTTGAAATTGAGAAGAATGCAATTGTGGTAGATACCTTAGATTACGCTACCAACATTCCTGGAATATATGCTATTGGCGATGTGAATACCTATCAGAACAAATTGAAACTTATTCTCTGCGGATTCCATGAAGGAACTTTAGCTGTACAATCCGCTTTTGCGCGTATTCATCCCGACAAGAAGAACGTCTTGAAGTATACCACCGTCAATGGAATTACCGGTTTTTGATTTTATAGTTTGTCCATCCTTTATCAAGGGATTTATTGCTTAACTTAATCGCTTATTTCACTTCGGCTTATCATGCGTATCGTCCTTCTTTTACAACTTATATTGTTCTGTACTCCTTTTTTGGGGACGTCTCAGGAGAATCAAGCGCTGACTCGATTAAATGACGCGGCATTTATAGCTTTAGAGAATAGCGATACAGCCGTTACTCGACTTGCAAACGAATTATTGGATGCAAGTTCCAAATCCAACAAATCAAGTGTTTTTGGGATTAATGCGCATACAATTCTTGGAATTATCAATAAGGACAAGGGGTATTACATCACTTCGTTAAATCACTATCTAAAAGCACTCAACCAAGCGGAAGAAATTCACGATGAAGGACGCGTTTCTGCTTGTTTTAATAATATTGGAAGCGTTTATCAGCTTCAGAATAATTTTACAAAATCCAAAATTTACTTCGAGAAGAGTCTCGCGATTGAAGAAATCCTTGATCATCCACTTCAAACGTCGATTCGGCTCTACAACCTAGGAGAAGTTTATGCTAAAATGGACAGCTTCACATTGGCGCTGAGTTTTTATAACCGCTCGTTATTGATAGAAAAAGAGCAACAAAACGCAGAAGGAGAGGTCTATGCACTCCTTGGAATCTCGGAAGTATATATTCGCCTTGAAAGATTTCCTGATGCAGGAATACTGCTGAACGAAATCGAGACCAACCTTGCCAAACATCAAATCGAAGAGCAAATCCTTTATCATAAATTAGCGGGTGTTTTATTTTCAAAGAAGAACGAGCTTGATTTAGCGAATAATGCACTAAGGAAAGCAGAATCAATATCGGTACAAAACGATTTTCGTATTCACCTCCTCGATATCTATACAGAACAAATAGCTGTTCTTAAAGCACAACAAAAATGGCATGCAGTAGTTCTAAAGTATGATACCTATACACGGTTAAATCATGAATTAAACAACCTCCGTGTAAAGAATCAATTAGAAGATTTAACGTTTCAAAATGAACTGAATAAGAAGGAACTTGAAGTAGAATTGATCCAAGAGGAAAAAAATCTCGTGATGATGAATAAAGAAATGGTCGAGACGACATCTCAACACCGTCAAAAGGTGGTTTGGTTCCTCGTAACTTCAATTTTTGTGTTATTCGGTTTAATCGTATTAGGAATTCGTAAATTGTCCTAGAGAACATGAAAATTAGTGCAAAACATAGCTTGTTTTTTGCCTTGGCTTATGCCGCGTACTGCGCAGTGTTGTGCCTTATTTTTGATCCATTTCTCTTTATCGAACTACCGTCGACTCAAATTACGTTTGTCTTACTAGTACCCGTCATATTTGTACTCCTATATCTACTCTTACGGTTTCTCCCTAGAAATCTAAGTTCTTTCAGTTACCATTTAATTACCGTCATAGGAATCTACTGCATCCCTTCTATTGGTGCTATAGTAGCATTACTTCTCTATGGGACGAAAAGTTCGTATGACCTGCTACTCTTCATGAGCACATTCCTTATTATTCCCTTGTTGCCAATCGCGGGGTATATCCTAAGAATGCTCTTTCACGATTTAAAAGGACGGGTGAATATTTCTGCAGAAAAAGTTGGTGACTCCGCTAACTCGGTCGAGAAAATATTTAAAATCAAAAACGACAAAGGAAAAGTCATCATTGAGATTTCGGTCAATCAAATAATCACTTTTGAAGCGAACGACAACTATGTGATCACCTATTTCGTGGATAAAGAGGAGAAATTACAGAAATCCATGCAGCGAATATCGCTTAAGAAGATTGAAGAACTTTTGTTCGATATTGAAGCGAACTTCTTGCGTGTACATAAGTCATATATGATCAATCCTTCCTATGTTTCTTCTGTCAAAGGTCGATCACAAGCCTATAAAATTGAAATGAACTTTCTGTCGTCTGAAATTCCTGTTTCGAGGTCATTTGATATCTCAGGCCTTCAATCCTAACAGTTCACCCCTCTATCCAACCATTGACATTCCGAATTGACCTAATCACGTCAATTTCAAACGTATTGCCAACTATTTTGCACGCCATGTCAATAATGATTCTACATTTGCAGTGTAACAAAACACAAAACAGTTATCCCGAATAACACCTATTAAAGAAAAGTAAGATGAAGTCAATTATTAATATTTCAACAATTATTATTCAAATATAAGGGAGAGCTATCAACTAATATTCAGCCTTTCCCATTCTATATGTGAAAGGTTTTTTTTATGTCCAATAATTCAAAATAACATGTATTACAATCAAGAAACATTGCTATTCAAGGATGGCAAATTTGTAAAACCGCAAGAAGCTAGCGCTGGAGTTTACAATCAAACTATGCACTATGGAAATGGCGTATTCGAGGGAATTAGATCTTACGCCACAGAAGACGGCGTCCGAATTTTTAAAGCAAATGAGCACTTCGATCGTTTGCGTTATTCAGCTCATGTAATGGGGATTTCATTCAACTATTCTAACAGCGAACTAGAACAAATCACTTACCGCGTACTTGAGTTGAACGGACTTAAAAATGCCTACATCCGTCCGTTGGTTTACATGGGAGAGAATATGACGCTCACAACAAATGAAGAATCTCACTTAGTTGTTATGGCTTGGGAATGGGGGAAATACCTCGGAAGCAAATCATTAAAAGTGATGCTTTCTTCTTATGAACGTCCCAATCCGAAAGCAAGTCATATCGACGCAAAAGTCATCGGACATTATACGAATAGTATTCTCGCAACGAATGAAGCAAAATCTAAAGGGTTTGATGAAGCCTTATTAACAGACTTAAACGGCTTCGTAGCTGAAGGACCTGGCGCCAATTTCTTCATGGAGAAAGACGGTGAATTACACACGGCTCCATCCGGAAACATTCTTCCTGGCATTACCCGAGCAACAGTGCTAGAATTAGCTCATGAGTTAGAAATCCCGATCTATGAACGACTCTTTACACCAGACGAAATAACTACTGCGGACACAGCCTTTTTCTGCGGAACGGCCGCTGAAGTAGTGGAAATTGGTCAATTCAATGAACACAAATTCACGATGGATTGGGAAGACAGTATCAGCGCCTTAATTCAAAAAACATACCAGCGCCGCGTGGCACATAACGAATATCAAAACGTTTACCTATAACTCTATGGAACTTAATAAATACAGTAAAACGATCACGCAAGACGACACCCAGCCTGCTGCTCAAGCAATGCTCTACGGAATCGGCTTCGACGATAGTGATTTCACAAAAGCGCAGGTGGGAATTGTTTCTACCGGCTACGAAGGAAATACGTGCAACATGCATTTGAATTCACTGGCCCTTGATGCAAAGACGGGTGTTCAAGAAGCCGATTTAGTCGGATTAATCTTCAACACCATAAGCGTAAGTGATGGAATTTCCAATGGCACTGATGGAATGCGTTATTCATTACTTTCTAGGGATTTGATCGCGGATTCTATTGAAGCAGTCATGGGAGCGCATTACTATGACGGGATGCTGGCACTTGTCGGTTGCGATAAAAACATGCCTGGTTCACTCATTGCCATGGGCCGATTAAACAGACCCTCTATCATGATTTTTGGAGGAACAATCCATGCTGGTAAATGGAAAGATGAAACGCTAAATATTGTTTCAGCATTCGAAGCATTAGGAAAAAAATTCGATAACTCTATTTCAGATGATGATTACCAAGGCGTGATTAAAAATGCTTGCCCTGGAGCCGGTGCTTGCGGAGGAATGTACACCGCTAATACAATGGCGTCCGCAATCGAAGCGCTTGGAATGAGTCTACCGTATAGCTCTTCAAATCCTGCACTCAGTGATGACAAGAAACTTGAATGCGTAAACGCTGGTGCTGCTATCAAAACGTTACTGGAAAAAGACATCAAGCCAAGAGATATAATGACGCGCAAAGCATTCGAAAATGCAGTGGTTGTTACAACTGTTTTAGGAGGATCGACGAATGCTGTACTTCATTTATTAGCGATGGCAAACACCGTAGATGTAAAACTTACGCTTAGTGATTTTCAGGCGCTAGGTGATAAGACACCTGTCCTTGCCGACCTTAAACCCAGCGGCAAATACTTAATGGAAGACCTTCATCGAGTTGGTGGCGTTCCAGGTGTCATGAAATACTTACTCGATCAAGGAATGCTTCATGGCGACTGTTTGACTGTAACTGGAAAGACACTTAAAGAAAACATGGATGAACTCCCCTACTTGACGCCAAATCAAGATGTGATTAGATCCGTGAGTTCACCTATGAAGAAGAATAGTCATTTGCAAATACTCTACGGAAACTTAGCTATGAACGGATCTGTGGCCAAAATCAGCGGGAAAGAAGGGGATTTCTTTAGCGGAAAAGCGGTTGTCTTCGAGAATGAATTCGACGCAATCGAAGGAATAAGAAACGGGAAAGTATCGAGCGGAAATGTTGTGGTGATTAGATATTGTGGGCCGAAAGGAGGTCCAGGAATGCCCGAAATGCTCAAGCCAACATCGGCTATAATGGGCGCAGGACTAGGAAAGGAAGTTGCTTTGATTACTGACGGACGATTTTCAGGTGGAACGCATGGTTTTGTTGTTGGACATATCTCACCTGAAGCTTTTGACGGCGGAACAATTGCCTTGGTCGAAGAGGGTGATCTTATTACAATTGATGCGGATAAAAACACGCTCCATCTTGAAGTAGCTGAGGCAGAACTTGCGGAACGAAAAAACAAATGGATTCAGCCAGCCCTAAAGGCAAAACGGGGCGCGCTTTACAAATATGCCAAAACGGTTTCTTGCGCTTCTCTTGGATGTGTAACCGATTTATAAGGAAAACTATGAAATTACAAGGAGCAACAATAGTTATAGAAAGTCTACGCGCCGAAAAGGTGGATGTAATCTTTGGTTATCCGGGAGGAGCAATAATGCCCGTTTACGATGCCCTTTACGATTATATGGATCAATTGAATCATATTTTGGTGAGGCATGAGCAAGGAGCGATTCATGCAGCTCAAGGATTTGCGCGCTCTTCCGGTAAAGTGGGCGTTTGCTTAGCGACATCAGGTCCAGGAGCGACTAACCTCATTACAGGTCTAGCGGATGCAATGATCGATTCGACACCCGTTGTTTGCATCACAGGACAAGTTACCAGTGATTTACTCGGAACGGACGCTTTTCAAGAAACGGACGTCATCGGAATATCCATGCCGGTGACCAAATGGAACATACAGGTTACCAAAGCAGAGGATATAGCCCCAGCTATCGCGCGTGCATTTTACATCGCACGATCAGGGAGACCAGGACCAGTGCTAGTTGATATCACCAAAGATGCTCAATTTGAAAAGGCAGACTTTAATTATCAGCCCTGTACGTCGGTAAGGAGCTTTATTCCGAAACCAAACGTAAATACAGACCATATTGAAGAGGCTGCTCAATTGATCAACCAGTCGGAAAAGCCATTTCTCCTTATTGGTCAGGGCATCATCCTTTCAGAAGCCGAAGAAGTGCTTTTGAAATTTGCGGATTTATCAGGAATTCCTGTTGCTTCAACCTTGTTGGGTTTGGGGGCATTCCCTCCCGATCACGATCAATATGTGGGCTATTTGGGAATGCACGGAAATTATGCGCCCAACCTATTGACCAACAAATGTGATGTATTGATCGCAATCGGAATGCGATTTGATGACAGAGTAACGGGCGATGTAGAGCGCTACGCAAAGCAAGCCAAAGTAATTCATGTCGACATTGATAAAGCTGAATTAAACAAGATCATCGAAGCAGACCTAGCAATTCACGGGGATGCTAAGACAGTTTTGTCATTATTGACCAATAAAGTAACTCCGAGGTCGCATAAAATATGGTTAAATCAATTTAAACTCCTGGAGGAACTTGAACTCAATGAAGTAAGTCGACCAGCGATCAACCCCACAAGCGACGCGCTGAAAATGCCTGAAGTTGTAAACGCACTTTCTGAAAAAACGAATGGTGAAGCACTTGTTGTTACCGATGTAGGGCAGCATCAAATGATCACTTCACGCTATTACAAATACCGAACGCTAAAAAGCAATATTACCTCAGGTGGACTAGGCACGATGGGGTTTGCTTTACCTGCTGCAATTGGTGCAAAATATGGAGCTCCGAATAAGGAGGTTGTCGCCATTATTGGAGATGGAGGATTTCAAATGAACATTCAGGAACTCGGTACAATTATGCAATCTGGAGTTGTGGTGAAAATCATCATCCTAAACAACAATTTCTTGGGCATGGTGCGACAATGGCAGGAACTCTTTTTTGAGAAACGCTACTCATTCACTGATATTCAAAACCCCGATTTTATAGCAATTGCAAAAGGATATGGAATTTCAGGAAAGAAAATTACCGAGCGTAAAGAGCTCAATGCTGCTCTCGATGAATTATTAGCTCATCCTACCTCCTTTCTATTGGAAGTCGAAGTTGAGCAAGAAGATAATGTCTTTCCAATGATGGCACCCGGAGCTTCTGTATCAGAAATGAGGCTTCACTAATAAGAAAACAATGAACGAAACATTTAACATATCAATCTTCACAGAAAACCGAATCGGAATCCTAAATCGGATCACGATAATATTTACGCGACGTCACTTAAATATAGACAGCATTACAGCGTCACCGTGCGAATTAGAAGACGTCTATCGCTATACAATCGTTTTGAAAACTACTGAAAAACAAATCAAAAAAGTAGTGGGACAAATTGAAAAACAGATCGACGTCTTACGCGCATTTTATCATCGCGATGAACACGTGGTTTATCAAGAATTAGCCCTCTACAAGTTGGCAACTAAATCATTCATATCAACCTTGCATTCGGAGCAAATTGTTCGTGAACACCAAGCGAGAATTCTATCCATAGAAGAAGGATGTACAACAGTAGAAAAAACAGGAAGACCAGAAGAAATTCAATCACTTTTTAACGCTTTAGCTCCTATTGGTGTGCTCGAGTTTGCCCGCTCAGGGAGGGTGGTAATATCAAAACCAATGAAAACATTAGAACAGCATTTAGAAGAACAATTAGTAACAAATAGATAAGATGGCAACAATAGATTTTGGAGGAGTAAATGAAACAGTGGTCCTTAGAGAAGAGTACCCGTTGAGTAAAGCACAATCAGTTTTATCAGAAGACGTAATCGCGGTTGTTGGCTATGGAATTCAAGGTCCAGGTCAGGCAATGAACTTACGTGACAATGGTTTCAATGTGATTGTCGGGCAGCGCAAAGGAGGCCCTAGCTGGCAAAAAGCATTAAATGATGGATGGGTAGAAAATGAAACGTTATTTGAATTGGAAGAAGCGTGTAAACGAGCTACAGTAATAATGTATCTGCTCTCAGATGCTGGGCAAATTGATGCTTGGCCAAAGGTGAAAGCGAATTTAACAGCCGGAAAAACACTCTATTTTTCACATGGTTTTGGGATCACATTTAACGATCAAACAGGAATCGTTCCACCCTTGGACATTGATGTGGTTATGGTTGCTCCAAAAGGATCTGGAACCTCGCTCAGACGCATGTTTGTAAAGGGGGAAGGAATCAATTCTAGCTATGCAATTCATCAAGATGCAACTGGAAACGCAACCACAAAAGCGCTCGCTCTTGGAATCGCAATCGGATCGGGTTACCTTTTCGAAACAGATTTCAAGAAGGAAGTTCATTCCGATTTAACAGGAGAACGAGGCATTCTAATGGGCGCACTCGCGGGAATGTTCGAAGCACAATATGATGTTCTGCGAACGAATGGGCATTCACCTTCTGAAGCTTTCAATGAAACCGTGGAAGAACTCACTCAGAGTCTCATGCCATTAGTTTCTGAAAACGGAATGGATTGGATGTATGCGAATACATCTGTCACCGCACAAAGAGGGGCTTTGGATTGGAAAAAGAAGTTTAAAGATGCAGCAACTCCTGTTTTTGAAGACTTGTATGAAAGTGTTGTCTCTGGGAAAGAAGCAACCCGTGTCATTAGTGCTGGGAGTAAATCCGATTACCGTGAAACATTAAACACAGAACTCGACGAAATTCGCTCATCAGAACTATGGAAAGCAGGCGCAGCAGTTAGAAAACTTCGTCCAAAGACTACGGCATGAATTTAGAAAGTGTAAAAGCCGCTAAAGATCGAATGGAGGGTGTGGTAATCCACACCCCCCTTTTGGTGAATCATAAGTTATCGCAACGACATCAATGCAATGTCCTTTTGAAGCGGGAAGACATGCAAACCGTACGATCCTACAAGATTCGCGGTGCGTACAACAAAATGGCACAATTAAACGAGCCAGAGAGAAGCGTTGGAATCGTTTGCGCTAGTGCGGGAAACCACGCACAAGGCGTCGCATTAGCGTGTGCTAAACTTTCTATCCGCGGTAAAATATTTATGCCTACGACTACCCCTGGACAAAAGATCAAGCAAGTAATATCCTTCGGAGAAGAATGGGTGGATGTTGAATTAATTGGTGATTCCTTTGACGATGCATTTAACGCTGCTAAAACATACAGCAATGCAAATAAAAGTGTCTTTATCCATCCTTTTGACGATCCATCAATAATCGCTGGGCAGGGTACGGTCGGTTTGGAACTGATTGAAGATACGGATGAAACGATCGATTTTCTGCTAGTTCCAATTGGTGGCGGTGGACTAGCCGCTGGAATTTCGATCGTATTCAAAGCATTGAGTCCAAAGACGAAAATCATTGGAGTTGAGCCGCTTGGTGCGCCATCGATGAAGGAATCTATTGCATGCGGCTCTAACAAAACCCTGGAATCCATCGATAGTTTTGTTGATGGCGCTTCTGTAAAACGCGTTGGAGATTTAAATTTCGAGATTTGTAAAGTCGCATTAGATCATATCGTTCTTATTCCTGAAGGCAAAGTTTGCACAACCATCTTAGAACTTTACAACCGAGATGGAATTATAGTTGAACCAGCAGGAGCACTAACGATCGCTGCACTCGATTCCCTTCCAGCTGACAGTATTCGCGGTAAAAATGTCGTATGCATCGTAAGCGGGAGTAATAATGATATTACCCGTACGGAAGAGATAAAAGAACGCTCTATGCTCTATGAAGGTTTGAAGCATTATTTCTTGGTTAGATTCCCCCAACGACCGGGCGCCCTCCGTGAATTTGTAACAACGGTTTTGAGTAATACAGACGACATAACCTTCTTCCAATTCTCGAAGAAAAACAACAGAGAAAGCGGTCCAGCCGTCGTTGGAATTGAAGTCAAAAACAGGAATCATTTCAACGACCTTACGCGTAGAATGAATCAAAATTCACTCGATTTCACTTACCTAAATGATAACCCCGTTTTGCTCTCCCAACTTATTGGTTAGTAACCAAAAGGGTTATTAAAAAGTGAACAACCAGTCTATCCATTCACCCCCAAACGTAGCCTTTAACCACATAAGGGAGGCGTTAGCGTCAATCTGGAACCATAGGCGGCTATAATTTCATGTAGCCAATGATTAGCCCTAAATTCAATCTAGAGCTAATCGAATAAATGAATTGACATGAAAAAATCGAGAAACTTACTACTTGCTTTTCAGCTTATTATTGGACTTACAGCCTTTAATTGCAATGCTACCAATTACTACGTTAATGACGCTTCCACTGTCTCTGATGTTTACACAACAGCAGTTGGCGCAGGTGGCAATGATGGACTGACAGTTTCAACGCCTAAAGCAACACTCACTCAAATCTGGAATATGTACGGGCCGACAGGAACCAACGTGATCACAGCTGGAGATACTATTTTCATTGATGCAGGATCGTATGTTATGACGGATGCGAATCTAGTACTATCCGTTTCTGGCATATCCATTATTGGCGCTGGCAGCACATCAACTTTCTTCGATAACAACCAAACGAGCACCGATGCTAATCAATGGGCAATTATTACTGGTAATAACATCACTATTCAGGGAATCTACCTGACGGGCTACAATTATGGATTTGGTGGTGCATCTACCTTAAATATTTCAGGCGCTACTAACATCACTATTACGGACGTGGAAGTAACCGAAAATGCAGCAGGTGGCGGATCATCAGCGATTGTTGTGTCCGGTGGGTCCACGGTAGCTTTTAGCGGAGGTGGTTCGAACTGTAATCCTGGAGCACCGAGTGTTGCGGGTGGAGGAATGAATGTAGAAGGAAATGGCAATACTGTGACCATCGACAATTACACGTTGTCAGGAAACACAAAGGATTTGCAAGGAGGTTCTGGTCTCTACATTTCGGGAGATAACACCACCACGGTAACACTAACCAATTCAATTATTGCCAATAATGTGAATACATCTTCCAGCGG
>JBLHPQ010000072.1:0-16946 GCA_047624355.1 Flavobacteriaceae bacterium | reverse complement strand
ACTTTTCGAATGTAGCATCGACTACGTTTACGGATGATGAAATTGATGCGATGGGAATTGCCATTGGTGACTTTGATGAAGATGGAGACTTTGATTATTACATCTCTAACATGATGGGCAATTTACTGCACATTCGAAATTCTGGGATGACTTTTTCAGAATCAGCCTTTACAGCACTGGTTCAGGTTGATAGTCTGGTCTCGTGGGGAACGTTTTTCTTTGATTACGACAATGACACCTACCTAGATTTATTCGTAGCCAATGGAGGTGTGATGAACATGTCTGAACCACAAGAGAATACGCTTTTCGAAAATCAGCAGGATGGCACGTTTCAAAATGTTGCGATGACCACCGGAATGGATTCAATTCGACGCTCTAGAGGAGCCGTTTATGCCGATTTCAATAATGATGGAAAGCTTGAATTGGTGGTTGCGAATGTCGGACAGAATTATTCGACTTCTTACAACACTTCGATTTACGAAAACACCGGAGCAACGGGCAACCATTGGGTTTCTTTGCAACTCTCTGGAACGTTCTGCAATGCTGACGCTTACGGCGCACACGTCACGCTTCACAGTAATGGTCGTTCATGGCTCCGAGAAATCGGCGGCGGATCGAGTTATCTTTCTCAAAATAGTAGCCGCGCTCATTTTGGGCTTGGCAATTATACTTCTATCGACAGTGTAATTGTTGAATGGCCAGGTGGAGGAACAGATATTTATCTTGGATTAGGAATAGATCAAATGCATACACTGACTCAGCAAACTGCAGCTATTTCGACAAATGATTCCTTTAAGCACGTGCACATCTATCCAAATCCAACGGATAACTCGGTAACAATTATTCAATCAGCAGGCCATTACGATTTTGTTGAAATTATAGATAAGAACGGAAGTTTACTTCAGACTCAAACTATTTCAGGGATTAAATCCGAGTTGGATATCTCAACTTTTAGCCCAGGGATTTATTTTGTAAGATTGATATCTAGCGAGGGCAATGAGACGCACAAAATAGTTAAGCTGTAATAGCCTTAGCTCTCATTATCATATCCAATAATGTAATTGCTGCCATAGCCTCCACAATGGGAACTGCCCTTGGAACAACACATGGATCGTGGCGACCTTTTCCAAGAATCTTAACAGCTTCGCCATCCGCATCTATTGTTTCTTGCTCTTGAACAATCGTAGCGACGGGTTTAAAGGCAATCCGCATGTTGATCGGCATTCCATTACTAATTCCCCCTTGGATTCCTCCTGAGTGATTCGTTTTGGTTGTACCGTCAACATTAAAAATATCGTTGTGTGTAGATCCGCGCATGTCGATGCAAGCAAATCCGCTACCAAATTCAAATCCTTTAACGGCGTTGATTGATAACATTGCTTTTCCCAGTTCTGCATGGAGCTTATCGAAAACAGGCTCGCCAATTCCAACCGGTACATTTAGGATATCACATTTAACGCTTCCACCGATTGTATCACCGTCCTTCTTTACTGCTTTGATCAATGTTTCCATCTCAATTGCTGATTCAGCATTGGCACAGCGCACTATGTTCTTTTCTATTTCCGAATAATCAACCTCACCTTGAATGGAAATCGAACCAACCTGATCAACATATGCGATGATCTCAATCCCTTTTAAGGCAAGAACCTGCTTTGCTATAGCTCCTGCAACTACACGGCAAGCCGTCTCACGGGCTGAAGACCTACCTCCTCCTCTGTAATCGCGATGACCGTACTTTTTATCGTAGGTCAAATCCGCATGTGAAGGGCGATAAGCATCTTTTATGTGATCGTAATCTTTTGATTTTTGATCTTCGTTCGGAATAATAAAACCTATGCAAGTTCCTGTCGTCTTCCCTTCGAATATTCCAGATAGAAATTGAACGGTATCTGATTCTTTCCTTTGGGTAACGATCGCTGATTGTCCAGGCTTCCTTCTATCCAATTCCGCCTGAACCTGATCCAAATTGATCTCAACATTGGCGGGAACACCATCGATTACTCCGCCGATGGACACACCATGCGATTCACCAAAAGTTGAAAGCTTGAATATTGTTCCTATGGATGAGCCAGCCATAATTCGATTGCTATATTATTTATATTTTTAAACTGTCCTTCTCACTTCGACATACTTCGAGAGCCTCAGCATTCAACTCAGTGTGAACTTTACATACTTCTGCACTTCTCGATACATTCTCCTTACGTCGAACACTCGAAGTGACAAGTTCGTTTACTTACAAATTGTTTCTTCAGTTATTCTAAGAATTTCTCGTACTTCTTCCATTGTTGGAGCTTCTGCATACGTTCTTAAAACTGGTTCCGTCCCAGAAGGACGAATCATCATCCAACGGTTTTCATCAAAGAAGAATTTGAATCCGTCAATTGTTCCAACGTGATCAACTGTATAATCTCCAAAATTCTTGTAGACACCATTTTTACAGTTCTCAACGATCTTCAATTTCATCTCTTCGGTGATATGAAGATCATTTCTCTCAAATTTAAATCCGCCGACTATTTCATAGACCTCAGCAATTAAATCATCCAAAGACTTTCCTGATTTCGCCATGAATTCCCAGATGATTAATCCCATCCAAATTCCATCACGTTCAGGAATATGTCCTTTTGTCGCAATCCCTCCAGATTCTTCACCACCAACAAGAACGTCTTCATGCACCATTATTTCGGCTATGTACTTGAATCCGATTTTCACAACTTCGTGTGGAAGGTTATAATGATCAGCCATTACTCCCACTCTAGGAGTTGTACTGAACGCAGTTGCCACTTTACCTGTCATTCCCTTATAATGGGCCAAATAATGAACGAGTAATAAGATGATATGATGAGAATCTATAAATTCACCTGCTCCATTGTATAACCCTATTCTATCAGCGTCTCCATCTGTTGCAAGGGCACAATCAATGTTTCCTCTTAACTTGATGAACGCTTCTAATTCTTTCAAGTTCTTAGCAATTGGTTCCGGTGCTTGTCCCATGAAAGATGGGTTGTAATCACAATGTATGAAATCGATGTTCGGTAATAATCTTTTCAAGGCATTTTGTCCAGATCCGTACATTGCGTCATAAACGAGGTTCATTCCTGAATCTTCAATTGCTCCAAGATCGAAATTAGCTTTTGCATGCTCCACATACATCGTTTCCAAATCAACAATTTCGATTAGGTCAGAATCCAAGTTCATGCTAGCATAATCAACGCTGCATTTCTCCGGAATTATATCTTCAACCTCTTGAACATTTTCTGGAGAAAGTGGTCCGCCATGATGCGATTTCAGCTTATATCCGTTGTAAGAGGGTGGATTGTGACTGGCAGTTATTACTACTCCGACTGAATTCCCCATCTTCACGGCTCCAAGTGAAACCATTGGTGTTGAAACAAATCCTTTAGCAAGCTTCACCTTCACTCCAAGTGCGACAAAAACCTTAGATGCCGTATCGGCGAACAACTCACCTTGGAATCGGCAATCATGACCAATTACAATTGATGGATCATCAAAATTTTTCTTCACCCAGTTTGCTGTAGCTTCAGCAACGCGGGCAACATTTTCTACCGTATATTCTTGTGCAATGATCGCTCTCCAGCCATCAGTTCCAAATTTTATTTTATCTGCCAATGTAATTACGTTTTGGTTGTGCTCAAATATAGGGGTTAACAGAGAGATTAATCCTCCAATTGGAAACAAATTTGATACTCCAAACCTTCATTAGAGTTATTAACCGTTTTATCTCCATCAATTTGATCGACTAACATATTTATCAACTCAATTCCCAGCCCAACTTCTTGCTTAGGATCAATTCCTCCGCCATTGTCATTAACGATCAAACAATAGCCCCCATCCTGCTTCTCATTCAATTGTAAACAGAATCGTCCACCTTCTGATAATCCATGTTTAAAGGAATTGCAAACAATTTCATTTAAAATTAGCGCTAACGGAATAGATTTCTCCAGTGAGACATGTACGTTACTCACGTTAATATCAATAGTCACTTCAACATTATCTTTTAGATCGTATAGCTCTATCAAGGACTTAGAAAGTTCCCTGAAATACACATCCATGCTTACTTCTTTAAAATCCTTTCGTTGATATATTAATTCATGCACAACAGCCATTGTTTTAGCTCGATTGATCGTTGACAAGAATACTTTTTTCACTTCATCATCTTCAATTTTTTCCATTTGAAGTCGAAGTAAGCTACTAATTACCTGAAGATTATTTTTAACACGGTGATGGATCTCCTGGACCATCAATTCCTTTTGCTTGATCGATTTTTTTAGCTCTTCCTCGATATGTTGACGCTTAAAGAAAATGGGGATTTCAAAATTTTCAACGGAGGTAATGTCAACCTCTTCCTTGACGTATTTTTCAATCAAATGAGTTGGAGCCATGAGAAACTCGCATGCATCATCGCCTTTTGCCTCACATTTAACTTCAACGGTAGTCAACGATAACTCAAAACTCTCTTCACACCAACCTGCAGAATAGCCACAGTTCATTGTGCAGACAGGAATATCAGATGAACGTCCGGCCTTGATCCATGATTGTGCCTCCCACGAATTATGATGTTGAAAGCGCAAAAAATAATTCTCATCTGGTGTCGGGTTGCTGTCTCCAAAAATTTCAACATTCGCCCACCCCGTAAAGGCAAAATGAAGTGGGCCTGCAGATAATTTTGCAAGTGGATCAACAAGGTTCATCTCCTTATGAAATGCAAGAGCGTCTTGTTTCCCGATAACCTTTCCATTGTCGTATAAGAAATTATTTCCAATGCTCACTGCTTCATGATCTGGGAGATCACTGTAACGGTCTTTGATAAAATCAAGAAATTCGTGACTCATAGAATCAGAACGTATGAGTAAATAACGCTGATTGTTGGCAATAATCTCACCAGATTCAGGCACTATTTTCAAATCGCTGAAGTACTCTCTAAGCAGGGACTCTGTCGCTCCGAACAAAGGAGCAAATTCTTTGGGGACAATAATCGTTTTAGGTAAATCTCCGACAGATCCCAATTGCTCTTTGAGTCCCTTCAGTTCTTCCTCAAGTTCATTAATTCGTATTTCAAGGTCCTCTTTTTTCACAATTCAATATAAGTAAATCCTAGTAAAATGTACTATGTAAAGCATCTAAACGAATAGATTACACTGGCCAGTTAAAATTCCCATTAAAAAAGCCCTTGTTTGAGCAAAAGAAGCAAAAACAAGGGCATACTATTTTGTTGAACCGAGTACTTATTTCTCGAAGTTCGATATTGTTTTCTCAATAATAGCCACACATTCCATCAGTTGTTCTTCTGTCATTACTAATGGCGGTGCAAAACGAATAATATTTCCGTGCGTTGGCTTAGCAAGAAGTCCGTTTTCTTTAAGTGCAACACATAGGTTCCAAGCTGTCTCACTATCTTCTTTGTCATTGATTAAGATCGCATTTAACAATCCTTTTCCACGCACAGAGTTCACAAGATCAGTAGTTGCGATTACTCGGTTCATCTCGGCGCGGAATATATTTCCTAAACGAAAAGCGTTTTCGGCTAATTTCTCATCTTTCACAACTTCTAATGCAGCCATAGCAACTTTCGCAGCAACAGGATTTCCACCGAACGTAGAACCATGTTGACCAGGCTTGATCACCATCATCACCTCATTATCAGCCAAAACAGCTGATACAGGATATGCACCACCTGAAATTGCTTTTCCAAGAATTAAAATATCTGGCTGAACATATGTCTTCGGATCTTTCTCGCATATATTCCCACATGAGCAGTCTCCACAAACGGCCAATAATGAACCGGTTCTTGCGATTCCTGTTTGAACCTCATCAGCAATAAACAAAGCTCCTGCAGCAGCACATAATTCTTTTGCTTTCGTTAAATATCCTTCATCTGGAACATAAACTCCAGCTTCACCTTGAATTGGTTCTACTAAGAATCCAGCAACGTTATCTTGTCTCAATGCTTCTTCCAAAGCATCAGTGTCATTGTAAGGAATACGGATAAATCCTGGCGTAAATGGTCCAAAATTATCTTTTGCGTTTGCATCATCAGAAAAAGATACAATTGTCGTGGTACGTCCATGGAAGTTTCCAGTACACACGATGATCTGCGCAGCATTTTCCGAAATTCCTTTTACTTCATATGCCCATTTACGACAGATTTTGATTGCTGTCTCAACGGCTTCAGCACCCGTATTCATTGGAAGTACTTTATCAAATCCAAAATACTCAGTTACGAATTTCTCATATGGGCCGAGTGCATCGTTGTAGAATGCACGCGATGTAAGCGTTAATAGTTTTGTTTGTTCGATCATCGCGTTAACGATCTTTGGATGACAGTGACCTTGATTCACCGCTGAATAAGCAGATAAGAAATCATAATAATGTTTCCCTTCTACATCCCAAACGTTCACTCCCTCTCCTCTCGCAAGAACAACTTCTAGAGGATGGTAGTTATGTGCACCATATTTATCCTCTAGCTGTACAATGTCTTTAGACGTCATTTTTTCCATTGTTGTATTCATCTTATTCTATTTAGAACTGATTCGCTCATCCCGGAGAACGATCATCCTTTCCTCTATCACGGAGAGAAATCATCCAAGTGTTGCAAAAATAGTGGTTTGTTGATGAAATGTCAAGTATCCCAAGAAGGATAATGAACAATTATGCTTGAAGTAGCTTTTAGAAACTAATCTACTAACTAATCCGCCATGAGCATGTTAGAACAGTTTCGCTTGATCTTCATCATCTTCATTCTTGATATCCCATTCTATTGTTACACCGCCGTCTTCTTCCTCTGTTTCTTCTGTAGATTCAGGCACCACAGGTTTCTCTGGTTCTGGCCAAGGTACATCGCCATCAATATCATGATCGAGTAGAATTTCCTTCACTTTCAATTTCGTGATTTGATTCCCTTGCGATTTCATGCCTTTTACGTCAATGAACTCAGTGAAATCAATTACGGTATCAGGAAGATTTTTAGTCGCCTTGAGCAGTTTATTATAGACAACTCGAACTCTAGGTTGGAAGGCCGTAGAAACGACATCCATATGCGAACCTTCGTCTTCCGTAATAAATAACACTTTTTTATCAGAAGTCACTTCACATAAGAAGCGCTTTCCGTAGTGCATTTCTTTACCACCGTCAAAATAAGCTACGGTAATCGGACGTTCGGGATGCCATTTTTCAATATGAATCATGTCCTCATCAAAATGAAGCGAAAGGTCAAAATGACTTAAGCGATAGTGCCCAGATTTATAGATTGTCAAGATCTTATCTTCCCCTTTAAAATCGCCAAGGAACTTACCTCTGTTGTCATCATTTAAGCGACTTACCACTTCATCGAACCAAATTTTTCGAGCAGCCAATGTAGAACCTCCAACCTCTTTCTGAACAATTTTGGACACGATTTCTTTGGTTACTCTATTTCCAGAGGCACCTCTACCTTTAATCAGTAAATCACCAAGATCGATGTCAAATTTCAATCGTTTTAGATGTGGACGAGCACGCAGAATTATCGTTACTACCTCTCGCTGACCATTTGGATGAACATTGAAGTAAAGCACCTTCGAACCTTTTACGCCCTTCGTTAAATCATACTCAGTATCCCGTGTGATTGAATTAACCGTAAACCGCTTCATCATCGTTGGACCGCCCTTGCCATCCTGATACAACATGTGATAGATTGTTCTCTTGTCGCCACGTTTCCAAACATCGACAAAGATTATTCCTTTACCAACAAACTTCTTGTCTGTTACCTTGGAGACCATCATTTTTCCAGTATCGAAAAAGACGATTACGTCATCAATTTCAGAGCAATCAGCAATAAAGTCGGCCTTTCTCAATCCGTGTCCGACAAACCCTTCGTCATAATCCACATAGAGCTTCTTATTGGCAATGATCACCTTGGAAGCGTTGATTGAATCAAATGCTTTTATTTCCGTTTTGCGCTCTTTGCCTTCTCCAAAGCGCTTTTTAATGTCCTTGAAGTAATCGATGGCATATTCAATTAAGTTGGCAAGGTTTTCCTTTACTTTAGCTATCTCAGCCTCAATTTTCGCGATTGTCTCATCTGCTTTATCAGAATCGAAACGGGTAATTCTGATCATCGGGATTTGCGTCAGACGCTGTAAATCCTCATCAACGATATCCCGTACGAGTTGTTTTTTGAACGGTTTAAATGCATCGTACATGTACTTGAAAAGTCCTTCCTTGTCCGAGTATTTCTTAAAATCAATGTACATCTCTTCACGGATGAAGATCTTCTCCAATGTTGAAAAATGTAATTGACGTTCGAGCTCATCTAGACGAATCTCCAGTTCTCTTTTAAGTAATTCGAGCGTACTGTCCGTATTATTTCTAAGAATTTCAGTCGCACCAATAAAGCGCGGCGTATCTCCATCAATGATTGAGGAATTCGGCGATATTGACACCTCGCAATCTGTGAAAGCATATAGGGCATCGACTGTTTTATCTGGCGACACACCCGGTGCAAGATGAATAATTACTTCAGCAAGTGCCGCCGTATTATCCTCTACTTTCTTTATTTTAATTTTCCCTTTATCGTTCGCTTTCAGAATGGATTCAATGAGCGATGTTGTTGTCCCATTAGGCACTTCATGAATCACTAATGTCTTGCTGTTCTCCTTTCGAATTCGTGCTCTCAGTCTAATTTTACCTCCTCTAAGACCATCGTTGTAATTAGAGAAATCCGCCATACCTCCATTAGGATAATCTGGAAGAATCGTTACTTTTTTACCGCGGAGGTGATTAATCGATTGATCGATCAGCTCTATGAAGTTATGAGGCATAATTTTACATGCCATCCCGACCGCAATCCCTTCGGCACCTTGAGCCAATAATAACGGAAATTTAACTGGAAGATGATCAGGTTCTTTGTTCCGTCCGTCATAACTACTTAGCCATTTCGTCGTTTTACCGTTGAACGCTATATGGAGTGCAAATTTGGAAAGACGTGCTTCAATGTAACGTGCAGCTGCCGCACGATCTCCCGTTAATGTGTTTCCCCAGTTCCCTTGACAATCGATCAATAAATCTTTTTGTCCAAGCTGAACCAACGCATCGCCAATTGAGGCATCACCGTGTGGGTGATACTTCATCGTGTTTCCAATGATATTCGCGACTTTATTGTAGCGCCCATCATCCATTTCTTTCATCGAATGAAGAATCCTTCGCTGTACGGGTTTCAATCCATCGTAAAGCGCAGGAACAGCACGTTCAAGTATTACATAGGAAGCATAATCGAGGAACCAACTTTCGTATAATCCACCGACGGGAACAATATTTTCATCAGGACCATCACCTTCGGGAAGAGAATTATTCTCCTCTTCATTCAAGTTATCTAGCGCTTCATTTTCATCCTCAGCCATTCTCTAAGATGCTTTTTCAAGTTCATTATTATTCAATTCCTCATCAGGACCTTCCTCTTCACCTATCTCGCCTTCTTTACGAAGATTACTGATAATGAATTGTTGCCTCTCTGGTGTGTTCTTGCCCATATAGTAGGAGAGAATCGTTTCAATGGAGGCTTCTTGTGAAAGAAGTACAGGTTCTAGTCGAATATTTTCACCAATGAAGTTCTTAAATTCATCTGGCGAGATCTCCCCTAGCCCTTTGAATCTTGTGATTTCTGCATTTTTACCAATTTCAGAGATCGCATCCACCCTTTCCTTTTCCGAGTAACAATAAAATGTTTTCTTCTTATTCCTTACCCGAAACAATGGTGTTTGTAGGATGTAGACGTGATTTCTTTTGATCAAATCAGGAAAGAATTGAAGGAAAAATGCCAAGAGTAGCATTCTAATGTGCATCCCATCAACATCCGCATCCGTTGCCACGACAATCTTGTTGTAACGAAGATCATCCATTCCATCTTCTATGTTCAGTGCCGCTTGAATCAAGTTGAATTCCTCGTTTTCATAAACGATTTTCTTGGTCAAGCCGTAACAGTTCAATGGCTTTCCTCGTAATGAGAACACAGCTTGTGTACTAACATCACGTGATTTTGTAATCGAACCACTAGCTGAATCACCCTCCGTAATGAACAGTGTTGTTTCTTCGCGACGTGCGTGTTTTGCATCTGTTAAGTGAACACGACAATCACGTAATTTCTTATTGTGAAGATTCGCCTTTTTCGCTCTATCTCTAGCTATTTTACGAATCCCAGAAAGCTCTTTACGTTCCTTCTCAGATTGCTTGATTTTCTTTTCTAGCGTCTCTGCGATAGCGGGATTTCTATGAAGGTAATTATCTAATTTCTCCTTCAAAAAATCGTTAATAAATGCCCGCATCGACTTCCCATCAGGCTCAATTTCCAACGACCCCAATTTGGTTTTCGTCTGTGATTCAAAAATCGGCTCCATTACTTTAACGGCAACTGCAGCAACGATAGATTGTCGAATATCAGATGCTTCATAATTCTTTCCGTAGAAATCCTTAATCACTTTTGCGACAGACTCTCTAAATGCACTTTGATGTGTACCACCTTGCGTTGTATGTTGGCCGTTTACGAACGAAGAATAATCCTCTCCATAGGTCTTACCATGTGTAAATGCAACTTCAATATCATCTCCCTCCAAGTGAATAATTGGATACAGAGGATCACCATCCATATTGTTCTCCAAAAGGTCTTTCAATCCATTCTTAGAAATGAAACGCTCGCCATTCATCACGATCGTCAGACCACGGTTCAAATAGCAATAATTCCACATCATCTTAGCGAGGTAGACCGTTTTATAGGCAAACTTCTTGAATACCGTATCATCCGGAATGAATTCTACGTACGTACCGTTTTTCTCGTCTGTCAAAGAGATTGGAAGGTCCTCAACGATTACTCCTCTAGAAAATGAAACCTGCTTTTTTTCTCCGTCGCGCACTGAGTAAACCATGAAATAAGAAGAGAGCGCATTCACTGCTTTCGAACCGACACCATTCAGTCCAACGGACTTTTTAAAGGCTTTCGAATCGTATTTCCCCCCTGTATTTATCTTGGACACAACATCTTCAACTTTCCCAAGCGGAATTCCGCGGCCGTAATCACGAATGGTAACTTTTCCATCCTTGATATTAATATCGACACGCGTTCCATTCCCCATCACGAACTCATCGATACAGTTATCGACAACCTCTTTGACTAAAATATAGATCCCGTCATCTGCGGCAGAACCATCACCCAATTTACCAATATACATTCCCGGACGAAGCCGGATATGCTCTTTCCAATCGAGTGACCGAATATTATCTTCTGTGTATTGATTATCTGCCATTTACACTGTTTTATTGGGAACATCAAATATAAGCAACTCTAAGCCCTGTTTTTGCTGAATCGAGCAGAACTTATTCACTATGGATGTTCATAAGTGGATTGAAGTAGCGGAATTTTCGATTCTTTGATTTTGAACGATCGGATTCAAGTTCGATTATCAGGACCTGAGTAATATAAATGGTGATATTTCAATGGGTTTAGGAGGATTATTTTTTTGTTATCATAGAGACTCGAAGAGTGAGAGTCAAAACTACTCCTCTACCTTTCCGTACCAATCGCGGATGACATCTAATGCTGGTTTTCCTTGAGGAGTATAGCGCGTATTATCAAGTCCGCCTTTCTTTCCGATCACGTGCCATTTCCAAAAGAAACCACCTGCCATCCAATCTTGTTGCCAGACAGTTTGAAAAAATGCATTATAGCCTACGACTTGATTATTCATGTTAGGCTTCAAGCTATCCTTATCAACTTTATAGAGGGGCGCACTGGCGTAATCGACACTTTTAAATCCATATTCTGTAAAAATTATGCGTCGGTCGTATTTTTCAGAGAACAACTTCAAATCGTTCGATATTGGCTCCCAATTTCCTACTAATTCATCGATCGAAAGATCTTTCTTTTCGGACAATGGAAAATAGGTGTCAATGCCAATAAAATCAAGATCTTTCCAGAATGTAACTGCTTCGTAATTATCCCAATTTGATGCGTACGTTAGTTTTCCTGAATAAACCTCGCGGACATCTTTAATCAACTGAACCCAAAAATCTTTTCTTGCTACAACGGCTTTTCGGTACTCTGTTCCAATGCAAAAGAGATCTACGTTGAGTGAATCAGCAACTTTAGCATGCTCCATAATGTATGTATGGTAACTTACCTCCCATTCCTTCCAGCGCTTATCACTATTCAGCTTGAAATCTCCTGGCCAACCATCACCAACGACCCAAACATGTGGTTTAATCATTGTTTTAAGTCCAGCTTTTTGGGCAATCTCAATTAAACCGATAGTACCCTCAAGAGACTCACCCCACCATTGATCGCCATTATAGTTAAATTGAACTTTTGAATCACCTCTTTCGGTATAACCATAAGGAATGATAGCTACCCAACCCACATTGGCATCTAGCAGATCGTCCAATCCACCATCTTGAATTTTCCTTCCTGGATTTTCAAGATTAGCACCCGCTATTTTAGTTGAAACAGCGACAGACTCTCCATTGGATTTTTCAACCACAATTGGCACATCCTTTTGCTGGACGCATGCGAAAAAAGAAAATAGAGAGACGAATAAGACTAAGATTTTCATGGGAAGAAGATTACAATACTAAAAGTAGCGAAATTTAATCTTCAATTTTTATTATGTCGCCATCTTCAACAAATCTACTGTTCTCAAAGATGGGCTGAGCTTCCAGTTCATGTTGTTTACCATCATTGTAACGCGCACTTAGATGTCCCATTAACAACTTATCTACACCAGCTTTAAGTGCAATAGTTGCGGCTTGAGAAGCTGTAGAATGCTTTGTCGCTTTTGCCCGATCACTTAATAATTCCGTGAAGGTCGCTTCATGATACAAAACATTTACATCCTTTATAAAATCTAAAATCGGCTCGTGGTACTTCGTGTCTGAACAGAAAGCATAGGACAACGGTGGTGGTGGCGGAGCTGTATAATCTTCAAATCGAATAATATTCCCTTTTTGATCTGTGACATCCTCACTTTTCTTAAGACGGTGGAAATATTCCACTTTCACCTTGTCTTTCTGCGCCTTCTTAATTAGTAGCGTTCGCTCTCGCACCTTTTGTCGAATAATGAATCCACTCGTTGGTATTTTATGCGCAAGCGGGAAGTAGCTTACACTCACATAATCATCCTCATAAAGCATTCCACTTGACTCGTCATCTACTTCGAGAATATTCACATCAAATGCCAATCGTGAACCTGCGGCGTGTAATTGAATATCGATGATCGCTTTAAGTCCCATTGGACCGTGAATGGTAATGGATTTCTTCCTACCCATCATATGCATTGTACTCAAGAGTCCTACAAGTCCAAAATAATGATCCCCATGAAGGTGTGAGATGAAAATTCGTTCTATTCGCTGAAGATTAACACCGTACCTTCGCGTTTGCATTTGAGTTCCCTCGCCACAATCAATGAGAAAATTCCGCCCATTACATTCAATTAATTGACTTGTTGGATTTCGGGTGGAAGTTGGAACCGCAGCTCCAGAGCCAAGAATGGTAACTGAAAAACTCACTTTTCGATTCCTGCGATCGCTTCTATATCATTTGAAGTGATCGTGAGCACACGGTCCAGTTGAGCAATTTCAATTAGCTTCTGAACATTCGTTTGTAATCCACAAAGTACAAACTTACCATTCGTATCCTTACACAGTCGATTGGCTACAAGAATAGCACTCAATCCTGATGAATCGCAGTACTTCGTCTTAGACATATCGATAACGATATTGTTTACGCTCTGCTTATTAATTTGAAGGAGTTCTGCCTTTAAACCAGGCGCATTCAACGCGTTCAATTTTTCAACATTTGTCTTTACAACCGCTGTACCGTTCTCTATACTTATAGCAAAATCCATGAGCGTAGTGTATTTAATTCAAATGTACTAAAATTTACTGTCGCTTTATTTTTGATGCTAACAAATAGATGACAGCCATCCTTATTGCCACTCCATTCTCGACTTGATTGAGAATTATAGATTGGCTCGAGTCAGCAACATCGCTTGTTATCTCGACTCCGCGGTTGATTGGACCAGGATGCATCACCACTATTTCTTTTGATAAGCCATCTAAAATTTCTTTTGTCAAACCGTATTGCATTGAATACTCTCGCAGCGATGGAAAGTATTTCATTTCTTGTCGCTCTAATTGAATTCTAAGCATGTTTGCGACGTCACACCAATTTAGTGCCGTCAACAAATCGTACTCGACTTTAACTCCGAGTTCCTCAATGAATTTCGGAATGAGCGTTGTTGGACCACACACCATGACCTCGGCGCCTAACTTTTGTAAGGCGTAGATATTTGAGAGTGCCACGCGAGAGTGAAGAATATCTCCGACAATAACCACTTTTTTTCCGGCAACCTCTCCTAGACGTTCTCGAATTGAATAAGCATCGAGCAATCCTTGTGTTGGATGTTCATGTGTTCCGTCGCCTGCGTTAACCACTCTTGCATCAACTCTTTCCGAAAGGAATTTAGCAGCTCCTGGGTTAGGATGGCGCATCACGACCATATCAACTTTCATCGATAGGATATTGTTAACAGTATCAATAAGCGTCTCACCTTTTGTCACAGAACTACTTGCTGCCGAAAAATTAACAACATCCGCTGAAAGTCTTTTTTCAGCGAGTTCAAATGAGAGACGTGTTCTCGTAGAGTTCTCAAAGAAGAGGTTTGCGATTGTAATATCTCTTAGAGATGGGACTTTCTTAATGGGACGATTGATCACCTCCTTAAAGCTGTCCGCAGTTCTAAAAATAAGCTCAATATCATTCTTGGTTAGATGTTCAATCCCTGTTAAATGATCTACGCTTAAACTATCCATTGGCATCTGGTGTAAAAAGTACTATTTTATCTTCTCCTTCTATTTCTTTCCATTCGACAGAAACCCGTTCTGATGTGAGCGTGTCTACTGTTTTACCAACATAATTGGCTTGAATCGGCAAATCTCGTTTAAATCTTCGATCGATTAAAGATAACAATTCAACCTCTTCTGGACGACCGTAAGCAAGGAGCGCATCCAATCCTGATCGAATTGTTCGTCCTGTAAAAAGCACGTCATCCATAAGTACGACCCTTTTTCCTTCAATTACAAAATCAATGTTGGTTGTACTGGGAATAATTGGAATTTCGCGTCGTCTGAAGTCATCACGATAGAATGTAATATCCAATTTTCCACAGATTACTTCTTTTCCAAGAATTGTCTCGAGACGCGATTTAATTCGCTCCAAAACGTTAACACCTCTAGGCTGTAGACCTATAAGTACAGTATTCGAGAAATCGTTATGGGTTTCAATTAATTGATAACAGAGTCGATTAATCGTTAGTTCAAAGTGCTTTGAATTAAGAATGACTTGTCTTTCCATCGATACAAAGATAATTGAAAATCGAGATGCTGATAATCTTTTGGAATATTTTCTGCTCAAACAGCAATATAAGCTTGAAATTTTAGGCTAAAACATGAATTACCCGATACATAGAACAGATGAGTCAATAACTGCTACCGTTCAGGTTTTTATCTCAGAACGCTCGGAAAATTGATCGTATATTAGCCATGTAGTTAGGTTAGTAGATTGAAAACTTTTACAAAGTTTTCGTTTGTTTTTGGTTTAGGTTGTCTGGTTTTACGTCGTTTCATTTTTCTGTCGAATTTATTGGTTGACTTCGATGCTCGCGTAAAATCAGGCATTCTTTTTTATAATAAGTCGACATCTATCAATTACCGCCTTTCTTCTTTACACGATACCCTTCCCCTTCTAGTAAAGTTGCTACTTTATCCTTAAACTTTCCTTGCACCAAAATTAAGCCATCCTTGACGGCTCCACCCACTCCGCACTTACTCTTGAGGAATTTCGCCAAATCCTTTAAATCGTCTTCAACTCCAACAAATCCTTCTACAAGCGTAACCTCTTTGCCTCCTCTTTGCTTCCTGTCAATAGAAACGTACAAGAGTTGATTCGATGGATCAAGTGTGTTTTGCTCTTCGGATTCATCATCATCGTACCCGAAACTTGGATTCGTAGAATACACCACATTAACTCTCCCTTTCTTATTCTTTCCCATTAGTATTTTTCGATTAATGTTTTTCTGATATTATCCGTCATGATTGCATCTGGCATTTTTTTAAATGCCGACCTGATCCCAGTCGAAGATCGTACATCAAAGATTACAACTTCCTTTCCCTCGCCTTGAATCAAAGATACTTCTTCCTTTTTTATATCGCTATTGGCAACAACCACACCTACGAACATCGGAAAACTAATCAGAAAATCCTGATACATTTCCATCGCAGTTATTTGAGGCATAACTTTATATCCTGCCGTTTGAAATACTTCAAGCCAGGTCAAAGAGCCAGTGCAAATAACTATTTCTGCAGTTAGATTAGCGGCTTGAAAATCATTCACATTGCCCAAATAGTGCATTACATCAATTTCACTGCCCGAACAATTGTTGAGACTCCGCGTATCGATATAGACGATTTTTCCCATTAAATGGCTCGAGGGAACATCATCCAAACGAATTAAATCCTCAGCGTTTAGCGTTGAATAATGCAAAGTACCCAAATAGGCATCCGTCTGATCCGGAATGCAGCCCTCACCACCCGTTTCGTTCGCCAAAGTTTCATCATGAAAGAGCCAGAGCGTGCCATCAATTGACATTTGGACATCCAACTCTACGCCAGAACAACCTTCAGTATCGAGCGCCATCAGGATTGATTCAAGAGAATTATCATGGTAAAAGCTATTCAGATTATCCAAGCCGTTTCCACCGTGCCCGATGACCAGCACTTCAGCGTAGCCATCTTTTTTTTGACATCCGATCAATGTCAATAAGAGTAATAGACTACCAAGAATATTTAAGGCCCACTTCCGCATAAAATCCAAAATTAGTAAATCCATTTGACGACGAATCGATCTGACTCTT
>JBLHPQ010000071.1:0-17293 GCA_047624355.1 Flavobacteriaceae bacterium | reverse complement strand
CTTACCTGAAAACTTCAGCGTGTTCAAACACCTCAGTAGGTGATGTAGGATTGATTGAATGCGCAGAAGTAGGAACACCTGCCTTTGGAGCTGCAGGAGTGTTTACAGCTGTAGATTCTCAAGGGGCGTCTGCTCCGTCTCCTGCTCCTCCTTGTGATGGCGGTGGAACCAGTGTAGGAAACTGGACGATGATGGAGCTTGATCCAGGTGTGACGCAAGTAAGTGTTGATTATTCTGGTGGATTTGCCGGAGCCGGAGGGTTCTCTGATATGTGGATGTCATTTTATCAAGGGCCAAATTGTTCAAGTTTGACGAACGTAGGATGTGATCAGATTATTGACAAATCAGGACCTAGTTTAATTTTATTGGATGTTTCTGTATCGGGACTGGATCCAAATTTACCTTTATGGGTTTATACATGGGGAAATAAGGCATATACTGCTGACTTTACTTTTAACGGAACTGGTGATGCACCAGTAAACGATAATTGTGCAGGTGCAACGAATTCTGCGTCAGGATGTAATCTTGGAGCAAATGGGGCAGCATTTACGGGTCCATCTAATGTTCTTGGTGCTGGGGCATGTGCAGGTGGAACTTGGTATTCAAATGAGAATACTGTGTTTTATGAATTTACAGCGACATCAGCGGCAGGAACAATCGATGTGTCAGGAATTGTATGTAACGACGGTACTACGGGTGAAGCTCAAGTTGGAGTTTGGACTGATTGTGCAAGTGTTGGCACCTATGGAGCGAATTTCCTCGGATGTGCTGTAGGAACTGGAACATTGACGCTTCCAACATTGACAATTGGGCAAACATATATTATTGCGGTTGATGGACAAGCGGGAGATGCATGTATCTGGGATTTTATAACAACTGGGATTCAATTACCAGTCGAATTTGGTCATTTGGAGGCTGAAAGTTTTAGAGGATTCAATAGAGTTTCATGGAATACGATCAGTGAAAATAATTCTTCTCACTTTGAAGTTCAACGCTCGAATGATGGAATGACTTACGAATCAATTCAAACAATTGACGCTGCTGAAAATTCTTTGCGTGAACTGCACTACGAAATCAACGACGCGATCAGAAACTTTGATATCGTTTACTATAGAATCAAACAAGTTGATATGGATGGTAAGACTGCATATTTTGGACCAAAAGCGGTTCACATGTCAGATGCTATTGGAATGGAAGTGTTTCCAAATCCAGTGACAAATATGGCCGCAGTAAACTTCGATTTTGTAAAAGGAAGATCATATGATTATCAAATTGTTGATTTAGGAGGACGTGTTGTTCTTGGGGATAATTTCCATCCAACGACTAGTTCTGATCAGCTTATCGTGCGAATATCAGATCTTCAAAACGGTATGTATGTTTTGACAATCACAGATGGTCAGTTCGTCAATAACAAAGTAACTTTTGTAAAAGAATAAGAATTACCTGCTATCTACTAACAAAAAAAAGCACGACTTAGGTTGTGCTTTTTTTTGTGGCGATAAGTCGTGTTGTCAAGGAGTTGTTTTGAAGCTGCGTTTAGATAATGTTGACTTCGCGCTCTAGCGTAATCCCAAACTTGCTTTCGATGTCAGAAATAATGTCTGCGGATAAATCAAGGATATTTGCCCCGGTACAATTGGAGTAATTGACCAAGACTAGTGCCTGATCTTTATGAACCCCATAACTTCCTAAGGTTTTTCCTTTCCAGCCAGCTTGATCGATTAACCATCCAGCCGCTAGTTTTACTTTTCCTTCTCCAGCGGGATAATTAGGTATAGCTGTGAACGTTTCTTTGATTTTCTTCAAGACGCCAATGGCCACAACGGGATTCTTGAAAAAGCTACCAGCGTTCCCGATTTTCGAAGGGTCTGGGAGTTTGCTTGATCGAATCGCTATCACGGCATTGCTAATATCCTTGATTGTAGGCTCAGTTATGTTAGCCTGTTCTAATTCGGACTCGATTGCGCCATAGCTTGCGTTTATCGTGTGTTTCTTCGTGAGGCTGAAGGTGACTGAGACGATGACGTATTGATCTCTCAGAGCTCGTTTGAAAACGCTTTCTCTATATCCAAAGGCACATTGCTCCTTATTAAACGTATGAATTTCATTCGATTCAATGTGAAGGGCCTCTAACGAGACAAAAACATCTTTTAGCTCAACACCGTAGGCACCTATGTTTTGCATAGGGCTTGCACCAACACTTCCTGGAATAAGCGAAAGATTCTCAACGCCACCATACCCGAGATCTACACAATTCATAACGAACTGATGCCAGATTTCTCCTGCGCCGACTTTTACGCTAACAACTGAGTCCGTTTCTGAAATTAGCTCAAATCCTTCGATCTCATTTCGAAGCACTAGTCCATCAAAATTTTCAGTAAACAAGAGATTACTGCCGCCACCCAGAATAAGCAATGCGTCACTTCCTAATTCGCTAAGTAGTTCGATTAATTCTTCCGACGAAGTGAATTTAGAATAGCGCTTGGCAAATGCTTCAATTCCAAAGGTGTTGAGCGATTTTAAATTCACATTGTGTTCGATCATACCGACAAAAATAGTCGAAATTGAACGGTATTTGATGATCAATATGAGGTATTCATCAACGGCAGATTGTTGTTAATTAGAATTCTCATTAAATTTACGGTATGAAATTGAAGCAGGTAGCCCCAGAATTATTGAATTCATTGAATAAAGGAACGCTCATGGAGCAACTGGGAATTCAATGCGTAGAAATTGGAGATGATTTCATCGTGGCAACGATGCCTGTGGATCATAGAACGCATCAACAAATGGGGCTGCTTCACGGAGGTGCTAGTGCTGCGCTCATTGAAACAATTGGTTCGATGGGTTCAGTATTGCTGATTGACATTGAAAAGTTCGCGCCAGTTGGAGTGGAGGTAAATGCAAATCATCTCGGTGCCGTTAAAACGGGAAGCGTAATTGCTAAAGGTACGACCGTTCATGTCGGCAAAAGAACGCATGTCTGGCAGGTCGATATTAGAGATGCCGCGACGGATAAATTGGTTTGTACAGGAAGATTGACAGTTATGATTGTGCCTCGAGAAAATAAGTGAGTGATTTAGTATCATATAGAATCCCAGGCGAAGAAATTTCAATTCGATCAGGTCAATTTGTTGAGCAGACCAAATCCGAATTGAAAGATGGATTTGTGGTTTGCCCATTCCTGGGTGATAAAGCTTACTGGTTCGATGAAGATCGGGGGTCTGAAGAAATGTCCGAATACCATTTCTCCCAACCCACCTGCTATTCAAAAGATGAATATTTAACGAAAGCAGACGAGTTTATTCGTGAAATCCAGAATCAAAACCTCTCTAAAGCGATTTTATCTAGAATAAAAGTGACCTCGACTAGAGCTAATCCTGATGCTTTATTTGAGAAGTTATGCCGAGCTTACCCGAAAGCATTCGTTTATTTGGTATCAAGCAGTCATTTTGGGACATGGATTGGGGCAACCCCTGAGATCTTGCTTACTTGTGAAAATGGAGTAGGGAAATCAATAGCACTTGCAGGAACCATGAAAAGTGACGGTCAAGCCCCTTGGGGGGAGAAGGAGATAAATGAACAAAAATTTGTTGCCGATTTTATTTCCGAACAACTCTCGAATGACTTTCCCGAACTAGAAATTGATGGTCCGAATGAAATGATCGCTGGGCCAGTGAAGCATTTAGCGACTACGTTTGAATTTTCATTGAACAGTAAACGTCCAATTGATGTTGCTTTGTCATTACATCCAACGCCAGCGGTAAGTGGTTTGCCACGAAAGGAATCGATCGAATTAATTAATTACGTAGAGGAGCATAACCGAAGTTTGTACACAGGATTTATTGGCCTTTTGGGTGATACGACTGAATTATATGTAAATCTTCGTTGTGCTCAAATCTATGCTAATGAGGCCTTTTTGTATTTAGGTGGAGGATTCACGAAAGATTCAGTCAGTGAAAAGGAATGGGAGGAAACCGAAAATAAATCGCGAACGCTATTAGACATTCTGGAAAACAACTAGCTTTGTTAGCTACTAAGAAATATGCGCATACGAACGACAAATAAATCTGGCATTTCAACATTTGTAGATGAATGTACCCGTAATGGTTTGAAGCATGTCGTTTGTTCTCCAGGATCTCGAAATGCTCCGATAGTCATCGCCTTAGATCAGCACCCGGATATTCAAACAATCGTTGTGCATGATGAACGAAGTGCTGCTTTTTATGCGCTCGGTATGTCAATTCAATTGGGAGAACCAGTCGGAGTTGTTTGTACTTCTGGATCAGCCATGTTGAACTATTATCCTGCTGTAGCCGAGGCGTATTATCAAGGAGTTCCTTTGGTAGTCATGTCTGCTGATCGTCCTGTAGAATGGATCGATCAAGGCGATGGACAAACGATTAATCAAAAAGGGGTATACACTAAACATATAAGAACAGAGGTGATTATCTCTGAAACCATAGGGGAGAAAGATGATCTATCTGAACAAGTGTCGTCTGCATTTGAAGCGGCATTAGTTGGCTGGAGGGGGCCAATTCATTTTAACTTTCCATTGACAGAACCTCTTTATGACCTAGAGGATGTCGAATGGAATAGGAAACCGAAAATTGAACATCCATCAGAGGGTTTTTCACTATCGCCCAGTCAGAAAATCGAGCTTTCAAAAAAATGGAACGATGCTCCTAAAAAGTTAATCCTTTGCGGACAGCTTGATAGAAATCCAGCATTGAGAGCAAAGCTTCTGGAATTATCAGATGATAGCTCAATCGCTGTGTTGGTAGAAAACACCTCAAATCTTGTCGGACAACGTTGGGTTCACTGCATTGACAGGACACTGTCTGGGATTAGTGTTGAAGAAATAGAAGCTTTTCAACCTGATTTATTGATTACACTTGGTGATGCAATCATATCAAAACGGATAAAGTCCTTTTTGCGTGATTCGACTATTAAGTCACATTGGCGTATAGGGCATGCTTTTCCAGAAATGGATACTTACCGTGCGTTGACAGCTAGTTTTAAATCTGAACCTTCAACGTTTATCGATGAGCTTTTAAAGCTCGAACTGGATAGGAATCAATCGGATTTTGGTTCGAAGTGGAAACAACGTGATTTTGTCATCCAAGAAAATCAGAAACCCTTCAAACAGGATATTACCTATTCCGATTTGGCTGTTTTTGATACATTATTAGATTATTTGCCTGAAAATTGTCATTTGCATATGGCAAATAGTTCTGTGATCCGTTATTGTCAATTGTTTGATCCAGTGCCGTCTATTAACTATTTCTCCAATAGAGGTACGAGTGGAATTGACGGGAGTTCGAGCACTGCAGCAGGAGTAGCTATCGTCAGTCCTGAAAGCTGCAATGTGCTAATCACTGGAGATGTTTCCTTTTTCTATGATAGCAATGCGCTCTGGAATAATCACCTTCCTTCCAACTTGCGCATTTTCATGATCAATAATGAAGGCGGCGGGATTTTTAGAATTATTGATGGTCCTCGAAAATCTGATCAATTGGAAAAGTACTTTGAGGCACACCATACTAATAAGGCTGAATTTATCTGCAAAGCCCATGATGTTGGATATGTCAAAGCTGATTCTGTGCTCGAAATTGAAGCGCAATTGGAGTCCTTTTTTGAAGAAAGCGACCGCCCTAAGTTGATGGAAATATTCACGCCACGTGAAGTAAATGATTCCATATTGAAATTGTTCTTTGAAGCAGCGAAAAGTGTGTAAAACAGAATGTTCGGTGGCTTCAGTAAAATTTCAAATCTAATTTCTCTTCTCGATTCACCTTGAAACAGCCATGCATGGTAGGTGTAATTAGCCTATTGTCTATGAATCTAATCATCTAACAATCTAATAATCCAACAATCTCTTTATCTTCACGACATGAAAAAATTGGCACTGCATTGGAAGATAATGATCGGAATGTTGCTCGGAGTAATCTGGGCGATCCTATCTGGGTATTTTGGTTGGAATGATTTTACAGCCGATTGGATTAATCCATTTGGAGTGATTTTCATCAACTGTTTGAAGTTCATTGCGATCCCTTTGGTACTATTCTCTATTATATCTGGAGTTGTAGGAATGGGAAACCCGAAGCAATTAGGACGAATAGGAGGAAAGACTTTGTTGATGTATTTGTTTACTACCGTAGTCTCGGTTACGCTGGGATTACTTATCGTAAATGGCTTTCAGCCAGGACTGCAATCCAACGAGGATACACGTTTGGAGCACCGCTTGGAATACGAGGTATGGGCTGTGGATAATGGCGTAGAGATAAAGGATGGCCGACTGGAGATGGCAAATGCTCCTGAGGCCAAATTAAAAGAGATTCGCGCTAAATTGAGCGCTGATTCGGAAACAGATGAAGCAAAAACTGTTCTCGCTAAACAAAAAAATGCGGCACATGCAAAAACAGGACCTTTACAACCACTTGTTGACATGGTACCGACAAACCTTGTGATGGCGTTGTCTAGTGGAAATCTAATGCTTCAGGTGATTTTCTTTGCTCTTTTCTTTGGAATTGCACTTGCTCTCATGCCATCGGAAAAGACTAAAACTGTTAAGAGTTTCTTTGAAGGGATGAATGATATATTCATTAAAATGGTGCACATGGTAATGCGTGGAGCTCCATTTTTCGTGTTTTGCCTAATGGCGGGAGTCCTGGCAAAGTCAGCAGATAATTTAACAGAACTAGGGGAAATATTTGTTAGCCTAGGATTCTATTCTATCCTTGTTGTTCTTGGTTTATCCACTCTGCTTTTTGCATTTTACCCACTCATTTTACGTGTATTCGGAGTAAAGTTAGGTTACCTCCAATTCTTCAAAGGAATGAGTCCAGCTCAATTCTTAGCGTTCTCAACTAGTTCGAGTGCAGCAACACTTCCTGTTACAATCGAATGTGTAAATGAGAATTTAAAAATTCCCGAGCAATCTTCTGATTTTGTATTGCCTATTGGGGCCACCGTGAATATGGATGGAACTTCGCTCTACCAGGCAATAGCTGTCATTTTCTTAGCGCAATACCACGATGTTGACCTAACATTGATACAACAACTCGGGATTGTTCTCACAACTACGCTGGCCTCTATTGGAGCGGCAGCAGTGCCTAGTGCGGGTCTGATTACGCTAATGATAGTGTTAAGTTCTGTTGGCTTAAACCCAATGTGGGTTGTATTGATCTTCCCTGTCGATCGAATTTTGGATATGTGTCGTACGGTAATCAATGTCACAAGTGATGCTACAGTTTCAGCCGTCATAGCCAAGAGCGAGAAGATGATGTGATCTTATTTTTTAGAGCGCATTAAGAATGCCGGTGGAATGGTGAAATCTGCAATCAATGCAAGGAATGTGGGCCTGATCATAAGTCTATTATTTCCTCGGGTTTGACTCCTACTTGCGGCTCGTATGTTCAATGTCAAGCAGGGAATAAAATGCTTGTTGAGACCGTACGCTTTCTTCGTGGTTAACAAATCTAATGTTTTCTAGTTCCTGATTTAACTCAACAGCCTTGACGTTATCGCGAAGCTGAAGATCAATATTACTTTTTATTGTGTCAATTATTTTTTTGTCAAAAACGGGAAAGACTATTTCAATTCTGCGGTACAGGTTTCGTCCCATCCAATCTGCGGACCCAATGAACACTTTCTCATTTCCATCATTGTGAAATATATAAACGCGCGCATGTTCAAGGTATCTGTCCACCAAACGTATTAGTCGAATGTTCTCCCGAGGAATTAAACAGCAAATGCCACGAATAATTAAATTAATCTCTACTCCTGAGTCTGCTGCTAGATAGAGTAGGTCAATCATCCCCTTATCTTGAATATTATTGAGCTTCAGTGTAATCTTAGCATTTCTACCGTTGTTAGCATTCAGAATTTCTGCCTCTATCAATTCGGTGAATCGCTCTGGCATGTTAACTTGAGCAACCAGTAGATGATCTAATTTTAAGTTTTCCTTTATCCCCCCGTGGATTATGTATGTTAAGGTATCCTCAAGTTCAGATGTTAATTCTTTATTTGAGGTTAAGAGTGCATAATCAGTATAAGTGCCAGCCGTTTTTTCATTGAAATTCCCTGTTCCTAAGAATGCGTACCGGGTGATTGACTGGTCTTCATTTTTGCGTGTAATTAGCGCGGCTTTCGAATGGACTTTTAGCGAGATCGTACTGAAAATAACCGTTACTCCCGCTTTTTCCATTTTTTCGGCCCATTTGAGATTATTCTCTTCGTCAAATCTGGCTTTTGCCTCAACGAGTACTTCTACCTTTTTGCCGTTTATGGCAGCACTAATGAGCGCATTCGTAATGTGAGAATCACTTGCGACTCTATAAAGCGTCGCCTTAATTGTGGTAACTGACGGATCGATAGCGGCCTCGTTGAAGAGTCGAAGGATATAACCATATTTTTGATACGGAAATGCTAGAAGCACATCATTAAGATCTATAGAAGCAAACAATGACTGTTTGCCTTCTAATTGTCGATGGATTAGTGCTGGATTTGGTTCGTTTTCAAGCGATGCTCCCACGGGATTATTTAGTGATAACAGATCCGACATGTTGTGATACCTTCCGCCTGAAACGCAATCATCCTTATCAATTGATAATATTTCCTGCAGATCTCGAATAATGGAATCGTTCAACTCAGGATCATGCAAGAGACGCGAAGGGTGACCAATCTCACGGTTCCTTAGACTTTTACTTATTTTCTTTGCTACATCTTCAGTGAAATCATCTTCCAGGAATAGTTCGGCATCCCGGTTAAGCTTAATAGTACCAGAACGTTTAATCTGAAACCCTGAAAATATGATATTATCAAATTCTTTTATTATATCGTCCAGGAAAGTGTAATGAAATTGGCCATCAATTCTGGGTAATTCGAAAAACCTGCCTATTTGTTGACTTGGAATGTTGACTATGCCGATGTATGCGATGTCCTCTTTTTCAAGTTCACAGACGAGGTACAGTTGGCCATTCTCAATGAACGATGATTTGAGCTCATCTTTTCTAATAATTATTGGTTGAATGAAAGATAGCGCACTTGAATAAAAAATATCGTGTACATGTTCAATGTGTTCAGCTAAATACTTTTCCTTATGATAAAGGTGAATTGCATTGGTTAAGAGGGACGGAAGTAGGCTGTCTCTAAATATAGCATCAAAGAGATCTTGTTGAGAATTGACCTCACTATAGATTTTCTTTAAAAGTTTCTTTGGTGAATTTAAATCAGTTTTATTGTTCAACTTTTCTTTATTCAATTGTGCCATTCGATTAATGAAAGCCACCCGGACTTCAAAGAACTCATCGAGGTTCGCCGCATAAATTGCTAGAAATTTGATTCGTTCATAAAGAGGTACATTCTGGTCTTGTGCCTCGAGAAGAACACGCCTATTAAATGATAGCCAACTTAGGTCTCGCTTGAAGTATTCTGGTTTGTTCATTTACTAGAAGATTTAATATCCCATTTAAAAGCTAATTGAACTCCCCAATCGGAAATTTCAGTGTGTACAATTTAGTCTCTATCATCTTCCTGCTAGATTTTATCCCGTAAATAGATTCCTGTATGACTCTTATCAAATTTAACGATTTCCTCAGGCGTTCCCTCGAACACAACATTACCTCCTAGATTACCTCCTTCAGGCCCCATGTCGATGATGTGATCCGCACATTTGATAACGTCCAAATTGTGTTCGATGATAATGATTGAATGACCCGAGTTGATTAATTCGTTAATTGCAATTATCAATTTATTGACATCGTGAAAGTGCAGTCCAGTGGTGGGTTCATCAAAAATGAAGAGGGTAGCGGGGGTGGATTTTCCTTTGGCTAAGAATGATGCAAGCTTGATTCGCTGTGCTTCACCGCCACTGAGTGTACTCGATGGTTGTCCAAGTTTTAAATAACCCAAGCCAACCTTTACAAGCGGTTCAATCTTTTGAACGATTTTGTCTTCTAATCTTCCATCGCCTGCCTTGAAAAATTCAAATGCTGTCGCTATATCCATCTCTAATAAATCAGAAATTGATTTGTCCCGATAGAGAATGTCTAAGGTTTCCGCTTTATATCGTCCACCATGACATTGATCACATGTTAAGTGAACGTCAGCCATGAATTGCATGCCAACAGTGATTAAACCTTCTCCTTCACATACCTCACATCGTCCTCCATCGACATTGAAACTAAAGAATCCTGGCTTGTAATTCCGAGTTTTTGAGAGTGGCTGTCGAGCATACAGATCACGAATATCATCGAATGCCTTTACATAGGTGATTGGATTACTTCGCGACGATTTTCCAATTGGATTCTGATTGACGAATTCCACAGCTTTAATCGACTTAATATCGCCAGTAAATGTTCTGAAATCGCCTTGCTTGTCCCCATAGATCCCTAATTCTTTACGAAGTGCTGGAAGTAACAAATCTCTAACGAGTGTGGATTTACCTGATCCACTGACACCAGTAACACATACTAAGCTGTTCAATGGGAAATCAACATCGACATTTTTTAAATTATGTTGGCGAGCACCTGTTATAGTGAGTTTATTCTTCGTTTTTCTACGTCTTGAAGGAATAGGAATTGATTCTTTTCCAGTGAGGTAATCCGCTGTCAGGCTGTTTTTAGCAGAAGAAAGTTTTTCATATTTACCTTGAAATACAATTTCTCCTCCAAAAGCGCCAGCCAATGGGCCAATGTCAATGATTTCATCGGCGGCCTTCATCAGATCTTCTTCGTGCTCCACAACGATTACTGTATTACCAACATCGCGTAATGCATGTAAAACTTTAATCAATCGAGTAGTGTCTTTTGGATGAAGTCCAATGGATGGTTCATCCAATATATACATGGAACCAACGAGACTACTTCCCAAGGATGTTGCCAAGTTGATACGCTGTGATTCTCCTCCAGATAGTGAGTTAGACTGACGGTTTAGTGTCAAATAGCCAAGCCCAACATCTTCTAGAAAGTTGAGGCGATGCATTATCTCGGGTAGAATGCGTTTTGTAATTTGAACCTCGTGTTTGTTAGGGCTGAGATTAGCAAAGAAGATGAGGTTATCATCAATGGGCGATAACACGATGTCAGTAATTGATTTACCTCCAATTTTCACGAAATTAGCATCGCTTCTCAATCGTGTTCCTTTGCATTCTGGACAGGTTGTCTTCCCTCGGTACCTGGAAAGCATTACGCGGTATTGAATCTTGTAAGACTTACTTTCTACCATGATAAAGAAGTCGCGAATTCCCTTAACTTTTCCCTTTCCGTTCCACAATAAATCGAGTTCAACTTCGGTTAAATCTGCGATTGGACGATGGATAGGAAAATCAACTTCACTCGCTTTGTCAATGAATTTATCCTTATAACGTCCCATTTTCTCACCTTTCCATGGTGCTACGGCTCCTTCAAAAAGACTTAAATCTCGGTTAGGAATAACCAATGAGTCGTCGATTCCTATAACCTGACCGAAGCCTTCACAATCTTTGCAGGCACCAAATGGATTGTTGAATGTGAAAAAGTGTTCTGTAGGTTCTTGGAACTCCATTCCGTCTAATTCAAAGCGGTTGGAGTAGGTGTGACTTGATCCGTCTGACATTAATTTAATAATGCAGTCGCCATTTCCTTCAGCAAAAGCAAGAGAAATAGAATCACCATAACGGGAAACTGTGTCTTCATCGCTAAAATCAATTCCTAATCGGTCAATAACCAAGAGTGCATCGGCAATGTTCTCCGGAGTCGATGCAATTAAATCTTCTATTAGTGCAAATTCATCATCGACAAGTAACCTGACGTATCCTTGCTGTTTGAGCATGTCTAAAGTACGCTCGATGCCGTGTTTTTCAATACTTACAAGCGGACAAAGAATAAGGCATTTCGTTCCTTTCTTTTGTTTTCGCAAAAAATCAATAGCGTCTGAAACAGTATGTTTTTTTACTTCTTTACCAGAAATTGGAGAAATAGTTCTTCCCATTCGGGCAAAAAGTACCTTTAAGTAATCGTAGATTTCCGTGCTCGTACCAACCGTCGATCTAGGGTTATTCGTAATTACCTTTTGTTCAATGGCAATGGCAGGAGCGATTCCTTTTATATAATCAGTCTCAGGTTTGTCGAGCTTACCAAGAAATTGTCGTGCATAGGAAGATAAACTCTCAATATAACGTCGCTGACCTTCAGCATATAAGGTGTCAAAAGCCAATGAAGACTTTCCTGAACCAGACAATCCAGTTATTACCGTAAACTTTCCATGAGGTATGCGGACATCAATGTTTTTAAGATTATGTACACGTGCTCCTTTTATTTCTATTTCTTTTTGCTTCACGACGTCCTTGCTATTGAGATACCAAAGATAAAAAGTGCGGAGAACTAACGTTAGATTTCAAAAAATGTTTTAAAAAAATTTGCAAATACGATAAAAAGCGTTACTTTAGTTGTTCACTCATTAAAACGCGGAGCCTATAGCATAAATTTACTTTTAACAGTTTGGATTAAGTTGAACTACTAAAATGTGATTTATGATTATGAATGGATTCGAAGACCGCGAGCTTGTCAGCGCATACCTTACAGGAAACGAAAAAGCATTTGAAACGCTATTATTACGTCATAAAGATAAAGTGTATCGCTTTATTAATATGAAAGTGCGGGATGCTGCTTTGGCAGAAGATATATTTCAAGATACTTTTATTAAAGTTGTAAGAACCCTCAAGGCTGGGTCATACAATGAAGAAGGGAAATTTCTTCCATGGGCAATGAGAATTGCACATAACCTAATAATTGATTACTTCAGAAAGAAAAATAAAGTTCGCCTGATTTCAGAATCTTCATCGATGCGTGATGACTTCAATGTCTTTCACACAATAAAGAATGAAGATGAAAACGTGCAGGACGAGATGACGCGTATTGAACTTGAACAACAAATGGTTGATCTCTTAGAGTTTCTTCCTGAGTCACAAAGTGATATATTAAAGAAGCGTATCTTCAAAGAAATGTCGTTTAAAGATATCGCAGAAGAGGAGGAGATCAGTATCAATACTGCTTTAGGTAGAATGCGTTATGCATTAATTAACCTTCGGAAATTGATTGAGAAACACAAATTAGTGACACACTTTTAGTAAGTATAGAAATTGATCCATAAAAATCCCGATCTGTTCTGTTGAATAGATCGGGATTTTTAATGCAACTACTTTTATTCAACTGATTACATAAACTTCATTACTTTAGTGCAAAAAAATCCATGAAAAAAGGCAGAATAAAGAAGGTGTTTAAATATTTCTTCATTGGATTGATATTGATTTTTGGAGTGATACAGTTTATTAGAATCGATAAAGCGAATCCGAAAATTGAAAAAGCCAAAGATTTAATTTCAATCTACGAGCCTTCCGTTGAAATTGAGAACATTCTACGGACCGCTTGTTATGATTGTCATTCACACGAGACAGTGTATCCGTGGTATTCCAATATCGCTCCGGTTTCTTGGTGGTTGAAAGATCATATTGATGAAGGACGTGAACACTTGAATTTCTCAGTTTGGGGAGATTATAGCGAGCAGAAGGCGAATCATAAATTGCATGAGTGTGCCGAAGAAGTGGAAGAGGGCAAAATGCCATTGCCATCCTACTTGTATACGCATGGAGATGCAGAACTAACTTCAGATCAACAAGAGCTATTAGCGGATTGGTTTGAGTCTATAATGACAAATCATGGTGAAGGTGATGAAGCTCACTCGCATCACGAAGAGTAGCAGCGTAAGATTAATAATTCATGTGCCGCTCCTTCTTCTCTTCATAAATATCGTGTAACGAAACTAAAATCCCGGTTTCTTCAACATTTCCAAATTCTGGATTTACCGCTGTTCCGAACGTGCGCATCGATGGAGATAGGTTCATATAGATGTTCATGAGCGGTGGAATAAACTCTCCACGTTCTTTTGCGTATTTATTCAATACCTTGAAGCCTTCGCGGAAATCTAGACCACCCAACAATCCATCAAATTCTTCAGAATTATATTCCTGAATAAGCGGGACATGCGGCAGCATTAACGCATCAGGATCGGGGAAGTAATGACGCATGAAATGTAAAAGGAAATCGCGCGCTTCAGTGTTGTACGTTGGATACATTGTTACTTTTCCGAAAAAATATTTTATTTCAGGGTGCGTTTTGACTACGGCTGCGAGCCCATCCCAAATATTATCTAGTGCAAATAATCCTTTCCTAGGATTAACGGCAGGTTGGAAATTTGGCTGAACCCAACTTCTTCCTAATTCTATTGTGTTTGGCAAGAATTCTGAAATGAAACGATCCGTAAAATCAAAATAATGACTTGTCGACAATTCAATCTCCTTACTATCCGTAAGAACATCTTTGCATAGGATAAAGCGGTAGCCGCCAATAATTTCTTCGTCTTCTGGAGACCAAACGATGAGCTGCTGGTAACAATTTTCTGAAGTGTCATATTCATCAAGATCAATTTCCATTCCAGTTCCACCACCAGAAGCGCGGAAAGTCACTTCTCTAAGCCGTCCAATTTCTTTTAGAACATTTGGGGCGTTCTTAATATTAACAGAATAGATCTCATTACCTCCCTTTCGTGTGGTTCGCAAATAGCGATCCTGGGATAGTTCTTGTTTTAGTATGTCGCGATCGATAGGATCAATTATCGGTGTCATTATATATGTTTGTTCTATTTAGCTAACGCATAAACGCGCGCTCTTATTTTTTCTGTTGTTGCACGATCCTTTTTCGTACCATGGATCATGTCATGTTCGATTGGTTCACCTACAATGAACTTTATCGTAGCATTTTGTTGTTTGTACAATTCATTAGCAAGATACAACATTTCTATGTTCGCTTTGATGCCGAAAAATTTTCGAACGTTGGATAAGCGATAGAAAAACTTGGATAGCTTGCCCTCTATAAAGATAGGGATGATTGTTCTATCACTATTCTTTGAGTTGGTGACAAAGGCTTTCTTCCATTCTAAATCTTGTACTTTCCCTTTAATCTTCCTGCTCACAAGTCCTGCTGGGAATATACAAACAGTACTATCAGACTTGAATAAATCCGTTACTTTTTTGTGTGCTTCTCCGCGGACTTTTGATTTTTTATCAACTCCAACGAAGATCTCACTCAAATTCGTCAAGTTCATTAAAATATCATTCACAATGAATTTTAAATCATCACGATGACCATCAAGAGCCGAAACTAATATCATGGCATCCACCCCACCGAGTGGGTGATTCATGACTAAACAAATTTTGCCGTCTTTAGGAATTCGTTCGATGTTCTCAACTTCAACAGTAAGATTTAAATACTTAACGACTTCATGACAGAATTCGGTATTCTTTTTATCTACACTTTCAGCGAGAAACGTATTGATATCGCGTTCGTGAATGATCCTCTTTAAATAGCGCAAAATGAACCTAGGCATCCATTTCAGTGCCTTCGGATTTTTGTCCGAGATAATCTTTTCTACGTCGATAAATTTATCTTGCTTCATGGAGTCTGTAAAATTAGATTTAATTTCAAGCTCGGGGAACTGAATAGCAGGAAATTATTCACAATTCAGAACTGAAAAGATTAGCCTTTTTAGAACAAGACTTAAGGCTTTATCGTAAATTTGCGGCTTAACTTTATGCAAAGAATAAAATGATCAAACTTTCGAATCGAATTATGGCAATGGAAGAGTCTGCGACCATTGCAATGTCTAGAAAAAGTCGCGAGTTAAAAGCGGAAGGAAAAGATGTGATTGCATTGAGTCTTGGAGAACCCGATTTTGATACACCACAGTTTGTAAAAGACGCGGCACTTCAGGCAATGAACGATAATTTCACGAAGTATACGCCTGTTCCTGGTTATGAGGATTTGAGAGAGGCGATTTCAACGAAATTTAAAAGAGACAATAATTTAGATTATCCTGCCAATCAGATTGTGGTTTCAACAGGAGCGAAGCAATCGATAGCGAATGTTGTACTGAGTCTAGTAGAAAAAGGGGATGAAGTAGTTATTCCTGCTCCATTCTGGGTGTCATATATCGAAATAGTAAAAGTTTCTGAAGGAACTCCAGTGATTGTTAATGCAGGATTAGAAAATGATTTCAAAATTACAGGAGCTCAACTAGCAGCTTCGATAAATGAGAAGACTAAACTGATTATCTTCTCTACTCCGTGCAATCCAACTGGATCTGTCTACAGCAAAGCGGAATTAAGAGAGCTTGCCGATGTGCTCGCTGCGAATCCGAATGTTGTAATTATTGCGGATGAAATATACGAACACATTAGTTTCACTTCGAAACATGAAAGCCTTGCGCAATTTGATGACATTAAAGATCAGGTTGTAACGATCAATGGTGTCTCTAAGGCTTGGGCAATGACGGGATGGAGAGTTGGTTATATTGGTGCCAACAAAACCATTGCTGATGCGTGTACGAAAATGCAAGGTCAATTCACTTCTGCCACGTGTTCGATTGCACAAAAGGCATCGATTGCTGCGCTAGAAGCAGATCCTGTCATATTAAAAGATATGATTGCCGCCTTTAAAGGACGAAGAGAATTAGTTTTGAGAGAACTCGATAAAATTGATGGCGTTATATCGAATGTTCCAGAAGGAGCTTTTTATGTATTCCCAGATGTCTCGGCATTCTTTGGTAAATCTTACAATGGAAGAACGGTCAGTGATGCCAATGATATCGCAATGTATCTTTTAGAAGAAGCGCTCGTAGCAATAGTTACTGGTGCCGCTTTTGGCGATCCAAGTTGCATCCGTATTTCATATGCAGCATCAGAAGAAACCTTAATTGAAGCAATGAAACGTATTAAAGATGCGTTAGAAAAGTTAACATAATGAATGTAAACGCTCTTTTTGATCAATTTAGTAAGCAACGGATCCTCGTTATAGGTGACGTCATGATTGATGCTTATTTACGCGGAGATGTGAGCAGGGTTAGCCCTGAAGCACCTGTTCCAATTGTCAACTTAAAAAAATCTGAAGATCGTTTAGGAGGCGCTGCGAATGTTGCGTTAAATCTTTTATCCCTCGGTGCTAAACCTATCCTCTGTGCAGTTGTTGGAAAGGATAAAGGTGGACAAACCTTTTTTGATCTACTTGAGAAACGAGGTTTGGATTCATCGGGAATCATTTCTAGTTCCGAACGATTTACAACAATCAAAACAAGGGTGATTGGAAACAATCAGCATCTGTTGAGAATTGACGAAGAGGAAGAGACTGCAATCAATGCATTGTTAGAAGATGAGTTGATTAATAGAGTTCATAAAATCATTTCCAGCGGGGTAGACGCT
>JBLHPQ010000070.1:0-17470 GCA_047624355.1 Flavobacteriaceae bacterium | reverse complement strand
CCAATTCAAAATCTCCCATTTGGAATTATTCAGGTTGGAGATGATTCACCGCGCGTGGCTTCAAGAATTGGAGATCATGCAGTAGATTTAAAATCTCTATTCATTCTTGGGTACTTCGAAAATCTTCCATTTGAGGCAAATGATTTCGATGCGAAAACATTGAATCCGATGATGATGAAGGGCAAGGATGGAACGCGTAAATTGCGTGATCGCCTATCTAAACTCTTTCAAAATGGTACGGATGATCTTAAATCTAAACAGCACCACGTTGATCAGGTTCTGGTTTCGATGGATCAAGTGAACATGCTCATGCCAATTGACGTTCGAGATTACACTGATTTCTATTCTAGCGAACAGCATGCTTTTAACGTAGGATGTTTATTTAGAGATCCTGATAATGCTTTATTACCGAATTGGAAACATATTCCTGTTGGATACCATGGTAGAGCGTCATCGATCATCGTTTCTGGACATGATATTTACAGACCAAAAGGGCAAAAGAAACCACCAACGGCTGATGTACCAGTATTCGGTCAATCGAATTTATTAGATTTCGAATTAGAAACAGTATTCTTTACGTACCAAGGAAAACCTCTCGGAGATACAATATCGACGGAAGAAGCTGATGACTATATTTTTGGAATGGCTTTGTTCAATGATTGGAGTGCTCGAGATATTCAAGGGTGGGAATATGTCCCATTAGGACCATTCTTAGGGAAGAGTTTTGCTTCGAGTGTTTCTCCATGGATTGTTACAATAGATGCCTTAGAACCTTTTAGAGTTGAAGGGCCTTCACAAGAGGATCCGAAAATTCTTCCGTACCTTGAGTACAAGGGAAATAAGCATGTTGATATTAATTTGGATGTAATCATTCAACCAGAAGGTGGTGAAGAGAACGTCGTAGGACAATCGAATTACCGTCATATGTATTGGAACATGAATCAACAATTGGCGCATCATTCCGTAAATGGATGTAACATCAATTGTGGAGATGCTATGGGTTCTGGTACAATCTCGGGGCCTGAAATTGGAATGTACGGCTCAATGCTTGAAATTTCATGGAAAGGAACCAAACCATTTCAAATGTCTGATGGTACAGAGCGCAAGTTTATCAATGATGGTGATACTGTTATTATGCGTGGATATTCATCCAAAAATGGTGTTCGTGTGGGCTTTGGGGAAGTAGCGACAAAAGTTCTTCCAACGAAATAATTTATTGGTGGCGAAGGAACTGACAGATATTGATATTGAACGTGAACGCAAGGAGATCTTAAATGCGTTCCGTGGATTGATGCGCACCGTGAAGGATCGCAGCAAGGAGGATACACGGCTAATTCGTAAAGCTTTTGATGTTGCTGTTGAAGCGCATAAAGAGATGCGTCGAAAATCTGGAGAACCTTACATTTATCACCCAATTGCGGTTGCTCGAATTTGCGCAGAAGAAATGAGTCTTGGGCCTACTGCGATTGTTTGCGCTTTGCTCCATGATACAGTAGAAGATACACATATCACGCTCGAAGATGTTGAAGATCTCTTTGGACCTAAAGTTCGAATGATCATTGACGGATTGACTAAAATACCTGAAGTCTTTGATGAAAATGCATCAGTTCAAGCGGAAAATTTCCGTAAGATGGTGTTGACGATCTCAGATGATATTCGCGTTGTGATAATTAAGCTCGCTGATCGTTTGCACAACATGCGTACGTTGCAAAGTATGCGCCCGGATAAGCAAATGAAAATTGCCTCGGAAACGAAATTTTTGTATGCACCTTTAGCGCATAGATTGGGCTTGAACTCAGTGAAAAGTGAGCTAGAAGATTTGGCGTTACGCTATACTGAACCTACGGTTTATGCTGAAATAGAAACAGCGCTTAAGTCTTCAAAGGATGCACGTAATCGATTCATTAGAAAGTTTGTAACGCCAATTAAAGACGCACTTACGTACGAAGGTTACATTTTTAATATAAAAGCCAGAACCAAATCCATATCGTCAATTTGGCGAAAAATGCAGACGAAAGGTGTTCCGTTTGAAGAAGTCTATGATCTTTTTGCCATTCGGATTATTGTGGACACACCACCGGAGCTTGAAAAACCTGATTGCTGGAGAATCTATAGTATAGTAACTGATTTTTATCAACCGAGTCCTGATCGATTGCGTGATTGGATTTCAACGCCAAGAGCAAATGGTTACGAATCGTTGCATACGACGGTAATGTCACCGACGGGAAAGTGGATTGAGGTTCAAATTCGTTCAGAACGAATGGATGAGATTGCTGAAAAGGGCCTTGCTGCGCATTATAGGTACAAAGAATCTAAAACGAGTGAAACGAAATTTGATCGCTGGATTTCCGAAATTCGAGAATTGATGTCGAATCCAGATTCCAACGCAATGGATTTCATTGAAGAGTTCAAATTGAATTTATTCAACGACGAGATTTACATTTTTACGCCGAAAGGTGAATTGCGTGTATTACCTACAGGATCTACTATCTTGGATTTCGCATACGATATTCACACCGCCGTAGGCGATAAGTGTATTGGAGCTAAGGTGAACAACAGATTGGTTCCTTTAAGCTATCAATTACAAAGTGGAGATCAAGTTGAAATCATAACTTCATCGAAGCAAAAACCGAATGATGAATGGTTGCGCTTTGTTGTTACAGCGCGCGCACGACAGAAAATAAAATCTTCGCTTAACGAAGTTCGAAAGGCGATTGCGATGGATGGACGTGAGATCTTGGATCGAAAGTTTAGACAGCATAATATCCGATTTGAGTCAGCTAATATTTCATTGTTGGAGAAGCTTTTTAAAGTTCCTACAGCTACTGAGTTGTATTTTCGAATTGCTAAGGGAAAAATTGACCTTAAAAAATTACGCGAATTAGAAAACAAAAATGGGCTCCTCCAATTAGAAAAGCCAAAACCTGTTCCAAGGAGAATTAAGAAGGAGACAATTTCAAAAATTGACCCGAAGGGCGATACGATTATTATTGGAGATGATTTTAAAGACATCCAATATAAAATGTCTCAATGTTGTAGTCCAATCCCTGGAGATAAAATCTTTGGATTTGTAACGATCGGTGAGGGAATTAAAATTCACAGAAATAGCTGTCCGAATGCCGAGCACCTTATGTCAAAAATGGCGTATCGCTGCATTAAGGCACGTTGGAAAGATTCAGATTTGAAAGAAAGCTTAGCGGCAATTACCGTTTACGGAATAGATCGCGTGGGTATTGTAAATCGCTTAACGGAGATAATATCAAATCAGCACAACGTGGATATGCGGTCTATTTTCTTTGAAACGAATGATGGTATTTTCGAAGGGAATATGAAAGTGATGGTCTACGATACAGAACATCTTAGCAACTTAATGGAAAAGTTTGAGCAAGTGGATGGAGTACAACGCGTTGTTCGAAGAGGGGCCGAAGATTTGTAACTATTCCTCTATTGGGATTAATTCAACTGCTTCTTTAACATCTTCTTCAGCTTCATTTTCAATGATTTCAGGCAGATCTTTCCGCATGAATAAATCTTCAAATGAATTTGGACGAAGTAGCTCCAGCCATTCAAATCCAGGAACGAATTGTTCTTTCTTGTCGATCCGATTCATTGGATACAATACACCATCGGGCTCTTCGAGGTAAGTGATTCCTGTTATTTCACTACTGTCAATATCGATGCGTAAATCACTAGAATACAATCGATTCATACCCATTCGTTTTTTGATAATCGTCGAATCAGTTTTTTCTTCATCCACTGGATAGAAGATCGTCATCGCGTTACCATGGACCTTCGCTTGATATAAGTCGTTATCCTTGAAATAAGCAATTATTCGAGTACCCGCAATTTGGTTAAATAGCGTGTCCTTGGCAACATCCATCAATAGCGTAGCATGACTACGAATGGTCACAAGATGAATAACCGAATCCGATAGGTGAACATCAATCGAGTCTCCTTTTAATTCGGCACCGTTTGACCAGACAATCGGGTCTCTAAATAATTCAATTCTTTCTTTTGTTGGTGAATACGAAATACTGTCGGCCTTACATTGAAATTTAGTGCCATAGATTCCTGCATTACTGTGAGCACGCATAAACTCTACAGAGTCCAGTTTATACGAATATAGTGTATCGGCATGAATGTACAGTGTGTCATCGTCCAGTTCTTTGATTGCAAGCGCGTGTCCAGTTAGATAGGAATAATGAAGGCTGTCGGAGATTAATGCGTAATCAGCTTTAAACGATATTTGCTGGGTAGAGTCGATGTAGTAAACATTCCCCTTTCCAATAGATGTGCCTTCGAGCGGCTGATAGAGTAAGGTGTCACCTGATATATAATCTGTTTCGCGCTGAATCCATGCATCTTGTTGTAATAAACCTTCCTCGGTTTGAGTGTTGTACCAGCCTGACTCACAATAGATATCCGTATCCACCGTATGGATGTTGGTAGGTCCATAGAAATACGTTTTCTTTTCGCTGTATCGATAACGCAAGGTGTCCGTAGTCATTTGAACCTTATCGCTCTCGTAAACTACATCGCGACTAAAGAAAAAATTCTTGCTCTCAGGATGAAAGTATCCAACTTGACTAGTCAAAACTTCGTTCCGCAAAATACTTTGCACGCGACCACCATTCGTATAAGAAGCCTGACTTTTGCGCGCGTCATAATCAAGAGAATCTGTGGTCAACTTGTATTCATCATCACGAACACGAACATTTCCCCATAGTTTCGCTTTTCTGGTGTTTCCATCATAAAAGAGTGAATCACAAAATAGATTGAGCGTATCTCGCTTATTGATATGAACTTTTCCGTAGGCGTAGACAACATTTCTTCGTTGATAATAGTGCGCAGAATCACAGTACATTTTATTTCCCTGATAAAGAAAACTCACGTTGCCAATCAGTCGAGCTTTGCCAGTTGCATCATCATACGCTAGACGATCAGAACCTGGCAAAAGTTCTAAGATGTTTCCTTGTGCGAGCACGCAAATTGGAAGCAAAAAAAGTGCGCATCCAAGGAGCGCACTTTTTAATATGTGATATTTTTTTATCAAGCGAGCACTTTGTTATTTAATGTCTGTGATCTATCTGGACCTACAGAAACTACCGTAATTGGTACTTCCAAATGTCGTTCCAAATATTCAACGTAAGCTTTTAAAGCTGATGGAGCATCGTCGTAAGAAGAAAGTTTTGTGAGATCACAATTCCATCCTTCTATTTCTTCGTATACAGGTACAACTTCAACGTCATTAACGTCATAAGGGAAGTAATCGTATCGCTCACCGTCAATCATGTAATGCGTACACGCTTTAATCGAAGTAAATGCGTCTAAAACATCTGCCTTCATCATTGAGAGTTCCGAAACTCCGTTAATCATGATTGCGTACTTCAACTGAGGTAAATCAATCCATCCACATCTTCTTGGACGACCAGTTGTTGCTCCAAATTCGGAACCATCTTTACGAATTTTCTCTCCAACTTCGTCATTTAACTCAGTAGGGAAGGGGCCACTTCCTACACGTGTGCAGTAAGCTTTGAAAATTCCGATAACTTCACCTATTTTTGTTGGCGCAACACCAAGTCCTGTGCATGTTCCTGCAGTAACTGTATTAGATGATGTTACGAACGGGTAAGTGCCAAAGTCAACATCAAGCATTGTTCCCTGTGCTCCTTCAGCTAAGATCTTCTTCCCACTCTTCATGGCGTCGTTCAAATACTGTTCGCTGTCAATCGCTGGAAGTTCTTTCAATAATTCAACTGCATGGAGCCATGGCCCTTCGAGTTCATCTAAATTGTATTCGAAGTTATCGAAGTGATTTAGCATATTTTTATGCTTGTTCACCAGGTTTGTATACTTCTCCATGAAGTTTGGAGCGTAAATATCTCCAACACGAAGTCCATTTCGACCCGTTTTATCCATGTACGTTGGACCAATTCCCTTCAATGTAGAACCAATTTTATTCTTGCCTTTGGCAGCTTCTGATGCCGCATCTAACAATCTATGTGTTGGGAGAATTAAATGCGCTTTTTTAGAGATCAATAATCTCGACTTGATATCAAGGTTATAGGGAGCCAATTTAACCAACTCCTCCTGAAAGATCACAGGATCAATCACAACTCCGTTTCCAATCACGTTCAAAACGCCGTCACGGAAAATTCCAGATGGAATCGTGTGAAGAACGTGTTTGATACCTTCGAATTCAAGGGTGTGACCTGCATTCGGGCCGCCTTGAAAACGCGCGATAATATCGTAATTGGGAGTTAATACATCGACGATCTTTCCTTTTCCTTCGTCACCCCACTGTAAACCGAGTAATACGTCTACTTTCATTTCTTAGTGTTAAAATAGTTGATACCCTCTGCTTCATTTTCACAGATTGTATAGACTTGATTGAGTTTTGCTATGTCAAAAATTTTCTCAACATTCCCATTGATATTAATCAGAACGAGTTCACCTCCCATAATACGTGCTTTAGTCAGCGAGCGCATAAAGAAGCCAATCCCAGATGAATTAGTATGGGTTAATGCTTGAAGATCAAAAATTATTCTGTAATAGTTTTGGTTCAGGTGATCGAAGACTGCGCGTTCAAGGGGTTTGAAATCCTCTTCTGTCGTGATCTTTCCGATTAATCTGTAAATAATTACAGGGTCCTGAATTGATATGTCGTAGTCTAAGCTCAAAATAGGGGGTTAGTTTTTTTTCGATTTATCATCCCTACGCACACCATAAAAATAAAGCGAATGATGTTGTATATCAATATCGAAAATGTCTTCAATTGTTTCCTTAATTGTCTGGATTCTTGGATCACAAAACTCAAGTAATTCCCCTGAGTCCGTAAGAATTACGTGATCGTGCTGTTTAGAACCATGTGCCTTTTCAAATTGGGCAATGTTCTTCCCGAATTGATGTTTTCGTACCAAGTTACAGGCCAAGAGTAATTCAATCGTGTTGTACAATGTAGCTCGAGAAACTCTATAATTTTGATTCTTCATTTCAACATACAACGACTCAATATCGAAATGACCTTTGTAATTGTATATCTCCGCGAGTATTGCGAAACGTTCGGGTGTTTTACGATGCCCGTTCTTTTCTAAGTAAGCGGAGAATATATCCTTAACCGTACCTTGTAACTCTTCTTGAATCATTGAAATTCAGTAAGGAACAAAATTAGTGAATAAATGGATTACGACAGCGTTTATAGTGCAACGATTGTGATGAGTTATCCACAAGTTATCATTAGAATAAGTCATGCCATAATTTATTGTGAAGTTGCTTTCATTTTTTGTAAATTGTTCAACTTATCAGCCCAGTTATGAAACACATCTTCTACACAGTTATATTTTTTTCATTTACCGCATTCGGTCAATCGAGTTTTCAAGAAACGTTTGGCGGTAGTGCTCATGATTTTGGTCATTCTGTAGAGCAAACTTCGGATGGCGGATATATTGCCTTGGGTCAAACTACAAGCTTCGGAAATGGCGGACAGGATTTGTACCTTATAAAGACAGATGAATTCGGAGTCGAGATGTGGTCGAAAACCTATGGAACGGCAGATTGGGAGTGGGGAATATCGGTAAAGCAGACTTCAGATGATGGATATATTCTTTGCGGTGGATGGGGTGGCACTTCTAACGATTCACTCGTGTTAATTAAAACAGACGCGATTGGAACTGAGGAATGGAATTATCGATTTAGTGGATCGATGGACCGTGATGTTGGACAGTCTGTAATTGAAACAGCTGACGGTGGCTTTATTGCTGTTGGATTTACCGGAGGGTTTCCAGTAGAGGATGTATTCATCGTTAAAACTTCAATTCTTGGAGTCGTAGAATGGACCAAAGTCTATAGTGGAACTGCTCAAGAGATTGCACGTGTAGTAAGACAAACGAGTGATCTAGGCTACGTTGTTTTTGGGAGTCAAAGCAGTGTGGCGAGTGGAGAGCGAGATTATTATTTGATGAGGTTAGATGTTAACGGCGATTCTTTATGGACGAAAAACTATGGGACGATTTTAGACGAACAGGGTACATCTATGCATTTAAATGATGATGGAAGCCTGGTTTTAATTGGGTATGAATATGTTACCGGTGGAAATATATATGTGTTGAAAACCGATCCATCAGGGAATGTTGAATGGGATAATTACTATGGTGGTTCTGGATGGGATATAGGTTACTCAATCAAAGAAACAACCGATGGAGGCTACGTCTTCTCGGGTAGAAAAGACAATACTGTTGGAGGAGGCTATCACGAAATGTATTGTGTTAAAACAGATCAATTCGGTACCGTCTCCTGGGAGCATACGTATCCACTAGGGTTTTCGAGTGATGCCACATCAATCCAACAAACAGCCGATGGGGGATATGTTATGATTGGGACAACTTTGGACTCTGTGCTTTTGACAAATGATGTCGTTTTGGTTAAAATTCCCGGTTCTGGTATATTAATGCTCAATGAGTCTAAGCTCCCGGAGGTATCAATCATGGCCTATCCAAATCCGTTTAATGCCTATACAAACATTAGTGTGGATGACCCGCAGATGCGTGGATATAAAATCCGAGTGTTTTCCAGTGATGGAAGACTAGTTCTTGAAGATGAAAGCCCATCGGGTACTGATGTAAAACTGAGTCGTAGTCTATTCTCCAGTGGTCTTCATCATTTCGAAATAGCAATAGCCAATCAAATTATTGGAACTGGAAAATTGATCATTGAGTAATCAAGCCTATAAAGTAGTTAGGGGCGACTAAAGAATCGCATCTAAGATATCCCCACGTGGTTCACCTGCCTTAACTTTTCCTAGGACTAATGGATACTTTTCGTTGATGTCGGTTTCAGTCATCCCAAGTGCGATGCCATATTTATGCACCATCTTATCCTCTGACGGATCGACTGCACCGTCAACACAGATCATCTGGATAAATTGGATCAGACGTTCGTAGCGCTCTTCTTTCGAAACCGGTGGAATCATCGGGTAAGAATCAGCATTGTTCATGATTTCAGTTACTTGCTCACTCGTAAGAGAAAGGCGTTTGGCAATCCTCATCAGTAGTTTCGTTTCCGATTCGGCTACGTTTCCGTCAACGCGCGCTAGCATAACTAAATTATTGAAATGTCCTTTGTTCGCGCTTTGCTTTCCTGACTCAAATAATTGTGCAATTGTTCCCATGTTCATCCTTAAATTTCGAGGCAAAGATAGTGATTTCGTTTTCTCAGATGTCTATCCTAGACATTATTTTCTATAAAGCCAATTAATGCGTGGATAACCTTGATGTGTATCTCTTGCGCGCGGTCGGCAAATTCAGAATGAGGTGCTCTAATTTCGATATGCGCCAGATCTCGAATTTGTCCACCTGTTTTACCAGTTAAAGCAATAACTCTCATGTTCTTATCTCGCGCTGCCTTAATTGCGTTGATTACGTTTACTGAGTTTCCGCTCGTGGAAATCGCAAGTAAAACGTCATCGGGCTTTCCGATACCTTCAATGTACCTCGAAAAGATATATTCAAAGCCATAATCATTTCCAACACATGTAATATGACTCGGATCTGAAATTGATACCGCAGCTATTGAATCACGATGATCACGAAATCTTCCAGAAAGTTCTTCAGCGAAATGCATTGCATCTGACATTGAACCGCCATTTCCACAGCTAATAATTTTTCCGCCATTTTTTATCGCTTCGACCATGATACTGCCAGCTTCCGCGATGAGTGCATGATTTTCTGAAGTGTTAAATAATTGCAAAATTTCCGCTGCTTCTGAAAATTGGTCTGCTATTTGTCTTTCACTCATCAAATTGATTTTCTTCAAAATTAAGAGAATCTTAAAAGTGAGACAGAAAAATTCAATCAATCTTGCTATATTTGAAACCCGAGCCCCGTCTCAAAACAAAACAAACTATGAAAAAAGGTTTACTAATTATTTGTGCAGCACTAGTCACGTTATCTTCTAGCGCACAAGGATGCTTCGTTCGTATTCAAGAAGCGTTTGACGATCGCGGAGCCTATTCGGTCTCTGATGACATGCACAGCAATGTTATTCTCTCATTCTTTGAAGATGGTGCATCTCATTGCATCGCTGGAAAGGCACGTGTAGAAAACGGACTGATTATATCGGTTTTTAAACAATTTGCGGATGATACGTATGAATTAATGGAAAAGAAATTCTATAATTCTGAAAAGAAGCCACCTACGATTGTTAATGGTATTTCAGAAATGGTTTATAATACGGATAGAGAGAAGTTCAAAGTTGTCTTTATTGAAGCCCTTAAGCCAAAGAAAAAAGAATATAAAGAAGTAAAGCTTCCGCCAGGACTTTAGTTCGGATAGATATTTAGAAAAGTTCCGTTTCCTTTTGGTTGCGGGACTTTTTAGTTTATAATTGGTGAATAACTATATTTGACACATGAATACATTTGAGGATAAGGTAATTTGGGTGACGGGTGCATCTTCTGGACTTGGGGCCGAAATTGCCCGTCAATCAGCTGCGAAAGGAGCAAAAGTTATCTTGTCTGCTCGGAATGTAGAGAAGCTAAATCAACTCTGCGGCGAACTTAAAAATTCATCGGAGCATTTAGTAGTGCCATTAGATCTTGAACATTCGTCGAACTTTGATGAGGTTGTTCAAACGGTAATCGAAAAGTATGGACGTATTGATGCGCTATTTAACAATGGTGGTATTTCACAACGTTCTGAAGCAGCAGCGACTAATTTGGAGATTGATCGACGCATCATGGAGATCAACTACTTTGGAAATGTCGCACTCACGAAGGCCGTACTTCCTATCTTTCAAAAACAACAATCTGGACACTTTATAGTAGTCTCAAGTATTGCAGGAAAGTTCGGTTTCTTCCTGCGTAGTGCATATAGTGCCTCAAAACATGCGTTACATGGTTTCTATGAGAGTTTGATGCTCGAAGAGGCGAAGAACAATATTCAGGTAACGATCGCTTGTCCTGGTAAGATAAATACAGATATTTCGGTGAACGCATTGAATGAGTCGGGAACCGCAACTGGCGTTATGGATGACAATCAATCAAACGGAATGTCAGCCGAAGAATGTATTCGTCAATTACTTGTTGCCGTAAAAAAAGGTAAGAAGGAAGTCCTTATCGGGAATAAAGAAATTAAAGCAGTCACATTGAAGCGCTTTTTTCCAAAGATGTTCTGGAAAGTGATTAAGAAACAACAATAATTTGAAAGCCGTAATTTATTCCTCGAATTAAAGTTTGAACAGCGGCTTAGAGCCCATCATCGCATTTACCTTGCCGCGAACACTTGAGATAATTTCCTCGCTTTCGATATTGCTAAGGACCTCATCAATCCATCCAACGATCACAGGAATTTCTTCTGCAGAAACTCCACGACTTGTAATTGCAGATGTTCCAAGGCGCATACCAGAAGTCACGAATGGAGATTCTGTATCAAATGGAACCATGTTCTTGTTCACGGTTATGTCTGCTAAAACAAGCGTGTTTTCAGCATCTTTACCTGTTACACCTTTGGATCGGAGATCAATAAGCATAGAATGGTTATCAGTACCACCTGAAATAACAGCATAGCCACGTTTCAGAAATTCATCCGCCATCAATTTAGCGTTCTCTTTTGTGTGCTTCATGTAAACTTTGTATTCATCGGAAAGAGCTTCACCAAATGCAACAGCTTTCGCAGCAATTACATGTTCTAATGGTCCACCTTGTGTTCCTGGAAATACTGCTGCGTCCAACAAGGCCGCCATCGATTTTGGGTTACCATTCTTCCATTTAAGTCCGAAAGGATTATCAAAGTTTTTTCCGAGCATAATCACTCCCCCGCGAGGTCCACGCAATGTTTTATGCGTTGTAGAAGTAACTATATGACAATGTTCTAATGGGTTTTCAAGCAATCCAGCGGCAATCAATCCTGCTGGATGTGAAATATCTGCTAAGATTAAAGCTCCAACTTCATCCGCTATTTTGCGAATTCTAGCGTAGTCCCAATCTCTCGAATAAGCTGACGCTCCACAGATGATTAATTTTGGGTTTTCGCGTCGAGCGATTTCTTCCATCTGGTCGTAATCAACTGTTCCTGTTTCTTTGTTTACCCCATAGAAATAAGGATCGTAGATCTTTCCTGAGAAATTAACTGGAGATCCATGTGATAAATGCCCGCCGTGAGATAAATCAAATCCTAAAGTCTTATCTCCTGGTTGCAAACATGCTAAGAAAACCGCCGTATTTGCTTGCGCTCCAGAGTGTGGTTGGACGTTTGCCCATTCCGCACCAAAAAGTTCCTTGAGACGTTCAATTGCGAGTGTTTCAACCTGATCTACGATTTCACAACCACCGTAATAACGTTTACCTGGAAGTCCTTCTGCATACTTGTTTGTTAGAACACTTCCCATCGCTTCCATCACTTGTTCGCTGACAAAGTTTTCTGAGGCGATTAACTCAATTCCGTTTACTTGACGCTCTTTTTCCGCATCAATTAAGTCGAAGATTTTTTGATCTCTAGGCATTCGTTGCTAATAATTTCGTTTGAATATACTTTTAAGTCCGTCTGTAAGTGTAGTGTCAGGCTTATATCCAGTTAAATCGACTAGTTTTTTTGAGCTCCCAACGCGACGTTCAACTTCATAGTCATAACGCTTCTTTGGTGCTTCTATAAATGAAACCTCTGAGCTGGAATCTGTAATGTCTTTGATGCGATCTGCAACATCAATAATACACCATTCTGCTTCGTTGGCAATGTTTATTATATGACAGCCAGTAAGATCCATAAGACGGACACAAGCTTCAACGGTATCATCGATGTAAGTGAAATCTCTTGTCTGTTTCCCTGTTCCAAAAACAGTAATGTTCTTTCCTGCTCGCGCTTGCTCAAAGAAAAGTGGAATGACCATTCTGTTATCTTGGTTCCATCCATAAACATTGAAGAATCTGAGCGAAACAACATTCAATCCTTTTTCTTCAAAGTGAGAAGCAAGGTAAATTTCATTGTATCTTTTTGCCATCGCATAAGATGTGCGAGGATCAACTAATACTTCCTCGGTGAGGGCTGATTCAATAGCCGAATGACCGTAAATTCCACTCGTAGAAGCGTACATGATTTTCTTGATATTGTTGACTTCGGCAGCATGGACAACATTTCTTGTCCCAATTACCTCAACATCCATTGTTTCCACTGGATTGTCAGCGACAATATCAACTCCTAAAACCGCAGCAAAATGGAAAATAAGATCACATCCTTTAGATGCTTTCACCACGAGCTCTATATCTCTGACGTCACCTTTGATAAATTCAATTTTTTCGAAAGTGTCTTTTTCAAGTTTGTTTCCACGTAAAAGGGAGTCCAAGACTACGACGTCATGCCCGTCATCGACCAAGCGTTTTGATAGGTTACTTCCTATAAATCCAGCGCCTCCTGTAATTAGTATTTTCATTCAAGTAGATTTGTTACAAATATGAACATTAATTTCCTATTCTGTTATAGTGTTGAGAACGAAATCACATCCGTTTTATGACATAAAGTGGATGAGTTAGGATTCCCGATTCGGAATGCACAATTCCATCCTTCGTAAGACCGTCTTTTCGGACATGACCACTCGCATGAATAATCGCCTTATCATCATCTAAAATTCCAACGTGCGTTACTTTTCCTTTGGAATTTTTAAAGTAGGCCAAATCGCCAGACTGTATGTCTTCAAAATCAACCTCCTGGCCATGTTCAACCTGTTCCCAAGCGTCTCGAGGCAAATTCCAATCGAAGAAACGGTAAATAACTTGAGTAATGCCAGAGCAGTCAATTCCAAACGGCGATTTTCCTCCCCATAAATAAGGTGTATTGATGTACTCTTCTGCGTAGGCAAAAATTGATGTTAATTTTTTCTGTGGCGCTCCAATAATTGAAAATGAATCTGCACCGATTGTGAAACTCTCTGCATTTTCAGGAATTGATGATCCCCTACAAATTCTTTGAACACCCCAGGGAGTCAAAAGATTAACTTCACGTTCTTTGAGGTAGGAGATTCCTTCCGACCACCTTCTTAATTCCTTACTTGTGAGTTGTTTGAAATGCTTGTGATCGATATATCCTTCATACCCATCAGAGAGTACAGAGATCTTTGCCCAAGGTGGATTTACACTTATAACTTCAATAATTTCTCCAAATAAAAGCTGAGTAACAATTTCTGATTCATCTGCTGCTTCAGCTCGAACTGGAGAGATACTTACAAGACAATAAGCACTTTGATTGATCATTCGTTTTATTTACGAGGGAAGTTGGGACTGTTTTTTAATTTCAAAATTTGCTGCATATGTCGCTGATTGTGATAAACTACAAATAAAAGAGCGTCTCCTAGTTTTAGTCGAACGATTTTAGAAATCGAAATAGGGACTTTAACTTTTCGAAGATTCACCTGTGAAGAGAGCTCAAAAATCTCGATCAAATCATCTTGATTTTTCTTGAAATCTGCTACCTCAGATCCAGAAATCATATTCGGATCTATTGTTGGATTGTGTCCTTTTGGAGCCTTAAATTTGCGTTTAACATTATTTAAGCGACCTAATTTCATTGATTTCCACGCGGATCGGCCAAGTGGAGAGCTTACAAATTCATCTTTTGCGTTTACAAATCGCGTATTTTCGATTTTACTTTTGAATGCTGGGTGGTAATACCTCGAATATGAATTTAAATGAGCAAGAACCTCTGCAACACTCCATATGCCAGGATTTGGCCTCCAGTTCAGTTGCTTTTCACTTAACTTATGCATCCATTTATCTACCTGCGAAATGTTTTCCTTGGTGATATCAGTTACTGTTAATATGAGTTCTTTTGTAGTCATCATTATTATAGGCAAATGTAGCGCTTTCTAGCCAGCTTCAAAAGTAGTAAAATCATGGATAATCCTCCATAGAATTTAGTTACTTTCGTGATTATAGTAATTGTATAGATGTAATGGCGACTGAGCAACCCTTAATTTTAGTGACAAATGATGATGGAATTTCTTCCAAAGGAATAAAATCTCTTTGCACAACTGTTGCAAAATTTGGAGATGTTCTGCTCATTGCGCCTGATTCTCCGCAATCTGGAATGGGACATGCCATAACTATAAATGATCCACTTCGATTAGAGAAATCGGAACTCATCGAGGGTGTAGAGGCTTATTCATGTTCAGGTACTCCAGTGGATTGTGTCAAACTTGCAATATCAGAAGTAATGCATCGAAAACCAGATTTAATAGTATCTGGAATAAACCATGGCGCCAATACAGCGACAAATGTCTTGTATTCAGGAACAATGTCAGCCGCAATAGAGGGAGCAATGGAAGGTGTCCCATCAATTGGATTCTCGCTGGATTCATTTGATGCGAATGCAGATTTTTCGGAGGCAATGACTGTTGTGAGTAGAGTCGTGGAAGAGGCGTTGAAAAATTGAATACCAGTTGGAGCATGCTTAAATGTGAATGTCCCCTATACTGGAAAACCGTTGGAAGGAATAAAAGTCTGCCGGCAAGCAAATGCTTATTGGGAAGATCGTTTTGATAAACGCTTGGATCAATTCAATAGAACTTACTATTGGCTAACGGGAGATTTTAAGGATCAACAAGGTGAAACGGATACGGATGTTTACTGGATTGATAAGGGGTACGCAACAGTTGTGCCCACGCAATTCGATTTGACGGCATATTCGGTAATGGAAAAAATTGAAAATTGGAATTTATGAAAGGATGGAAATGGACACTTGGACACACTTTTGGTGCAATAATCGGAATAATTACTCCGATACTTGCAGTGCCATTGGTTTTGCTGTTTTTTGCATGGATTCAGAATTACTACTTTGACTTTCTTTGGACGAAGTTCCATGGAAATGGGCCTTACCAAATTAAAATTCTCACGATTTCAATTATAGCAAATCTATTTTGGTTCTATTTTTTTCTCAATAAGAAAAAATACAACCATGGACGCGGAATTATCATTAGTTCTTTAGCTTTCGCGCCCTACGTTATTTACATTAAATTCTTCTAACGAATGCACAAAGGGAAGAAGTTCTACGTCATCGCTGGTGAAGCTTCTGGAGATTTACATGCAAGTAATTTGATGCATGCTATGCTCGATGTCGATGCTACTCTTGATTTTCGCTATTGGGGAGGAGATAAAATGATGGAAGTGCAACCTGGACGTGTAAAACACATTAAGGAGCTAGCTTTCATGGGCTTTTTGGAGGTGATAATGAATCTTGGAACCATTCTGAAAAACATTAAATTTTGCAAAAAGGATATCTTAGAATATAAGCCAGACGCGCTTATACTGGTTGATTATCCTGGATTTAACCTTCGTATCGCAGAATGGGCCTCAGCTCAAGGTATTCGTGTGATCTATTACATCTCTCCACAGGTTTGGGCTTGGAAACAGAAGCGCGTACATAAGATTAAAGTGCTGGTGGACGATATGTATGTGATTCTGCCCTTCGAAAAAGAATTCTATAAGAAATTTGATTACGAAGTTAATTATGTTGGTCATCCGCTGCTAGATGAGATATCTAAGCACGGATATGATGAGGCAATGAAGATTGACTTCTACGAGCGCTATCAACTAGACAACCGTCCAATTATTGCAGTTCTACCGGGAAGTCGACGTCAGGAAGTAAGTAAGAAATTACCGATCATGCTGGATGCAGTGAAGTCTTTTACTGATTATCAAATAGTGATTGCTGGAGCGCCAAGCCTGGATGAAGCATTCTATGCTCCCTTCAATAATGATAATGTCAAGATGATTTCAAATGAAACGTATCAATTGCTTGCCTGCTCTTCAGTTGCCGTTGTCACATCTGGTACAGCAACACTTGAAACGGCCTTATTTAAAGTTCCAGAAGTTGTTTGCTATAAGAGCTCAGGCTTTTCGTATGCGATCGCTAAGCGATTGGTAAAAGTGAAATATATCTCGCTCGTAAACCTAATTATGGACAAGGAAGTTGTTGTTGAACTGATTCAAAGCGAGTGCAATGAAAATGCCATAAAGGCTGAAGTTGAGCGACTTCTAAGCGATGAAATATATAGAAAGGGCTTAGCGGATAATTACAATGAGCTCGAGAAGATGTTGGGTGGTGGCGGTGCAAGTAAAAAAGTTGCACAATCCTTGCTTAGTAAATTGTGAGTAGGATCTTAATTCCATTTAGATAAGAATATGAAAGGAGGGGTGACGTTGATATTTCTTTGCTTTTTGTTCCTTGGGTATTCCCAAGCAATGAATGTTGGAGTATTGCATTCCCATACGGTCAAGCGCGTAGTCTTTAAGTATAATAAAGCTACCTACGAAATAAAGGGGGATGGAATTCAAGTGAGTTCTCTCACTTATGGGAAACAGGCCGAGATTATATTACTTAGTAACCGACTTCAAGTAAAAATTGATAATGTTATTCAAGGTACTTATGATAAGGTTGCGCTTTCAGGAAATGGCAGTTTAATTGTTGCTTCAAAATCCCCTACAGTACGA
>JBLHPQ010000069.1:0-17576 GCA_047624355.1 Flavobacteriaceae bacterium | reverse complement strand
AATTCTAATTTACTTAATATGGAACCGAAGGTCGTCCTCTCCGCGTCAGATAGGCTGGATGTCAAATCCGTTAAAGTTGTAATCGTTTCTGAATTACTTTTTACGTCAATCAAAGTGCTAAATTCTCGCCTCTTTTTATTGATCTTACGATCAAATTCTCGGACAATCCAAAAATTTCAGCGCCCAATTCGATTCTAAGACAATAGTTTATACGCGCTGGTGCAAGTTAACAAAAAATGATGGTTTTGGGGGTGTTTTTAATCAAAAATACTCGAAACTTGATTAAAAACAGGTTGTTTTCGTAATTTTATGTTCATTTTAGCCAAACTGTCTAGTATGACATTTTAAACCGACCATCATGCTGCATCAAATTTGATTTATGGAAACTGAAAACTTAGTCACCAAATACATTGTCCTTGCCATATACGTTGGAATTTTATTCTTGATTGGCATAATGGCTTCGCGAAGAATAAAAAACATGAGCGACTATTATGTCGGAGGGAAAGGCATGGGCTTTTGGGCTGTTGCATTTTCCGCGAGAGCCACAGGTGAGTCTGGATGGCTCTTGATCGGCCTAACTGGAATGGGAGCGATGGCCGGCTATTCTGGGTACTGGGTTGTTATTGGAGAACTAGGGGGCGTCGCCATATCTTGGTTTCTGATGGCCAAGCTCTTTAAGCGTCGCTCGGATGCCTATAAATCGATCACAATTCCTGATTATCTCCAGAGTCACTTTAAGTCTACCACCCATACCTTGCGCATCATAGCAGCGTCCGTTTTAGCCATATTTGTTATCATCTACGTCAGTTCTCAAATTGACGCGACGGGTATTGCATTCGAGTCGCTGATGGATACTAATTACTTTATTGGCGCCCTGATCGGTTTCGTTATTGTGATGATCTACATCTTCATTGGAGGGTTTGTTGCAGCGGTTTGGTCAGACGTTTTTCAAGGAGTATTGATGTTTGCGGGATTGATTCTTTTACCCATTGTAGTTTGGTTCTCGATGGATCATGGCACATCCATTACTGAAGGCTTGCATGCCATTGACCCTGGCCTGACACAAGTGATGGGAAAAAGCGATGATGGCTGGCTGAACCTGTTTACAATACTCGGTTTCTCAATGATTGGCCTTGGATTTTTAGGGGCACCCCAAGTATATGTGCGCTTCATGTCGATCAAGAAGGAAAAGGAGATTGATAAAGGAAAATGGGTGGCTATTCTATTTACACTTCTGACGGATACAGCTGCTGTGACTATCGGTATTTTAGCACGTGTACTCTTCACTGATAGCGGACAAGACACTACAGAAGCAGTAGAGGCCGTAATTGGTGCTGATGGAGAAAATGTACTGCACATGTTAACCGAAGCCTATCTTCCGATGATCGTGGTAGCGATCTACGTGGCTATTGTATTGTCCGCAATTATGTCAACAATTGATTCTCTCTTGATCCTTGCATCAAGTGCAATTACAAGGGATTTCTATCAAAAAATATTTCGCCCTGACTTAAAAGATGCCGATTTAACTAAAACATCACGATGGGTGACAATTATCATCGCTTCGGCCGCTTTACTGATGGCTGTGATTGTCGCAAATGTCGCACCTGATAGGCAGCTCTTCTGGGTGATTATATTTGGCTGGTCCGGCATAGCTGCCACCTTCTGCCCTGTGATCATTCTTACGCTATTTTGGCGAGGTTATTCTGAAAAAGGAGCCATAGCATCCATGATTGCTGGATTTGTTTCTGTGATTTTATTCAAATTTGTTTTCCAAGAGTTAGATGGCATTGGGGAATACCTCGTGAAGCTGGATGTTCTTGCACCATCATTTGCTATCGCGATGATTTTTGGCTTTATCTTCTCGAAAATCTACCCTCCAACGCAAGCTGCTATGGATCAAATTGGAATGATAGAAGCGTCAGATGAAGATGAAGAAGTTCCTTTGAATGAGGATGACATTCTGGATTAATCGAAATTATATACACAAGGAATAAACTATCCTCATGGAAAAAGAATTAGGAAAGCGAAGTGGAGACAGCTGCGAATTGTGTGCAGCAGCAGAAAACTTAAGTGCTTTTATTGTAACTCCAAGAAGTGGTAACGCTATAGATGATTGTGTTTACACATGCTCAACGTGTAAGGATCAACTCGTTGGTGACACCGAAATGATTCCAAATCACTGGCGTTGCTTAAATGACAGCATGTGGAGTGAAGTAGATGCAGTAAAAGTTGTTGTATGGAGAACACTTAATTCATTAAAATCAGAAGGCTGGCCAAACGATCTTTTAGAGATGATGTACATGGAACCAGACACTGAATCTTGGGCAAAAGAAGGTCAAAAAGATGAAGACGCGGTCGTTCATATCGATAGTAACGGTGTTCAACTGCAATCTGGAGATTCCGTTGTCCTGATTAAAGACCTCAAAGTGAAAGGCGGCGGAAACTTTACTGCAAAAAGAGGGACAGCTGTGAGAAACATTACTCTAGTACATGATAACCCTGAACATATTGAAGGCAAAGTTGAAGGGCAACGAATTGTCATTCTAACGCAGTATGTGAAAAAATAGACCGAGTTTAATTCCATGAAAGTTCAATCCTCAAATCCGACAGCTATTGAAAACTTCTACGAAAGAGGTCGTTACAAGTTAGCATTGAGACTCAGCTTCTTATTTTTTCTTGTCTTTTCATTATTGAGTGTAGTAACTTTCAATCACAATTACCAAGAACTTGCAGTCTACCTTAGCTGCACTGCTATTACTGGCAGCCTCCTCATTTATCTTTACAAGACGAAGAACTCCAAATTGGTGTACTATTTAATGGTTTCGAGTGGAACTATCATTGCTGCATTTGGATTAATCAACATTCATAACGTCATACACCTAGGAGATTTTCTTTGGATGATTCTAATTACCACCGTGGCCTTCTTCGGACTAGGCATCAGACAGGGTCTAGCTATTCTAGTCCTAAATATAGGAACGGCTATATACTTTGCGTTATTCCATGTAAATATTTATGTTGAAGAGGTCGTTATCTTGTCAAACTCAGAAAAAATGGGACTGGCAATTGAAATTAGTACCGCTTTTCTTTCGATCGCTTACATTATTTATCAATTCGTGCTCTTCCATAAATACGCTTATCATCAGGTAGTGATTTCGAATAATGAATTGATCAATCAAAATGCAATTATTTCCTCTCAAAATATTGAAAACCGAACGCTAGTTAAAGAAATTCATCATCGTGTAAAAAACAACCTGCAGATCGTGATCAGTTTACTTCGACTCCATATGGCCGAATTAAAATCCACCGAAACCGAAAAACACTTTTCTGAGGCAATTAATCGAATAATGGTGATGTCATTAATTCACAAAAAACTTTACCAAGAAGGAGAATTAGCAACGATTAAACTCCAAGCCTACCTCACTGATTTAGCGGAGGATATCATCTCCTCATCAACGCTGACGACGCCGATTGATATTGATGTGCAATCTCGCATTGATAAAGTCGGACTTAAAACAATTGTACCACTCGGCTTGATTATCAATGAATTAATCTCAAATTCTATCAGTCACGCATTCGACCAAAAGGCCTCCGGTAATATTGTCATCCTTTTGACGAGCGAACTAACCGACCAATTTACATTAAGCTATTCTGACGATGGAGAATGGCTTGAACCGGCTAAGGAGAATAGTAGTTTCGGACTAGAATTATTAGGAATTTTCACAGAACAATTAGAAGGATCAATGGATAGAGAAGTGAACGATTATGGTACGTTCTACACATTTCAATTGAAAAATGTTGAGAATGAGGAATCCTCAGAATAAAATAAATGATCCTCTAACTTTAATGTCTTCGTCGTTCGTTCACGTGATCGCTGCAAAGTTCACGTCCATACCCCAATAACCATCCTAGAAGCATCGACATCCTGCGCGATAGATCGACCGTTCATAAATGGCAATCTTTGCGAAAGGTACCAATCGCTTGATGAAGATTCCGAGCGTCGCGCTCATAACACCCACACCGATAAGTACTACATTAAGGTCATCCTGGGAACTACTTGCTTTTTCAGTTGACATATCATGGATATGCTTACTAAAAAGATACGAAAAAGGCTCCATACAACGATTACGCGTGCATGAAGCCTTTAAACTATTATTAGGTGTTCTCTAGTTCGATTTCAAGATCGAGACTCCAGATCCAAAGACGTTGCTCTCACCATAAGGTGATCCAATACCGTCCCATTTTTCCCATTTTTTCAATTCGATATACGTAGGATTACGACCAATTTGTTCAGCCTCCAATTTGATTGCCTCTGCCTTATAGATTGCAGAAATCACTAGCGAAGAATCTCCACGTGCTTTTTCAATTCGTGCGTTCGCCAAGTACTCTTCCTCTTTTTGCTTTTCTTTGGCCGTCTTATTTCTTTGCTTTTGCGTTTCTTTAAGCACGATCTGGCCAGCAATATCTTTAGGCAAATCAACATCCTTAATCTTCACGTACTCCAATACGAGGAAGTTTTCTTTCAGTTCCTCCTTTAATTTTTTTATCATTTCCCCTTCAAGAACAGTTCTTTTGGTACTGTAAACTTCTTCATAAGTATACTTACCAATGACATCCTTGATTGCTCCCTGAGACTTATCATCAATAATAGTAATGTATCCCTCTCCTACATCAAGGTGCAATTCTGCTGACTTTCCCTTCTGAACTGAATAATTGACAGCAACTTCAACGGTAATATCCGTTCCGTTTTTATCCATTACAGTTGATGTATACGTTTTTGATTGCTGAAGCACACTGTACGTAATCATTTCGTTCCAAGGAGCCACAAAATAAGTACCCTCAGTAAAAGTTATAGTTGCATCAACACCATCTCCATATGGGCGATAAACAAATCCTTCTTCCCCCGGATTGACATCCTTCCAAGACATTAGTAATACTACGACCGCAATTAGCGCGAACACCCCAATAGCTACATAACGGCCAATTTTCTTTGGATCGATGTTGATAGGGATTTGTGATTTAAAATCGTTCATGTTAGTTTTCTTTTGATTTCTTATTTAAATAATCTACTACTAAATACGACACGCCAATAATGAATGCTAACGCGAGCACTTTGAGAAACGGAGGGCCTTTAAATAAAAAACGAATTGATAAAAAGATGGAACCTCCGATGAGCACAATGCCGAAAAGCAAGCGGTAAATAAATTGTGTTTTTCTATCCATTTTTACGCATTTAGATAGATCAAAGATACGATAAAACCTCAATTGAGCGGGTAGAAATCAGCAATTCGTACAAACGGGGTTGCACGAGGCTGCATGGGGTGACGTATTGATAAACGAAGCCTGTTTTCAGGAGGAATTTGATTTTTTTATTCGGCATACCCTTGTTGAATCAAATTAAATTAATAAATTTGTAAGTGATTACTCACTATTGTGACAGAGAAACAACAAAATATTATTAATTCTGGTCTTGAACTATTCGCGACCAAAGGGTTCGATTCCACTTCAACGAATGCAATTGCAAAAAATGCAGGAGTATCGGAAGGCTTAATATTTCGTCACTTCAACAATAAAGAAGGTTTACTTGAAGCAATCATTCAAATGGGAATGGAAAAAGCGAATCAATATTTCTCTTTAGTTATGCTTGAAGAAGACCCCAGGGAGCGAATAAAAATGGCGCTCTCCCTACCCGCCCAAGTTGAGAAAGAAGAATACAACTTTTGGCGACTGACTTATAGCTTGAAATGGCAAAGAGGAACCTATGAAGACGCCGCTTTCGAAGCTTTCACTAAATCGATGGTAGATGCTTTCGAGCAATTAGGCTACTCTGATCCAAAATCCGAAGCCAAATTGATCGAAGTATTCATAGACGGGATTGCAACAGAACTCCTATTAAAAGATAGCCCTGACCCTACTCCATTATTGAATAGCCTATTAGCAAAATACGAACTAATTAATTAATTAAGACAATATGATTGACACAACAACACCAATATTAGTTACAGGCGCTACAGGATACGTGGCCGGAAGACTTGTTGAAAAACTATTAAATGAAGGTCACACCGTCCATGCGGCAGTTCGCGATCCTGAGAATAAGGATAAGACGGAATACTTAGATGCGCTTGCCGCAAAAAGTACTGGATCTATCAAGTACTTCAAATCGGACCTACTCGAAGAGGGATCATATGATGAAGCTATGTTGGATTGCGAATTGGTATTTCACACCGCTTCTCCATTCATTCGTAACGTCAGCGATCCCCAAAAGGACCTTGTCGATCCCGCTAAAAAAGGAACACGAAATGTCTTAGAATCCGCTAATAGAACCGCAAGTGTGAAGCGCGTAGTTCTAACAAGCAGCTGTGCGGCGGTTTATGGTGATGCAGTCGACCTATTTAAAATGCCAAATCAAGAACTGACTGAAGCTATCTGGAACACGAGTTCAGCACTTGATCATCAACCTTATTCTTACTCTAAAACTGAAGCAGAGAAAGAAGCCTGGAAAATTCAAAAAGAACAAGCTCGCTGGGATTTAATAACAATTTTGCCTTCTTTCGTACTTGGACCAGGCATCAATCCACACGCGCATTCTGAATCCTATGGCATCGTAAAACAAATGGGAAGTGGAGATTTCAAAATGGGCACACCAGATTTTAACATTGGTTGTATTGATGTCAGAGATCTTGCCGAAGCCCATTACAAAGCGGGAATTACCGAAGCCGCAAAAGGACGATACATCATATCAGGAACGAACTCTGGATTCCGGGAGCTCGTTGAATTCGTGAAGAATAAGTTTCCAGAATACCCTATGTCAAATCGAAAAATACCTAAGTGGTTACTTTGGATGATGGCTCCGTCTGTTGGAATGAAACGAAAAGAAGTTAAATTGAATGTTGGGTATCCCTGGAAAGCAAACAATAGTAAGGGCGTTGCAGATCTCGGAATGACCTACCGTCCATTAGAAAATACAATTACTGAGTTTTTTGGACAATTAGTTGAAGCAGGTGAGATAAAGAAAAAATAATCCTTTTACTAACTTCGGCTTAAATTTAAGGTTTGATGAAATTCAATCATATACTCATCGCTCGGAAAGCTGAGGAAGGAACTCAAGCACTAAACTCCGGGCGGTTTCCAAATGAACAGTTACAGGATATTCGAGATGCGAGGGTAAGGAAAGACATTTATAATCGCATATTCTATCCGAACGATTCAAAACAATTGAGCGAATTAGATAATCTGGAGAAAAAAGCACGGAGCGAGAGATTAAAAGTTGAACTTGCCTTTAATAGCTTCATCTCAGGCATGGATGCATTTCGCAAATCTGCGCTAGTCTTTCTTTTTGTGGGAGCTGTGATGCTTATGCTGACGAAAATTAACACTAACGGTAATTTGATTTTTGGCGTAGTCACAACGATTCAAGGATTAGCTATCCTCCTTATAGGCATTAAAAATCGATGGATTTATACGTATATAACCACTATTCTCTTCATCCTATTTGGTCTTTCTGCATTGGAATTGATAATCATCGGGATGCCTTACCCTGTTCTTTTTGGAGACTATTCAAATTATCGAAATTACCATATCGGTGCCTTCTGGCGGGGACTGAATTTCATCTCTCCTTACCTTTATCTTGGATTTAAAATGGTAAGCATGGCCATTATACTCAAAACCAAACTGAGCGTGGATGCATTTGGTTTGGCAAAAAAACATTTTGAAAGCACAATCAAAATAATCTATTAAGTCAAGAAGGTGCTAACGATTAAAACAGTGAAATCTGTTGAGGTTCAAAGCTTACTTTTTCGATACGATCAGTGAATTCGACCCGATGCCCGATGATCTTTTTAAGAGAGAGCATGAACTGATTACTTCCATTTTCGACAACTAAAATATCCCCGTATAATCCGATAAAAGCTCCTGATATTTTCTTTTCCACCTCATAACTCAAATCAATGATCGTGTTGTTTAACACAATCGAGTTCGGATTATAACTACTGTCTAAACTATCGATTCGGTCGTGATGACACGTCACTGATAATTTTTCTTGAATCCGTTTTATAAGGTCAACTAACGCACTTTTTGCCCCAGACTCGTCCAGTGCATACGTCAATATGGATCGCTTCTTTTTTCCAAGAACAACTTCGGGAAGCTTCAAGGCTTTACTAATCATCTCTTCATTGTGGCGGGCTTCATAAGCATTCGGGCACGTCAAAATATGCGCAACAACCCGGGCCCCTTGCTCTACCCATCGAACCGCTTTTCTTTTCTCACTAGATATCCCGACCTTGATCAAACCATCGGTAAAGTAAGCGAGGTACACTGCATGGGGAGTATTGTTATAAGCTCGCTGTTGAGGACTAATATCTGACTTCGCCATGTGATAGAAAGATGGATTGAACCCCGTAAGGTCAAAACATGGATAGCACGATTGATTGGAAGTATTCAGAAGTTCTGATTGACTCACACAGGGCGCTCCTTCAAGAATTTCCAGATTAAAGCTTCCTGTACAAAAGCGTTCAGGATATGCGGTTAACGAAAACTTCTTACCTATTAAGGGAATCGAAAACCGACCTACATCTCCTGAGAATCGATCAAAAGTTAAACTAGGCCCATCTTGATGGTGATATCCCGAAAGCAGTACATTTTCATCCATTTAGGCCCACATTATTAGACCTCAAAAATACGATTTATACACGAATTATTTCATGGTGCATATGCATCAGCAATTGAATAACGTGTAGCTGCATGTGTGTTCAAGTCATTGAATGCATTGGAGAAGCCTGACGTTCAGCTCATAAAGGTATACCCGCTAATTTCGCCGCCCGTAACTGTCGCGTACTGTTCAAGCAAGGATTGATAATTACTATATACCGCTGACATTTGACTTGCATTGAAATAATTATCAATGAAATCACGAATGTGCACTTTGTAAGCCGTTTCATAAGTCGCGTCAGCTCTAATATAACTTAGCAATGGCCATTCATCCACTGCATCGCTAAGATCGATTGACAGTGCTCCTCCTTGTTTACCCTCATCAAAAGATTCGTTATTATCCCAAGGAATCCATGTCAATTTTGAATTGTCTGCAAAGATCATCTACAATTCTGTAATTCAAAGTTAGGGGCGATTCATTGAATCAATCCTGAATTCCAATTTGGATAGGTAATTGCTATTAGCGCTAGAAAGGATATCTTTAGTAGAAGATTTGTACTCAAATGAATGTTTTCAAACTAACCCTCGGGCTCGTACTATTAAATTCAACATCATTGAACGCACAGTTCGATGACATGAAGGCACTCGGAATTACTCAAGTGCATCCTGGACAAAAGTTTTCTAGCAATGTTGGCGAAACAGAATCTGAGGTTATGATTTGGCGCTACAACTCTAATCGGACTGATAGCTCATTGGTTCAGGAGAAAATGACCAAAAGTTACAACGCTGCGGGAGCGCCCTATTTGATCTCATTTGCAAATGGTGATCCCAGATTCCAGTTGGAATACAACAAGAAACTTCTAATGAAAATTACGCAGCATGGTGAACCCGACAATCCATTTACCCAAGTCTTCAAAATGACCTATGATGCGCAAAATCGAATTAGCACCTATAAACGCATTTCAATTGAAGATGACGGCAGCGAGGATGTGACATCTTGGACAAATTACACCTACGCTCAGTTAACTGATAGCACTGATAGCGTGATCCTTGATTCAAAATACGGGACAAGTTCTTTACATAGGAAGTTTAAGAGTGGTGATAAGCTTATCGCGTTCTCATTAATCAATAGTCGTGGATACCTCCTGGATGAAGGCATCCTCGTTTACGACGGAAATAAATTGTCAAGGCAAACGGTTATTCGACATAGTAGATCTGGCGACCAAATTGATCAGTACAACTACGATTCTGGTCTTTTAAAAGAGAAAATCACGACAAAAGAGGGGGAGATGATAGAAACAGAGACATTTCTCTATTCAGATGAGGGGCGCATTCTAATGATCGAACATTTTAGGACATGGCGCTCGCTAAACCGTCAGTATCACACCTATAGCGATTAGCCTGATAAAAAAAAGAAAGATTTACAAATAGCAACGCTCAACACTATTGCATCGCTTTGATTTCGTACATTTGCGCACTGAAAACAGTTGAAATGAGCAACGAAGTTGAAATAGAAAAGCGCAGAACGTTTGGGATTATATCTCACCCTGATGCAGGAAAGACGACACTTACAGAAAAATTACTTCTTTTTGGAGGGGCGATTCAATCTGCGGGTGCCGTGAAAAGCAACAAGATTAAGAAAACCGCTACTTCCGATTTTATGGAAATTGAAAAGCAGCGTGGGATCTCTGTGGCAACTTCGGTAATGGCCTTCAACTATGCTGGCAAACAGATCAATATACTAGATACTCCGGGTCACAAGGATTTTGCAGAGGATACGTTCAGAACACTGACAGCTGTCGATAGTGTTATTCTTGTCATTGATGTTGCGAGTGGAGTTGAGGCGCAAACAGAGCGTCTGATGGAAGTTTGTCGCATGCGTAACACGCCAGTAATTGTCTTTGTCAATAAGATGGACCGCGATGGTAAGGAAGCTTTCGATCTTCTCGATGAATTAGAAGAGAAGTTGAAGATTCAAGTCCGCCCATTAAGCTGGCCAATTGGAATGGGGGACCGTTTCAAGGGTGTTTATAACCTACTTGACAAAAGTCTTAACTTATTTTCAGCGAACAAAACCAAAATCTCCGAAGACATAATTCCAATAACAGATCTTTCTGATTCGTTCTTGGATGAAGCTGTAGGTGAAGAATTTGCGAATGAACTCCGGGAAGAAGTTGAAATGATTGAAGGCGTTTACGATACATTTGATCGCGAAACCTATCTGTCTGGCGAGGTCGCTCCAGTATTCTTTGGATCTGCCATGAATAATTTCGGCGTAAAAGAATTACTAGATGCATTTTGTAGAATCTCTCCAGCCCCTAGAGGTCGTGAAACGGACATGGGAAGAATGGAACCTGAGGATGACAAATTCTCTGGCTTCGTGTTTAAAATCCATGCCAATCTTGATCCAAAACACCGCGACAGAATTGCTTTCTTGCGTGTAGTATCGGGAGAATTCAAACGGAATACATTCTATCAGCATACCCGCTTGCAAAAGAAAATAAAGTTCTCAAACCCGACGGCATTTATGGCCAAAGATAAGAGCGTTATTGAAGTTGCTTACCCTGGAGATGTAATTGGATTGTATGATTCAGGAAACTTTAAAATTGGTGACACACTGAGCGAATCCGGTAAATTCAACTATAAAGGAATACCAAGTTTCTCTCCTGAAATATTCATGGAATTAGAGAACCTTGATCCGATGAAATCCAAACAATTGGACAAGGGAATCCGTCAATTAATGGATGAAGGTGTTGCACAAATGTTTATTCGTCAACCTGGAAATAGAAAAATTATAGGAACGGTAGGACAACTTCAGTTTGAGGTAATTAACTATCGCCTAGAGCATGAATATGGTGCCAAATGTCGTTTCGCTCCTAGAAATTATACAAAGGCTTGCTGGATCACAACTGACAATAACGATCAACTCGAGACATTCAGACGTGCAAAGGCAAGTCATATTGCCTTGGACAAGGATGAAAACCTAGTTTTCTTAGCAGAGACACCATTCTTGCTTACCATGGCAGAAAAGGATTACCCTGATTTGACCTTCCATAAAACATCTGAATTTAAGCTGGAAGAGGTATAGATCGAAGCGTAGCGGTTCAAAACGATTAGATGCTTCGACTTTTCATTTTAACCAATTCCCTTCTCCAATACCATTGAATAAACCATTGGTATTTTACTTCCAAGGTGTTTTATTCTAAACTTCCCTTTTTCGGATTCTTCGGTATGACTAAAGCAATCATAGGGTGAATAATCATATTCTTTTAGCTCGTTCAATACAAGTTTGCTGTCAATCAACGAATTCAACACTTCACCGATGGGATGATTCCAGGAAACATGGTCAAATGATTCACCAGCATCCTTTTCAGCATAGGTACCTTCAGTCGATTCAATTATAGCCTCTCGATTGAAATAACTATAGCCTATTTTTTCAAAATCATCATCGAACATCCATACGACGGGATGAAACTCAACAAACACAAACTTCCCTTTTGGCTTCAAAAACCGCGAAACAACTTCAGCCCATTTATCCATATCAGGCAACCAACCTATGGTACCATAACTGGTAAACACAATGTCGAATTGCTCGTCAAGATGTTTCGGTAAATCATAGACGTCACAACAAATAAATTTTGTATTCTCATCAATTTCCTTGGCTAAACTTCTCGCTTTATTAATCGCAGCATCCGCTAAATCGACTCCCGTCACCTCTGCACCTAGACGACTCAATGAGATCGAATCTAATCCAAAGTGACATTGTAGGTGAAGAATTGACTTCCCTTTAACATCACCAAGTAATTCAAGTTCAATTGAGTTCAGCGAAGATTTTCCGGCGATGAATGCGGGGGTATTGTAAAAATCAGAATCTACATGAAAGGACGTTCGTCTATTCCATGCCTCCCGATTGATTTCAATGTAGTCAAGGTTCTTATCCATAAAGAGAAATTATGTTGTAAGATAAGCATTCATGATCTTCATTTGATCTAAATCAGCTAAAAAATTATCCGTAAATTCAAGCTTTGATAGTTTCCTATTATGAAAAAAGTAATCGTGCGCAACTATAGATCTCCGGTTGGAGAATTAATCATTGGCAGTTTCAATGACCAGTTGTGCTTGTGTGATTGGCGTTACCGAAAATTACGCGATCAAATCGATTCAAGAATAAAGAAGGGACTAGATGCTACCTTTGAAGAAGGATCTAGTGAAGTAATTGAAGAGACAATTAAGCAATTGGATGCTTACTTCGATAAGAGCAGTAAGACATTCGATCTTCCAATTTTATTTGTAGGAACAGAATTTCAAAAATCAGTTTGGAATGCATTAATCGATATTGCGTTTGGCCAGACGGGAACTTATCTGGGGTTGTCTAAAGCATTGGGAAACGAAAAAGCCATCAGAGCTGTTGCATCCGCAAACGGCGCTAATGCAATTTCAATTATTGTTCCTTGTCATAGAATTATAGGAAGCGATGGAGCTCTCGTCGGATATGCAGGCGGACTCTCTGCAAAAGAACGTTTGCTGCAATTAGAAGGCGGAATGAACTCACACCAACTTAGCTTGTTCTAGTTACATTCGACCAAATTGTTATTGAATTATAGAATAAATGAAACTCCTAAGGATGTACGAATTGCATTCTTCTGTCCATAATCGCCTAAAATAATTCTGTAAGAACTTTGCCACTGATAACCTAGTTCTAGTGATAAGTCTACATCTTTCATCAATTCAACCCCAAATTTGACGCTCGCACTCATCCTGAGAACCTCAAGAAATGATCTAGTAGAGAGGTCTGGTTTGTAGAAAACATCCAACTTTGAGTGTATATCGTCAGATTCACCTACAGTTACCGTACTGGTTTCATTTTGAGATCCTGCACCAAACTCTTCCAATAATTCCCAAGTGCCCTCATCTTTAACGACCTTTTGCTTAATCAAGAATTCTGGGTTAAACCGCACCAAGGGAACGATAGAAAACCTAGATTTAGCATCAAGCAAAGAATACCCCACCCCAAAAGACACAGAAAAAAAAGTGCTGTTATTTTGATAATTAAAATTTACAGTTCTTGTGGCATCCCAACTTGTGCTAACCCAAGTGCCATTCTCATAATTACTCTCGTTGAGTTGATAGAAATCAATTGTAGTTCCTGAGAGCCTTAATTGCCAAAAGTCAACTCCCAACTCCACTGGCACTTGCCACTCATCTAGAGAGAATATTGAGCCCCAAAAAATTCGTTTCGCACTACCAAAACTATAGTCTTCACCTGGTATATACTCATCAACTTTGGATGTGTATACCACGGGCTCATTGGGATTCTGAGAAATTATTGTGCCCAATTCTTCAAAGAGCATTCCCACGCCACCAGAAAAGCTAATACTCACAGGTTTATCAGCTTGCGAAAAGCCAATTACTGAAAAAAGCATATAATAAATAGCGATATATACCTTCTTAAAATGCATGATCAAATGTAATCATTCTGATATGCCATGAGCGGAAGTACCTGTTGTTTTTTTCGCTGAGTGAATATCCTTGATTTTCAGAGTAGCCGCTAGAATTTTGTTGTCGATTACGGTAGCACAACATTAACAACTTCCCCTTTTCTCCACTTCGCCATTAACTCTTTATTTGTAGAAATCTCTGCAAGCACGTAAACGTCACTCTGAAAAGCATCTGCATAATAGGCCTTCTGTATCTGAACGCGATCCTCGATGTAATTAGAATGTAAAAAGTAAGGCGTACCATTTTTAATATAAAGATAGCCAACATGATTATCCAAGCCAACGAAATATAGACCATCTGAATATTCCATTCTTAGCCGCTCCATCAGATTGTCAATCCCGTAAACGGTAATATAATTATCATCTACTAAAGCCAAAGTTTGGGCTTCATGTAACCCAGCTTGTTGGGCCATTTTATAGCGATTTATTTTCAACCCTGCGTGCTTTAAGGTTGTCGAAACGAAGTAGCCACAAGCAATTACGCCCTGTCTGGGAATGTCAGTATATCCATTGAAATCCCATTCCGTCCCATACCAAAACGGCACGATCTCGTTAAGTAAATATGCTTCAAATGCCTTGCCATCTGTATCCATTGCCTTCACCTTAGAAGATTTCGCTTTAATCGAATTATAGTTCCCTAGTCCATCAAATAACAAGCCCAATTCCAAGGTGTCAATCACAGATGGATCCACGTATTCTACTTCATTTTCCGGAAAGACATCCTCGGGAATTTGGTTGACAACTACTTGCGAATTACAGGCACTTATTAACGTTAGAAAGAATAGAATTGATAGCGTTCGCATAGATCTGTTTTACAGATAATTCAATCTTTAGAAAAAGTAACACGGATGATTTTTAGCTGATCGTATTCCCCGAGAAAATCTATGGTCAATAAGCGGCATGATCTAATTTAAAAAGGCCAATGATTACTGAATTCAATTCCACCAGTTTTCCGATCAATGGCACAATAAACATGATCAATTCCATTTGTCAAAAACAGTTTATCCACATTCAGTTCGAAGTTGTACGTAGCTATTTGACGGATTGTTTTTTCATTGATAGGAATATCGGGAGCTTTACATTCTACAATCATATCAGGCTGACCTTCACGATTGAAAACAACTACATCAGCACGTTTGGTTCTTCCGTTGTAATTGAGCGTTCGCTCTGAAGAAATTAGTCCAGGAGCCACTTTTCGTTCGTTGATCAGTGCATGTATAACATGCTGGCGCACCCATTCCTCAGGCGTGCAAACCAACTCCTTTTTTCGAATAATACACCAGACGTAGACCACGTCATCACGGCGTTTCAATTTAAGATCTGCTTTCGGAAAATTTAGCGGGACAATCATGTTTGAATTAAGAATGATGATTGTAGAATTCTGAATGATTCGAAATAATTCTGCTTTCTCAATTGGACTACTTCATTCCCATTAAAAGCAATTCGATATCCTTATAGCGGAGGTCAAAGACTTTTCCAAGTACCTCACTGGTCAATTTACCTCGATAGATATACACGCCGCTTCTAAATCCAATGTCGTTTACGATCAACTCCTTACAACCGCCTTTTGCACCCATATCAACTAAAATGGGAGAAAAAATATTGGATAATGCAAAGGATGCTGTTCTAGATACGCGAGACGCAATATTCGGAACGCAGTAATGAATAACTCCATGCTTTACATATGTAGGGTGATCGTGATTGGTCACTTTAGAAGTTTCAAAGCAACCACCTTGATCAATGCTCACATCAACGACCACAGAACCGTCTTTCATTTGATGCACCATCTCTTCCGTAACAACGCAAGGTGTTCGTCCAAGCGGCGCTCTTAACGCTCCAATAGCAACATCGCAACGCATTAGCGCTTTAGCTAATACTTTTGGTTGAATTACAGAAGTGTAAACCCTTGTTCCTAATGCAGTTTGAAGTCTCCTTAATTTTGAAAGTGAATTGTCAAAAACTTTAACGGAAGCTCCTAAACCAAGTGCTGCGCGCGTAGCGTATTCTCCAACGGTACCAGCACCAATAACGACGACTTCAGTAGGCTGAACACCTGCCAATCCCCCTAGCATCATACCTTTCCCATCACTAAATGAAGAAAGTAAATCTCCAGCAACAAGAATTGATGTCGTCCCTGCAATTTCACCCATGGTTCTAACAACGGGAAAAACCCCGCTATCATCCCGGATATAATCCCAGGCGACAGCTGTAATTTTCTTATCCATCAACATCTTCAAAATCTTCTTGGGTTGAATAGATATTTGAAGTGCAGATATCAATGTCTGACTCCCACTCATCATATTGACCTCATCTTCCGATGGCGGTGCAACTTTAAAAATCAGATCACACTTAAATATTTCCTCACGATCGTGGCAAATTTCAGCTCCGGCTTCGCTATAATCATTATCTGTAAAACTAGCTCCTTCTCCACTTTTAGACTCCACCTTTACGCGATGTCCGTTTGCAACAAGTACAGATACAGTCTCAGGAACTAAAGCAACGCGCCTCTCTTGAAAAGATATTTCTTTTGGAATCCCAATGTATAGGTTTCCTTTCTTTTGAGCAATCTCGAGCATTTCTTCTTTAGGAAGTAGGCTCCCTTGTTGCATTAAGTGCTTCAGAATTTCTGGGTCCGTGATCATATATCGATAGTTAGCGTTCTGGAGTTGTCGGCATTTTTACGAATATACGACCAAATCGTATTATCAGGAAGTAGATTCTTTATTTTTTCGGGCCATTCGATAAAACAGAGATCATTCGAGTACAGCATTTCCTCTACTCCAATATCAAGCGCCTCTATCTCATTTTCGATGCGGTAAAGGTCAAAATGGTAGACTTTACCGAACATTTCGCTTTCATATACATTCACCAACGAGTAGGTCGGAGACCCCTCTGTATCCTCAATTCCCATTGCCGCTAGAACCCCTAGAATGAAGGTAGTTTTCCCTGAGCCCATCTCCGCGTCAAAAGCAAAAATTTTCCGATGTCCAACAGTATCTAGAAAGGTCTTAGCAGCACCTGGAATATCCTGCAACGACTCAATGCTTATTTCCATATTATTTCGGACTCAACTCCACATAAGGGATGAGCACTTCTTCCATAGAAATCCCCCCATGTTGGAACGTATTACCATAATATTTCACGAAATGATTGTAATTATTTGGATACACAAAGAAATCATCGTCCTTTGCAAAAACAAATTCACTCGACATATTAGATTTCGGTAAAAATGCATCCTGCGGATTCTTAACTTGGAAAACGTCTTTCTCTTTATAAGATAAGTTTCGCCCAACTTTATAGCGAAGGTTTGTATTCGTACTTCTTTCTCCCACAATCTTCACAGGATTAGTAACACGCACAGTGCCATGATCAGTAGTTACAATAACTTTTCTTCCTGACTCAGCACACTTCTTAACTATATCGTGCAATGGTGAA
>JBLHPQ010000068.1:0-17665 GCA_047624355.1 Flavobacteriaceae bacterium | reverse complement strand
TCAATGGATCTCATTACTTCCACAACTTCGCAATCAATCAATTAAACTTTAGATTAGACTTAAACCTTCGACTTTTCAAGGGTTTTTCATGGCGAATTTCGGGAAACCTTTCCTTGATACATGATCAGATTTCGCTCCCTATTGGAGACGCTAGTGAAGAAGACGTGCTGCTAAGTCAACGTCAATTACAAACTGGGTATCGCTATTGGGGAAGCACTGGGATCAACTACACCTTCGGTTCTATTTACAATAGTGTTGTCAATCCTCGCTTTGGCGGATAGTTCTATTTCTGACTTGAGTTAAGGACATTGTCAATTTGCTGAAAGTGTCGTTCACAGTGACATAAAATGAACTCACAAGCTTCAGCCGAATTGAACTTCACGATAGCACCAATTGCCGAATTAAATCGTATTGAAGTAACATTTTTCATTCTATAGATCTCAACCCATCCTTTCAATTGAGAAAGAGTTTTGGCGAACTCATCAAAAAGTTCATTACTATCCACTTTATTGAAGTCTTCAGCTTCAAATACGGGCTGAAATCCCTTCATCGTCTTCATTTTAAAGTTAATCTTTTTGTCCTTTGGTGGAAACCGTTTAATTAAGCTAGAGGGAAGAAAATTAGCTTTTACCGAATCACATGTCCCTTCAATATCACCAAGTTTAACTACGGTTGTTTCAATCTTCTCACAGTACGCGTTATGCGCTAAGACCATGTGCTTAACAACTTCAATTACACTCCATGAGCGCTCAGTGGATCGTCGGATTAACAGATCGTGGTTCACGTCTCTATAATTTTCTAATCGGCTAAACAGATGATTGATACGAGCGATTTCTTGTTCTGGATAAATTTGGACTCTTGCCATAGTTTGTTTCGTTTCTACAAAGGTGATGGCTTTCTAAAAAACAGATCTTGATCCATATCAAGATTTTTGAGCACGCATCCGACTAAAGGTCTCAGGCGTCATGTTTAAGTACCACGCCAAGTATTTTTGAGGAATTCTGTGGAGCTGTTCAGGACACCGTCCAATAAATGCATCAAATCGCTCTTTAGAACTCATTGTAATTAACTCCACCTCTCTCTTCACGCGTCCAATTAGCAGCTGTTGATGCACAATTCTACCCCAATAATTAAATTCAGGGTAAATCTCGAAGAATCGATCGTACTGTGTTTTATTGATGCGCAATAATTTGGATGGGATTAATGCTTCCAGAAAATAATGCGAGGGCGAATTATCCAAAAACGAATCATACACCCCTGAAAAACTGCCATCGAAAGAAAATCCGATCACTTGCTTCTCACCATTCCGCCCAATTAAATAGATCGCCTGAACACCAGATAGTACAACGTAGAAATAGCGTTCAACAGTTCCCGATTCTGTAATGAATGAGTTCCTGGGAAATTCAACCACTTCCCATGCATTAAAAAACTCAACGTGCGCTTCAATATCTAGATCGAGTGGCTTAAATGCCTTTGATAAAATGTCCGTATACATACCCTAAAGCTAAACAACAAGATTGATTCAACTTATTTAAATTACTTAACTTTCGGAAAACGCATCAACAGGCAAGATTTTCAAACAGGTCTTGATAAACGATGAATACCATGCCTATGATTTCAATAGTTTCACCCATTTGGCTCAATGATCATAGTAACGACCCTGATCTTATTCTACTCGATGCTAGTCAAGAAAGCAACGTAGCTGGTGGCTCATTAAATTTTGGAGGCATTCAAATTTTTAATGCGCGTCATTTTGATCTCAAAGATCAATTCAGTGACAAAAAATCAGACCTTCCAAATACACTCCCATCTCCAATTGACTTTCAGCTAGCTGCCCAAAAAATCGGAATAAACAACACCAGTAAAATTATTATCTACGACGACCGTGGAATTTATACGAGCCCAAGAGTCTGGTGGATGTTCAAAGCTATGGGGCATGAAAACGTCGCTGTTCTGGACGGAGGTTTACCCAATTGGATTGAACATGGATATAGCACAGAACCAGTTCAATCAAAGCCCTTTTTTAATGGAGATTTTACTTCAACCTATCGCGATGAAAAAATCAAGAATTTCCAAGCAGTTCAAACGCTAAGTGAAACCCAAGATTCACTCATAATAGATGCGCGCAGTACAGACCGATTTTATAGCCTGATTCCTGAACCAAGGCAAGGGTTGAGATCAGGAAACATTCCAAATTCAGTCAATTTCCCCTTCCAGGATGTACTAACCAATGGAAAAATGAAATCCCCTGATGAATTAAAGAGTGTATTTAAATCAATTTTGAACGATGACCGTCCACTCGTCTTCAGTTGCGGATCTGGAGTCACAGCCTGCATTAGTCTATTAGCATGTAATTTGATTTTAGAGAACGAATTATCCGTCTATGACGGCTCGTGGACTGAATGGGCTAGATTCACTGTGCCTTAGAGGGGCTAACTCCTAATTTAGCCGCGATGAATGCTGTAGTCCAAGCAGCTTGAAAATTGTACCCCCCAGTAATACCGTCCATGTCAACTACTTCTCCAGTAAAAAAGAGCCCCGGGCAGGCTTTGCTCTCCATAGTTTTGATAGTTATACTGCTTAAACTTACTCCTCCGCAAGTAACAAACTCTTCCTTAAAAGTTGTCTTCCCTGAAACAGAATAACTATCATTAACTAGCACGTTCGCCATCTTATTCATTGCCTTTTTTCCAATTTGTCCCCATGTAGTTGTTCGCGACAATTCACATTTATCGATTATAAAATGCCACAAACGCACTGGCAAAAGATAAGGACGGATGTTTGCCAATTGTTTCTTTCCATGATTTGCAATTAGCTTCTTAAGTTCATCATGAACATTCGATTCATTTATCTCATTCACCCAATTCACGTGAACCTTAAAGTCGTACTCCTTTTCACTCAAAATTCTAGCCCCGAACGACGAAAGTTTGAGAATGGCAGGCCCACTCATCCCCCAATGCGTTATCAATAGAGGGCCATCGCCTTTCAACTTCGTTCCTTCAATGCTCACGAGCGCTTTTTCCACCACAATACCCATTAATTCTATGATGGATTCCCCAGGCATATTAAACGTAAATAGCGATGGAACAGGTTCACTAATTTCATGACCAAGATGTTGGAGCCAAAGGAATCCTGAAGCCTTTGGAGATCCACCAGTCGCTACGATCACTTTATCAAATTGAAGTGTCTTTAAATCACTCAGCTCGAGTTCAATTCCATTTTCGATTGGTGTAATCTTCTTTACGCCCGAGCTTATTTTTATCTGTATCCCAAGTCGTTTACACTCATTAGTCAGGCAGTCAATTATACTTTGAGAATCTTGAGAAACAGGAAATACACAGCCATCGTCTTGCGTAAGCAATGGAACTCCCCTCGATTCGAACCACGCAATTGTATCCTGATTACTAAACGTTCCGAACAATTTGCGCAATTGTCTTGATCCTCTAGGGTAGGCTTCGGCTAATTCACTAATTGATTCACATCCGTTAGTAACGTTGCACCTTCCTCCTCCAGATATTTTCACTTTAGAAAGTAGCTTTTTAGATTTCTCCAAAATAATCACCTCGGCATCCGGGAAATTTTCCTTAACAGCAATCGCCGAAAAAAAACCACCTGCTCCGCCTCCAATAATACCAACTCGCATTCTTCTCAATTTATGAAACAAATGTAATGCTTGTTCAGCGATAAAATTATCCCGTCCTTCACAGAAATTGATTAATCATGAAATCACTACTAATTCTTACGCTCATTCTTTCATAACTTATAGCTCATCCTCAGTGCGTCGATACTTTGATGTATCCCGAGGCAAAGGCAACAAGTTTTCAAGGTGTAACATGCAACGTGCCTAGCTAATTTAGCGGTTATGCTCAGTACTATGATGCTCCTGAACCTGTTATGATTCGTGGATTAAAAGCATATTTAGGAGTAAACTCGCCGCTAGCAACAGACACATCAAATCTGACCGGTATGCTCTTCCAAGCAAATCCTAGGAGCATCTTACACGACTACACAGAATGTTTCGGCCTGTGACACATTCACTTGGACGACTAACCCAACGCTATACTCTGCAAGCGTTATCTACACCGAGAACTTAATGACAGCACTCGGATGTGACAGCACCCTTATTCTCGATCTAACGATCTTCACTAATTCGTCTTCCGCTATCGTGGAAACCGCCTTAGACAAATACACTTCTCCAAGTGGTACTGTCTATACGACTTCGGGAACCTACAATGATACGATCCCAAATACAGCGGGTTGTGATAGTGTCATCACCATCGATTTAACACTTCAGTTTACTGGATTAAGCAGCCTTATTAGCAGCTCATTGTCTGTATACCGGAATCCAACAAGTAATAGTCTATCCATACTAGGATTAACAGAATTGACAGTCCGCGATCTACGCATTCTAACTATTTCATGGCAAGAAGTATAGTATAACTGAGACTCCTGATGATAAATTAATGTAGCGTTACTATCTGACGGGGTCTATTTCCTCGTTGTTTCGCACGAACGCGGGACGGAGACCATTCGATTTGTTAAGGAATAAATAGAATCGACTTAAGCAGCATATAATTAGCTATGCTATGTCAAAGGCAGAGATATGAAGCGAACGAATCAATGAAGGCAAAATTCGATTCCAACATGTAGACCCAAATTATTCACAGAGACTCTCCCCAGAAGTACTGCTTGCACTCCTTCAGAGCATCTAACTTTTCGATCACAACAAATAGGCCATTTAAGCATACAAGAGTGCCCAAAGTATCGATAACTCAATCCCACTCTTTACTTAACAAAATGCTATATTTAAGGAATACAATTTCTTAAAAAATATAGTTTTGACTAGTTGGTTTGCATGAAAAACTCAGAGCACCTATTCTTCTTGATAAAATCGCTTTCAAAAGCTGAAAAACGCAGCTTCAAACTATTTGCCCGAGCAAATGTTCAAGGTGAAAACAACTATACTATTTTATTCGATGCCATCGATAAGATGCAAAGCTATGATCATGGTGTGCTTATTAAAAAATTGAAAGGCAAAGTTGATTCAGGCTCAATATCGACCATAAAAGTTCAGCTGAGTAATTTGATATTAAAATCGCTCCGCCATAACAATTCAATCAATAGTCCGAATGCTGAATTGCGCATGTATTCAGATTACTTACAAATCTTGTATGAGAAGGGATTGTATAGTCAATGCAAGAAGCTACTGAATAAAGTGAAGGCATTAGCGCGTGATTATGAGGAATATTTGGCGATCGATTCTCTGTCCATTTTAGAATATCAAATTGCAATCAAAGAATCTAATGCCGATGATTTGAAACACTACATTGATGTTACCTATCCAGAAGTAAAGCAGGCGCGAGCAACAAATGAAATGCTTGCGGAATTCGAAGTTCTTTCTGCAAAAATGAGAAGACTTTTATTGGAAAGCACATCGGTTGGAGGCTCGCTAACAGAGGACAGATTCAAGTCGATTATTGAGGACCCGCTTCTTAAATTAGACATAGAAAAATATCCGTTACTCTGTCGGGTAGAATTTCATACGATATGGGGACATTATCACTATACGATGAACGCCCAAAAGCAGACTTACTATCATCGTAAAACGGTATTAGAATTAATTGAACAAGGTCAATTTGGTGAACGCTTTTGGCTGACTCATGCTCGGTTCCTATTGGTTTCCTTGACCACCTTTAAAATGTTCGATGCATTTGACCATGAACTCGATCTCATAACAAAACGCATTAATGAAACTCCTGCCAACAGAAGAAGCGCGACTTTCCAAGCGGAATTGAACGCAACCTTGCACAACATTAGATTTCATCGTGATCTCGACGAGGGGAATTTCGAGCGAATAGCTGAATATGTTAGTGAACTAGAAACGCGCTACCAAAGTTCGAATCATTTAATGGACACAAACCTGAAAATGGCATTCTACTTCAACCTTTCCTACGCTTATCTGGGAAATGAAGACTATAAAAAAGGGCTCTATTGTGTCAATGAATTGCTGAATACTTCAGAGATGAGAAACTTGCGAGAGGATATCCAATCGCACGCTAGAATTATCAATATTTGTATTCATTACAGGTTAGAGAATTATGAGCTGATTCCTTCAAATGTGTTATCTACTCAGCGCTATTTAAAAAGTAAAAACCGTCACAACCCCCTATTGACGCGATTTTTAAAATTTGCAAATAAGTACTTTATTGAGCCATATCATGAGAAAATGCACGATGCATTTCTAAATGAAATCGAAGAATGTAAAGCGCTCATTGTGGATGATCGAGATTCCCAGCTAACACTAGATTATATCCAGCTAATTGCTTGGCTTGAATCTATCAAAACGGCTACCTCTATGGAGAGTTGTATGAAAGCAGCTAAGAAATAGTTGACTTCAAATCTTATCTCAAAATACTCACATGACCATTTATTTTATGGCGTTTGTCGCTCATAGTTTCCTTGAACTCGATGGTCCAAACGTAAACTCCCTGCTTTACAAGACGATCAGACCCATACGTCCCGTCCCAACCAAAATCAGAGTCATGACTTTCAAAAATCACTTCTCCCCATCGATTGTAAATTAACATGGTGAAATCATATGGATCATAACCTGTCGTGAAAATTGGTTTGAAGACATTATTGAATTCATCGCCGTCTGGTGTAAATGAATTTGGCACATAATAGATGATCACTTCGTTGACTATTATATATCGAATCAAGGAATCTATACACCCCATATCACTAACTGCATAAAGTGTAACGGGATAATCTATACCTGGATTAGGCGGAAAGACATGTTCCGGGTTTTCTTCGAAGCTCAGCGCAGTACTATCTCCAAAATCCCAAGTGTATGTTGATCCTCCAATGGTTGTATTTGTGAAATGAACCAAGGTATTATTCACATCAATCACAAATGGATTTGCAGTGAATGAAGCTGTAGGATTATCGAACACATTTATATAGCTCACATAGGTTTCAGTAGAAGAGCATCCATTAATATCGGTCACCATTAATGATACATCATAAGATCCAGCCCCGCCGTACAAGTTCGAAACAGTTCCGCACCCTAAAGTCGTATTCCCATTTCCAAACGTCCAAAGACAATCGACTCCACCAGGAACGCTTAGATTCGTAAATGTCACGAGTAATGGTTCGCAACCAGATAATGTATCAGCCATAAACGCCACTGCAGGAACAGCAATTACTTCAATCGTCATTGTATCCATTGAAACACATAATCCAGTACATACATTTGCGGTAGCAACATAGCTGGTAATTCCGACAGGAGGTATGAATGCCTGCCCATCTATCACACCATGGCTCCATGTAACTGTTGCCACTCCAGATACGACTGCCGAGAGCGTTACAAGTTCACCATCGCAAACAGTAAGATCAGCACCAGCATCAATAGAATTAATTACTGCGTCAATGACAATATTTTGAACTACATCGACAGTATTTCCGCATGCATCGCTCACTCTATAAGTACGCGTAATCGTTTCATCATTACAAACGTTTCCATCGGAGACATCAGAGATATGAAACACGGCTGGATTTGAGCAATTATCCGCTGCATCTGTAACGTCATTAACATTAGGTGCCGGCACATCATCTGGACAATTCACATTCACAGTGGCAGGATTCGATGCCGTCGGAAGAATAAGATCATTCACAACAATCGTCTGAACACATTGATCACTTAAACCGCATGCATTGGAAATTTGATAGGTTCGTGTAACCGTCTCTGGACATGAAAGTCCGTCAGAAACTTCGCTCAATAGCACGAGCGAATTAATGTCTAAGATATTGCTTGGATCAGTAGCTGTTCCTCCAGCGGCAAGAAATGAAGCCAAATCAGCGTAGGGTGCCTCCTCCAGGATACTGCAGGAAGTATTGATGGTTCCTGGGCACGATAGATTTGGATTTCCACTAACAATCACAACTGTGAAATTGGCAACATCGTCAATACAAGGAGCAACTCCTGTGGAAGTATAGGAGAAGGTATAATTAATACCTGCTAAACTTGCTGGATTGAAAACACCCGTAGTACTATTAAATTGACCACTTGAAGGTGCCGTCGTTTCCAACCAAGTCCCGCCTATACCACCAGTTAAGAGCGTGTTCAAATCAACCGTACTTGCAGTATTACATAAAATGAGCGTACTATCCACACCAGCATTAGGCGAAAACTGAACAAGGATGTTCAATCCAGCTTCCTCATCAGTACAACCGACACCCGCCTGATCATAAACATATAAATTCACGCTCGATGTAATTACATTTCCTGCAAAATATTGTGTCCCTGTACCTCCGACCCCAGTGTAATAAGCTTGATTACCTGACAAATAAACTCCTGTGATAACTGGTAAAACAAGTGAATCACAAACTGTAATTGCAGCGACAGGATCTAGAATCGGCGTAATGCAACCAACTGTCACATCAATGCAATCCATAGAATCGCACGGCGGAGTCCCAATAACGTAACAAATTTGCCAAGTTCCAGTGCCTGCGATTGCTGGATCAAAAAGGCCAGTTATTGGGTCAATGCATGCGCCACAATTCGAACTCCAAACGCCACCAGCTGTAGCGCCGACCATATTAAAAGCTGGGTCAAGAGGCGTAAGTGGTCCTGGAGGCGTGATCGTTGGATTTCCAATTGCGGTAACAGTGACGGTTGCCGTATCAACTCCTACTCCGCATGCTCCTGTGCCCGTAACATAGTAATCATAGACCCCGGATCCAAGTGGACATGCAGTAACTGTTGCTCCAGTTGTTGACGAAAGATCAGGATTTGCCACCCATGAATAAGTTAATCCTCCATTGGCAATTAAATCGACGCATTGTCCCTCACAAATTGTAGTATCTGTAACCGCAACAGGATTGTACGTCGTACAGGAAATGGTTGCTGATCCAAAGAAATTTAACGGAACACTCGTAAGCGCTGAACTGAAATTCGAAAAACAAATAAGGTATTGTTCGCCGCAGGTGACGGAAAGTGCATCTTCAAAATTAGATTGGTCACCACCAGCAGGCAATCCCGATCCGAAAGGCCCTCCAGCCATCCCTGTATATCCTTCGCAAGCACCATTCCAATTACACGCTACAGGTGGAACAAGATTCGCCTGAATATCAGTACAAGTTGTCGGGCTATATTGCCACATAATCCAATCATAGCAGTTTGCGCCTCCATCAGTACCAAATGAAAATTCAAGCGCTCCGGTCGAAGCAATATTTACGATCATCCATGTACTGTTCAATTCTCCCGATTGCAGACAGCCCATATTGGGAATTCCCGTCGCCGCAATTATATTTGGGTTTGAAGCTGGATTAGATATTAACCCAGTAGTGAAGCCGTCTCCGAGCTCATCTATTAAGCCGAATCCATTTGGATCGATAGAAAAGCCAGCATTACTACAAATATTGATCGCCGTGTTACAATCCCCTGCGGTAACTTGTCCAAAAGCAGTGCTTGAAGAGAGTGAAATTAGCGCAACTGAAAAAAATATTAATCTCATTTACATTCTAGATTTGGAGTAAAAGAAGAGACCGTTATTAAATTAACTCTTAATAGATTACCTATAATAAATTAGAGCCGTTACAGTTCAACTAAACGAATATACATCCAAGCCAATGACATGTCAAATCAGAAATGGCGGATTATTAAATCTCCAAGCTACTGTTGGATATCCTAATAAACAATTCGTTTTCTCTCGAGCCTCGGTATCAGATCGATTCAAGAAATGAGGGACAAAACAATTATATGCGTTTATTAAAGCGTTCAATTGAATTATATAGATACAACTGATCCTTTGGTTCGCCGTCATTCTCATGCGCATAAAGCCCCTCATTTCGGGTGAAGTTATCTAAGAATTAAGTGGAATTATAACCCGCACATGCTAAATAGATAAAAGGCTTCGACGCTCTAGGGAAACGTCAATATCTAACGTATCTTTACGCAACTATCCAAAGACAAACAAACTATGTATTTAAAAAGTACTCTCGCCATACTTACAGCGCTTATTCTATTGAATGCCAATGCGCAACAAGTACAAACTTCCTCTATTTCGGAAGTAGAACCAATTCATTCAGAAGTCAATGTGATTCTTACCGAGGTTAGCAAAAATAATCTTTCATCATCGATCACTGCGCACACATACAAATTAGGAGGTGCGATAAATTCATCTTCACAAGATATTGACAGCAACCTCTCAGACCATTCTACGTCTATAAAACGAATGATTGATACATTTTTAACAATTGATGGGGTGAGTAGATGTACGTTTGATACTGCAACACAAACATTTACAATACTCAGTGAGCCCGCTATAAGTTTATCAAATGTTATCCAATTGATCAATAACAATTAAAGGCATGAAAAAACTACTCATCTACGCGCTCCCGCTAATTTTATTTGCAGGATTTATTCTTCCTAGTAATTTATCGAATGCGCAATGTGGACCTCTTTCAACTCCTACGATCACCAATAACGGCCAGAGTGGGATTATGTTTGACGTTGTCGCGTTAACGACAGTTAACATAACTCAGTTCGCAATTGATTTTGATAACGGAACATATAATATTGAAATTTACTCGATTCCGGGAACACACGTTGGAAATGAAACAAACGCGGCAGCTTGGACACTCGTTGGAACAGCTAACGCCTGGGTTGGCGTCGGCGGAACGAATGTTACAATTCCGATTCCATTAAACGTATCGCTTTGTCCAGGAGATGTAGGAGGATTTTATATTACTGCAAACAATGCCACTAGCGGGAATTATTCTAACGGAACTGGCGTAGGAAACATCATTATTGCTGATGCAAATATTCAGATTTTAGAAGGCACAGGAAAAGCATATCCATTCGGCTTGAGCTTTACTCCGCGTGTACCAAATGTACGCGTAGTTTATAGCTGTATAACAGGATGTTGTATCCCACCAATCATGTCAATGACGCAAGAAACATGTCCTGGAGCTTGCGATGGAACAGCTACTGCAACTCCAGATCCTGGTGCAGTTCCTGTATTCACGTATTTATGGGATGCCGCTGCTGGAGGCCAAATAACGCAAACCGCAACGGGATTGTGCGCAGGAACTTACTCGGTAGATATGACTGATGGAGCTGGATGTGTTTCGACAACGACCATCATTGTGACGAGTGCTGCAGCTGGGGCCAATGCTACTATAACGCCTGTTGCAAACGTGTGCCAGACAGGTCTAGCATTCAACATGACCGCTGTAGATCCTGGTGGAACATGGACTGGCATTGGAATTACAAACGGTGTAGCTGGTACCTTTGACCCAATGGTTTCAGGCCTTGGAACACATACAATTACATATCAAATAGGAGGTTTGTGTGGTGATCTGCAAACAACGACTGTTACAGTGGAGCCTATTGTGGATGCAACAATTACTCCTGTTGGTCCTTTTTGCTTCATTGATCCAACTATCTTGCTTGTCGGTGTCACTCCAGGTGGTACATGGACGGGGATGGGAATTACGAATGCGGTAACTGGAGCTTTCGACCCAGTTACCGCAGGAGTTGGAACTCATACAATTACCTATACAATTAATGGCGCTTGTAGCGATGTACAAACTGCTGACATCATTATAGCCCCATCCTTTAGTGCGCTAATTACGCCAGCTGGACCTTATTGTCTGGATGATCCTACTGTAACCCTTGCGGGCGTAAGTCCTGGTGGAACGTGGACTGGTATGGGAATTACGAATGCCGCAACCGGAGATTTTGATCCTTTGACTGCTGGAGTTGGTGCGCACCTTATCACTTATAGCATACCTGGTGTATGTGGAGATATTCAAACAGAAACTATAACAATCCTCGCATTGGATAATGCGACTATTACTCCTGTTGGCCCACTATGTTTGGGAACAACACTTAATTTGTCTGCCGTTACCGGTGGAGGAGTCTGGAGTGGTGCGGGAATAACAAATGCAGCCCTTGGAACCTTCGATGCCTCGATTGCAAGACCAGGTTTCCATACAATAACTTATACAACGCAAGGGCAATGTTCAGATATGGCGACTATTATCATAGAGGTTTACGAAGCACTTAGCCTAGAAGCATCTGGAACTACACCTGTTTGTGATGGTGATCCGGTTTCCCTTACCGCTACAGGATCAGGAGGAGATGGGAATTTGAACTATGTTTGGACGGATCAAGCAGGAACAGTTGTTGGTACTGGGGCAGCGCTCACTTTGTACCCTTCAACAACAACTACGTATACAGTAACACTTATTGATGGCTGTACAACGCCTTCACAAAACTCATCGATTATAGTCACTGTTTATCCTATTCCTACTGTGACATTCGTTGCTGACAACAACCTTGGTTGTACACCATTTAATGTGGTCTTTACAAACACTTCATCTCCTATGGGAATGGATTGCGCATGGAACTTCGGGAACGGTTACACAGAAGTTGGCTGTGGATCGGTTGAGGCTCAATTTCTAGATGTTGGTTGTTATGATGTTACTTTAACAGTGACATCTAATGGTTGTTCAAATTCTGCAACACAATCTGATTTTGTTTGCGTTGCAGAGCAGCCAGAAGCAGCATTTACCTTTGCCCCTCAGGAAGTGGATATTTTGGATACAGAAGTTGACTTTTTCAACCAATCTGCCAATGCTGAATTTTTCCTCTGGGACTTTGATGATGGAATGTCAAGCACAGTAACAAATCCGATTCATACCTATAGCGAAACGCCTGCAGGATATACTGTTTGCCTTGAAGCCTCAAATACATTCAATTGTTACGACACAGTTTGTCACATAGTAACCATTGATGATCTTTTGCTCTACTTCGTTCCGAACTCATTTACGCCAGACGATGATGAACTCAATCAAACGTTTCGCCCAGTGTTTACATCAGGGTTTGATCCATATGATTTCGTTTTCCGCATATACAATCGATGGGGTGAAGTTATTTGGGAATCGCAAGACGCAACTATTGGATGGGATGGAACCTACAATGGAAAGTTGGTTGAAACAGGGACGTACATTTGGAACGTTGAGTTTAAATTATCTAATAGTGATGCCAGAACCACGGCAACAGGACATGTCAATCTCCTCAGGTAATTTAATTTTAGATAGATTACGAAGTGATCATTTCTTTGTAAGAATTCATGACCGAAAGAGTTCTAAGCACAAAACTTTGTACAATGACTTGGGATGATTACGCACAACTATTTGAAGAAATCACGACTGGACAGCTAACAACTGCTCCTTATGATAAGGAATCTTATTTGAACTACACCGCCTTAAATGCCTCTAGACAGAAACGCTGGATGAAGCGTGGGAAGCTGAATGAAGCGTTGGTTGCAAAGCTAGGAGAGATAAAGAAGAAGCAGTCTTGGATTCTGATCACCGAGCCTTGGTGTGGAGATGCTTCACATCTTGCCCCTTTCATTGTTAAACTGGCTGAAACTTCTGCTAATATAGATCTTAGCATCAACCTTAGAGACGGCAAAGATTCAATGATACAAGATTATTTGACGAATGGAGGAATGTCAATTCCGATGTTGGTGGTTAAGGATGCATTCGGAAAAGACATTTTTCATTGGGGACCTCGCCCAAAAGATGCGCAAACAATACACGTCAACAATTTATCGAACACCTCTAAATCCGGTGAAGAAAAGAAAATTGAATTACAATCGTGGTACAATAAAGACAAGGGAGAAGATCTACAACTGGAATTATTAGCGAAATTAACCGCTCTAGAATCTTAGTTTCTTCCGACAAATAGCTCCGTACATTTACAGAGAACAGTAGTATCATCGCGCAATGAAAAAGATATAGAAATATGTGATAGTTGCGCTCGTCCTGTTATGCGTTGCACTATACTTTCCAATAAGGAGTTACGATTGGATGGACTTTAGCTGGAGAGTTAGTCACATTAGCGAAACAGGTATTCTTGAACATGGTTTCCAATTTCTTCCATCTTATATTATCCTAATTTGGATGGCGGCAAGCGCATTAATTTTGAGTAACCTACAGACGAAAACTGGTGCTATTCTCGGAGTAATCTCCAGCATACTGCCGCTACTTTACATGCCTCTATATGCCTTTGTACTAGTCTGGGGTATGGCTCTTTTTAGAGACAGCCCGACAAACGAAAGCATTCTGTACGGATATGGATTGGTCTTTGGTATTATTCTCCTATACAACATCCTCACTATTGTCCATTTTCGCAAAATGCGGAAAAAAGAGGCTTTCCGACTAAAGATTCTCCGTTAGCGAAATCCCCTCATTTTCGAAGATCAATTCCGTGATATTCTGAAGTAAGCTGAATGTATTCATCCGTGTAGGACCCATCCAAGGAGCGAATAGTTAATGATCTTCTCTCCAGCACTGATTGACTCCTAGAAAAGCAATAAATCATACGCTTGATAGGATCACTCTCTTTTCCATGAATTGCAATTTCTTTTTTGAGATGTATTCCCAATTTCACACATGACATCACCCATGAACTTTGTCCACTTTCTGCTGGAACGATTATCCAAAACTCACCATTCTCAGCCAACAATTGATCGACGGCTAAGAGCATACTGTCAACAGGTAAAAACGACTCATGTTTTGCACGGGCAACTCTAGCGTTCTCACTTTGCAAGGAATTCTGATAATACGGAGGATTAGAAAAGATCAGATCGTATTTTTCATCTGTGTTAAAATCAAGAACATCAGCCTGAATTGAATGTAAGCGCCCGCTCCATTTAGATTCATCAAAATTAAACTTTGCTTCAACTGCTGAATCTTTGTCAATTTCAATTGCATCAATCTCAAGGTTCTCATTGCACTGAGCGAGCATAAGTGGTAATACGCCTGTGCCTGTTCCGATGTCCAAGCCACGCTTTTTACCTAAAGCAGTAATTAGAGCGCCAAGCACCATTGCATCCGTACCTACTTTCATAGTCGCGTTAGCCTGGGAAATTGAAAAATGCTTAAAGTGGAAAATGGACATTAACCCAAATATAACTCAATGAGTCCATCTGGAGCTTTAATGTGGAGTTCTTTGGCTTGTCGATCAACTTTCTGAACCACGCCTTCGATTAATGGAACAAGGATTTCTTTATCGTCCATCACGATTTGCAACAATGGGTTTACCGAAAGATCGACGACACATTGAAGGATTCCTACTTCACCATGATTTGCGTCTATTACCTTAAAACCTACGACCTCATGATCGTAAAAATTGATTCCTGTTAATTGTGGTAAGATTTCCGCTGGTAGATAAACTTTTTTGCGAAGTATTTTTTTTGCGTAGTCTTCACCAGTTACTCCTTCAAAATGAACAACCGCAAAACCCTTCGTTGTCATCCTCATAGATTCTACGAAGAAAGGAGTAAGATTGTTATCTATATCGATAAAAACAGAGTCTAGATCGGTATAATCGGATGGATTAGTAACGTCTAAAAACAGCGAAACCCCACCTTTATATCCGTGGAGTTTCGCAATATGACCTAAATGAAAGCAATCTGCTTTATTCATTTACTCAATTTTATTTAGCTTCTTCGTCAGCCTTTGGCTCTTCTTTAGCTGGAGCTTCTTCTTTCGCTTCTTCAACTGCTGGAGTTTCCTCAGCTGCTGCTTCGACTACTGGAGCTTCTTCTACTGGAGCTTCTTCTTTAGTTTCTGCTACCACTGGAGCAGCTTCTTCAACCGCAGGAGCTTCTTCAGATGATGTTACTTCTGCAACAACCTCTTCTACTACTGGAGCTTCTTCAACAACAGGAGCATTTTTCTCAGCGATCGCTTTAGCGCGAGCTTCTTTAATCGCAGTTTCAGCATTGAATCTATCTGCTTTCAATTTATCAGCTGCACTCGACAAAGTATCTTTTTTACCTTGAACTTTACCTTCTTTAGCTTCTAACCATTTCGCAAATTTCTCTTCAGCTTGTTCTACTGTATGAGCACCTTTCTCAACACCATTCAATAGGTGATTCTTGTGAAGGATACCTTTATATGAAAGAAGTGCACGTGCAGTATCTGACATTTCAGCTCCAACTTGTACCCAATGTAAAGTACGCTCGAAGTTCAATTCGATTGTAGCTGGGTCAGTATTTGGATTGTAAGTTCCTAATTTTTCGATGAAACGTCCATCTCTTTTTGAACGGCTATCCGCTGCTACCATATGGTAGAATGGTTTTCCTTTCTTTCCGTGTCTTTGTAATCTAATCTTAGTTGACATACTTGTTTTTATTGTTTGGGGTACGAAACCCCCGTTAATAAATTAATTTATTGGAGGGCAAAGGTACGAGTTAAAATCAAACTACGTGTGTGAATCACTCTTTTTTACAAGAGAATCGAAAAGAATAATCATCTCTCAAGTTTCGATATCCGCAAATTTACTAACTTCAAGCATGCAAAAAGATCATCAGTCTACAATTTTTTCAATTATTAAGCACCGAATTAATAAGACAGAATCGCTCGGGGATGCCGTTGGAGAAGTCTTGTCATTAAGTCAGGATGCTGTTTACAGAAGGTCTCGGGGAGAAACGCTCCTGACGATCTATGAATTGGAAAAACTATGTGCTCATTATGAAATATCGCTAGACGCACTCTTCGAGTCAAAAGACTCTAAAGTCATCTTTGATTTTCAGCCACTAGACAACTTTGATTATACGCTGGAGGGTTACTTAGAGACGATGGCGGCTGGATTTAAGCAGATTAAATCACAAAAGGATGCCAAACTGATGCTTTCGATTAATAACACGCACTTTTTACAACTCCTTAACTTCCCTCATTTAGTTCGCTTCAAGCTTTATTTTTGGGCACGGACGTATCTGAATGTAGAGGAGTATCAAGGAGAGCAACTCGCACACAAAAAAATAACGGAAGCTCAAATCACGCCAGGTTGGGAAATTTTGCGTGCATATATAAGTATTCCTTCAAAGGAATTGTTCGACCCAGAATTCTTCAGAGGATTTACCAGAGAGATTTTGTACTACTTTAATGCAAGGCTTTTTAAAGATCCTTCGTATGCTGTCTTCTTACTTGATCACTTACTGCAATGTGTAGAGCATATTAAACAACAAGTTGCCATTGGAAAAAAATACATAGTGAAAACAGAACCACCAGCGAGTGGGAATGAATACGAAGTCTATTTGAATGATACACTCAATGGGATTACTTCTACCTATTATAATACGGGCGAACATGAAGGGTTTTACATGGCACACAACATCATGAACACAATCCACACAACAGACAAAGGATATGTTGCTGATAGTTTGAGTGTACTAGAGCGACAATTCGCGAACTCTAGTATGATCAGTGGTGTGAATGAAAAAGAACGCAACAACTTCTTCCACAAATTAGAAACGAGTATCAAAAAAGCGAAAGCACAGGTTGAGCTCGAATTGATGGAGGATTAGTAATTACTCCTATTATCATTACTACAGCTCAAATTGAATCGGTATTCGTACGCTTGAGTTGACAGTCTTGCCAGACTTCGTTGCGGGGATCCAATTTGGCATGTTTTCTACAACTTTTATCGCCGCCGAGTCATAACTATCGCTAATCCCTCCCCAGACTTTGACGTCTTCAATGCTCCCATCTGCCATTATCGTGAATATCAAATAGAGCTTTGTTGGCCTAAAGCATTCCCATTGCGTAATTGGAGGATATTCCATATTCATACTTAAATACATCA
>JBLHPQ010000067.1:0-18269 GCA_047624355.1 Flavobacteriaceae bacterium | reverse complement strand
GCCTGTCCAATAATTAAAATTCGACTGTTCTTACTGAAGGATACTACTGGCCTTGGCCCAAGCTCCAAATGTTCACTGCATATCGTGCATTCGGAAATTTGTTTGAGGAGTTGGTCGACTGTCTCAGACATCTCATTCGGAAAAATTAGATAGAATTGATTTTACTGCAGGCCTGTCGATTAATTCCCATGAATTTGGTCGTTCGTAATCTTGCCCTGAAATCAATATTTTTGCTGAAGGGTAGTCCTTTTTAAGTTTTTTCCAAGTTGTATCTTCCCAATGTTCTCGACTCATTTCTTGAAGGTTAACTCCCTTCAATTTACCAGCAAAAGATTGATTAATTAGTGGCCACCATAAACTCTCCGTCTCGCGGTCCCAGAGTACGAATCCATCTAGTCCATCCCATGTTTCAGGATCGAAATACGTGTATCCGCTTAGCGCGAAGGTTAGCGTCGATTCTCCATATTTTCTAGAATAGATAGCGCCAAGATCGGCTAAAATGCAATAGGCAGCCATGATGGGTTCCCCATTGAGAACATCGTTCACAACCTCATGTCGCGTTAAGTCTTTTACAGAATATGCCTTAATATCATTACCTGAATAAGCGACGAGAAAACGCGTACTATCATGCCAGATCGAATCAACCGCTGCAATGGTCGTGAATTCTGGTTTGAGCAATGCAGGAAATGCTTCTCTGCCAATTCCATAATGGAATTGTTCATCCTCGAGACTACTATTCGACACATCAAAATGTTGTGTTGAGTCACCTCCATAAAGCATTTGACTGCCGTTTTCATCAAAGAATTTTCCTGACTTATAGGCGAGAGGTCTTTGTTTTACAGGAGTGATCGTATCATTGTTTACCGAAGCATTCTCATACGAGGAACAAGAGAATAGGAGGAATGGGATTATTAATAGCATCAAGTATTTCATCGTCCTGTCAGTTTTCATATCGATCATTGGAAGTATTGGTCTTGAAATCCTTACGCTAAAGTAGGAAAAGTTATTGGCGCACAGCGTAAGTAAACACGGAAATGGACAGGGTGATTTCTTAGCAATAACCCGCTGCAAATGCCTATATTTGTCACACTTTTTAAAAGATAATAATGGAGAAATTTGCCCGAGGTTTTTTTTCGATGCGTATGATGGCTTTTGCCATGTTCATCTTTTTTGTTTCGATCGCCACTGCGACAATGGTTGAGTCACTTTATGATACTCAAACCGCTAAGATTTTTATATACAATGCGATTTGGTTTGATTTACTCCTTGTCTATTTAGGATTTAATCTAATTGCGAACGTGTTCCGCTACCGAATGTTTAGAAGAGAAAAGGTGGCAGCACTCTCCTTTCACTTGGCTTTTATTGTTATTCTAGTAGGAGCAGGAGTCACTCGTTTTATCAGCTTTGAAGGTTCTATGCCTATCAGAGAAGGTAGCTCGGCAGATTACATCTATTCATCAGATCCGTACTTATGGTACAAAGTTGATGATAAGAAAATGCAATTCACGCATGATCATAAAATGCTTCTTTCTGAAATGGATGCATGGAATGATTTCTCATTTAATGTAGATTTCCCGAAGCACAAAACGCCTATCACGATTGATTATGTAGATTTTGAGAAGGATATGGTCGATTCATTAGTGAAGGACGCTAAATTGAAAGAATCAACCATAGAGTTTATTCGTGAGGGAAAATCTGAATACGTTTCTGAGGATGGATTCTTGATGTGGGACAATCTTGCAGTCTCTTTCGAAAAGGACAATGCAATGCCGGGAGTTGAGATTTTCCGCGTGAAGAATAAGTTAAGAATGAAGGTTGCGCTTCCGGGTGCCACGAGCTTACCGATGTCAATTCTTCGAATGTCGGATCGTGAGAATCCGGATATTGCAGATTCCCTCTATAACCGGTTACCGGTGGATACCCTAATAGTATTGGAAAAAGCTACGCTCTATCAAGTTGGTGGCATCCAGTTTGTTTACAAAGATTTATTGAAGCATACTAAGAAGATGAAAATGCCATCGGGAGAAAAAGACGTTGGTATTGATATTCTCACGGTGAAATTGACGGATGGAAAAAAATCTACTGTTGTTCAATTAGAAGGTGGGTTTGCGATGCGACCAATTCCGGTTTTCTTTGATTTTCAGGGACTAACGTATGAGATGACCTATGGACCTAAGAAGATCAAATTGCCATTCGCTATTCGATGTGATGATTTTCGACTAGATCGTTATCCAGGTTCTAATTCGGCTTCAACATTCGAAAGTGATGTAACCGTTCTTGATCCGGAAAATCAAAAGGAACACAGCCAAATGATCTTTATGAATAATGTCATGGATTACCAAGGTTATCGCTTCTTTCAGTCGAGTTATGATTCCGATGAAAAAGGAACAGTTCTCAGTGTTAATTATGATTGGTGGGGAACGAATATCACGTATTTAGGCTATTTATTTATGGCGCTTGGAATGATCCTAACACTGATTACCCCGACCGGTAGGTTTCGAGAATTGAATCGTAAATTGAAAAAGTCGGCCCAACGTCGTGCAGAAATGTTGAGTGCATTACTTTTCATACTAGCATTTACTCCAGCGGCGTTCTCACAGGACATGGCTGAACACAATCATGATGAGCACGATGGACATAACCATGACCATGAAGTAATTGTAGCGCCAACACCTGAAGCGCAAGAAGCTCCTGCCAGGCCAAAGATTACTCCTAAATTGGTTCACATGTCTGCGGAGCATTCGGATAGTGTGGCTACCTTGTTAATTCAAGATTATAAAGGACGTATAATTCCAATGCACACGTTGTGTGATCAATTCCTCCGAAAAATTAGTCGATCAAATACGTACGAAGAGCTTAACGCAGTTCAGACAATCGTTAGTCTTCACATGTATCCAGATTACTGGATCGATCAACCCTTGCTTTATGTGTCATCAAAGGGTGATTTACGTACAAAATTGAAACTCAAAAAAGGAGCTAAACATGCAAGCTTCCGAGCATTAACGGATGAGAAAGTTGGGAACTTCGTGTTGCTTGAAGATTATGAAGATGCACACCGTAAAATGGAAGGGCAGCGAAATGAATACGATAAGCAAGTTCTCAAATTAGGTGAGCACTATCAAGTTTTCGCAGGAATGATGATGTGGCATAACATGAAGATCATCCCTGTAAAAGGAGCTGATAATAATACATGGTACGTTCCGTTGAGTGCTGAAGTGATGGCGCTGGATAGTGTATGGTCGCAAAAAGCATTGAAGTACTTTTCAGAATTGGATAATGCTTCGCGAGAAGGTGATTACGCCGCTGCAGATAAGCTCTTGTCTGAATTGAAAAATCACCAGTACCGTGAAGGTGGAGATGTTACTCCGAGTCGAACGGCTGTGAATATGGAGGTGAGTTACAACAAGATGAACATCTTTGGAAATACCGCAAAGCTGTATATCACTTTTGGCTTCCTATTGTTGATCTTATTCTTCGTTCAAATATTCTTCCAACCAACGCTCAAAATTAACAAGCGGTTCAAACGTATTACGCAGGTTTTCTCCGTTTTGCTATTTGTGTCATTTCTGTATCACGGAATGGGTATATCGATGAGAGCATATATCACTGGATACGCACCGTGGAGTAACGGCTATGAAGCTGTCGTCTTTATTGCATTTATGACAATGCTCGTTGGATTTATATTTTCAAGAAAACATGCAGTAATATTGGCTGCGGCAGCTATTTTGGGATTCTTGATGATCTTCGTGACAGAGATGAATTTAATGGATCCGGAAATTTCTCCGATGCAACCAGTATTGAAATCTTATTGGTTAATGATCCATGTAGCGATAATTACAGGTAGTTATGCACCGCTTGGATTGTCATGTATACTTGGTCTGATTACGTTAATCTTATATATCGTGCGGAATAAAAATAATGCAGATCGGATTACAGTTAATATCAAGGAAATTACCCTTATTTCCGAAATGGTCATGATGATTGGGTTATTTATGCTCACCATTGGTACCTTCCTCGGAGGTATTTGGGCGAACGAATCCTGGGGTCGTTATTGGGGATGGGATTCAAAAGAAACATGGGCATTAGCAGCTGTTTTGGTCTATGCAATTATCTTGCATTTTAGATTTGTTCCTGCGCTTAAAAGCAAGTTCACCTTTAACTTATTTAGTTTCTGGGGCTATGCCTCGATTCTGTTTACATTCTTCGGAGTAAATTTCTACCTAGCTGGACTCCATTCATATGTGCAAGGAGAAGCTGGAACTGTTCCTGAATGGTTGAAATGGGTGGTATTAGCCTTGTATATTTTCAGTGAATGGGCGTGGATTCGAAACAAGTTGTTCGAGTTGAAAGGCGGAATGGTCTCATTCATTACGCTTCGGAACAAACTATTCGTCTTCTTAGGGTTAACGTTGTTTATGTCATTTTGGATTTACCTGTTCGGATTAGCTGGGGGATGGACGATTTTTGAACAAGCAACGATAATCTTTGTGGTCATTGCAATCGTTAACATAGCATTCTTCTTATATGCAGTAATGGTTCGGAAGAATAGTAATCATCAAGAAAAATTAAATTTTTAAACGATGAAATTGGATATTCTAGCATTTGGAGCACATCCTGACGATGTCGAATTAGGAGCATCTGGAACCTTGATAAAGCATATCAAGCAAGGTAAAAAAGTTGGAATCGTAGATTTAACTCAAGGAGAATTAGGATCTAGAGGTTCAGTAAAGTTACGTTATGAAGAAGCGAAGGCATCCGCTGAGATTATGGGGATTCATGCACGCGTAAATCTGAAAATGTTGGATGGATTATTTGAAATTAATGAAGCGAATAAACGTCTTATTGTAGAACAAATTCGTCGCTTTCAGCCAGAGATTGTTCTAGCAAATGCGGAGAGAGATCGTCATCCAGATCATGGTAGAGGATCGAAATTGGTTTCCGAGGCATGTTTCTTAGCTGGACTGGCTATGTTCGAGACAGCGTGGGATGGAGTATCACAAAAGGCCTACCGACCTAATGCCGTTTACCATTACAGTCAAGATTATTATATTAAGCCGGATTTTGTTGTTGATATTAGTGAGTACATTGATAAAAAGAGGGAAGCGATAGCAGCTTTTAAATCTCAATTCTTTGATCCGAACTCAACGGAACCAGAGACGCCAATTTCAGGCAAAGGCTTTACCGATTCAGTAGACGCTAGAATGATAGAGTTTGGACGACCTATTGGTGCCGTGTATGCAGAAGGGTTCACTGTAGAACGTTTTATTGGCGTTGAGGATTTACTTAGCCTGAAATAGGTTGAGTGATTTTAGAGCAGTGTGTTAATCGTCATATTTTTCCCATTAAAAGAAATTTGATCGCCTGATTTTTTTGTCAAAAGGATCTTTCCAATTGGAGTGGATGCAGAAAGACAAAACACTTTGATGGTTTCAACCATGATCACCCCAATACCGACGGAAAAGAAGTACCAATTGTCATCTAGCTGGATCAAGCTCCCGAACTGGATTTGATCATGTTTTTCAGAAGGATCAATCCCAGTGATTATACCACTCAACTGTGTAGCTGTTGCCAATTGACCAGAAAGCTTTTCTTGTTCGAGCTGAGCCATAGCGCGGCCTGTTTCATGCTTATCCCCAGCGGAACTTTTAGTTTCACTCGACATGGCCATAACGCTGTCAGAAAGAGATTTTTCAATTCTCATTTTCCGCGTTCTCAACTCAGCCTTCAAGACCGCGTAGACGCTCTCCTTATTTAACATGTTGGACGATGATTTTATGTAGGGATTCATTGACGGATGATTCCGTGAAATGTTCGGCCGCTTCGTGAATGATATCCGTTTGGTAGGATTGTTTGTTCTTGATGAAATCTTCCATTGCTGCCGCTACACTCTCAGGGTTGTTAATCTTAGTCTGGATCCCGAGTGATTTTGGTAAATCATAGGCAATACCAACAGGAGTTGAAATAACAGGAGTTCCTGTCGACCAAGATTCTGCTAAAACAATGGAGAAAGTTTCGTAGATAGAATTCAATATAAAGGCGTCTGCTTTTTGGTAAAATGAAGGTAAATCCTCCCATTCCTTTGGTCCTTCAAATGAAACTACATCTGAAATTCCATTTTCTTTGCAGTACTTCTCCCATTTGTCGGTTGGCTCATCAGAAATCACGAGCAATGAAAAATTGGTTTCTCCGCTGTCCTTGAGTATTTTGCACGCTTCAAAGATTCCCAGCGGATTTTTTGTTGCTTCATCTAGCGTGGAGACGTGTAAAAACTGTGTGGTTCCATTCGATGTTTTAGGCTTCACAAAGAAATGCTCTGCGTCAACATGATTAGAGATTAGCTTGATCTCCTTTTTAGGAAATACTGGAATCATGTCCTTTTTCAAAAAATCTGAAACTGCCAAAACTTGATCAATGTGTCGCGTCGTTCGCCGAATAATTACCTTCTGAATGATCGACCATTTATTCCTTACCTCAGGTCGGAAATAAGAGCCTTGCTCAATATGGATCCAAGGACAATCAAAATTCTTAACAGCATCAATGAATTGTAATCCCTTTGGAAGAAGTATTTGGGTCATTATTAATTCTACCCGATCGAGTTTTTCCATCGCCAAATTGAGTGCTGCTCTTTGCATTTTTCGCTTTGCTGCAATTGTCTTTCCTCGCTGGTGATAAACAAAGTATTCGGTCAGATTACCGTTGACTACTTTTTCGATGTTTAAGCCTGACTCTTCCTGATGCGCTACAGTATGAATTACGGTAACATTATTTGTTTTAGCGAGCAGAACGGCCTGTCTGCGCACAAAATTCCCAACAAATGGTTGGTATTTATTTGGGTACCAAGAACTCAAATAAAGTATGTCGATTGATTTGTAGGCCATGATTCCTACTAATATACTCTTTTAAGCAAGGGTCTTTTCAAAAACCACCTTTATTTGCTCAAGCGCATAATTGACCTCTGCTAAAGTCGTGTAACGAGAAAAAGAGAAACGAACATTTGGGCGTGTCATATCTGCGTTGATACCAAGCAATACGTGAGAACCAACCGCCGCACCTGATGAACATGCGCTTCCTCCAGATACGGCCACTCCTTTTAGGTCAAGAGTGAAAAGTAGCATACTTGCCTTATCTGTTTTAGGAAAACAAACGTTTAGCACCGTATAAAGTGCTTTATCAGGATCTACTTCGCCATGAATTTGAATGTCACCGAAATACTTAGTTAATTCATCGATCATATGCGTTTTTAAGCCCTGCACATGTCGCCGATGTTCTGGGAGGTCAGCATAGGCTAAATCCATTGCTTTTGCCAAGCCAACGATTCCGTAAACGTTCTCAGTTCCTCCACGAAGACCTCGTTCTTGAGCTCCACCATGAATGAGTGATCCGGCTTTAGTTTGATTCTTGATATATAAAAAACCTGAACCTTTTGGACCATGAAACTTATGGGCTGCGCAGGTGATATAGTCAATATACAACGCTTGCATGTCGAAAGTGTAATGACCCATTGTCTGAACCGTGTCAGAATGGAACAGAGCATTGTATCTACGACAAAGCTGACTTACTTTTTCCAGTGGAAGGAGTGTTGCAATTTCGTTGTTTGCGTGCATGAGACACACGATAGCCTTTCCATCTTCTTTTAAAAGACGTTCCAAGTCATCCATTTGCACGTTACCTCTTTTATCAAGCGCAACATAGGAAACTTTGACTTCAGCACATTCAATTGATTCAGCAGTATGACCAACAGCGTGATGTTCAATTCTAGAAGTAATGATATGTGTGACACCCTCCAATTCGATGGCAGATCGTATCGCCATGTTATCTGCCTCTGTTCCTCCAGAAGTAAAAATGATTTCTGAAGATTGACAATTTAAATGTTTCGCTATGGATCTTCTAGATGTCTCAATAAGTGCCTTGGTTCTTCTTCCAAATGCATGTGCTGATGATGGGTTCCCAAAATCATCTCTAAGTACAGGAATCATCGCTTCCAAAACTTCAGGTGCGATCGGTGTCGTCGCGGCGTTATCAAGATAAACTTCCATAGCTCAAAATTTGGGACGAATATACTCAATTCTTAGGGTAAATCTTTACCTAAAACATGTCTCATTGTCTCTTTCCCGAGTGGCGCTCGTTTTAGGTTTTCAATGAAGAAGAGGCTTTTTTTAATGCGTTTTTCACTCGACTTCAGCTGAATGACTAAATAGATGATGGCCCTGCGTTTGCCTTTGCTCATTGAGAGAAAGCGATGATTCCCTGCATCATCTTGGGCTAGAACTGCCTCAAATTCTTCAGGAATAGTAAAGCCATATTTAGATGGATCTTTTTGAAGGCTGACTTCAACTTCATCATTCAGTGCTGCATCAAGGGTTTTCATACGCGCATTTGAAAGCGTTATGTACGATTTATTGTTTCCGAGAGAAGTTGACCCGGCCTGCTATTCTACTAAATCCTTTAAGCGAATAATGAAACGTTGGTTATATTTCGAAGCGTCAGTTTCTGATTTGAGTTCATCCAGAATCGCTTCCGAGATCTCAATATAATGCAGTTTTAACTTCGTTAGGTGTCCAATTTTCGATGTAAATATGATCGACATAAATCGAAGATAAAAAAAAAAACCTGCCAGAAGCAGGTCTTTAAACATGAAACTTGATTGTTGTTATTTAGGGGTAACAACTTCTTTTTCGAACCCATTTATTTCTGCGCGTTCGATAATGCTTTCATTTATTTTTGTTCCGAAGTCATCTATTTCAGCTCCGGCCTCTGCCATTTTCTTTCGTTCATCGACAATAAATTTTTCACGTTCTATTGCCAATTCAGCGATTTTCTTTTGGTAAGACTCACGATTCTCCTTCGCCTCATTGAGCAGGGCTTGCTTTTCTTCCAAGCTTTTACCCTTGAACTCCTCTGGCAGTTCTTCATCAGTAAGTTCACTTAGTTCTTTTCCATTGTCAACGGCGTCGACTAAATCCCACGAACTATTCCGGTATACGCCCTTTTTAGATTTAGCCATAGCTCGCTCTGTAGCGACAGATCCAGATTGTCCAGATGCATTAGCGTCCTCAGATATTTGTAAATTTTTCTTGTCTCTTCCGAGTGACCCATACCCGTAGTAAGTTTGATTCAATGAATCATTATACATCTGTATTTTAGTATCGTAAGGTGTGTCGATATGCGCAATTTCTTTATCTGAATCAATGTTGAAATAGTCACCTTCTGAGCAATTAGCCCCATCTTTCCAGAGCAAGTTAATTCCTTGTTGATAATCACCACAGAAGATACTATTGATATAAATGTTCTTTGCTTTAGCATTCGTGCAGGCTTTCTTGTAGCTTACTGAGCCTTGATCAAACGATTCATTTCCTGCGATGTAAATCATTTTTAAATCACTCGGGTCATTTGACCAATTAAGGTCATCTAAAGACTCTTGAATTACCGCTCCGCAATATTCGCTACCACCATTGGTTGATAGGGCAAAGAGTTTCTGAGAAATTTCATCCAAATCTGTAGATAAATCTAATACTTGCTTGATGAAATTATCGGACGATTCTAGGCGGTCGTTACCATATTCGTAAATAGCGAATTCGATCGTTGGTGCAGTGCCAGAATAGCGCAATGAACTAACTTCATTTACAATATTCCAAATTCTCGATTTTGCTTGATCGATTAGACCGTCCATACTGTTAGATGTGTCAAAAAGTATTGCGACCTGAACTTTTTTAGCTCCTGGAGGTGTTCCTTGTGCGAAGAGAGATGTTGCTCCTAAAAGAAAGAGGGCGTTTATAAGAATCTTTTTCATGCTGTCTGTTTTTATTCAGTACAACAGAAGTTCAAATAGGTTCAGATTCAATTAGATGTTCTTATCAATCTTATCAATCTTATCAATCTCATCAATCTGATCAATCTGATCAATCAGTTTTTTCTTGATAAAGTAAGGAAGGATGAACAAAGCGGCACCTAATCCGAAACATATCCAAGGAATAAAAAATCTATCTGAATGTGGATCGAAGTAGCCCATTAGTTCACTAGCAAAGCTGTTTCCAATACCAACAATTAGAAAATAAATTCCAGTTATTGTTCCTAGAATCTTTCTTTTAGTCATGGCAGCAAATAGAGTAAACATGGCGGGTGTAATGAATAATTCAGAAATTCCAACGATAATTGAGAAGATTACATACATCGTGATGGCTGTATCAGTGTTCATACTCTCCGGGAAAACGAAAAGTAACCCCCATGTAATTGCCATGAGACTCATTCCAATTCCAACTTTTTGTAGCGGGTGGAACCAAACTTTTCTAAAAACAAGTAGCATTATTACAGCAATCGGGAAAATGATTAGAGGGCCAAGCCAAGTCATGAGAAATTTTATCACCGAACCAGGCTCAAAGATCTGGAGTAAGTCAAAGGTTGAAACAAGGTAACGCGGGTAGAAGTGCTCATAACTTATCCAATAAATAACTGTGGCTACTACTGGTATAATCATGAGCAGTAATGTAGCACCGCTCGCTGATTTATAGGTGAGAATTCGGGAGTGGATCGCAGGCTTTTTATGATTTCTCGATTTACCGTTAACCGTATAGAGTAAGATAGCGCTAAGGAGCCAAGAAAGAGCGACCGCTGAAAACCCGAAGTGATAGCCGAATGTGTCAGCGATGAGTACTAGAAATAGGCCGCCTAAAAAAGCGCCAACATTGATCATCAAGTACATAGAAAGGTAGCGCTGTCCTAGCAGTCTCAAGTCGTTTCCAGTTGTTCTTGCGATATAGGAAATTATATTTGGGCGATATAGTCCTGAGCCTAAAATGATCAAAATACAACCAGCATAAAATGCACCTATTATGGGTAACGCGCATAATCCAGCTCCTACAGCTGTGATTAGACTGCCAATAATTAATGAGTGTTTAGATTTGATCACAAAATCACCTAGAATACCGCCTGGAACACACATGATGTAAATTAGAGCAGTGAAGAATAAGTATTGAGAAAGTGCCGTAGTCGCGCTTAACTGAAAATGATCCATTGCGTAAACGAGCATTATGCTACGAAACCCATAATAGGAGAAGCGATCTAAGATGATGCTTGGTAAAAGGATTGCAAAGTTTCCATTTTCCTTGTTATCCGCAGCTGTTTCCTCCACTAACTGCTCTGAATCCAGTAGATCTGATTGTTCCATAAGTTAGAACAAATATAACAGGAAAATAATGTGCTCTACAGTCCTGCTATTTTGGAAATAGTTTCTTTATCAAGGATTTCTATTTTCCGGACATGAGTTTTAATCAGCCCTTCATCCTTAAAGTCTTTCAGTAATCTGATAAGCGTTTCAGTAGCTGTGCCAACGTAATTTGCAAGATCTTCACGAGAGAGGTTGATCATTTCATCTACATAGAGCTTATCGAGCATCAGTAGCACGGAAGCTAACCGTTCACGAACTGATTTTTGTGCCATTGCCGTAACGAATGATGCGCGTTCAGCAAGTTCCTGGGAGAGCTCTTTTAGAATTCCGTTGCGCAGTTCTACGTTTGTATCAATTAGTTCAGTAAAGTCCTCGTTACTTATGAAACAGACATTACTTTCTTCAAGTGTCTCCGCAGATACAATGTATGGATCACCACTAAACATGGCTCTAAATCCAACGATTTCACCCTTCGTAGCGATACGAATTATTTGTTCTTTTCCTTCCTCGCCTCTTGTGTAAATTTTGACCTTTCCTGCATTGAGACAAAAGACACCCCGTGGAATGCCACCTTCTATGAACAATGATTGTCCTTTTTTTATTTGATTACAGGATCGGTTGGAGGCTAACCTTTCTAGATCGGCACCTTTAAACATGCAGAACAAGGAGTCTTTTTTCGCATTACATGTCTCACATCGTACGTTCTTCTGAGTCTTGCCAATCATCAAGTTGAACTTTCCCCAAAGATACAGATTTTAAGCAAGTGTGAATCTATGATAAAAGTCATTTTTTTGCGTGCTTTCATTCGATAGTTTTGAAGTAGGACGTAGATTTATCAAATAAGAACGATATGAAAACAGTTCACAGTCAATTAACGATTCTCGCACTATTAATTTTCTTTCATGCGCTCGCTACGAATGGTCAAGAGGGCGAACAGCTCTTTAACGTGAGATGTTCGAGTTGTCATCAACTTGACAAGAATATGATAGGTCCAAAGCTTCAAGGTGTTCAAGAAAAATGGAATCAAGCAGGCGAAGGAGCGTTATTGTACCAATGGGTGAAGAATTCCAAAGGTCTTATTCTATCTGGAGAAAGTTCACTGGCTGCACAGATTAAGTCATTTAATATCATGGAAATGCCAGCACAGGATGTTACGAATGAAGAAATCGATCAAATTTTCACTTATGTAGCGAGTGTTACTAACGTCGAAAGGGACTCATTGCATAATGGTAAAATTGAGAACGGATTTGATGATACTGCATTGGCCGGTTATTCAACAAGGCTGACTTACTGGTACCTCTTAATGGGAACAGGATTTTTTTCGTTGATTGTAATTATTAGCATATCAAAGTCAATTCAAACGCTGCTAAGGTCAAAAGTAGAGTTTGAGAACCCGAAGGGTAGAAGTAGTCGAAAAGCGGGGTTAGCAACTCTCGGATGTCTATTGCTTATTGGAATTAGTCAAGCAACATGTGCAATGAGTATTGCTCCAGAGTCTATTAGCGAAACCGAAGCTCCTTGGATCATGATAGAGTGGTGGGAGATTTCCCTTCTGCTCGGCCTTAACTTTATTCTGGTACTGATAATTCTATACTTGAGAAGCATTTTTAATACGGTATTCAAAAGCGTAAATAAGTCCTTTAAAAGTTCAGGAAATGTCAATTGAGAATTAAAATGGGCTTAACTTCACGCGAATTAAAGAGCATGCTTAAAAAAGGAACAAAACGCTACAGTATTTTGAAAATGAAATGTCCCCAATGTCATGAGGGAGATTTTTTTATTGCCCACCCCTACAATTTGAAAAAGGCGGGTGAATTGCATATGAACTGCAATAATTGTGGATTGAAATACTCGAAGGAACCCTATTTTTATTACGGTGCGATGTTCGTTTCTTATGCACTCGGTGTGGCGTTATTCGTCTCGCTTTGGGTCGGATTTAACCTGTTTATTCCAGAGACACGGGCAGGAATTCAGGTGCTTGTGATTTCCGTTTCATCAATTGTATTAGCACCTTATTTATATGCGCTATCCAAAATAATGTGGGCGAATTTTTTCTTTAAGTACAAAGCCGATGAATCGACTAACGAAGGCTAGTCCTGATCCTAGTTCATTTCAACAATAAGGCGATGTTAGCAAAAAAGCTTCCCAGGATATACCTGTAAGGCTTCCTCAAGGCATTTTACGGCTTTTTTAAGTGAACTTTTATTAATCACGTACGCAATTCGAGCCTCTTGAAGACCTAACTCACCAGAAGAATAAAAGCCACTTGCTGGAGCCATCATAACGGTAGCACCTTTGTATTCGAAATCTTCTAGCAACCATTGACAGAATTTTTCCGCACTATCGACAGGGAAGCTTGCAACGCAATAAAATGCTCCACTCGGTTTTGGGCAAAATACACCGGGTATAGCATTCAAGCCATCAACCATTATATTTCTGCGCTCTACGTATTCTGACACAACTTCATCAAAATAAGATTGAGGTGTTTTCAAAGCAGCTTCTGCAGCTATTTGATCAATTGTAGGGGGTGATAAGCGCGCCTGTCCAAACTTCAACGCAGAAGCCATAACTTCCTTATTCTTTGTAACCATTGCGCCAATACGAGCTCCACACATAGAGTATCGTTTAGATACTGAGTCGATCATGATTACGTTATCCTCAATTCCTTCCAAATTCATCACTGAAAATGGTTTAGCACCATCGTAGCAAAATTCTCTGTATACCTCATCAGCAAACAAGAATAAATCGTGCTTCTTAACGATGTCTCGTAATTTTTCTAATTCCTCCTTAGAGTAGAGGTAACCAGTTGGATTTCCAGGATTACAGATTACAATGGCCTTCGTCTTAGAAGTGATTTTCTTTTCAAACTCTTCTACTGGAGGAAGTGCAAATCCATTTTCGATACTTGCGGTAACGGGAACAACATTCAATCCAGCAGCTACAGCAAATCCATTATAGTTGGCATAAAAAGGCTCAGGAATGATAACTTCATCGTCAACATCACACGTACTCATAAATCCAAACGTGAGCGCTTCTGATCCGCCAGTCGTAATAATAATATCTTCGGAATTGACGTCGATTCCAGCATTTTGATAATAGTTAGCCAAATTATCTCTGTATGATTGGAATCCTGCCGAATGACTGTACTCAATAACCTTACTGCTTATGTTTTTTATCGCGTCTAAAGCTACGGCTGGCGTCTCAATATCAGGCTGACCAATATTCAAATGAAAGACTTCTTTTCCAGCAGCTTTCGCTTTCTCTGCATACGGAACTAATTTACGAATCGGAGATTCGGGCATCTGTCGTGCTTTGTCGGATATCGTTGGCATTGCGTCTAAAATTTTTCCGAATTTAGTGAGAATGTTTATTTGATTCACGCTTTCCGATAGATTTTGTTTCTTTGAACTATGAAAGCTAAGATGTTGGTGATTCTCATTGGATCGATCTTTTTTTATTCGTGTGACTCAGATGAACCTGTGCAATCAACCCCAGAAGTGATTGTTGAAGCCGTTGAGAAGCCTGTTATTGTTGAAATCGATACGTCTGTTCAGCAATCGTTGAGATACTTTAATCTTGTGGATATTCTTTCAATAGATTCTACAATTCAAGTTGAGCTGAAATACGCGACGGATGATAATTTTATGGGATTCGTTCTTTACGACACACTCAATTCCGTTTTCTTACAGCAGGACGTAGCAGTGCGTGTAGCTGGATGTCAACAGTTTTTAAAAGATTCATTTCCTAACTATTCCCTGTTGATTTATGATGGGGTTCGACCTGTCGATGTCCAACGTCAAATGTGGGATGCGCTTGATTCTATTCCACCGGCAGCGCGAGGAAAGTTTGTCTCGAATCCGTGGTATGGAAGTGTTCATAATTTTGGGGCTGCTGTTGATATTACACTCTGTAACGAACTAGGCGTGCCTCTTGATATGGGCGCTGAATACGATGATTTTCGAGATATTGCCTTTCCAAGTAAAGAATGGAAGTTTTTAAATTCTGGGGAATTGACAAAAGAGCAACACGAAAATCGGAAGCTACTACGAGCGGTTATGAAATCACAAGGTTTCAGAAATATCCCAAGCGAATGGTGGCATTTTAATGCGTGCTCAAGAGATCAAGCGGTCTACAAATACAAGAAGTTGATGTTCGAGTCTGGCATCCGAGATCAATAGAATTTTGCAGATGACATCAGACAGTCTTTTCTAGGTCACTTTATTTTCATTAGTTTTGAAACATGCTATCATTTACAGAGGAAAATTACCTCAAAGCACTTATCGAATTAACCATTTTTGAAGCAGATTCACCCGAAGTTGGGGTCAATAAACTCGCTGGGTCAATGTCCGTAAAGCCGGCTACTGTAAGTGATATGGTCAGAAAGCTCAAGGAGAAAGCACTGGTCAATTACGAGAAATACGGCAAGGTTTCGTTGACACCAGAAGGTAAGATGCTCGGAATGATGGTGATTAGACGTCACCGACTTTGGGAGACGTTTCTAACAAGCAAGCTCGATTTTTCTTGGGATGAAGTTCACGACATTGCAGAAGAATTGGAGCATATCCATTCCACGAAACTGATCAATAAATTAGATGAGTTTTTAGAGTATCCAAAGTTCGATCCTCATGGCGATGCAATTCCAAATGAAGATGGTGAGATACTAATTCCATTTCGAAGAACACTTTCGGAAGTTGTAATTGGTAAGTCGTGTAAGATTATCGCAGTGAAGGATAATGCTGATTTTCTCAAGTACATGGATCAGATTGATTTATCGATTAACGATGAAATTCAAGTAGATAATCGTGAAGAGTTTGATCAGCTGACAACAATCGCATTCAAAGGGAAAACAGTGGTCGTTTCTCCTAAATTGACGGATAATATTTTCGTTGTTTGTTCGGCCTGTGGAAAGGCAAAATGTATATGTTAATCACATCTTCCATGATTTCTAGATTTACACTCATTACTTTGTTGCTCCTCAATGGGGCAGCGCACGCTCAAACTTCTCCGAAGGAAATAGAAACTCAATTGAGTGATATTGTTAACAGAGAAGGTTATCGTACCCCGCACTACCCTTTAGATAACTGGAATTAGTTGTTCCTTAAATGGATATGATTAATTGTCAATGGTCTACAAGTCCAATAATACCGCATTATAGTTAAATGGAACAGTAATTGTACTAGATGTTGTACAATTAAATATTTATAGTTATATTTACCATTGAGAATTAAAACTGAATGACATGGAAATCACAACGTATAGTAACTTCCGACAAAATTTAAAATCGTTTCTTGACAATGTTTTTGTCGATCACAACCCACTATTTGTAACTAGAACAAATGGAGAGGATGTTGTCGTCTTGGCAAAAAGTGATTATGAATCACTTAAAGAAACGCTTCATTTGCTAGGTAATCCTAAAAATGCACAGAGATTAATGGATGGTATCGAAGAATACGAAAACGGGGGGGGGCAAGAAAAAGATTTGATTGAATGAAATTAATTTGGTTAACTCGCGCTTGGGAAGATTATTTGTATTGGCAGCAAAATGACAAGAAAACACTAAAAAAAATAAACAAGCTAATTAAAGATATTCAAAGAACACCATTTACAGGAATTGGATATCCTGAACAATTGAAACACAATCTTTCAGGTTGGTGGTCAAGGCGTATTAATCTGGAAGATCGCTTGGTCTATAAAGTAGAAAATGATAGTATCGTTTTGCTTCAATGTAGAAAGCACTATTAGGGAATTTATTCAGTTTGCTTGAATTTTCAAACGTGGATGTTCAGATATTTTGAAATATTGAAAATGCATTCTAAATTGACGTTTTTTCTCGTCGTCGAGCTCCTTCGGAAGCTTCTATAATTGTCTTCGATCAAAAACTCACTTTAATCGCAAAACATAAAAACAAGCATAAAAACAAGCATAAAATAAATGCCCAGGCTTACAGCTTGGCATCCTTGTTTTTACCGCTACATTCACACAGCTTTGAAAAGCAGTATTCCTTTCGCTTGTTTGTACTCATTACGCTCCTTTTTTCTCTCAGTCACAGCTTTTCTGTTCGCAAAACCAACCAACATCCTGAAAAAGGTAGTTTTTATTGGTTTTTAGCGTCCATCGCTGTTTAATGTTGCTCGCCAGCTGATCGTCTTGGGCTGCACTGGAACGGTTTACATTCAAGTAACTCGTCAGCTCACAAGGCAGGCGCTGGAGCTTAGATCGAATCAAGTTCTAAGGGATCTTTTTATCCCTCTGTGCCAATTACAGATCCTGATGGCTATTGTCCAGGATGTGAGACAACATATGAAGGGACACCCAATTATAGATAATTTTAAGTAAATTACTTTTGAATAAACTCCATTATAATGAAAGCTTTAATTTTTTCTATTCTAACCATATCATTCGGATTGAACTCGTGCCGTCAGGAAAATAGTTTTGATAAAGTTAGATCGGTAATCCTAATGTCGGATAAACTAGATGTGAATTCTACTTTTTGTAACAGTGATCCAGTGGAATATGGTACAGGAAAAACGATGGATAAATACATTCGTGGGAATTGTGATTCAGAATTTTTTAAATATTTTGAAGATTTGAGAGTTAAGGATACAACGGTCATTGCAAAAATCTTAATGGTCAACTTATGTAAGTTGAGGCGCACATTTAATCGTCCAATAAGGACTGTTACTAATGATCAGATGATCGCTATATTGAAAGCGTCTCTTGATGAAACAATTCGCAACGAGAAAGGAATAGATTCTTATTTTAGTCCTAAACCTAAATGATAAAACAGCTTGTTCATAATATACGTTTTTCCTCGTCGTCGAGCTCCTTCGGAAGCTGTCGGGTAACAAGTGCAGCTTAAACTGCCAAGGATAAAAAGGTTGATCCGTTAGAATTTAGTTCGTTATACGGTTCGCGATAGTGCTCTCCTCTGGAGATTCATTACTTTGGTTCGAAAGTTGAACAAAGGGAAGTTTGCACGTTGCGCATTCAGATGGGTTGCTGAAGAAATACCAAATAAAATAAGTGCAATTAGCTGATGTAAGTTCATTGTCCGTTATTTTGTTCAAAAATGTACCCTTTATGGTTTCTTTATCTGACGCCGCTT
>JBLHPQ010000066.1:0-18627 GCA_047624355.1 Flavobacteriaceae bacterium | reverse complement strand
GCCAATATGCTCCTTCTCACAGGAAACGGAAAGTAATACTAGGTTGTCGTTTGACGTCAATACCGGGTATGAATAGTCCCTCTTAGAAGATTTTTATTCAGAAGAGGCGGACTTAAATTCCGAATTTTCAGCGGGTCTAGGACTAAATTTCAATATAAATTCAGCTAGCTTGATCGGTTTTTTTATTGATGCGCCATCCTAGCGTAAGTGCGATTATCTGTAGGGCCTGCATTTTGATGACGGGATGGAAGGAGGTGTCAATTACCATTATGATTTAGCAAAAGAAATCTACGTGAATAACTTCGATTTTGGACTGACAGGCACACTCTTTTTTACACAATGGCGCAAGAATGATAAGTCGTCCAAGGTTGGCTTTGGGATAAATCTTCAAGGAACATATTCAGTTGGCAGATACGTGAGTCGCTCTACTTTTATATCTGGGGCGAAAGAGATGGTGATTTGAGTCAGACCAGATTATCTGTTACCATGCAAGGCTTGGAAGTGGACTCTGTTTCAGATATAGGTTTGATAAATTAGTTTTTTATACCAATTTCGCCTGAAATAATATTGGTATTTAAACTACTATTCGATGTAATTTGATAGTCTTTATTAAATCATAAATGAGATTGGTAAAGTGCCTGTTCGCTATCTCCATGATTCAGGTAAATAATTCCAATGTTGTTAAGGGTAACAGCTATCCCAAGTTGTTCATCTATGTCCTCGCTGATTTTTCTCAAAGAACGATCACAGTGAAAACTGCTTGCCTCTAAGATTTCCAATAAGTCCAAATATGCCTGAGCAACGAGCGTATCGTGTTTGTCCTCTGCGATAACGCTATTGAGGGTTTCGATCTCTTTCTGTTGCTCTCTACTGAGCTGTCCAAACGATGCATTGAACCACACAACTAGGTTTAATAATAGGATAGTTTGGCTAAATTTCATTTACTTAAATCAGCAATTAATTCTGAACTCTAATTCTATTAATCTCAATTTATCGACGTGAGAATACTTACCGTAATAATTGTTCAGTCAATAGTTTATGATTGAATGGACAGTAAGATCATAATGATAATCGAAATTTCATTTGATGAATTACGTCATTAAATCGGACTATATTTGAAATCATTGTCTAATCAGATATTTAAATGATGACTATTCAAGATTTATTCAAATCGAGGTTCTTCTTACCAAACCTAATTCTGTCGCTATTTATTGGGATCAGTTACTTTATAGCGTTGGGCGATTTTGATTTGGTACGTCCTGTACACAATCCTTTTATGGGCTATGCGTTAGGTATTGTAGCGATTGTAGTGATGCCTTTTACGATTATTAAAGCACGAGATATTTCATTCAAATACAACGAAGGACTTTCCAAGGGCGAAACGTTTATCGCTGTTATGATTTACTTCAATGCACTATTTGTTACTGCATTGATTTTTTACGAAGCGCTAGGAATGATTTCTGATGGTCGCTTTTCTGATATAGAAATGGGTGTAGGATTCGGATTAGCTGGAATATCAGTCATTGTGTTGCTGTTTGAAGGGTTTGCACTAATTGGTAAGCCCAAAAAGGCGCCGAATAGAAAATTAGTGCTCGTGAGTAATATCATGGTTCCGATCTATACTGGAATTGCCATTGTTGTTCTTTGGAATGGTGCTTTTGATATGAATTTTGAAGATGCGCCAATCACCGGGCGAAAAATATTTCAAGCTACGCTTTTTGCATTTGTTTTGATCCTACCTTTTCAACGATTGCTCTGGTATGAATCTTTTGTTTCTTCACAAGGGAAGAGAGAAAATTTGAAAGCAATGATTAGTATTCTTATGTCTATCGCGACTGCTGTATTCGGAGTTCTCTAGGAGGTACATTTTTCACATCGAGTAATGATGAAATAACAATCCAACTAGCGGTCAACTAATTACCTTGGTAACTAATTAAGACTATCTTTGCGGCATGAATAAACGACTCGTTCCGGCTTACTTATTAACTCTGGTGAATGTTCTTGGTTTTAGTATTCTAATGCCGATTCTTCCATTCGTCGTTGAGGATTACGGTGCACCAAAATGGGTTTTTGGTTTGTTGCTTACCCTATACTCTGCATTTCAGTTTTTTGGCGCTCCATATCTCGGCGCAATGTCAGATTCTAGAGGGAGAAAGCCCGTTTTAGTAATTAGTCAAATTGGAACACTCTTTAGTTGGATCGTGTTCGTGATTGCCTTATCACTTCCCGAAGTTCCAATGTGGGGAATGGTACTTCCTCTTTGGATTATCATTTTTTCTCGAATTATTGACGGAATAACGGGTGGAAATACCGCTGTTGCCAATGCTTACGTCGCTGACATTACCACGAGAAAAGAAAAAGGATACATATTTGGTTATTTAGGCGGTGTAGCTGGGATAGGGTTTATTATTGGTCCAGGAATAGGAGGGCTGGCAGCATCAACATCATGGGGATATATGGGGACAATGTTCTTTGCGATTTTCATTTCAGTCATAACCTTGATAACTATAATCTTCTGGCTCAAAGAATCTCACCCCGTAGAAAACAGAGTTCCAAAACAAAAGCAGTCGATTCTTAAGAGTTTCTTAATTTTGAAACGAATTAGAGAAATTAACCCTGAACCGATTGTGAAAGTCTTGTTCGTTCTCAAGTTCTTTTTCTCTTCGATGATGGCATTTTATATTTCTACGATATCGCTATTTCTGATTGATTTATTCAAATTTGATGTTCAACATTTAGGGTACTTTATGTTCGCGGGAGGATCCTTCCTGGCAATAAATCAAGCATTCGTATCTCACCAATTTATCAAACGATTGGGAGAATACAGAACGTTGTTACTTGGATTAGGCTTAAGTTCTATAGGTCTAATTTTCCTTACGTTAACGGATAATTTGGTTGCTTTTATCGCATTTTACTATGTCTTGAATTTAGGATTGTCATTATGCTTCCCGACATTCACCGCCCTTATTGCTATTCATGCTAATCCAAAGAAGCAAGGTGAAATTATGGGAATCAGCGAATCGATCGGGTCATTTACGATGGCGTTATTTCCGGTTCTCGGAGCCCTCTTGTACAGTATAATTGGTTTTGAATTGTATTGGGGATTGAGTTTATTGCCGCTAATTGCACTGATCATTGCATTGGCGACCTACAAAAGACTCGGGACTGCAGTTCTTGAATAAGGTCAGTGGATTTCAATCTCTTCACCGTCATACCTTACAAATACTTCTTGACCATCTGGCTTCCGTATTTTTCCGATTGAATCATGAAAGTGCTCCATCAACATGCCATTTATTGTCAAAATTAATGCGCACGTATTGATATTATACAAACAGACTTTCTGATCATTTGTATAGGATAGAATAGCGTCATTGGTTGCATGCATACTCGAATAGAGCGTGTCAATAATTATATTTCCTTCAAAATCAAGTAGTCCATAATTCCCCGTCCTTCCGCTGACAATCAAGTAGGGTAGATGTTTCAACGTTGATCCTTCTATTTGAAGAATTCGAGCACTGCTGTACTTGTCTAGGTCGAGTACTTTCTTGCCTTTTTTGTCCGCTAGAAAGTGAGTCCGTGTTGGTTTATATCGACGAAGTACTTGCCTATCGAGTGGGAACCATGAATCTTTGGATCCGTAAATTGATGAAGAATGGCTGCATGGGATTACTTCCTTTCCTTTTTTATTCACAAACCCAGTTCCTTGACCATTGATGAAAGCTTTGGCTAAGCCATCTTTAAATACATGTAGCTCATCATATGTCGGCTCGAGTATGTAGTTACCGCTCTTATTGATGATGCCCCATCGATCTTTGTTCGTGTTCTGACCGATAGCGACAATTGACAGGCCTTCGTTGTAATTCCTTACTTGATCATAGAGAAATGGAATAACAAGTGTTCCCGTAGTATCAATAAATCCCCATTTGTCTCCATTGTAAACTGCTGCTCTGCCACTGTGAAAATCGTAAGCCCATGCAAATTGTGGCTTGATGATTTCTCTCCCTTTGGCATTGATGAACCCAATGCCTTTTTCAGTTCTAATGCTAATTAATCCTTCCCTCAGCTTGCCAATAAAATCGAAGGGCTTAGTAGTAATTTTTGTTCCATCACTTTGATATAAACTGCCATTAGCGCTATATAGATTATCCTTCAATCGAGTGATCTCATACATGCAGGATGGAATGATCAAATTACCTTTAAGGTCAATTAAGCTGTATCCTCGATCAAAGAAACTCTGTGCAACGGCAATTTCATTCTTTGCATCAAATCTTATTGATCTGTAAGCCAATTTTCCTAGTTTGTTACCAAGTGAATCAGAGAGACCATAAATACGGCGATTGTTAATTATAATCGAACTTCGAAAGACGTTATCTTGAATTTTCACTTGAGAATGAAATGGAATTGGAAGCTCATTGCCAGATAAATCGATCAATGATAAATCAAATTCTGAGTCTAAAACAAATTCAGTTTCATTGCTAAACAGTTTTTTGTGATTCTGTGTATTGTCATTCTCGTGATAGGAGTTTACACTATAGCCAAGCCAATCTCTTCTTAATGCTTTAGGACTGAAATAGCGCTTCCTCTTTTGACCGTTAGAATAATCAAACACATATTGAACATAGCTAATGTTATGAAATGAAGCAATCGGAAAACGTTCTTCTACAATTGAGAGCTTTACACCATTTTGTCTCTTCCTTTTTACAGTATCGAATATTTGCGGTCGAAACATCTCCGTGCAACATCCGCAACCAGCCTGACAGCATATATGCCCATGAGCGCAATCTATGAAAAGAACATCTGGTAAATCTAGTGCTGGGCTTGGGGCTAAAGTATCAACAAGTATAGTATGCTGAGATAGCCCAGGGAAGCTAACAGAAATCGAGATAAGAAGGAGAAGTAGAGGTTTCATGGACGTAGACTAAACGATTAATTTATGCTCCGTACAGGCAAGACTTCAGTATGTTCAATGAACGAATAATCTAGCTAAACTTTCTTTCCAAAGCGCTGTTCAATGAACAATCCAAGAGATAGTATTAATGCTCCGACGAGTAAATAAGTGAAGATTGGTCCGGATTTTACAGACGCGCTAATATCATCGCTAACTTTTTGCAGGTTATTCTGAAGATCAATCTGCCCAGAGCCACTCTCGGTATAGAAACCGGCAAGAACGAGTACACCAATGAATACAGCTGCGATACCAATCCATACTCTTTTTGAAATTACGGGCACATAAGGTGTTGAAGGCGTACTTGTGCCAATTTGAGCCATCAGTTGAGAAGTGAAGTCAGAGGAAGTTTTCATTCCGCCTTGAGCGGAGAGGACATTAGCTAACGCTTTTTCTTCCGCGTTAATCTTACCCATAACACCAGAAGTAAAGTCTGAAGTAGGCTTTAATATTCCTTTTTTCAAAATGTCGTTTTCGTCTTTTTTCATCAGATAATGGATTTCATTTCGTGGTGTAATGCGTTCTCAAGATAGGACTTTAGCTGTTTCCGCGATCGATGTAACTTAACTTTTACATTCGATTCGTTAAGGCCGGTAATCTTGATGATTTCCTGTATGTTCATTTCATCAATGTAAAACAGCGTAATGATTACACCTTCAATCTCCGGAAGGGAATCGATTGCTTGTTGCACATAAAGTCGTTGCTCCTGTCCTTGCAGTTCTTTGAGTTGTGGAAACGATTCTTCGGAAGGAATATCGACGGTCAATGCGTCGCTCGCAAAATCTACTTTCTTCAATTTGGATTTTGCTATAGCTGCACGAAAGGCAATCGTATAGAGCCAAGTGGAAAATTTCGAATCTCCTTTAAACGAATGCAATTTATTAAATGCCTTCATGAAGGAAACTTGCGCAGAATCTTCCGCATCTTCTTGTTGCTTCAAAATACGATAGCTCACAGTAAAGACCATGTCTTTGTATTTGTCTACCAAGCAGGAAAAGGACGAAGTATCTCCGTCCAAAACCTGTTGAATGTATATTTTATCGTCTATGTCGACCATATCTACACTCAATTACGCCTCTTTTCTAGCGAGGAAATGCTCAACAACTAAGCCTATTCCAGCCCAAAGGAAAATCATCGAGAACGTTGCTGGTTCCAAATCCATTGTGGATAGATGAGCTACCATTTGTCCAAAAAGAATTCCTAAGGCAATCCCGATCGCTAATAATCCAATTTTTATAGAGAGACGGTTTTTATTGTTCGCAAAAACTGCTGGTTCTGCTCCTTTCTCGATCATAGCCATGCGCTCTCTGTTCCGAGTCATTAAGAACATGTAAATTACTCCGAAAATAGTTCCGAAGACTGTCATTGGTATTAAAATTTCAACTAGCATATTACTTTTATTAAGGTTTCTAATAAGCTTAGAGATGTCGACTTTAAATCAGGTTACAAAATCGAGCAAAAAAAATGAAAAATGATAGCGCAAAAATAATTAATTCTAAATACTCCAAGAAGATGACTGTGTTTACAAGGAGTTTAATTAGTTAGTGCTTTTTTTCAAAACCCTTCCCCTTTCATAGATGTTGCGAGATTAGCAGTAGATTTTATCTTCGAAAAAGTACTTTATACGTATTTCTTAGATAAATTTGCATCAGGGTTTCCATTCTATGAATCAATCAAGATATATGTCTAACGTTAAATTAGGTTTAAGGGAAAATTGGAAGCAGTTTTCTTTATTGGTCTTGGTCAACGCCTTTGTTGGAGGAATGGTCGGATTGGAGAGATCAATTCTACCAGAAATTGCCAACGAAGAGTTTGGCTTAGCAGTTAAAACGGCAATTCTTTCGTTCATTATAGTATTTGGGATCACCAAGGCAATCGCTAATTACTTCGCTGGTGCACTGGCTGATAAGGTGGGACGTAAAAATTTACTAATTATCGGATGGATCATCGGCATACCGATTCCGTTTATCCTTATGTACGCTCCAAGTTGGAATTGGATAATCGCAGTAAATGCATTGTTAGGAATAAATCAAGGATTGGCGTGGAGTAGTACTGTTGTGATGAAAATGGATCTTGTTGGACATAAACAACGAGGTTTCGCAATGGGGCTCAATGAGTTTGCTGGATATTTATCTGTGGCAATCGTCGCGTTTTTCACGGGCTGGATTGCAAGTGAATACGGATTGCGACCCTATCCATTTTATATTGGAATAGTGCTTGTTTTTCTTGGCTTATTTGTAACGATCTTCTTTGTTAAGGATACCAGACATCACGTAGCAATTGAAGCGAAAGAAAGTTCCATAACTCGCTCAAAAAATATTTTTTGGGATACTACATGGAGAGATAGGAATTTGGGTTCTGTTTCTCAGGCTGGACTCGTTAATAATCTAAATGACGGCATGGTATGGGGGATATTTCCTCTGCTTTTAGCGAGTATGAACTTTACATTGCAAGAAATTGCCATTATCACCGCGACGTATCCTGCAGTATGGGGAATAGGTCAATTGTTTACCGGTAAAATGGCGGATATCTACCCTAAAAAACGGCTCCTCTTTTTGGGGATGTTGCTTCAGGCGATCACACTTTTGTTATTCACTGGAGCAAACTCATTTGTTGAATTCGTTATCCTTTCAGCAATTTTAGGGTGGGGAACTGCCATGGTTTATCCAACTTTTCTCGCATCCATAGCTGAAAATACACATCCCGCCGATCGAGCGAAAAGTATCGGAATTTTTAGATTGTGGAGAGACTCCGGATATGCCGTTGGCGCCATACTGACAGGGGTAATTGCAGATGCGTTTAATATGAACGCGGCAATCGTATTTATCGGGGTACTGACCCTGATTTCGGCGATAATCATTATCACTCGTATGAAAACGCGAACGGATTAACACAGAGCGATTATAAATCTTCGTGTTGGTTAGTTGGTAAACAAAGGATCCACTAGGACTTTTGATCGGAATCCTTATCTTAGAACCCAAGAAGGATTGAGCTTTAGTCGACTACTTAACCGATCGGAATTTTATGACCAAGTACAAATCACACATCATTTTTTTAATCCTATTCATTGCTTCAGGATTGATCTTTTATTTCATTGGTGAAATTATTCTACCCTTTATCATCGCGCTTTTTGTTGCTTATCTTATAAATCCAAGCATAAAGAGAATTCAGAAAGTTATTCCCAATCGTACAGCGGCAGTTTCAATTTTTCTGGTTGGATCAACCGCGATTACATTATTCTCCGTATTTCTTTTAGGGAATCATGTGGCCAAGGATTTTCAACGATTGAATAGTGCATTTGAAATTTTTACAGAGGAACATAGCGAAGAAATCGAGCATGTAAAAACGGAGGTGGGCACCTATGTTGAGAAAATTTACACGAAAGAAACAGCGGCTAAGGAAAAAAACGCCAAAGTTCCTTCAAGCTCACAAGGAATTGACGAGGAAACGATCAAATCGGCGTTGACTGGTGTCGCTTCGTTAATTGGATCTGAGGACGGTGAGAAGCAATCCAAAAAAGGAATAAACTGGTTTGTATTGGTACTCTATGCCATGGGGTATTTCATTTATATAATCTATGGCTACACTTATTTTGAGCGAAAATTTGAAAAATATTTTGGTGGTGAAAGAGCTGAGAATAATGTGATCAGTGACTTTTTACATGACTTCCAATCTGCCTTCTTAGTCTATTTCAAGCAACGCAGTAAGATCGTTCTAATCGCGAGTGCTTTCTTCATTACGGCCTTTCTGATAATTGGTATTCCCGGGGCCATTATCGCTGGACTCATCGCTGGATTGCTATGTTATATCCCTCACTTTCATTACCTCGCACTTCTGCCATTGGCATTGAGTTGCTGGGCTGTTTCCATTGAAAAGGATGGGAGTTTTATGCTCTACTTTGGCTTGGTGATTTTGACCTTTATCATCCTCTCTATTGTCGAAGAACTCATTCTCTTTCCTAAAATAATGAAGGGAGTATCCGCCATGAATCCGTCTATTATGTTGATATCACTGGCCGTTTGGAGTCACGTCTTTGGAACAGTTGGATTGTTGATTGCTTTGCCATTGACGACAGTTCTATTAATTTACTTGGATCGAATTCTACTGAAACGGAAAGAGTTAGTGGATGCATAAATGATAAAGCCTGTAGTAAGGCTGTTTAGGTCCATTGATTTAATGGACTTCTAGTGGTCATTTTAATATTTAGAAGACAATCGACCCATAATTTTCGAAAAACAAATGCTATCCTTGCACTGTGAAAAAAAGTGTCTCAATAATAGGCGGCGGTTCAGCCGCAATCGCATTAGCATCATTCCTTGATCCCGATCTTTTCGAAGTAATCATTTACGAGAAAAATAAGACGATTGGAAGAAAGTTCTTAGTCGCCGGAAAGGGTGGGTTTAACCTAACGCATTCTGAACCGATTAACGATATGATCAAGCACTATTCTCCGAGTAGTTTTCTTGAAAAATCACTAATGAGTTTTAGTAACGAAGATTTCAGAGCTTGGCTCGAACAACTTGGTATACCAACAATGGTGGGTAGCAGTAGACGTGTTTATCCTAAAGGCGAAATCAAACCAATAGAAGTCCTCGATAAATTGATATCCAATATGTTTGATAGAGGCGTAAGCATAGAGCAAGAGCGCACATGGACTGGTTGGAATAGGAGGGATGAATTGGTTTTTAATAAAATGATCCAGGTGAAATCGGATGTGACCGTTTTTGCCTTAGGTGGAGCGAGTTGGAGTGTTACCGGTTCTGATGGGACATGGCTAGATATTTTGAACGAAAAAGGAGTGAAATGTGTGGCATTTGAAGCATCTAATTGTGCGTTTGGTATTAATTGGCCAAAAGATTTGAGCAAGCGATTTGCCGGAGAACCACTTAAAAATATAGCACTTACGTGTAATGGATTGACGCAAAAAGGAGAAGTTGTCCTGAGTGAATTTGGATTAGAAGGGAATGCAATATATGCATTGAGTCGATTACTCAGAGATGACTTGAATGAAAATAAGAAGGCGACTCTTTCGATAGATTTGAAACCAATGCTTTCGGAGGTAGAAGTGCTGAATAAACTTGAGAAAACAACACATAAGAACACTACTGACGCACTGAGAACGGACCTAAAGTTAAGCGCTGTCCAATTAGCAATCGTTAAATCCTATACGACAAAAGAGGAATTTTTGAATTTAGCATTGCTCGCATCGAAGGTGAAAAGTCTTGCCGTGGAAGTTACTGGAATCGCACCAGTAGAAAATGCAATATCAACGGTTGGAGGGGTAGATGTTGATGGAGTAGATGACCATTTTCAACTGATCGGACTTGATGGACATTATTGTATAGGTGAAATGCTCAATTGGGATGCACCCACAGGTGGATACCTCCTTCAGGCATGCTTCAGTATGGGGAAAGCGTTGGCAGATCATTTAAATGAAACCAACCAAGTTGCGATTGAAATTGACTGAGCTAATCTAACAAGCTAGCAATCGCTGCATCGTTCAAAGGACGTTTCCTTAGATAAGGAATTGCCCATTAACCTGAAAAATTATGCATAGTAGATGCGCTTATAAGAAACGATAGAAACAAAAGTTTCATCGTTCAATAACGACTTATACCGTTTGATATTCCTCTTGTAAAAAATCCCCGATTTCTTTTTCCATTGCTTTCATGTTCTTGTTGAAAACAGCGAAATAAACAATGATAGGTATCAAGACTCCCAAGAGAATAAGCGTTAACGCAAATAGCATCGTTCCACCCATGGTTGGGAAATTTCCACCCACGATTATTTTATTTTTTCTAATCATAATATTCGCGCCAACAGAGCTCGATTTCTTTGCGATTAGAAGATTTTTCCCACGCATATCAAATGAATAGTCTGGAAAGCGGGCCATCAGTTTTTCACGAGCTTCGGGATACTGAACGGATTTTGGTTCGATGCTAAATTTCATATTTTCAGTTTATAGTGACAGCAATATAGACAAATATACGTGATAATCTAAATGACGAAATCACACAGATGATCTTGTAAAAGAGAACTACACGTGAATTTTCTTATCTTCAAGCTCATAATATTAGCGTTATAAATAATGAACTACCCGATTATCCTATTCTTCCTGCTAGGGATATCACTTTCCGTTGACAGTCAGACTGATCCACTCGAAATCCTACTAGGAGATAGCATTTCAGCTGAAATTCAAGGAAATGAAGGACACTTTTATTCACTGAGTCTCACAGAGAATCAATTCGTGCGCGTAATCTTGAATCAAGATGGAGTGGATGTGCATGCTGTTTTGACCGGGCCAGACGGAACGAAGATAGATGACTTTGATAGCCCGAATGGTTCCTATGGACCTGAATTGATTACGCTAATGGCATCCAAGCCGGGGATTTATACCTTGGAAGTGATCCCGTTCTTACAAAATGCACCACTAGGAAATTATCAGTTATTTATAGATCGCCTTGAACCATTTGGTAGTACAAAAGCTAAGCAAATAGACCAAATCATGTCCAAATGGGATACGAATGATACACCAGGTGCATCAGTTGCCATAGTTCATAATGGCGCCATTGTTTTTTCAAAAGGCTATGGTATTTCCAATTTAGAATATGGGATTCCAATTAATACAGAATCCGTATTTCATACTGCCTCGATCTCGAAGCAAGTTACGGCGCTAGCAATTATGCTTCTCGTCGAAGAAAACAAACTTTCACTGGATGATGACATTCGTGAATATATTCCAGAAGTTCCTGATTTTGGAAAAACAATCACGCTACGTCATTTAGCAAATCATACAAGTGGTTTAAGAGATCAATGGAGCCTGCTTGTAATGGCTGGCTGGAGAATGGATGACGTCATTACAACAAAACACATTCTTGGACTCGTCGAGCAACAGAAGGAACTAAACTTTTCTCCTGGCGAACAATTCCTCTATTCCAATACTGGATTCACACTTTTGGCAGAGGTAGTTTCGAGAGTCTCGGGGATGTCATTTTCTGAATTCACCAGAAGAAGAATTTTTAATCCACTGCATATGGAGAATACGCAGTTTTACGATGATCATGAAAAACTCGTAGCCAATCGGGTTTATTCATATGAGCAAGGAGGGGCGGGATACAAGAAGTCAGTTCTGAATTATGCAACAGCAGGGGCGACGAGTCTTTTTACAACGCCAGAAGATTTAACGAATTGGGTAATAAACTTTGACCGACTAATCGTTGGCTCTAAGGAGACGATGATCGAAATGCATAAGAAGGGAATTCTCAGGAACGGTGATTCTACGGATTATGCGTTGGGCCAGAGTGTTGGGGTGTATAATGGCCTATATAACGTACGACATGGTGGAGCTGATGCAGGATATAGAACATTTATTTCGCGCTTTCCTGAACAAGATTTCGCCGTTGTCATTTTCGGGAATGATGCTTCATTCGATCCAAGTAGGATTGCCTATCAGCTGACGGATCTCTATTTGGGCGATCAATACATTGAGGAGTCGATTGATGTGAAACCTAAAAAGGTAGTTGCCTACAAGGAAAAAATTGACAAGAGCTTATTAAGGTCTTATTGCGGTGATTATGAGCTAGAACCGAATTTTCATCTTTCGGTAACGTTCGAGTTCGGTAAGCTAATGGGGACATTGAATAAGCTTAGGAAGTTCGTTCTTATACCCGTTTCGCCAGCTAAGTTTGTCCTGTCCGGGGAAGACACCAAGGTATCTTTTCATCCTATTGACGGGACGTGTAATCTTCTGAAACTTCATCAAAGTGGTGCTGTTCTCGTGGGAGAAAGGGTAGAGTTGTTCGATCTAACAACGCTCAAAAATGTTGATTTTACGGGTAAGTACTATTCTGAAGAGTTGAAGACGAACTATACGTTAATAGAAGTTGACGGGAAATTAATAATGACGCATCCACGGCTGGATCAATTCGAAATCAAGCCGAGTAAAAGAGATCTTTTTATCAGTAGTTATTGGGCGTTCTCAACCGTCAAGTTTAGTAGAAACGAAGCTGATGAGATCACTGAGTTTCGTGCATCCAATGGGAGGGTTCAAAATTTGCTGTTTGAACGAATTGAATAATAGATAGACCGTTAATTTTTAGGTATGAATTATAAGGAAAGTAAAGAATCTCAAATAGTATTAACGCAACTCATGTTGCCGTCTCATTCGAATTTCAGTGGTAAGATTCACGGTGGACATATCCTGAATCTGATGGATCAAATTGCCTTTGCATGCGCATCTAAGCATTCTGGACACTATTGCGTAACTGCATCAGTTAACAAGGTTGATTTCCTTAATTCAATCGATGTTGGTGATTTAGTCTCGCTAAAAGCATCAATAAATTACACGGGTAGAACGTCAATGCTTGTAGGCTTACGCGTGGAATCTGAGAATATAAAAACAGGAGAAATTAAGCATTGTAATTCCTCTTATTTTACCATGGTTGCAAAAAATGAAGCGGGTGAAAATGCGCCTATCCCTGGCCTGAAATTAAATACGGTAGAAAGCGTAAGGCGTTTTGCACGAAGTATTCGAAGACAAGAACAAGCCAAGATGAGGTACGAAAACTTCTCTGAATCAGAATTTCAAATGGAGCAGTATATCGACCAAATTGGCAAACACAATGCATTAATCGAATTAAAGGATTAAAAACAATTCAACTCCTTCAAAATTTCCTTGCCTATAATCATTCAGCGATGTTGCAGACGTTATTTTTTTCGTTAGCTTTAAACATATTAAAATGTTATGATGACTTTTTTTGATGGAATGACCACTTCTGAGCAGACATACTGGATTGTTGCGCTTATTGGTACTATTATTTTCGCGGGTATATTTCTGATGACATTCGTTGGAGGAGGAGATGCTGACATGGATTCAGATATGTCTGATGTAGACGCTGATGATGCTGGTGGTGGATTTCAATTTTTCACTTTCAAAAGTGTTACGGCCTTCTTTACAATATTCGGCTGGACTGGCGTAACTTGCATTGATAATGGGCTGTCGAATATAGCCACATTGTTAATCTCAATCTTGGCAGGTGCCGCGATGATGGCGGTGACGTCCTTATTATTCTTCTGGATGGCAAAACTTGCGCAATCAGGAACCTTGAGAATTTCAAATGCAATTGGAGCAATAGGTGAGGTTTACCTTCCTATTGGAGCGAATCGATCTCGAAGTGGAAAAGTGCAAATTAAGGTACAGGGAAGCTTGAGAGAACTAGAGGCAATTACCGATGCTGATGAAGATTTACCAACTAAATCACTTGTGAAGGTGACTGAAATTGTAAGTGACGAGCTTTTACTCGTCGAGAAATTAACCAAATAACCAAAAACATATAATTCTTATGAATCTATTTTTACTACAAGAAGCTGCGGGCAATGGAGCGACTGGTATTTATTTAATTGGTGCTGTTGTACTAATTATTGTCGTAATACTCTTTTCACTCTTTAGCAGGTACAAACGTTGTCCATCGGATAAAATTCTAGTGGTCTACGGAAAAACAAGTGGGGAAGGAACTGCAAAGTGTGTGCATGGTGGTGCTGCCTTTATTTGGCCGATCATTCAAGCTTACTCATTTTTGGATCTTACTCCGATTTCAATCGAAGTAAACCTAATCAATGCACTTAGTAAGCAAAATATTCGTGTGAATGTTCCATCGCGGTTTACGATTGGTATTTCAACGGAACCTAGCATTATGCAGAATGCTGCTGAACGTCTCTTAGGTTTAAATCCGGATTTAATTCAGGAACTAGCGCAAGAGATCATTTTTGGTCAGCTTCGTTTAGTTGTTGCCTCGATGGATATTGAGGAGATTAATACAGATAGAGATCAGTTCTTATCCCATATTACACACAGTGTTGAAGCTGAGCTGAAAAAAGTAGGATTAAAGCTGATTAACGTAAATATCACTGATATCCATGATGAGTCTGGATACATTGAAGCACTTGGTAAGGAGGCAGCCGCAAAAGCAATTAATGACGCGATTATCTCAGTAGCTCAAAAGGACAGAGATGGAGCAATTGGTCAAGCGAATGCAGTACAAGATGAAAGAACACAGGTAGCAGCAGCGAATGCACTTGCAGTAGTAGGGGAAAATGCTGCCAAAGTTAAAGTAGCGAATTCTGATGCGGATAGAAGATCACGTGAGGCAGAGGCGGAACGATTGGCAAATGCATCTGAAAAAGTACAGGCAGCGAAAGCATTGGAAGAGTCTTATGCTGCGGAGAAGATTGCAGAGGATGCAAGAGCAACAAGGAAAGAAGCAGAGCAAGGAGCAGATATTATCGTTCCAGCCGAGATTGATAAGCGAAAAATTGAAATTGACGCAGAAGCTCAGGCTGAACGAATTCGAAGAATTGCGAGAGGAGAGGCGGATGCAATATTCTTGAAAAAAGAAGCAGAAGCAAAAGGACTGTATGAAATCCTTACAAAACAAGCTGAAGGTCTAGATCGGATTGTGAAAGCAGCAGGAAATAACTCTAAGGATGCAGTGTTACTTTTGGTTGCCGACAAGCTGCCAGAATTAGTTCGTATCCAAGCAGATGCTATCAAGAACATTAAAATTGATAAGATAACTGTATGGGAAAATGGTGGAGGAAAAGATGGTAAAACGTCTACTTCTAACTTTATCTCAGGAATGTATAAAGCAGTTCCGCCATTACAGGAAATGTTTAATATGGCTGGAATGCAACTTCCTAATTACCTCAAGGGAGCGGATCTTCCAGATGAGGATGCTGCTCCAAGCAAGGAGACTCCAGCGGAGTAATTAATTTATTGAACATAAACGGAATCGTAAGTAGTTAATCTACTTACGATTTTTTTGTTGAATCAATGTTGGCTAATCTTAACATTGTCAGTTTGTTGAAATTTAGAGCTTTAGTTAAGAATCTGTACCTTTGTTGCAATTATTAATCAATCATCTTTTTTTTATGAAAAGACATTTACTATCGTTCATGGCGCTATCAATGACCTTTGGGGCTAGTGCGCAGATGACACCATTATCATTGCCTGCGGCTGCTAAAATGGCTGCACCAAGTGCTAAGATTGGCATTACTGGGATGGAGACTGCTGGAGTATTTGCAACGAAACCTCAGCCGTATGCAGCCCAGATGAAGGCCGTAAATGAAGAGATCATTGGAGTTACAGTTTATGACTTACAATCCAATTCATCAGTACAAAATCGAAATGTAGTTCATGCTGACGGAACAATAAGCGCGGCATTCACATTCGGAGAGGTTGATCCAGCATTTACTGATCGTGGAACTGGATACAATTATTACAGTGCAAGTGCTTGGGATGTAAATCCAACAGCAAGAATTGAAACGACTAGAAATGGTTGGCCTTCATTGGATCTAACAGCTGGAGGTACTGAGGTTGTTGTTTCTCACTCAGGTAGTGGGGCATTTACCCTTAATACGCGTAATCCAAAAGGTACTGGAGCTTGGACAGAATCGCTGATTCCAACATCAACTGGAGCTTGGATGCTTTGGCCACGTGCTGCTACTGGAGGTGCTGCAGGAAATTCAATTCATTGTATTGGTATTACAGCGCCTGTTGGAAACGGAGGTGCTGAATACATGGGCGTAGATGGTGCTCTTCTGTACTGGAGATCTACCGACGAAGGTGCTACTTGGGACATCGTAGATTACCTTGATCCTAGTTTAGATTCTTCAAAGTACATTGGAACAAGAGCAGACGCTTATTCAATAATATCTGAAGGAGATAATGTAGCAATTGCCATGTTCTACCAATGGGGAGATATGGTATTGCTTAAGTCTGCTGATAACGGAACCACTTGGACGACTACTATCGTCAATGATTTTCCAATTGACCTTTACGTTGCCGATCAATCTGGTGGTTCTGATTGGGATGGAGATTTGATCGCTGATACGATTCGCACATGTGACGAAGCAGGTGCTATTGCGTTTGATGCTGCCGGAATGGTTCATATGACATTTGGTCACATGGAGGTGCTAGACGCCGATACAACAGATGGAAATACTTCATTCTTCCCTGGAACGCAAGAATTATACTATTGGAATGAGACAATGGCAGCAGGTACTTTTACTACAATCGCTGTACCTGAAGATCCAAACTTGGATGGAATCCTTGATTTTGCAGGAAGCTTCCCGCTCTACTTTACATCGCTTTGTAGTTTTTCTACGCTTGCAGTGAGTGGTGCAGGGACGATCTATGTGACGTATGCTGGGTATATGGAAAACTACTTCTTGACAGATCAAAACCACAGACATATCTATGTACTTAAATCTACAGATGGAGGTGTTACATGGAGTGTTCCATTAGATGTTACGCCTGACACTAATTTCGATTACTATGAATGTGTATTCCCAGATATAGCGGCAATCGTTGACGATAAAGTTAGAATCTGTTACATGCGTGATTTTGAACCAGGATTAGCAGTACGTGGTGATATGGATCCTTATGATGATAATCAAATCATGTATTTGGATGTTGATACAGCCTTGGTAAGCGACGCTGGATTGAATGAACTATATGATTTCGAAGTTGAGTTGATTCTCTTCCCTAATCCTTCGGATGACGTGACTAGCTTAGAAATCACTATTGAAAAAGTACAGAATGTAGCTATAACGATGACTGACCTTTCTGGGAAGAAGATGCCTTTCTCTTTTGAAGGAACTCTGATTGAAGGAACGCATATTATGGATGTAAATACTGCTGAGTTATCAGTTGGTACGTACTATTTAACTGTAGAGATTGACGGCCGAACAAAGACATCAAAACTTGCTGTCGCAAGATAACAAGCTTATATATGCAAAATGCCCCAGACGTATCTGGGGCATTTTTTTTGTTCTGAGATTTAGAATTATACGTTGAGTTTAATTATCTAACTAACGTGAAATTCGAATGTCCGCTGATTTGATTTCCATTGAAATCTGTCGCTGTATAAACTACAAAATAGACACCTTCTTCAGCTTGTGTTCCGTTCGGTGAACTTCCATTCCATCCTTGATTGACAGAGTCAAGTGTGGCCATTACATTTCCCCATCGATTTAGAATTAGTGCCTCAAATTGCTCACCGTAATCCACGTTCACAAAGTATAAATCATTGGATCCATCTTCGTTGGGAGAGAAAACATTGGGGGGCGTAACAATCATAGGAGGAATAACTTCAATTTCGATTTGCCAAGCGTCCGAACAGATTTCGTTAGATGCTACTAAGGTTACAACATAAATCCCAGCAGATAGGTACTCGTTAGATACACCTGATAGTCCTGTTGTATTAGCTGTATTAAGATCTCCAAAATCCCAAGTAAAAGCCGTGGCATTTGAGCTCAAGTTTGTGAAGTCAACAACCAGTGGAGCGTTTCCATAAATAGGTGTGGCAGTGCCAATTGCTACTGGCAGAGGATAAGAGGAGACCGTTACCTGATCCGTCCCAATACATCCGTTTGCATCAGTTCCAGTGACTGTGTATACAGTGATCTGTGCTCCCGGAGGAACAAATGAAACACCATCAATTACACCGTTGTCCCAAGTGTATGTTGTAGCTCCCGAGCCATTTAATATCACTTCCGTGGCTATACTGCCATTTGGTTCGCACAATTCGAGATCATCACCAGCAAATACTGTCGGGTTTCCGTTTACAATGACCGTTGCGATCGATGAAATTACTTGAGAGCAGAGCGTTGAACTTGCATCGATA
>JBLHPQ010000065.1:0-18906 GCA_047624355.1 Flavobacteriaceae bacterium | reverse complement strand
TTTATGCGTTCCATAAGTGCAAAAGACACAGCAGTCACCTACTTCTGGCGTTAACTTCTTTTGACATTTTTCACACGTGTATTTAATCATGCAGACATCAGTCGGCAAGATGACTGTTTCACTGTGTCCGCATTCTGGACAGGTAATTTCTGAAGTTTCTGATTGATCGACACTGCTTTCAGCTTTGCCGTACTTGTCAGTGTTAGCATTTTCGTCAAGGACTTTTTCGCTTGCAGCTGTGTCGCACTGAGCAAATAGCATCAACACTACAAAGATGCTCACCAGTGCTCTTATACTTATTTTAATTGCGTTTTTCATTTAGCGAGGCTAGATGTAAAAATAACGTTTACGTTTTTCTCTTCTTTTTCTTCGCGGCAGGGAATAGGATGTTATTCAGGATCAAACGATACCCTGGAGAATTGGGGTGCAAATTCAAATCAGTCGGAGGATCACCCACAATATGCCGGTAATCTTCTGGATCATGACCACCATAAAAAGTCCAGGTTCCTTGACCAAGTTCGCCATGGATATACTTCGCAGTTCCTAATGATTTTGTTTCACCTAATACGAGAACATTAGGCTTTATAAAGTCTTTCTTGAAGTCTGTTGTCTGCCCCATAAAACCATCAATGACATCCGTATGACATTGTGTTAACATCGTTGGAACGACATCCCATTTCGCGGAGAAATCAAAGAGTGTGAACTTGTCAATCTTGGCAGCTTGTGCTTCAGGAATACGATTATTTCTAAGGCTCGTTCCATCTATTTCGGAGTATTCATACTCTAGAGGATCACGCACAAGCTTAAAATCTCTGAAAGCAAACGAATTGGAGAAATCAAGCTTGTCTTGACAGTCCCGATCAGATGGATCTCCATCGAACATACTTTCGCAGATGTCTGTATTGTGTGCTGCCAATGAAATATCGTAACTATCAGTTCCGCTGCACATGGTGAATAAGAAACCACCGCTCATTACGAAGTTCTTAATGTTAGAAGCTACGGATAACTTCATTTCTGAAACTTTATTAAAGCCTAAACCTGCCGCAGAGGATTCTAGATCTGAAACTTGCTGTTTGTACCATGCCTCTCCTCTAAACCGAGCGTAAAATTTACCATATTGTCCTGTGAAATCCTCATGATGTAGATGTAACCAATCGTATTCGGGAAGTAAGCCCATCACAACGGCTGAGTCATAAATTTTATCGTAAGGGATTTCAGCATATTCTAGAACAAGCGTCACGGCATCATCCCAGGGCATTTTTCCATCCGGAGTATATACTGCAATCTTAGGAGCCTTTTCGAGTTGAACAATTTCCATGTTGATCTCAGGGCTTGAAATTTCACGCTTAATATTTGATACCTGACCATCTGCAAGGATAGAATAGCTGACTCCACGCAACAACAACTCTTCCTCGATTGCCGTAAGATGAGGTGCTAAGAATGAGCCACCGCGGTAATTCAAAAGCCAATCTACAATAATTTCATTTTCTAGGAGGTAAAATACTACCCCGTAAGCTTTTAAATGATTTGCTTGAGTGTCATCCATCGGGATAAGAATCTGTGAAGATTTACCACTAAACGAGACAAATATTACTGCAAGAAGAAGGAGAATTTTTTTCATTGAGATTAAAGCTACAAAAATCTTACCTAAAATTACGCGATCATGAGATCAAGCAGATTAGTATTAACAGAATTTAAGTTAAAAGGGAGATTCTCCGTCGGCAGATGGATCAAAATCTAGATCATCATCCAATGAGTTCATCTTACTTTGAATGGTCATAGTGCCTTGATCTTCAAATTCATCGTTGGCCGCTGTCAAAGCGTCGTTTGTTTGAACAGCTTGAGTGTCTTCAAACGTCTCAATATTATCAAAACGCGCGTATTGACCAATAAAACGAAGCTTTACACTGTCCAATGAACCATTTCTGTGCTTGGCGATAATAATTTCTCCAATTCCCGCATTCGAATTTCCTTCCTCATCCTGCAGAAAACCATAATACTCAGGCCGGTAGATAAAGGATACAATATCCGCATCTTGCTCAATTGCTCCAGATTCACGAAGATCGGATAGGATAGGGCGTTTGTCTCCGCCACGTTGCTCAACAGAACGACTTAACTGAGATAATGCAATCATTGGAACATTAAGTTCTTTTGCAATCTCCTTAATAGAACGAGAGATCGATGAAATTTCTTGTTCACGATTTCCTTGTCCTTTTCCTCCTGCAGTCATCAACTGGAGGTAATCGATAATCACCATTTGGATATCATATTGCATTTTCAGCCTACGACATTTTGCTCTAAGGTCAAAAATACTGATCCCCGGAGTATCATCAATATATATAGGTGCAGTAGCTAATTTGCCTATACGGGTGTGTAATTGTTGGAATTCATCATCACGAAGATCACCTTTTCTCAATTTCTCAGCAGGCAAGCGAGTTTCAGAGGCTATCAGACGTTTCACCAATTGAACAGCCGACATCTCCAGAGAGAAGATTGCGACTCCTTGTCCGTGATCTACAGCTGTATTTCTAGCCATCGAGAGTACAAAAGCTGTTTTACCCATGGCAGGTCGAGCAGCGATTACAATCATATCAGATTTCTGCCAACCAGCAGTAATTTTATCCAGTGCAAAGAATCCAGAAGGAACACCTGAAATACCATCCGTATTTTTCGCTGCTTGCTCAATTTCTTCAATGGCCACGCGAATAACATTTTGCATGACATCGACTGCCTTGCCCATATTGTTTTCAGCAATCTTGAACAAGTCACCTTCTGCTTTATTGAGAACGTCAAAAACATCATTTGTATCGTCGAATGCTTCTTTCATTACCTCACCACACATACGAATTAGCTCGCGCTTAATATGCTTTTCAGAGATGATTCTAGCGTGATATTCAACGTGAGCAGTAGAAGCAACACGACTCGTCAACTGAGATATATAAGCGGCACCACCAGAAGCTTCTAGTTCTCCGTTCTTTTGGAGTTTGTCCGTAACCGTTAGAATATCAATTGGCTTAGATGTACCGAATAATTCCTTGATAACGGCAAATATGTACTGATGCTTAGGATCATAGAAGCTTTCTTGAGAAAGAATGTCGATCGTTTCCGTAACGGCGTTCTTTTCAAGCATCATCGCTCCGAGAACTGCTTTTTCTAAATCAACTGCCTGCGGAGGTACGCGACCATTGATGTCAGCGCTAGCATTTGTGCCTCGATTGATGCGCGTTGCAGGGGTTCTTGATTTATCTGGCTTGTTCTCCATAAAGCAAAGATACGTTTGCTTTTGCCGCGTTCAATCAAATGCTCAATCTTTATTTATCAAGACGTTGTTAAGAGTAGTTATTCACAATTGTTAATACCTTTAGATCATGAAGCGAGAGATTGTAAAAACAAGTGATGGTTCAACAACAATCTTCCTTCCGGAGATGGACGAGACCTATCATTCTACGCACGGAGCAATTCAAGAGGCAGAGCACATTTTCATCAAAAATGGCCTAATTCCAATTCAATCTAAAACGAATGAACCAATTTCAATTTTTGAGATGGGATTAGGTACTGGTTTGAATGCTTTACTCACCGTGATTCATAGTAAAGGAGAGATAGAATATACTGGAATCGAGGCATTTCCCGTCGAAGATGATCTGATAGCTGATTTGAACTATTTGTCGCTGGTTGGGGCAGAACATACCCCGCTATTCGAAGACATAATGAATGCCGTTTGGGATCAAAAAGTGGAAATATCTCATGGCTTCTCATTGACTAAGCTTCATAAAAAGATTCAGGATTACACGATGCTAAAAGAGGCATACGATCTCATCTATTTTGATGCTTTTGGGCCAAGAGCGCAGAGCGAAATGTGGAATTTAGAAATCCTGTCTAAGATGGTTGATGGCTTAAAGTCAAATGGTGTTTTGGTTACCTACTGCGCAATGGGGCAATTTAAAAGAGATTTGAAGTCACTAGGTCTATCAGTAGAAGCATTGCCCGGGCCTCCAGGGAAAAGGGAGATGACATTAGCTAGGAAATCGTAGCGGCTTCAATAATAATATCACACTTCATCAATCCGTCGGAATCAATTTCATTTAGGTACACATACTGAAATGTATTGCATAACTCAGCGTTGAATGGAACTTTCACTTTGACATAGTTTTCAGTGAATCCACTTATCCAGCCATCAGAATTATCTGATTCAAATAGAACGGTACCTGTCCCTCCAACGTTTGCCTCGTAAAATGCGCGCTTCTTTTTGTCTGAAAGGATGTGCAATTGCTTACTTCTTTCTTTCCGCACATTCATCGGTACGACATCACCCAATTTAATTGCTGTTGTGTTAGCGCGTTCAGAATAGGTGAATACGTGTAGGTAAGAAACGTCAAGATCTCGAATGAAATTTACTGTTTCTAGAAACTCTTCGTCTGTTTCGCCTGGGAAACCAACGATGACATCTACACCAATACAGGTGGATGGATTGAATTTCTTGATCGTCGCAATTCGATCAGCGTAGAGAGCGCTATCGTATTTTCTCCGCATAACTTTCAATAGTCTGTCGTTTCCAGACTGAAGAGGGATATGGAAATGTGGAACAAATCGATTTGAATGATTTAACGTGAAATCTATAATCTCGTTGGATAGTAAGTTCGGTTCAATCGACGATATTCTGAATCGATCAATTCCATTTATGCTGTCAAGTGACTTAACTAATTCGAAGAAGTTTTCATCTGATCCCTGTCCGAAATCACCAATGTTTACACCTGTCAAAACGACTTCTTTTACATCCGTTTCGGCTATTTTTTTTGCTTCTACGATAGTCGCTGCAATTGATGCGTTTCGACTCTTTCCCCTTGCCAAGGGAATGGTACAAAACGTACAGAAATAATCACAGCCATCTTGCACCTTTAAAAATGAGCGTGTTCGATCACCAAGCGAAAATCCTGGCACAAAATCCGTTGTTTCCTTTATACTTGAGTTAAGTACGACGGTTTCTTTACTACTAAATGCTTCTAAATGATCGAGTAGATTGAATTTTTCATTGGCCCCAAGAACGATATTTACACCTGGTATTTCGGCAATTTCTTGAGGTTTCAATTGGGCATAGCAGCCTATCACAGCAACAAATGCATCCGGATTGATTTTCTTCGCTTTTTTCACAAGCTGTTTACACTTCTTATCCGCATTTTCAGTAACCGAACAAGTGTTTATGATATAAACGTCAGGAGTATTATCAAATTCGACGCGCGTATAACCGGCTTCTTCGAAAGAGCGCGCAATTGTCGATGTCTCTGAGAAATTCAGCTTACATCCTAGGGTATACAAATTGACTTTTTTAAACAGATTCATGCGTTGGCAAAAGTACAGAGTTTATACACTCAATCCAAGCTGTTGGTAATCCGAATGAAAATTCATTTCTTTGAACAATGCAGAAGGATGAATATTCATTAGACTTACTTGTATCATGCCAATAAGAATGAGGAAAGATAAGTCCGATGGTAATAGCCAATCTGGACGGCCAAGACGACGTAGATCATCTGCGTCGGAGAGTAAAGGAGTACGAGGGCTTGGGGGTAATCTTGTGGGTATTCTTATCTATGCATTGCCGTGGTTATTGAAACGCCCGAAAGTTCTTGCTGTTTTAGTCGTTCTAGGAGTTGTAGTCTATTTTTTCTTTGGGCGTGATTTAGCTGCCTTGCCACAGGATGGAAGTCAGCCTAGTTATTTTACCGGAGGAAATTTTGACAAAGCGAAATATGAGGAAACGGAAATTTTCGAGCCGCTCGCTGATAATATTAAAAATCCGCTTCCCACTAAAGTTTCATTACTCGAGTATGCGCCATCTCGATTAAATCAAGGTCGGCAAGGTTCGTGTGTTGCATGGGCGAGCGCCTATGCGGCTAGAACTATTCTTGAAGCTAGAAGGACAGGTAATTCTCCAAACAGCGTCAGGTTCAGTCCTTCTTTTATGTATAATCAAATTAGTACAGATCACTACAATTGCCAAGGATCGTACATTAGTTTGGCGATGAATAATATGCTCAATCAGGGGGCAGTAGCTTACTCAGATTTTAAGTATGATCCATCCAGCTGTTCTCGGAAACCAACGAGTTCTTTAAAACGCAAAGCGAATAAATATAAAATTAATGGCTTTCAGCGATTGACTGAAGATGGGCAATCTGGAACAGCAGAAATGTTAGCCATAAAACAAAATTTAGCTGAAGGTTCTCCTGTAATCATTGGAATGATGGTGGGAGGAACTTTTATGAGTGATATGAATGGACGAGATCTTTGGGAACCAACCGATCTTGATTATGACCAAAACGAATTCGGGGGACATGCAATGTGTGTCATTGGCTACGATGACTATATGGCAGGTGGTTCTTTTCAACTAATGAATAGTTGGGGCGAACAATGGGGCGAACAAGGAATCTGCTGGATTCGATATTCCGACTTCAGGTATTTCAATGTCGAATCCTATGGAGTTTATCCCATGGGGAATGCGAATGACGTAGCTCAAAAAACATTCTCGGGTAGTTTCGCGTTGGAGCTGAATTCAGGAGCGAAAACGATCGTGTTAAAGCATCAAGAAGGAATATATTTTGAAACGGTCGGGAAATTATCAAGCAATGATAAATTTAAAGTTGAGTTTACGAATAACATCGAATGCTATACGTACATTTTCGGGAAGGAAATGGATGGCTCTGCATATGTGCTATTTCCGTATACACAAAAGCATTCTCCCTATTGTGGTGTCACCGGTACACGCTTATTTCCTAGAGATTACTCCATGCAGGCTGATGATTTGGGCAAGAAAGATAAGATCGCTGTGCTAATTACCAAGGAGCCAATTGACTATAATGATATGAATAATCGAATAAATTCAGGGAAGGCCAAGACCTTTGAAGAGAGAGTGGAAATAGCAATGGCTGGAAAATATGACAATAATGTTCGTTTTTCAGGCACTAAGATGATTAGCTTTGAAGGGTCAACAAGCAAAGAGAAAGACATTGTCTTTGTAATTGGAGTGAAGAAATAATATGGAGGAAGAATACACTGTACGTTATAATCGATATGAAAGTTGGAAAGGACTTCCGGCGGAAGATCAAGAATTGATTCGTAAAGCATATGCAGTTTCCGAATCAGCTTATGCGCCTTATAGTAAATTTCACGTTGGCGCATCGTTGTTGATGTCAAATGGAGAAACTATTACAGGGAGTAATCAGGAGAATATTGCCTATCCCTCAGGTCTCTGTGCAGAAAGAGTGGCGCTATTTTATGCCGGAGCGAATTTACCTAACGAGAAGGTAGTTACATTATGCGTTGTTGCCAAAGGCGATCTATTGCCAATTGAGAAGATCCTTTCTCCTTGTGGAGCTTGTCGGCAAGTAATGCTAGAGACAGAAGTACGTCAAGAGCAGAAATACCGTGTCATTCTGGTAAGTCAAAACGGCGTTTGCATAATTTTTGAATCAGCCGAGGATCTTTTGCCTTTGGCTTTTGGAATTACAAATTAAAGCGGATATCGGCATGAATTTTAGATTTTTTGTATTTATCGGACTCATTATCTCGGTAACATTAGCTAGCTGTGGGAGCGTTAAACCAATCTCTGAGGAGGTCGTTATTGATGAGTTGCCTCCTGAGATTATTAGGAGTATGAAATCAGTTTTGCTCTTTTCATCTGATAAATCCGATTCATTGAAGTCGAGTATCACGTACCAATATTATCATTCAACTGGAACTCCCTATAAGGATTCCGTGAACTGCTTGATCAAACAATTCGTAGCTGATCAGACTGAATATGAGGGTAATGCTAGTGTAAATTGTGACGTGTCGCACAAATTTATGAGTGATGAGCTCAGTGTTTTTGAAGCTGCCTTTAAGCGTGAGATTCTAGATGGCTATGATTTTGGTGTATGGTCACTTGAAATTGACATCAAAATAAACGAGGATTACGAAAATTTTATCGAGCTATTAGCAAGCACTTGGGCGTTCACAGGTGGAGCACACGGAAATGGTTATTATGGGATTGATTTAGTAGATAAAAAGTCGGGAGGTACGCTTAATCTAACAGATTTCTTCTCCGATGTTTCAGCGCTAAATGCCATTGTGGCGCCTATTTTTAGAGAATCTCAAGACTTAACATTTGATGAAGATCTTGAGAATGCTGGCTTCTGGTTTGATGGTGGTGTTTTTAGCGTAAATGAAAATTTTTCTTTTAATTCTGGTTCCCTCACTTTTATCTATAACGCATATGAAATCGCTCCCTATTCTAGGGGTTCGATAGAAGTCACACTTCCAATTGAGGATGTGAAGCATTTATTGATTAGATCAGTTGATTAGTATGAGGTTCTATTGAAATTCAATTAGTTACGAGGTGCGTTTATGTCTTCAACTCAAGCTGAACTCAGCGACAATAAATACAGAAGAATATAGGATGTAAAGAATCGTTGATTTGAGAACATTATGACTTAATTTCGAATTCATTATTTACTATATTTGTTCCTCATAAATTAATGCGAATTGAAAATGGCAGTGAAGGCACAAAAAGACCCTGCAAAAGCGACTAAAAAGTCAAAATCGGCTAGTAAGTCGAAGTTTTCGAAGGAGACGTATGTCAAATGGTATACTGATATGTTACTTATTCGAAAGTTCGAAGAGAAAGCAGGTCAATTATATATTCAACAAAAATTTGGTGGTTTTTGCCACTTATATATAGGGCAAGAGGCCATTGTGGCTGGTACAGCAAGCGCTTGTATAAAGGGTGATAAACACATGACGGCTTACCGCTCTCATGGTCATCCAATTGCACTTGGTACAGATCCGCGTCGTTTGATGGCAGAACTTTATGGACGCTCTACTGGAGTATCAAAGGGTAAAGGAGGATCAATGCACTTTTTTGATAAAGAAGTTGGTTTCATGGGAGGCCATGGTATCGTTGGTGCGCAAATTCCAATGGGAACGGGTGTAGCATTTGCTGAGCAATATAAAGGAAATAAGAATGTTGTTTGTGTTTCCATGGGGGACGGCGCCGTTAGACAAGGTGCGCTCCACGAAACATTTAACATGGCGATGATTTGGAAATTACCAGTCATTTTTATTATCGAGAATAATAATTATGCAATGGGGACTTCTGTCGAACGAACAACCAATGTAACCGATCTTTCGAAAATCGGTCTTTCCTATGATATGCCTGCTAGAATTGTGAACGGAATGTCACCGGAATCAGTTCATGAAGCTATTGAGGAAGCTGCTGAAAGAGGACGTAGAGGAGATGGCCCAACATTATTGGATATCAGAACCTACAGATATAAGGGGCATTCTATGTCGGACCCTCAGAAATATAGAACAAAAGGTGAAGTGGCTGAATGGATGGATCAAGATCCAATTCAGCACTGCAAACAAGTCATTGAAGACAATAAGTGGTTGTCCGCTAATAAGCTTGATGAAATCATGGAATGGGTAAAGAATGAAGTAGCAGAATCTGTTACTTTTGCAGATGAGTCACCATATCCAGAGGCAAAAGATTTATATGACGATATCTATGCAGAACCAGATTATCCGTTTATTGTTGAATAACTAGAACAAAGAAATTAGTAAGAAAGATGGCTGAAATTATACTAATGCCCCAGTTGAGCGACACGATGACTGAAGGAGTTGTTGCTGAATGGAATAAGAAAGTTGGTGATACTGTTGAAAACGGGGAATTACTCGCTGAGATTGAGACAGATAAAGCTACAATGGAGTTTGAATCTTATTACGATGGCGTTCTTCTTCATATAGGAGTCGCGAAAGGAGAAGGTGTTCCAGTCAATACGCTACTTGCAATTATTGGGGAAAAAGGAGAGGATATCTCTAAATTACTTGAAGAAGCAAAGAATGCATCTTCCACTGAAGAGGATAAAGTTGAAGAGAAGAAAGAAAGTGCTCCGGCACCAGTCGCTATGGCGGTTGAAAAGGTTAGTGCTCCAGTTGTTAGTGCGCCTGTTCAAGCGGCAGTTTCTGAGAGTAACGGACGCGTGTTTGCTTCGCCGCTTGCTAAGCGTATGGCATTAGAGAAAGGAATTAACCTTGAAAACGTTATTGGAACCGGAGATGGCGGAAGAATAACAAAGAGAGATATCGAACATTACGTGCCTTACGTTCCTGCAATGGGAGGAGGGAAAAGAGCGCATGTTGGTGTAGAACAGTATACGGAAGAACCGATTTCTCAAATGAGAAAAACAATTGCGAAGCGATTGGCGGAGAGTAAATTTACGGCACCTCATTTTTATCTGACGATTGAAATGGATATGGATCCAGCAATTGATATGCGTAAATCAATTAATGTATTAGGAGGAGTAAAAATCTCATTTAATGACATGGTTGTGAAGGCTAGCGCGCTTGCTTTAACAGAACATCCGAAAGTTAATAGTTCTTGGTACGGTGACGTGATTCGTAGAAATCAACACGTTCATATTGGTATCGCGGTTGCCGTTGAAGAGGGATTACTAGTTCCTGTTGTTCGCTTTGCCGATGGTAAAGGAATGGATGAAATTGGTGCAGAAGTTAGAGAGCTCGCGGCTAAAGCGAAAAACAAGAAATTACAACCTGCAGAATGGGAAGGTAATACATTTACGATTTCCAACTTAGGAATGTTTGGTATTGAAGAATTCACGGCAATTGTTAATCCGCCTGATAGTTGTATATTAGCAGTAGGAGGGATCAGACAAGTTCCCGTTGTGAAAGATGGAAAGGTGGTACCTGGGAATGTTATGAAAGTAACGTTATCATGCGATCATCGAGTGGTAGATGGCGCAACTGGCGCGGCTTTTCTGAATACGTTTAAAACGTACATGGAAAATCCCGTTGCACTGCTGCTGTAAAATTGTAACCAAATAACTACACTTATATGAGACCGTTCCGAACGTTTTACGTTTGGACGTTGAATCTGCTACTTTTGCTGACGTCTACCTTGTCCTATGGTCAGGCGACAATCAACGTTCGTGTAATTTCTGTCGAAGTAACCACTAATCAAGATTGCGATGGCTTTTTGACTGGGGATAGTGATTTTGCATGGGAGTTTCTTGCTACCGACAATACACTCGGAAATTCAAATAATAATCCAACCCTCTTCGGTGTTCTTGGCGATTTTAACTTCGCCTACGATAACGGGAATAATGGTCCCTATACGATGACGGCTCCTGGAGCTGGTTTTTCGCCATCAGATGGATGGTTCTTTTCTCACGACTACCTGTGTCCTGGAGATGTTCCAACAAATATGGTCATCAATTGGAGGGCTTATGAAAATGATGATCCTTTCTTTAATTATGACCTCTTTGGAGCTTCTGATGGCGAAACGCCTAACATGACGCAGAATATGGCAGTTCCAATTGGTGCAGGAACGAATCTTCAAACCTTTACTGGTGTTAGTGCGGATGGAGGATGTCCACAGACCTATAGAATAACACTTGCTGTAGAGCGAGTGCCTTTAGTAGTAAGTTACTTTGAAGATGATATTTGTAATGCGACTGTTGCGGCGCTGAACACGACCTACACATTAGGATGGTGTCCAACCGCAACGCTAGAACCTAATGAACCTCATACAGGTGATGTCACTGCCAATGGATCCGTATGGGTGAGATTTGTAGCACCAGCGAGTGGGGAAGTTGATATTTCTACAGATTTAGCAGGAACAGAATTTGGAACCTATTTTGAAATCTACCACGCTGCCGATGGTGGTGTTTGTGGTACTGGAATCCAACCAATCACGTTGACGTTATTAAAAGATAAGTTTGAGTACCTATCACATCAGGAATTCTCTGATGGAACCGATTTATTGGGAATTGATCCCGAGGCAGAAATCACATTGGATGCTTGTAACCCATTAGCCCCATTCTCTTATCAAAAGCTGCATCCAGGTGAAACATACTACGTGCAAATCACTTCTGATGATGCAGGTGAAAGAGGGTATTATGAATTTAGAGTGAGTGACCTCGGAGGAGGATCGCCACCGAATCAAGAAGACATTCCTTGTACATCACCGGTTACTGGTTTCGGTACTACGGTCATTAGTTCAGGTGCTGGATCTCCAGCAACAATGAACTTGGCTTTTGGATGTGCATACGATAGTGGGAATGATTTCGGAGAAACAGGTACAGTTCACGGTTCATCAAATCCTGACGATTATCATGCATACGATTACGATCACCCGGCTGCAGGAAACGGAACAATTAATGAGACAGTTTGGTTGAACTTCGTGGCACCTAATAATGGGCGAATTGTATTTGAAACAGATTATCAAAGTGCAATTTATTCGGAAGACGCAGCATTTTGGGGATACGATCGAAATTTTGGACCTGGTACTCCAGCGGATTACAGTTGCGCAAATCTTGAAAATATGGCAGCACAACAAGGTGGACTAAATGGTTTACTTGGTGGAGCAGTCGAAAGTGCTATCATAACACGTCAGTGCCTTGAGCCAGGATACGATTATTACGGAATGGTTGATCCATCCAATAGCTTGACTGCACTTAGTGCACAAGATATTGATACATGGATATACGATCCAAGTGTTGCGGATCCTGTTAATAATCCTCCGGGGAATGACATTCTGTGTTTAACAATGCTTAATCCATTGTTTGAAGTTATTGTAACCCCCGCTGGAATTACACCTCCATTTGCTGCGGTTGCTGGATCCAATGAACGGGCTTGTACTGAATTCTTAGCTGGTGAGCCTGGCGCATTCCCTGTTCCAGCTGATAGAGCAGATCAAACAGTTTGGCATTTCTTTACCGTTCCATCTACAGGTGCGATTGAGATGAATATTAGAGCTTACATTGGGATGGACACATTGCGTTATTCAATGTATAACCTCCTAGGAGGAACTAGCTGTTATGGTGGACTTGCGCCAGCAACATTTACGGATGACGGAACGCAGTTGACACCAATTATTACTCCTTTACTACAGGGGTCCGCAGGATTTGACGGAAATACGGAATCTGTTTGCTGTATGGCTCCAGGATCGTTGGTTGCTATTCAGTTGGATGGTTCTTATCCTGGCGATGAAGGTCAATACATTATCGAATTTATTCGTGAAGTAGCAGCTTATTCGGGTGATACATATGTGGTTACCGCAGCAAATGATACAATTACATATGCTTCTGCTGATACTGCGTTTGTTTGTTTTAACGACACCTTAATTCCTGGTAACTTAATTAACGGGATTGGCCTTCCAACCTTAGATATCCCATCTTGTTTAGAAGAAGGGTTTGTGATGCATAGTAATCCAGTGATACCGGTTCCTGTTTCTGGTTCTGGTTTCACCTTCATCGATACAGTTCAAGGTTCGACGGGAGTTTTTGTAAACAATACAAATGGATCAGGAACATCTCTCAATCCATTATTTAATACGGTATACTATGTCTCCTCTATGGCTGACGAATCTGCGGCTTGGGCGAGTTTTAACTGCATGACTTCAACGGTAGATAATCTGGTTAGGGTTGTTTATTTGACGCCAGTTGTTCCAGTATTTAGCTATAACAATGCTCTTTGTGAGATGACTTTCACCGCTAGTGGAGGGTTAAGCGCATTTTATGGAACGGATTTCAATTATACCATTCAAGATGGAGCATTGAATGTTGTCCAGACTGGGACGTTTGCACCTGGGGTCAATATTATCTTCACTGCTACCGCTGCTGAAGTTTATACGATTACAATTGATGACGGAAATTGTCCGGTTGTCTTTACTATCGATGCAAGTGCCTGCGGAAATCCGTGTATAATTAGTCCAATTATTCAGTTTGTTAATGCTTCAATTTGCGATGGACAATCAATCGTATTGCAAGGAGCTCCTCAAACAACGGCTGGAGTATATACCGATATTTTTACCGCGTCAAACGGATGTGATAGTACGATTTATACGACGCTTACGATCTTGGATCCGGTGAACGTCTCAACGGCAATTACAATTTGTACGGGATCTTCCTATACGGTTGCGGGTAGTACCTATTCTGTTGCCGGTCAGTATTATGATACTTTGGTAGCTGCGAATGGCTGTGATAGTATCATTACGACAAATCTATTTGTAGAGAGTGAACTTTATACGAATGTGACGCAGACGATATGTACCGGAACGACATACCCTTTCGGAGGAACGAATCTTTCCACCTCTGGAGTATTTGTTGATTCACTCGTTGCTCTCGCGGGTTGCGATAGTATCGTGACGCTTTACTTAACAGTTACACCTTTACTCACGAATTCAATTACACAAACGATATGTGAAGGAACGTCAATAACGTTTGGGACACAGACACTTTCCGCATCTGGATCCTATAATGAAATGTTCTCAACTGCATCTGGCTGTGATTCATTGGTGACGATGTTCCTGTTTGTAAGTCCGACCTTAGAAAATTCTGTCTCGGCTACGATTTGTAATGGACAGACCTACTCATTCGGTAATCAGGCATTAACCACAAGTGGACAGTATTCAGAACTATTCATAACGGGTGGTGGTTGCGATTCATTAGTGCAACTGTTCTTAACAGTTACTACCTCAATCGATACAACTTTCGGACAATCAATTTGTCTTGGAGAGATTTACACATTGGGTACTCAGTCACTGACTGTCTCAGGGATCTATACAGAATCGTTCTCAACTTCTGGTGGGTGCGATTCAATCGTAACACTGGAATTGGAAGTCCTCGATTGTGAAGCGTTATTGGAGATCAGTAATATATGTACGCCAAACGACGACGGTCGAAACGATACTTGGAAGGTGAGTGATCTGAATCAAATAGTCGGATGTAATGTCGTCATCTACAATAGGTGGGGCCAGCCGATCTACGAAACCGATGATTATCAGAATGAGTGGGATGGAACGAAGGAAGGCGAGATACTGCCAGACGGAGTTTACTATTACACTATAGGCTGTACAGCGAATCGTACGTATGAAGGAGCTATTAACCTATTGAGACTTAAACAATAGAACGATGAAAAAAATTGTAAAACATATACTCGTAGTTGTTGCAGTTGGATTCATTTCTAACGGATTTGCACAACAAACAAGACAGACGAATCTCTTTAATTACAACACCTTTGCACTCAACCCTGCGTTTGCCGGAGCGAGTGGTTGTACCGAACTAAACTTCTCTCATGTCAATCAGTGGGTGAAAGTTCCCGGAGCACCAACGACAAGTTTCTTAAATGCAAATACGCGCTTAGGAAAGCATTGGGGAATTGGAGGATCCTTGCTCATAGATAAATTAGGAATGCTAAATCAGCTTTCGGCATCGGGAGCAGTTTCATATGGTTTCATCATTGCCAAAGAGCATAATGTACGCTTGGGAGTCTCTGGTGGTTACTTCCAGATGAGAATAGACCCTTCAGATGCAATTGCATTTGATGCTGGGGATCAGATTGTTGAAGGTGGAGTTCAGCGCTCTAATTCATTCAATTCAGAAGCAGGAATAGTTTACCAGTTTAAGGGTTTAGAGTTGTCTTTTGCGGCAAGACAATTGATTGAGGCCCGATCTCAGTTTGATTATCAAAACCTAGAAGGATATGGCCTGAAACGACACTTAGTTGGTTATGCGGCGTACGACATAGTCTTAAATAAAAGTCTAACGCTTAAACCAAACATCCTCTACCGAGGGATTAATACATCTCAACAATTTGATTTTAGTGCCGATATTAATTACAATGATTTCATCTATGGCGGAATTGGTTGGAGAACAAATGTTGGACTAATTGGTAGGATTGGTGTAAATGTTCGCAAGCTCTTCTTTATTGGATACGCTTATGAAGCACCACTGCAAAATATCGCATCCTATGGTTCAGGATCTCATGAAGTTGTTCTAGGGCTGAAGTTCTGCAAGAAAAATCGTGAGGAAGTTATCCCGTTAATTGCTGTTGAGAATTTACCTAGGGATACTATAACGATTGTTGAGACAATTAGAGATACATTAATTGTTGAGCGCGTAGATACCGTTTTCCGAAATCTTGCTGTGGGTGATAAAAATCTACGTGAAGCAATGCTCGCGGCGCAGCAAAACCTCGAGTTTATACACGATAAGTCAATAATCGAGAAGGGCTCTTACGCATCCCTTGAGGCCCTGACAAACTTACTATTGGTCCACGAAGATGTTCGAATTAAGATGGAAGGACATACAGATAGTGATGGAACGATTGAATATAATCTTCGTTTATCTCAGAATAGGGTAGAAGCTATGAAGAAATTCCTTGTCTCAAATGGCGTAGATGCCGGTCGTATTGATACCTCATACTTTGGAGAATCTAAGCCGATAGCTCCAAACAATACAGTAGAGGGTAAAGCGCGGAACAGACGTGTCGAAATGGAATTGACTAGACCGTAGATCGATCACCACTTTTTATAAATAAGATCATGTGCAATTGCGTGCATGATCTTATTGCTTTCTGAGTGTTTTGTCTGTAGGAGAAACGCGTGAAGCGTGCTCAATAATGTATTACCTTCCTGTGGAATAAATGCCCATCCTTTTATTGAATTTGGCGTGATTAGCATATTATTGGCAATTATGATCGCATGGGAAAAAATTCTACCCTGGAACCCAATTCTTCTTCCTCGCTCAAAAATTACATTCGAGTCAAATTTTACGGAGGTCGAAACATAAGAATTAGCGGCGATTTTCTCCTCAATTTGCTTTTGGGACATTCGTGTTGCCAAGTTGATATTGAAGCGGACGCTGTGCATCAATTGGCTTGGAGTAGTTACATCTGATGAAGTTACCCTCACAGATTTATTGATGGTGGCATAAAGGTCTCTAACATCGATAGAATGATGCGTCCCAACCTGATCATCCAGATGTCTTGCGACAACATTCGCAGCAACCAATCGCTCATGATTACCTAGGTCTTCGGAACGACGAACAACAACAAAGTCGGAGGATTCATGATTGCTCAAATCGTCTCCTGTGAAGGTAGACAGGAGTGATCCAATTGCGTGGGTGTTACACGAAACAATATGCGCGAATTTCTGTCCTTCTAACGCACGATTGTTCACGGATGACATAAACGACAATCCAAAGTCTTTTTCACTGCCCTGCGCACTCGCACCAATCAAATTCGGCAAGTCGACATACCACTCCTTGTTGCGCATACCGCCGCCATTGCTTGTACAGTCAAAAATGTAGGATACGTCATCAATAATGTCATCTACAAATGTCATTTGCTTATTAGATTGACGAGAACAAATAATGATGCCCAAATCTCTCAAAAAATCCAGATCTTCATCCTGCCAGGGCCTGGGAGCATTCTTAAACCCGTAGATCGTCTCTATCCCTAATTCGGTTTTATATTTTACGAGTAAAGCAAGTAAGGTGGTTCCTATGTTGCCAATTCCATTTACGAGAACATTCATAGTGTTGCTTTATGGATCTGTTGTTTCACGCGACTTTTTCCTAGAAATGGAACGAGCGCAGACTGCCAAATAATTTTCATGTCAAGTGCTGGCGATCGCCGTTCAATGTAATCGATATCCTTTTGCCATGAGACCTTAGCGTCACATACATTTACTAATTGTGCAAGTCCAGTAATTCCGGGTTCAACACTCCATCGCTGAGTGTGGCCAATATCATTCCATTTTAATCGAAAAACATCGTTTTGCGTAAGAGGTCGGGGGCCAACAAAATTCATGTCCCCCTTGATAATATTAATTAATTGAGGTAGCTCATCAATGCCTGTTTTTCTCATTATTTTTCCGAGCAGTGTGATTTTGCCAGATTTCATAGTTCTCAGCTTATAAATCACAAAATTAGCCTTGTTCAAACCCAAACGATACTGCACGAAAATAGGATTTTGCCAGTCAATTAGCACAACTATTAGAAGTGAAAACAGCAAGAAAGGCAAAATAATAAAAAGAATAAGGAAGGCAATAACTCGTTGCATAGAGCGAAGATAATAAATTTCAGAATGAAGCGACGTGCCTATACCATGAGTAATTATTTCTGAATCATAACTTAGATTTGCTGAAATCGAAAGAGGACTATATAATCTTCCTCATGGCATTAGGACGACCGCACGACGGGAATTAATTTGTCAAAATTATTAACAAGCCTAGAACGAAAATTGCGCAGTGAATAATGCACTGAGCAGTTTTCGTTGACCATTTCTAATTTGAGGTAGGTCGTGCATCATTAGTGAGTGGTTAGAAAGTCATGTAGAACTTATATACCAAAGCTATAAAATGAAAGCATTCAAAAAAACCGCATATGAAAGTGAGCAAAATACATTGAAGATATTTTTTCTCACATAGTATTTATTAAGAGATGTTTATGTTGATTTTGAGTGCTTTTTTTCCGGTGTAGAAATGTTGAAAATAGGGTAGTATCCGAGTTTAGGGTTGCGGAATCCCGCATTCTCGATTAGGCAGGGTGAAGAAAATTGGTGTTTGTGCGATTGAATGAATAATTTTGTAGCATGAAAATTCCGAATATTAAAAGAATGAAACCGTGCTTATTACTCATCTTTATCTCCTTAGCCTGTAATCTATCAGCTCAATTAGCATGTGATAATCTGCCTCATGATTATACTGGTTCCTGTGATGATTTTAATAGAAGTACGGGAATTAGAAGTTCTTGGAATTATAAGAAAGGAGTACTTGATGGAGGGTTTCAGCAATCCTATATGGATGGACAACTTCGATGTAATGGTAAGTTTAAGTCCGGTTTGTTACATGGGAAATTTAATGCCTATTTCGGCTCTGGAGAAATGATGACTAACGCAAAATTTAAATCTGGATCTGGTGATTTCATTATGCACCATAAAAATGGCGAGCGAAAAATGGTCGGTAAGTTTATTGATGCTCTCCCGAATGGGCCTTGGATTAGCTACGATGAAAAAGGAAATATAAAAGACACACTGGAAAGCGAGGAGTTTCCAAGGCATAGTATGATGAGTCATTTA
>JBLHPQ010000064.1:0-18906 GCA_047624355.1 Flavobacteriaceae bacterium | reverse complement strand
CCGCTAAATCGATAATTGAAGACACATTGTCTATGGCGTTAATTTCCTGCGCTCGTTCGTCAATAACATTCGATGTATTTGTGGCAATTCCTTCCAGCGTTTTCTTGCGCTCAATTAATATTGGATCCCCAGGGTTCGCTTCTATGTCCTGATCTACTTTCGTAATTGCACCATTGGTTCTAGTCAACAAATCTTCATCGTTCTCTTGGAACTGTTTTAACTTATCCCCGGGAGAAAGACTAGTGTCCTCAGCTATCTCAGTTACTCGATCACCATGGCCTGGCTTAACGCCTTCCACCACCTCTACTTCCGTTACCTGAACGATCGTTGGTGTTGCGTTTTCGATATTCTCTATTTCGTTGGCGATTGTAATCAGTTCGACATCATTTTCACTTTTTACAGATTGTAAAACTCCAAGTTCGCCAAGCAGGTCTGGATTTCCTGGATCTGTATCAAGTTCAGTAGTTATCGTTCCAATTCGAGTAGCGATAGTTTCATTAAGCTCTTCAATTTTAATCCCTGTCTGGATCAGCTTATCTTTAGGAGTCAATTGAGGGCTTGACTTGATTTCCAGTATTTCTGAAGTATATGACGGAGAGATGCTATTGATTACATCCTGTTTTGATACAGCTACTGGCGGATTAGTGCTGTTTATTGCTTTTATTTCAGCGACAAATCCATTGGTACTTGCTTCCAGCTCATTTCTATATTCAACCAATTCTAATTGCTCGACCAAAAGATCCATATTCTCAGGGTCATCGTCTAGTCTAGATTGAATTGCCGCAACTTCAATTGTCAATTGACCGATGATCTGTTCGTTGTTTGCTATCAAGCCCTCTAATTTCTCGATCTCCGTTTTAGTAGGATCATCGTTGATACGTCCAACTGCATCTGCATGCGCCGTTTCGAGAACACCCTTTGTCGATTCATTCGTTGGCGTTACAAGTGGTTCTGTACTGGCAATTTCTGGATATTGCGATTCGAGGGCGGCAATGTCGTTTAGTATTTGAATATCAGGGCTTCCGTTGCTGATGTCATTTGCATCCTTTATGGCCGCTTCTACTTCTGCAGATCCTACGGAGGCCAACAAGTTTCCATTCACAGATTCTTGGAGGACACCTATATTTCCATCGAGGATCCCAGATTTAATATCCAAGGCGATCATATCACCTCGGTTCAATCTATTTTCGTTGATGAAAATCTGTAGTTCCTCCTCCTTGCTCGCGATTTCTTCCAGAAGTTGGCGTTCCTGTTTTTTCTTCGCCCCTGGTAATTGCCCCTTTAAGAGTACTATATCAGCTTCAATCCGGCTAATCTCCGCTGTATTTGTTGTGCTCGTTTCCCTCAATCTAGTCTGTGCACTTTTTAACTCGATGCCCTCATCGATCATATCTGCGATTAAGCCTTCTGGAGCACCGTTTCTGACTGCGAAAATTTTACTTTGATTCAACGCCAATAGGTTCCAAGCCGCTTCTTCATCACCAGTGGTAAGCAGCGCATCAAATTCTTCTTTCAATTCAGTTACGCCAGCATCATTTGCGGGTAGATCACTCAATTTAGCTTGTATGTCTCCTTTTAGGTCGATTAAACTTCCTATCTGATCCGTAATTGCTGTAATTTCTTCACCAATCTTTTTAGCTTCAGTGAGGTATTCATACTTCTGAGCAGGATCTTCAGCGAGGTTAGCATTGTTAATCAAATCTTGCTGGATTGCTACCAATTCCTTTAAATCTAAAGAGGCATCAACTATATTCTGATCAATCCCATCAGACATTTTCTTTGCTGTCGATTGATGGCTTTGTTCCGCTGTACTCAATTCTACAAGTTGATTCTGAACTTCCCGTGGCGCCATACCGCTGAAGCCAAGTCCAGTAAGTATTTCATCGCGCCGTTGCTCTAATTCTATTTGAGTAATAATCGATGGATCAAAATCATCTACATTAACATCTAACTCCGCTTTCTTTCGGAGAATTGAACCAATCAACTCAGAACCACCCTCGATGAGTTCATCAAATAGATTGACAATTTGCACTACCTCGCCTCCATCCACTTGTTTGTGAATCACCCTTTGCTTAAGCGGTCGAAATTCATCCAAGAAAGGTAGGTCGAAATCAATTTCTGTGACTTCTTCGATGCCATCAATTTTTATTCGATAGGTATACTTTCCTCCTTTTGGAAAAACATAAGAGTACTTTCCATCAGCATTCGACATAATCTGACCAATCTCATCTCCAGTAGCTCCAGAGAGAACTGTCACGAGCATGTCTTTATTTTTAGGATTGATTTCCGATAAGAAATCTCCCATAATGATCACTTCCTGAATCGGAATCCTTGTAACTTTAACTCTATAAACATGAACTTTTCCTTGCTCACTTTGCCGTGACGACGCGAAATACGCGTTTTGAAAATCCGCATCGACTACGTAAAAAAGATCATCATCTGGTGAACATATTGCAAAATCCACGTTCTCCGTTCTCACAAAGCCATTTGATGCTGTATCGTAACGCGACATGAAAACATCATAGCCTCCCATCGAGTTATGTCCCTTTGAACTGAAATAGAGGTACCTACCACTCGGATGCAGGTAAGGGAAATTATCGTCATATGGAGTATTTACCTCACCCGGCAAAGGGAAGGGCTTCCCCCAAGATCCGTCAGGAAGCTTCTTCCGAATATAGATATCGAGTCCAGTGTCACCTTTTTCACCATAACTAGCGTAATAGACAGCCTTGGCATCCTTGGGGAAATGAACGATTGGTACGTGACCAAGTTTCTTATCCATTTTACTTTGGAAACGTTCGGTTACTAGGATCTTTCCACCAATGCTCTCCATATCATGATAGAGTCTAAAGAATTTCGTTTCATCGATTTGTTTCTTCTCTGAAACAATGATATCCGTGAACGTCGACAACAAGCTTTTACCGTTATCACACATCTCTATTTCATGGGTTACGTCAAACTTTATGTCTTCAGGCGATCGTTTCTTTTCATAGGCCTGATACATCCACTTTGCCTCTTTAAATTGATAATTTAGGTGGAATGCTCGCCCTCTAAAATAGTAGGCTCTTGGATCAACTGAATTGCTTTTTATGGCAAAGCTGAGGTAGCGCAATGCGTCCTTTTTCTGATCATCTGAATTGAAGAGAAGGCATGTCCCGTATTTGTAATTATAGCTTACATCTTCTGGATGCAGGGAAATTAAGCGCAAAAATAGTGACGTGGCCTCAACGTATTGTTCTTGATCGAACAGTCTGTTGGCCTTTTCCTTGATTTCTTCTTCCGTCTGTTGGGCTTGGATAGACCCAGCCAGGATGAAGAACACAAGAACCGTTAGTATTTGCTTTAACGCTCTCAAAGATAGTCTCGCATACCATGAAATTATATACGTTTATAGTACGCCTACGATACAAAAAGGTTCAAATTAGAAAGAAAGAAAGAAAGGGCATAAAAATAAACCGCACTCCGTATTCTATTCGAACAACCTCATAAAGGTAGCGAGAAATGCGCTACTCGACGTCATTTCATAGTTGAAGTTTTTCTTTTTACGCTTGTCCTCTTTAATTGCAGTAATTGCTCCACTCAACTCAGCATCACTTGATAATATTTTAAGAACACCATCCTTTTGAGCCATTTTATAGTTGTATAAGTAACTTGATCCTCCAGGTATATCCATGTATACAGTAAACATATCACTATTCGTTTTACCCTTCACACCAGAGTATGTCTGCTGAAAAAAGGCCTTAAGTGGTACATACTTCATCACCGGTTTACCATAATAACTGACAAGAACAGCAGATTCGACATCCGTAATCAACCCACTTGTTTGAAGTCGACTACTCTCATATGAACTCAATCTTAGGCCCGTGATCGTAATCGATTTTTCTAAGCCATCCGGAAGCTTCTTAACCTTCCCTTCTTGCACGTACTCTTCAACAAATTTATCCGCGGCTTTCAAACCATCCCATTCAACAATCGCCTGTTCGAGGGTATTGGAAGAGAAATCTGCTGGTTGCAGACCTTCAATTTCATTCAACCGCTCAGCGGATGCTTCCATCACGTTTTTATCGAGCGGCATATCGAAGCGAGCGGTGAGATTCATCGTTGTCTTTCCAGTAGACTGGTTGTAGTTAACAACACCTACTGTTTCAATTGCGACATCACCATAGTCCATACCGAGGTCAATCACACCGTCACCATTCATAGAACAACTTTCCGTATGCAAGGCAATATAATTTCCTTTTTCGCCACGATCGAGTAGCTTGTCCTTCGAAGCAATTTGGAACTCCTTTGTAAGACCATCATATTGTAAATACCCGCTAGACGTCATAACGATTGGATCACCGGGACCTACTAATGAAGAAAGGAATGTAGGATATAAGGCTATGCTATCTGTATTTGGTGAATCTCGCCAAACGATTCCTGCCGAAATCGAACCACCCTCCAAATCTTTCATTTCACCCACTACTGGTATTTGAATGTTTTTAGGATCGACTTCAGATTGAAATGCCATCCAGTTTCGATCAAATTTTTCACAATCATGGTTAATTCTTGTGGCTCCCGAAAACGAAATAAGTGGATTCGCAGCGTAAATAGAAACATCCCCATAATAATCAAACTCCTTACTTAACTTAAAGTCCTCATCTGCAGAAACCTTCCCAGATGCCTTCGTTTGATATGAGGTATCTAGGCTGATGTTCTTCATGGCAATATAAGTTACATTGCTATCTACATCGTAATAAGGATATTGGCCTTCGGCTTTGTAATCCCGTCTCGCTTTTATTTCTACATCCGCTTTTTCAAATCGGTGGAATTTGGTAATGTAATTCGCCACAATCGTTGCATTTTCTAATGGATCCATCTTGGCCTTCTTTCGAATATTGAGTCTCATACTGTCAGGATAAATCCGCGCATCCGCTACATCAATGTATTCAACTTTGGAGCAATAAATGGTCTTCTTTCGCGCATCAAACTTCGCTCTCGGAGCTCTAAAGTTTAGCGTATCTTGATCTGGGTGTGTCGAATAGAAGTTAGATCCAACTAAATCGACACCGATATCAATATTAAGAGTCGATTCATCTGATTTCTCCATCACAATGGTCAAATCATCCATCATCCATTTGAAGAGATCCATCTTAGCCACGTACTGATTTACAGGGAATTCTACTTTCCTCTCCCCATCATTTGAATTAAAGGTTCCAACTCTGTCCTTAAATGAAACCGTAGCTTTAACATTATCTGTTTTAAATACCAAGGCATCTTCCGTGGTATCATCTCCTTGATTTTTCAATCGAAAAGAAGACGTATCTGACAAAATATCATAGCGCTTAAATTCAAAATCTTTTGAAATTAAGTTTGAACTATTGAATGACATTAAGCCAAATCCTCGCATACCAGATGGACGGATAATTACCGTTCCTCTCATTTGCGCCTCATCATTAAACATTGAAATATCATTTTTCGCGGTAGAGGCAGCCCTTAGTATGTTTTGTTTCGGAATGTAGGTGATAAATGCTCTCTCAGAATGAGCGTCAGGGAATTCAACCCCGCTCTCAACCGGTCGATTAACAAAATTTGCATACCCTACAGTTGAATCAGGCAAGAACGATAATGCTTTTGAAACCGATGTTGATGCTATGAAACTGATTGTTCCATCACCTTGTAAACCATTGTGACTTAGCAAAATTCTGTTCTCGTATTTCGCTTCCGATCCATAGAATTCATGACCTCCTTCTGGAGCCACAGTTGAGAAACCAAAAGAATAATCTTGCATTATCTTGAGAGGCTCAGTAATAGTTGGAAAGATGCCTGCTGATACAAGTTCTCCCTCCAGTCTCATGCTGCTTTCCTTAAAGTTATTTAAACTATCCATGGTAAACGGCACAACCGCGTAATAGAAACGTGTACTATCATAAGCTCCACGATAGATATCTTTATAATTATAGAAGACCTTAGTAGTATTCACTGAAACCAATTTTGGAAACGCTCCAAAGTCAGTATTGACGCCAGAACGATTCGAAGGATCATCTATTTGAATTTCACCACTAACTCCTTTCAGTCGGCTCACCATCGCAATACCGCTCGTTCCATGTGTCTTATCAAGAGGACGAATTCTGAATAGACTTTCTTCCGTTTTCTGAAGTTTAATGACAAACTTCTCATAGCTGAAGCTAGCGAGGGTAACGTCAGTCTCCAATTTTCCTGCATTGGTCCAGCCAGCGTAAAGAAAATCTCGATTCTCCTTCACTTTCACAATCCCATCATTAGGAAAAACAATCGTGTTTTTGTTTGCAGAGATCAATACATGATCGACTGCTTCTAAATCCAAATCAAGTGTTACCAAACTCATCACCGCAAAATCAGTTTTCAGCATTAACGCTCGATTCCGTTGATTGAATTCATCGGTAACAGCAGGATCTTCCACTGCAAGTTCTACCATTCTTGCACTGAGCTTCCGAGGTCTTAAATCAGATGTAAAGACGATATTATCATAATCACGTTTACCAACCTTAGCTCGAACGAAATTGTTCAATTTATCTTTTACCACTACTGTTTTCAATTCACTGTCATAGCTAATAAACCCTAGGCTCGATAGCTCCAATAAAAGCGATTTTGATTGTTCCACTGTTTTATTCAATGCTGTGGCAGCCTGTCCTTCTGTCAGCGTGTATTCATCGTATTTATAGCAATATTTCGATATCGCCACAAGCGGATGTGTTGCCTCCATGGACTGAAGTTTATCGTACAATCGAGTATCAAAATATGCTTGAGATTCAAATTGGGCCACTCGCTGTTCTTGACTGGTACCGAATTCATAGGTGAAATGTAGTTCTTCCTCATCCAGATTCCAAATGATTTTAGGAACGTAAACATCGAGCTTATGATAAGAATCTTGAAATGGTGCTTGGCCAATACCAGATTTTGCGCGCGTAAGCTGAATTTGCTTCTTCTCGAGGCTATAGCTTAGGCTTATTCCTGGATGTGAAAGCGAATCACCTGTTTTAAAGAATAATGCCATCTCGCCTTGGTACACACTAATTTTCTCTGTCGACACGACTACTTCCTTAGCCTTTGCAGTAATAAACGGCACACCGTCCTTCTTAATTGTTATCATTGCCCGCTCTAAATCAGTTCCTGCACCCACGAAAGATGCTCCCTCCAGTGCAAATCCTCCTACATAATCAACACCAATTACAATTTCGTCAATAACCAACCTCTTTTCAAAAGAAAGAAATTGCGGATAGATTTTATCCTCTTCTCTATTGATTTTAAATGCCCTATCAGTTAGAGTTCCTAATATTGGCTTATCGAAATACGGCGTGGTCAGTGATACTGAATCAAAACGTATCGTAGAAGATTTAAGCGATAGGTCATATTCGCTAAGCTCTGCATAGTTTTTTGTTGGATCAAGTCCGACTTTATTCCATGTAATTTTCCCGCTATTTCCAATCCACTTTTTAAGTACAGGATCATAGACTCCATCTGTATCTAGCACCCTAAGACTATCAACTGTCTGCCCTCTTGTAGCACCTGATTTACCGATTGCGCGGCACACCAAATTCCCGCCTGAAAGGTTTACTTGAACTTTGGAATCAAATTCGAAGGCATAGTTACCGCCAAGGTAGAACCAAGCAAAATTTGATGATGTAGAAATATTTCCATTGGACAAAAATCCTGCTGTAAATTCAACAAACGATTTTATCTTCTTCACCTGTCGTGACTCTAGCATCTTATCTACCGTCGACTGCCATGCCAAGTAGCTTTCTTTAGGTTGCTTTGAGGTAACGAACGTTGTTACTGAATAGACATAATTATATATTTCTGGATAAACCTTAAGGCGTTTCACCTCCATCTTATTGCAGCTCTCGACTAATTTCGCAAAATAATCGTCAGGGAATTCTTGCGTTTCCAGGAGCAGTATGGCAAATTCATCTTTGACGAACTTGTTTAAATCACGATCACTGTACTCAGAAATTTTCTTCTGAAAATCCTTCACAAACTTCTCCTTGGTATTCGGAAATGTTTGAGACCACCCAACTAATGATGTGAACAACAAAAGGCATACTAGCCAAAGTTTACGATTCATAATTTCTTGTTTTAATGTTTGCCTACTTATCTTCGCAGAGGTTGGAATCCAACTTAGACAGTCGAATTCCAGCCCATTCATCTTTTGCGTATTCCTCGTTCTTTGTAAGACCGAATTGTTCGGCAAAAGTTACCAATTCATCAACATCAGAGCCAAAAAAGCCACTTAACAGAAGCGTTCCTCCTGCTAATAAGGCTTTTGCGTATTCACTCATGTGCTTTTTGAGCACATTCTTATTGATATTAGCAATAATTAATCCAAATTTCTCTCCATTAATCTTGTCTACATCACCACAAACTGACTCAATTTTAGTGCATCCGTTTCGTTCAGCATTTTCACTGGCATTTACGGCAGACCAATCTTCAATGTCGATTGCCAATACTCTTTCAGCGCCCAATTGCTCTGCGAATATTGAAAGAACTCCAGTCCCAGCCCCCATATCTAATACCTTGGCGGGCATTTTATCAATTTCGAAAAGGGCTTTAGTCATCATCCATGTGGTTTGATGATGCCCTGTCCCAAATGACATTTGTGGTTGTATTACAACTGTATGACCTATGGCTAGCGCCTTGTCATGAAATGGCGCAAGAATGGTAGCTATGTCTTTAATAAAAACCGGATGGAAGTCAGCTTCCCATTTTGCATTCCAGTTTTGATGCGGGATCACTTTTTTCTCCCAAGAGAAGTCAACATCCTCTATCGACGAACAGGAAAGATTAGTCATGATATTATCCACATCTAACTTTGCCTGAGCAAATGCCTGTAAACCAGAGTCTGTCTGTACAAAACTGTCAAAGCCCAATTCAGAAAGTTCAGCTACCAGAATATCGCTCCAAGGATCTTTCGGAGAAAGTACAATCGTTACTTCGAGCGTATCTAAATTTTCCATTTAAAATGAGTCAATAATTCCGTTAAACGCTGCTGCATCTAATGCTGCGCCACCAATTAAACCGCCGTCAACATTCGGACAGGCGAAAAGTTCTTTTGCATTACTAGGCTTACAACTTCCTCCATACAAGATAGAAACTGAACTAGCAATTTGCGCATTGTATCTATTTTCCAGCATTGAGCGTATTTCTCTATGCATATCCTCCGCCTGCTCTGAAGATGCCGTCCTTCCAGTACCTATCGCCCAAATTGGTTCATAGGCTATTATTCCATTGGTCATTTGTTCAGCTGTTAGATGAAACAAGCTCTCCTCTAATTGCTGCCTAACAAATTCACTTTCACTTCCAGCTTCTCTTACTTCCAATGGTTCTCCACAGCAAAAGATGAACTTAAAATCATTTACCAATGCTGCATTAACCTTCTCTTTTAAGAGTGAATTACTCTCACAGAAAAGGCCACGCCGCTCACTATGGCCAATTAGACCAATCGATGCTCCAGCGTTTTTCACTTGTGCTATTGACACTTCTCCTGTGAACGCTCCAGCTTCTTGGCTATAGAAATTTTGAACTCCAATTGCGCATTTTTCTCCTGCAGCAATTGAGATTCCATTCACAAATAAAGAAGGCGGAAAAACAATTACTTGAACATTGGGAGCATTCGTTGTAATTCCATGAATTAGTTCAATCCCCTCCTCCAAGTTAAGGTTCATCTTCCAGTTCCCAGCAACAATATTTTGCGGCATTCTATTAATTTAAATGGTTTGTTTTAAACTTCTCGGCAGTAGGAATTGTTCTTTTAGAATACTTCTCTTTGACTACCCCTTTCTCCAAAACAATTAATGCTGGATTTGACCTTGAAATAATTTTCAATTCAATCTCGTCCATTGAGAAAACTGGAATCATGAAATTGTGTTTCTCTCTAAATTTGATTATTTCATCCCGTGTTGCGTTACAAATCATTAGGAATGGAATATCATTCATTTTACACATTTCATAAATTTTAATCAATCGATCGATACCTCCCCAGCTTCCTTCATTCAAGTTTTTAGATATCACCATTACCACTTGTTCTTGCGATAACAGTGCATCCTTGATCTCAACATCCTGTAACTCTGGGTTCAGAGAAACCATCGTATCTAAGATCGTGTACTCTTCTGCGGGGAACCCTCCGGGATCTAATTCATACTCCTCGATAGAAATCTCCATCTCACTATCATATTCTAACGACAAAATCTTTAAAAGTTTCACTGTTGACGTATCTAAAATACTTTTCACGAATGAAAGCTCTCTTTCTGCATCAATCATTTCATCAACCCTGATACTTGGATTGAAGTCCATAATCGATGCATTTATTGATGCGACAATTGTTTTTTGCACCATGTCCTTATACTCCCAATCCTCATCTTCCCAGACTTTAGAATCTGTATATTCTTTTGAAGTAGATGAATATTCTTTTTCTTTTCCAGTCTTCTTATTCTTGTATAAGAGCATACTCTCATACTCCCCCTCAACGCCATCAGTCATCTTAAGATTGAGGTCTGCACCTACTGCATAAGGTCTGTAATCTTTAAGTGGCGAGTAGAACATTACGAAGGTCACGAAGATTCCACAAATCAGCGTCACGAATAGCGCGCTACCGTAATGGTTCCCTAAGTATTTCCCCCCGGCCCTTAACATCCATAGAGCACCTAGGAGCCCTACAAGTCCAAATAAGATCGGGAAATACCAACCGAAGACCCAAGAGAAGAAAACGATGATGACCATACTCGATATGACATACCAGAGGTTTTCTTTTGCTCCATTTGGTTTAATAATTCGTTGGGCTATAAAGATCCAAATCACGAGATACAGCACAATAATATCCTTCCAAAACGATTCGCCAGGCGTCAAAGATCTCCCAACAGATCCTTTTAAAGCATCGCCAAAGCATCCACAATCATCAACACATTGAGGCTTTTTAACTTCGTCAACGACAAGCTCGCTACTTGATTGGCTTACAATTGTAATTCGTTTATCGTCCGTCTTATCTTCATTATCGAGATTCATCTTGATCTCATCCAACTTCAAAGCCGCGAGCGGATCGCTCATCTCGTAGGTGTCACGATCGACAAAGGTCGTTTCATTGTCGCAATTAGCCGTATGCCACGTTAGAAATGTGAAGAAGAGCATCATGAACATCATGAAGTAGGAAACGATTTTGATCTTCCCTCCTATGATCGTCAATACACCCAAAACAATTTCGGCAATACAAATAAGAATACTCAAAAAGAGCGCTGAATCCATTAAAAACTCTAACGAAAAAGATGGAGCACCAAAAAGCTCCTTGATTCGATAGGCCAAAGCCCCGTCTTCAAAATATTCTTCGAGTTTATAAGAAAAACCAATCGGGTCATTCGCTTTAACCAACCCAGAAACGATGAATAATCCACCAACAAGGACACGTGCAACTGACGACATCATCAATCGACCCTTGAAAACTATTAGTCCACCAATCGTAGTGATCATTAATATTAAGCCAACCGTATTAAAGAGGCCACTACTATCAGCGAAACTTTCATGGTTCCCCATGGCAAGAAAAGATAATCCTAATAAATTCAATACGACAAAAGCGATATTGAAAATCAGGGAATGTCCGGGCATCGTGATTTTTTCTTTCATTTTGTTACATTTTGTCCCACGTTCATGTGAATCAATGCGAAAACCGCATAATTCATCATATCATAATAGTTTGCATCGATTCCTTCACTGACAATCGTACTTCCATTATTATCTTCAATCTGCTTGACCCTAAATATTTTCTGGAGTATAAGATCTGTAAGCGAACTCACGCGCATATCTCGCCAGGCTTCGCCATAATCATGATTCTTCTTTTGCATTAGATCGTATGCCATCTCAGCGTAGTGATCGTACAAACCTTCCGCTTGTTCAGCTGGGAGTTCCATCTCGGTGAGGTCTTTCTCGCAGACTTGAATTATCGCCATGAGGCAGTAATTCACAATCGCGACAAATTCGTCTTCGATATTCTCACCGACCTTGTTTTCTCCAGTTTCCTGAATAGTCCTAATCCGTTGCGCTTTAATGAACAACTGATCAGTAAGAGAACTTGGCCGCAAGATTCTCCATGCGGTTCCATAATCAACTGTTTTCTTCGAGAAAATATCTCGGCAAACATTGATTACATTTGTGTATTCCGTGTTGGTTTTATTCATCCAATTTATCATGCAGAATTCAAAGGTTGAAGGTACATATTTTGGTGCGAATGGCAGCATCCGAGTTAAGGATAAATTACTTGACTTGTCAGTTCCTCGGGTTATGGGAATAATCAACATTACCCCTGACTCCTTCTATAGCGCGAGTAGAGCCACATCAGAGGTCGCTATAATGTCCCGCGTTAAAGATATGTTAAGGGATGGTGCGGACATAATTGATCTAGGAGCTTACTCTTCTCGACCGGGTGCAGCTACTATTTCCGAACAAGAGGAAATGGATCGTATCGTCCCTGTCATTCAGCAATTAATGGAATTCGATTCATCAACTGCTCTTTCGATCGATACATTCAGATCTAAAGTTGCAGAAGAAGCTATTCGCAATGGCGCGAGCATGATTAATGATATTAGTGGATTTCAAACAGATCCAGAAATAATCAATGTTGCGGCAAAATATCAAGTACCCTACGTTCTTATGCACATGCGCGGAACACCGGAAACGATGCAATCGTTAACCGATTATGACAATCTATTCAAGGATATTGCCCGGTACTTTTCAATAAAAATAGCTGAGTTAAAATCCGCGGGGGTGAAGGATATCATTATCGATCCAGGATTCGGATTTAGTAAAACTTTAGATCAGAATTATGAGCTTCTGGATAATCTTGAGGCTTTTCATTTCCTAGGGCACCCAATCCTTGCTGGACTCTCGCGGAAATCAATGATCTATAAAAAGCTGAATATCACTCCCGAAGAGGCATTACCTGGCACAATTGCATTAAATACGATTGCTTTGAAAAAAGGAGCTTCAATTCTGAGAGTTCACGACGTTGCCGCGGCAGTTGACCTGATCCGCTTACTTAATTAGGAGCAATCGATACTGAGTTTTTCGTTTAATGCATTTCATTAGAAGAGGATCTAGTTAGCTTCAAAATTCACGATTCCTTTTCCCCCTTGAATTCCACCTGAATGAATAAACACGATCGTTTTCTCATTATACTTTGAATCATTGAGCTCTTCTAACATACAATGCATTGCTTTTCCTGTATAAATTGGATCTAATTTAAGCTGGTGATCTCTATAAAATTTTTCAATAAAATTAACTAATTCGATCGGGTGCTTGCCATAACCTCCAAAATGAGACTCACTATGCACTTCAACTTGTGTCAAAACATCATTAATCATATCAGATTCAAAGCCACTCTTACCAAGAAGTGCGCGCATTTCAGAGATAGAATCAAACCCTTTGAGCGCAGGAACGACATGCAACTGTTGATCTTCATTAATACTCATTAGAACTCCGCAGCTGGTTGTAGTCGTTCCCTGCGAGATAAACACATGATCAACATTCTCTTTAATTTCACCCAAAATTTGCTGACACCCAACAATTCCATAGTAGTTCGCCCCTCCTTCTGGAACGATATAAACACCACGGTAGCTCGCATTAATTGTTTCATGGTATGCCTTATCATTTCGCATTCCGTATTCTTCTCTAGAAAGAAAATCAAGCTTCATTCCTAATTTAGCACAGCGTGATAAGGTCTCATTACTATTTTCATTCAGCTCATCACCTCGAACCAAGCCGATTGACCCCAATCCCATAAGATTACAGGCCGCGGCTGTTGCTAGTAAATGATTGGAATAGGCTCCTCCAAACGTTAGTATCGCGTCCTTCTTAAGTTGCTGACACAAGGCAATGTTCAACTTCAATTTCCTCCATTTATTCCCAGAAACCTCATCGTGAATAAGGTCGTCCCGCTTCACTAGAACCCTTATGCCTCGTTGCGTCCAGTTATCGGTATGCAGTTCAGTAATTATTGATTTATTCGTATCCATTAGAATGCTTGAATTAATTGATGCCTAACTTCCATAAGCGCATCACAAATATGTATTAAATTTGCAGTATGCCAGATGATATGTCAGGATTTTCTAAACGGAATACCTTACAGGAAGATGATTTCTATCTCAGTCCTGAGGGATATACTGTATTCACCGCAAAATACCTTTTGAAGCGCGGATATTGTTGCAAGAACAATTGTAAACACTGTCCATATGGCTTCGATATTAAAACGAGTACCACAAAGATGGAAAGGTGAATCCTACTCTATCAATTCCTCGTCGCGGATCCCATTTTCAACTACCTTTCCTTTGTACTGATGTAAAATCCGCTTAATTTCTAATATATCGGCACCTGCATTACCAGTCGTCTCAAATACGCCATGAAAGCCTCCCGTCTTCTTTTCATAGTCCATGTAAGCAAGATAAATTGGAACTTTTGCTTTCTGGGCGATATAATAAAAACCTTTCTTCCATTTAGGACTGTAACTTCTAGTACCTTCCGGAGTGAAGAGCATGAACATCGTCTCATTATTATTAAAATGATTTACAGCAGATTCAGTGAGGTTATTGTTCTTTTTGCGATCGACAGGAATTCCTCCCATTCCCTTTAGAACCCAACCGAATGGCGGCTTAAAAAACTCCTTTTTAATTAAGAATTTCGCCTTAACTCCATAAGATCTGAACGCCAATTTCCCTATAATAAAATCCCAATTTGAGGTGTGTGGCGCAACGACGACGACGCACTTTTTTACGCCTTTCGGAGATCTCTTGTCGATTTTCCAACCGAACAAACGCAAAATAAAAGCAGCGAATTTACCCATCACACAAACTTAACTATAATGGTCGATTCTAAGACAATATCCCGTACATTTGAAACATGCCGATCAAAAGAAACTTCGGGGAAATTGCGGGAATAATCACCCTATTGGCCTTAGTTTGGGGGACGTATTTCATCGCACGTTCGCTATTTGAAACTAATAACAATACTAATCAGTTGTATATCCCAACTGATGCAACTATGGTTATTCGGCTCGATGGACGTCAATTATTTTCACAAGGATTCTCGGAAGTTATTTTAGATAAAAAAGACAATGAATTGTTAGCGTTATTACTAGAAACTGGTGATGATAAAAACGCGACGAACGCCGGAATAAACTTCCTGTCTGACGCCTACCTCTTTAAGACAAAGAATAGTGAAGGGAAAGAAATTATGGGAATTCTCGTCAATCTGAATAGCGCTAAAAAATTCAAATCAGACATACCGCAATTCATTGGTGCTAATCAGATATTTGCGGTAAAGAACGCTACTGGATTGATTCTGGCAAATTCAGAAGATGGAAGCATATCAAGAAAAGAATTATCAGCATTCGCCAATAAGTTACTCCAGAAAGCGTCGGAATTCGATCCTAAAAAGTTAAAATCATTGAAGGGTCGCACAGCAATCATTCAAGTTTGGGCGAAAAAATTTGCCATTCCGAATCATGACATAGTGTTAACGGACGTCTCGGTTTCTCTAGGCATTCATGCTGACAGCTTGACGATTCGCGGCAAATCTTCGCATTCGTCTGAGAAAGAGAAACACATTTCTTGGGTAACAAAAGACTCTGATTTCTACTTGGAATCTGCTGTAGTGCCCGAGATTGTTAGTACATTCCTCGGAGATGTTTTGCTTACGATCGGATTGGACACACCTCCAATTTCTCACTTATGTCTAAATCATCGCCATACAGAACATACGGATATAGGTAATACTGTTCTAATTCCTCATTTCGATGCGTCAGTATCATTCGTTGATACGATTGACCTGAGATCGCAATTAGACAGAGCCCTCGAAGCGAAAAAAATAGCTTCGCTAACCGATACGGATTTTATGTTCGGAGGAAAACAATTTTACTACAAACAATTGACTCCACAACAGGTCTATCTAGGACGAAACAAGCCCATCAACCACGGAACGTCCAATGGCGTTTTATTCAAAATATCTGGATCCCCGAAACCTTTTTCTCAGTTCCAAGGGGATGGATTAGTCATGAAACTGATGAAAATGTCTGAACTCTATATTTCGAGCGATCAATTCTTCCAACGAATAGAAAATATGGATATCAAGGTTCAATTGACCACTGAAAATTCATGCTCGATAAATGGAGAGGTTACTTTTGAAAAAGGGGATTCACCGCTTGATGCAATTTTGAATTACCTTGTGCGATCGGGCCTGTTGTAATCGATCAGCCTATTGCTTTCAATAACTTTATGAAGTACGCTGGAGCGTCCACCAACTTCGATCCATACCAGGAAAACATCTCACCATCCACAAGCGTAATTTTAGCATTGGGGAATGCGTCTTGAAAGAGCGATAAGTGTTTTTCTACAAATGGATAAGGTTCCGAACTGAGGAAAATATGATCCGCTTTCACATCTGTTGGTAACAATGGATATCTAGCGACGTTTGTTGCATTCAACAGCCCAATACGGGTGAGTAAATCATCTATGAAGGTATCTTTACCCGCGAGCATATCAGGCTCCTTCCAAATAAAGTAAAGCACACTTTTCCCCTCTATTGCCTTTCGCTCCTTACTTATCGAAAGTTCGGAGAAAGCATTCTGGATAGCTGCTATTAAATCTGACGTCGGCTTGTTTACAATCTTGCCCAAACTATGAATCATTTCCAATGCATCATCGAGCGTACTTATATCGCTCATCCAGACCGGTGCAATTAACGAGAGTTGCTCAATATCTCCAGCTGAGTTTTCTTCTTTATTTCCGATGATTAAATCAGGCTTCATTGCTCTGACTTTCTCAATATCTACAGCTTTAGTTCCACCTATCCGAGTTTTAGATTTAAACCATTCTTCGGGCTGGATGCAGAACTTGGTAATTCCAACCACTTCCCTTTCCAAGCCAATATGATGTAAGAGTTGAGTTTGAGAAGGAACTAACGAAATAATCCGACATGGAGAAGACTCCAGTCGGATTATACGATTCATTTGATCACGGTATTCAGTCATCTAAGCTATTGCTGAAATTAAATCGTGACGTGTAATAATATGATGATTTCCACCTGCTAATTCAACTAGCACAGCGTCGCAATCTTTCGTAATTAACCTTGATACCTGCTCGATTGTTGCGTTTGCTTGAACAATTGGAAAGGCTTTACCCATGATTGCAGAAATAGACGTGTCACGCAATTCTGGTTTATCGCAAAGCAACTGATAAACTTCATTGTCACTTAATGATCCAGCGAAACCGCCATCCTTCACAACTGGGATTTGAGAAATTCCAAATTGGCGCATTTTGTCAATCGCATGAGATACTAGTTCCTCTGCATATAATGAAACTAGAGGTAGATCACCATGTTTTGAAACAAGGTCACCAGCTGTTGTAATTTCTTCATCAAGGAATCCACGTTCGCGCATCCAATCATCATTGAACATCTTTCCAACGTAGCGACTTCCATGATCATGGAATAACATAACGACAACATCATCGTCTTTCAGTTCACCCTTTAACTGGAGCAATCCTTTTATTGCCGATCCAGCAGAATTCCCTACAAAGATTCCTTCTTCTTTTGCCAAGCGACGTTGGTAAATTGCAGCATCTTTATCGGTAACTTTTTCGAATTTATCAATAATGTCAAAGTCAACATTCTTCGGTAAAATATCTTCACCAATCCCTTCAGTTATGTAAGGGTAAATTTCGTTTTCATCAAATATTCCAGTTTCGTGGTACTTCTTAAATACAGAGCCATACGTATCTATTCCCCATATTTTGACATCTGGATTTTTCTCTTTCAAGAATTTCCCGACTCCCGAAGCTGTTCCACCAGTTCCAACACCTACAACAAAGTGTGTTATTTTACCATCTGTTTGATCCCAAATCTCTGGACCAGTTGTCAAATAGTGTGCTTTCGCATTTGAAGGATTGTCGTATTGATTTACGTACCAAGAATTTGGTGTTTCAGCCGCTAAACTTTTCGATACTGAATAATAAGAACGTGGATCTTCAGGTGACACGTTCGTTGGACAAACATGTACTTCAGCACCAACTGCTCTCAAAATATCCATCTTTTCTTTACTCTGCTTATCACTCAATACACAGATCAATTTGTAGCCGCGCATAATAGCAACTAACGCTAAGCCCATTCCTGTATTCCCAGAAGTACCTTCAATAATAGTCCCGCCAGGCTTCAAAATCCCGCTAGCCTCAGCATCATCAATCATTTGAAGTGCCATTCTGTCTTTAACGGAATTTCCTGGATTCGTCGTTTCGATTTTCGCAAGAACCAAGGCCTTAATATCCTCAGTCATACGATTGATCTTCACCATTGGCGTATTTCCAATAGTTTCAAGTATGTTATTGTAAATCTTCATTCGGTTGAAATGTTTCCGCGAAGTTACACGAATCCGAAGATTTAGCAATCTCAATCAGAGAAAATCAACTTATTATTCTAGCGCAATCCAGTAAATTTGAACCGTTGGATCCATCCATTTGGCATTGGTGCACAGGAAAATCCATTCACTGTATAATCGGTAACCACACTATCAGCATGGATTACTCCAGCATCAATTCCACCACAGAATATTAATTCACCAGATGGTGAAACTTCATAGATTAGATCACCCCAAGATGCACCCGAGAGAACAATCATACTATCTCCCCCTGCAACAAACTGTCCAACGAAGGATTCATAAATAGTATCTGCCCCTGCTGGATTCGTTATCTCAAAAGCAATATAACGGTAATCAATAATGTATGCGCCCAAGTATTGTTCTCTATAATCATGAACTACTACCTCTTTGTCTTCCTTCTTACATCCGCTCGTGAGCAAAATTGATGAACAAAAGAAAATAATTAAAAGCGATCGAAAGTGATCGAAAGTGATTAGGCATCATAC
>JBLHPQ010000063.1:0-19936 GCA_047624355.1 Flavobacteriaceae bacterium | reverse complement strand
GTTCGGTCAGATGAAAGGCGTTTATCGAAAAACAACTTACGTCCTAGTTCAATTTTTTCAGCACTTTGAGGATTTTCATCTGGGATATTCATCTTTCCAAGAACACTTTCGATTGAAGACGTACGCTCACATCTAACAAGCAGAGCAACTGCGCTTAGAATGATGAAAAATAAAAGCACTATGTTAGACGATGTAGCTTTCAATTAAACTCGCTTAATTTTATAGAAGTAGATGATCTACTATTTAAAGTAATAGGGAAAATAAAGAGAAATAGTGCGTATCTCAATTCAATAGTTTTAAGAAAAGTAGGTAAACTATTTCAAATTAAGGACATCTTAGATCTTAACACTTAGTAGTAGGCATTCGAAAAGTGGTAGCAGTATTCATTAAAACAGGCTCATTTCTATATTCACATTGATTTTATTAGTGGTTATGACAAGCTTCAAGTTAAGCATAATTTAAACCCCTCCATGGGATTAGGTGTTACGACAATTAGTTCGCTCTGAGGGTTGGATTCGTTTCCCCAGGTGATCTACATCCAATAAATCAGGCGCGAAAAACCGAGTTACACAGACTCGGAATTAATTTTAATGGATTTTAACGAAGACCACAATATAAAAAGAAAAGTGAACGCTTCTCAAATCTTTTCCTTGATAAATAAAATAGCGCTAAATCTTGCTAGGCAAGAGAAAACATGTAAAATGGGTATTAAATCTAAACGGGAAAAAGACTGGGACAATCAATACCTTGAGTTATTGTTGAAAGTTTAAATGCGTTTGCCCTACCAAATACCGTTTTAATTTACAACTAGTTAGAAAATAAAGAGTAGCTTCGGTTTAAACTAAAAACAACGTTTTATGAAAACAATTTTACTTACAAGTCTATTTGCTCTTCCGATGATGGCATTTAGTCAAACAACAGTTATATCGGATAATTTTGATTCTTATACTGCTGGTGGTACCGTAGCAGATCAAGGTCCTGCTATTTGGCAAACTTGGGGAGGTAATCTACTTGAAGATCCATTTGTGTCTGATTCATTATCTGCTAGTACAGCTAACTCAATGAATGTTTTTAATGGCGGACCTTCTGTTTTCATTCATGATCTTGTAGCTCCATTTGCTACAGCGTATACTACTGGTATCTATGAGGTTAAAATGAACCTTTATGTTACTCCGGGTGACGGAGCTTACTTCAATATGGGAGGAACATGGAATCCTGGTGCTTATGAGTATGGTGTTGATGTATTCTTCAACGCTGATTCATCAATTCACACTTCTCAATCAGGAGCTGCCACTGTAACATTCATACCAGAAACATGGTTTGAAGTTAGTGTAGTAGTTGATTTGGATTTAGCTACATGGGGATTGTTCATTGATGGAGTTGCGGCTTCAACTGGTGCATGGGGTGCTCCTTCTGGATTTGGTGTAATTGACATCTTTGGTGTTGGATATACTGACGTGACTGCTGCAACTCAAGTAGCATCTAACTTCTTCGTTGATGATTTCGAAGTTGTAGAATGGTCAACTGGAAACGCTGGCATTGATGAAGTAAATGATGCTGCATCACTTAAAGTTGTTCCAAATCCATCAAGTGGTAACTTCGTATTGAATTACGAGAACCTTGGAATGGACAACGCTAAAGTTAGCTTGACAAACGTTCTTGGTCAAACTATTCACACTCAAAATCTTAATGTTCTTAACAATGGTTCAATTCCATTCAACATGAACTTGAGAAATGGTGTTTATTTTGTGACTATCGCAGATGGCGCTAATAAAATCACTAAGAAGATTATTGTTAGATAATTTTCTTTACAAGAATCCTTTTAAGGGTGGTACTGGCTCGACTGGTACCACCTTTTTTATGTCCAAGAGTTTACGTTTTTTGATTTTCTCGCTATGGATTCCTGTGTTCAACAATTTGATTTCCTTATTTTTGAATTGAATGAAAATATACTTAATCATCTTACTGGCATGTGTAATTAGCAAGCTAGCTATTGCTCAGAGTAATGATTCATTGCCTTATGTGATGTTTAAGAATCGTGTTGTTCTCTATTCTGATCTTGGTTTTAATGGAGCCCCCTTCTCTATTCACGATAACTTTATCGGTGGCTATGATAAGGTTCAATTTAAGCATAATTTGAAACCCACCATGGGATTAGGGGTTATGTACAAATGGTTCGCTCTTAGGGTTGGATTCGGTTTACCAGGTGATCTACGTCCAAAAAGCAGGTACGGGAAATCGAGCTATACAGACTTGGGGATTAACTTTAACATTAAGCGCGTTTATACTGATATCGACTTGAGAAATTATGGCGGCTTTGTTGTCAAGAACGCCTATAATTGGAATGATACGCTCAATGAGCTAATCCCTAATGATTTCAGGCCAGATACACGCGTGTTTAGTGTCTCAGCGAATGTATGGTATTTTAAATCAAAAACATTTAGAATGCCTGCTGTTATAGGGAAAGTTGGGTACTACAAAGGGAAAGAGAAATCATGGTATTTTAAGTCAACGCTTAATTTATTTGGTGTGGGTAATGGCTCAGACCCTATTGTTCCAGATGACTTAATCGATAGCACTCAAAATATTTCTAGTGCAAATGCTGTTTCTGCGCTCGATATCGGCCTTGTTCCTGGGTATGCTTTTGTAAATCGTTATGACAATTGGCAAGTATCTTTATTTGGAGGGATTGGAGGAGTTGTTCAGGCCAAATTCTTTCAATCTGGGGCAATCACAAGAGGATTCCTCGGATTAGCTCCCCGATTGGACCTTCGATTTATAGCGGGAATTACGGAGCCCAGCTACTTCTTCTGGTTTGTCACAAATTTCGATATTAAGTCAATCAAGTTCAAGGAAGTCCGTTACAATCAGACGTATTATAGCTTAAAGCTTGTTGGCGGTGTAAGGTTGAAGAAAAAAGATAAAAAAGAGTATGCGGAAACTACTTTGTAAAATTTGCTGCTATCCTCTCGTTGTGCTTCTCTTACTTAGTTGTAGTTACAATGATGTGAAAAATAAGAATGATAATCTGGCAGATCAATTGAATTCAATATCAGCTATTGACCAGAAGAAAGATGAAGTTGAAAAAATTATCATTGAGCTTTTAGATGTCCGAGCAAGTATTGAGCGTTTCGAGTATGATGATCATTGCATTTCATTTCAGCTATCTGATGATTTCGCTTTAGATGACTCTTCGGTAAATTACCTTTCTTATGCAACTAAACAAGCATATGGCGCAGAACTCGATATTCATGGATATGCTTTCCATAGAGATGAGAATCAAACTCTTGCTCATCAGTCTTTTATACACCTGATGGATGAACTACTAAAAGGATGGACTTTCGAACGAAAAGAAATAATTTCTTTGGGAGGAATCGATTTCGTATTAATTATGGCTTTCAGTGAATTGAAGCCAAATCAAATTGAGTATGAATTCAGTTTAACAAATATACTTTCTGATAGATATGTCGAATTGAGATTCAAGGATACCAGTATTGGATATAATTACACACCTGAAGAAGCGCTTGACCAAATGCGCGCAACAGCCAATAAACTACTCCGCTCAATAAAGGTCATTGAAATTTAAATAGAAATGTTTCGCGTTTGGAGTTAAGCGAATCGACTTTCTTTGATGTTTACTAACCAACTTGATTGGTACTCAGCTACAGATTCAATCATTGGATCGTAGATTTTACATTCGTGGTAATCCGCTAATTTGGAGAAGTGAATATTTTCTAAGGCTCCTTTATTCTCAATCAAAACGTGCATGCGATCAAAGAAATCTATGTTGAACTTCTTTCCTGCTGATCGAATGAATTGTACAGAAGAATCAATTGAACAACCCGACGCAAGCGATTTTGACTCATCAACAGCCAAGATCACGAACCAATCAAGTTCAATTGCTGATGCTCCAAAAAGTTGATTTCCATGTGCCGCCCATTGGGGAATGAATTCATTCAACTCAGACTGAATGGCAGATTGTTCATCCGAAGTCATCGGGCGATTGGACTTATAAACCCAAAGTTTACTATTCGGTGAAAGGTCATTTATTTCCATTATAGGTCTGCGGCTTTAGCTATTAATTCGGCTACATCTAACACCTGAACCTCTCCCTCTTTCTCGAAAGTCTTTAGTCCGTCTGTCATCATAGTGTTACAAAATGGACATCCTGTCGCGATGATATCCGCTTTTGTGTCTAGTGCTTCTCCTGTGCGTTCAACGTTTATTTCCTTGTCGCCTTTTTCGGCTTCTTTGAACATTTGTGCTCCACCTGCTCCACAACATAAACCTTTTGTTTTGCAACGTTTCATCTCCACAAGTTCACCGTCTAATCGCTCAATTAAAGCTCTTGGTGCTTCGTATACATCATTTGCTCGTCCTAAGTAGCAAGGATCATGAAACGTAATCTTCTTTCCTTTAAACGTATCACCATCCTTTAATGCAAGCTTTCCTTGATTGATGAGTTCTTGAATTAACTGAGTATGATGAATCACTTCGTACGATCCTCCCAATTCAGGATATTCGTTTTTCAATGTATTGAAACAGTGAGGGCATGCAGTGACTATTTTTTTGACATCATATCCATCCAACACTTGAATGTTCATCATCGCTTGCATTTGAAATGTAAATTCATTTCCGGCACGTTTCGCTGGATCTCCTGTGCAGTTCTCCTCAGCTCCTAGCACAGCGAACTTCACATTACACTTATTCAATATTTTCACAAGCGCTTTGGTGATTTTCTTTGCTCGATCATCAAAACTTCCAGCGCAACCCACCCAGAATAATATTTCCGGTGATTCTCCTTTAGCCATCATTTCAGCCATTGTTGGCACATGTAATCCCATAGTCTCTATTTCTTAAAAACTTGAATGTTCGCTTTTCCGTCAATCAAATCAGTGAATTTACCTTCGTAACGCGTCGCCCGAACAATATGATTGTCAATCCAATGGTAATTACCCCCTCTAGGCTTACCCATTAACAAGCCGTGGTATTCGAAGCGATGCTTATCCAACCATTTCTCTGTAACTTCTCTATGCTCTTCAACGCGAGAAGTAAAAAAAGTAATGATATGTCCTTCATTGAACCATCCATTCAGCGTTTCTAGCGCATCGGGAAAAGGTAGGCAAGTTACCATTCTTTCTGGCTCTTCATTGGGAATATCATCCGTAATTGTACCATCGATGTCAATCAAGTAATTCTTGACATCTTCAGGGAGAACTGGAGAAATCGTTTCTCCATCCACCTTTATTGGAATTAAATCCTTCTTTCCGCTCATGCTAATTACTCTTCGTCTTTCCAGTTCAGGCGATCCGTTGGGCTAAATTGCCAAGGTGCACCGTTATTTTCAATGTTTGTAGTCATTCCTGCTAGTTCTGATGGCATTTTAGACTCTTCCATAACCAAGTATCTTCTCAAGTCAACGATGATCGCTAGCGGGTCAATATTTATCGGGCATTCTTCTACACATGCATTACATGAAGTACACGCCCATATTTCCTCCTCAGATATAAAATCTCCAAGCAGACTTTTTCCGTCCACATGATCTTTGCCATGCTTTCTGAAGTTATCGCCTATTTCCTCGATTCGATCACGGGTATCCATCATGATCTTACGTGGAGATAATAATTTACCCGTTATACTCGCTGGACAAGATGACGTACATCTTCCACATTCGGTACATGAATAACTATCTAAGAGGCTTTTCCATGTTAAATCATTTGCATCTTTGGCTCCAAATCTTTGAGGTTCAGCAGCACCTTCTGGAGGAGCGGCGTATGGGTCAGCTGTTGGGTCCATCATTAACTTTACCTCTGCTGTAACGGATTCCATATTCGTAAACTTTCCTTTCTTCTCAAGGTTGGAATAATACGTATTCGGAAATGCAAATATGATATGTAAGTGTTTAGAATAGGCAAGGTAATTCAAGAAGGAAAAGACCATAATAACATGTCCCCACCAGCCGATTCTCTCTAAAGTATGAAGCGTTGCAGGTTCTAAACCATCAAATAACAAAGGCCCAAGAAAACTACTAATAGAAAAGCCCATTGTTCCATCCCCTAAGTTTTGCGCATGTGATAATCCTTGCTGGTAGAGAACTTCATCGGCACCGTTCATTGTGAAAATGCATACAACTAGAATAATTTCCATGAACAGGATCATGTTCGCGTCCATCTTTGGCCACCCCTTCATTTCCTTCATGTTGAGACGAGGTAGTTTTAAGAGATTTCTTCTGGCAAGGAAAATGATAGTTGCTATTAATGCAAGTAAGGAGAGGATTTCAATGAAGCTGATCATGAACGTGTAAAACCCTCCCAATGCTGGCCTGAATATTCGGTGTGCTTCTGGAGTAAATCCATCAATGAATATTTCGATCAGCTCAATTTGAGTGATCATAAAAGCACTATAAACAGCTAAGTGAAGTAATGCTGGAATTGGGCGTGTGAACATTTTTCGTTGTCCAAGCGCAACAAGAACCATTGTTCTAATACGTTCCTTTCTATTCCCGTTTCGGTCGATATCCCTGCCGAGTAGAATATTTGAACGGATTTTGTACATGTTAAAGCCGAAGAATCCCCATCCGACAAGAAATAGAAGTGCAAAAATTACGATAGAAATCATGCAAGCTGAAGTTTACTGTGGTTTCGGTTGGGTTAATAGAAATTCCTTCAATTTCTTTTCTTCATCCGACGTCAGTGGTGTGGTATATTTTGGTTTCCCTCCAAAAACCGAGAAATGAATGTATTTCTCAGGATGTAATTGTAGGTCATTCAATAAACCTTGAAGTTCCACATTGGTATTTACCAGTTCGTTGTACAATGCTTCGTCGCTTAGCAGTTTTCCAAGTGTTCCTTCTCCCTGATTGGCAGCGTCTAGAATACTATTGACTGCTTGAAGTGTCTTTTGAGCATCACCAATAACCGACTTGAAATCTGCGGAAACTAGGTCATCCGTAAGTACCTCCATATTTCCAACAATTTTCCGCACCGCATCATTACTGTTCTTAAGGTTCTCGCTTATTTGCTGAACGTTTGTCATAATGCGAGAAATTTTAATTTTCTCAGTTGCAACAAGGTTTTCAATCTGCTCAGCGGCACTTCCAAATTTCTTAATTGCCAGTTTGACTTCTCGCATACTTGCTTCAATCTCAGAGCTGGCCGTTTCATCCCAGAAAATGGTAACACCATCTACCATTTTGTTCACGGAGACCATCATTGTTTGAAGTTTCTGAGTGATTGGATCGGCATATCCTTCAACTGTACTCATGATATCTTGGGTAACAAATCCCTGAATTTCATCTCCAGGTTTATAGTTACCCTTTGAGGCATCAGCTGTCAATATTAGATTTAATCCTTTGGTAAAAAGATCTATTGCTCCAGCCTCGATTCTTGATTCTTTTATGATTTTGAAATTCTCTAACTGAATATTGAAGGTCATCTTCACTCTTTTTAGTGAGTCTGTACCTCCCAAATACTCAACGTTTAAGACTTTTCCGATTTCTACGCCGTCAACATATACAGAGGTCGCTCCAGATACTCCGCCTGAATTTGGGAAGTAAGCGTAGTACACGTCATCACCTCCGAAGAAGCTATTTCCTTTCAAAAAATTCACTCCAGTTACCAGTAATCCAATGGCAAGTACAGTCGAGACTCCCGTAATAATTTCCTTTGAAAATTTCACACCTTTAGTTTTTTGCTAAGTTAATAGCTTTTTGCAAATTAATTCGTTCTCCGGACTGAAACCCGACGACAAATGCATGTGCAAACCCATCACTTCTTAGTTTAGCCTTCATTTTATTTGCTTCATCAAAGTCGTTTTCAAAAACACCAACGGTGTATTTATATAATCCATTTTGATAATATTCATAAATGGTATGCCCCTTGAACTTACCGTGTGTCAAGGATATACTTGATTCAGAAGTTTCAACTTGAACTCTAAATATAATCTCATTGTCTACAGTAACGGGCGTTTCAATAAGACCTGGATCCACATATTCCGTTGGTTCAACCTGTTCCTCGATTCCCTCTAATTCATTTTTATATTTTTTAAATGCGGTAAACATTGCCCCCGCCATTTTATCTTGCGTCAACGAATCTGAGAGCCATTTCTCTTCTTTTGGATTCGTTAAAAAACCCGTTTCTATAAGTACGCTGGGCATCGTGGTTTTGTATAACACAAGGAAACCGGCTTGCTTTACACCTCGATCGAATCTTCCTAGGGATTTAAATTCTGACTGTACCTTTGAAGCGAAACTGATCGATTGATCAAGAAAAACGCTTAATTGAAGTTGACGTGCAATAATCGCATCAGGCGTCATTTTAAATTCTTTATACTTTTCTCCCTTATCTTCTTCCAAGTAGATTGTTGCATTCTCACGTATGGCTATGGATTCCTGAGATTTCGTCCTGTGTAAGCCTAAAACGTAGGTTTCCGTCCCAAAAGCAGCAGCACTCGCAGCATTCGCATGGATACAAATAAATAAGTCAGCATTATTTCTGTTCGCAATTTTTGCACGTTCATCTAATTCGACAAAAACATCTGTGTCTCTAGTATAAATTACCTTGATCTCTGGATAGAGTGAATTAATCATGCCTCCCAGTTTCAATGCCATAGATAAGCATACATGTTTTTCTTTAGCATATCCTCCATGACAGCCGGGATCTTTCCCTCCATGACCCGCATCAATTACCACTGTTTTGATGGTAGCCAATGAAAGTTCGTCTTCTTGCGCAATCAATTTCGAATTCGGGAAAATCGTAATCAATGTTAAAATAGCACAAGCTGTTAGACATCCTCTTAATTTTTCAGTCATTTGCAATGTAATTTTAATAGTTTTGCCACGTTAGAGTTGTCGTAACACAAATTTAACTTGCTTTCAGTGTTCAAAAAGCGTTCCATACATCAATTTATAACCTACGCATTGTTAATAATGTGGAATGCTTCGGCTGGTTACACTCAAGAATCTGCATTGAAGGATACCCTGTACATGAATGATGACGGAATGGAAACTCCTGTTTTTTATGGAGCAAGAGATTCTATTTACACAGATTTAATCGCAAAACAATTACACTTATATGGTGAAGCTCGCGTAGATAATGGTGAAATCAATATGACCGCCGGTTATATTATGATTGACATGAACACGAACGAATTACTTGCTAGACACGCATACGATAAAGACTCTAACAAGATTGAATTACCTGAATTTACAAACGGCGGAGATGTAATGACCGCTCACGCAATCCGATATAATTTCAATTCAGAGAAGGGATATATTGAAGAAGTGGCCATTCAGCAGGATGAGAATTTCTTGCATATGAAAGTGGCTAAAAGACATGCTAATGAGCAAGTTCACTTTCGTGAAGGAAGGTTTACCACCTGTGAACTCGATGAACCTCATTACCATTTTCAGCTTTCAAAAGCGGTTATGATTCCAGATAAACGTATTGTTTCCGGACCTATGAATTTATGGATCGGAGGCGTTCCTACTCCACTTGGTCTTCCATTTGCGGTTATACCTCAATCTGAGGACCGCGCGAAGGGATTCTTGTTTCCAAACTTTGCTCCTGTGTCACAATATGGTTTTGGGATCCAGAATCTTGGTTATTACATTCCAATCAACCCATTTTTACAGACTACTTTTTATGGAAGTCTCTATAGCCGTGGAAGCTGGGAGCTTAGTAATTCAACTGAATATGCGAAACGCTACGGATATACGGGGAATTTTTCATTGGGTTATCAGCAATTGAAGAATGGTTTCCCGACGAATACAAGAGAGAACAAAACGAGCGTTCGCTGGACCCATCGTAAAGATCCAAAGTCGAGTCCGTATTGGGGGTTTGCAGCAAACGTCAACTTTATCTCTGACAACACCACACAGAACAACCTCGATCCTGAATATGAAGAGTACTTTGACAATTCATTTAATTCTGACATTAGTTTAAATCGTAATTTCCCAGGAAAACCAATCACTGCAGGGATGAAGCTGTCCTTGCGGCAGAATACAATTTCCCAAAACATCTCCTTAACCAGTCCTGTTGTAAATGTAAACGTTACCCGTTTTTTTCCTTTCAAGAAGTATTTCAATGGAACCAAAGGATGGCATGATTTATTTACGCGGTTTGGCTTAACGTATAATTTTGAAGGGAAGAATCAGGCGCTCTTTGTTGACACACTGCTTCGCGATAAGAATTACGGAGAGATTGGAACCAACTTTTTCAATGGGATGCAGCAAAACATGACCGCTCAAACCACAGCGAGTCTCTTTGGTGATCGATTCAAGCTAACCCCTTCTGTAAATTATGGAACCAATGTTAATTTTCAACAAGTTAAAAAGTTCTATGATACCACTTACACTAGTAATGTGAGGACAGACACCAGTCGAACGGCAGGAATCGCACAGACACTTTCCTTCAACGCACAATTGACAACTGTCGTTTACACTTATTATCGTTTTATCGGAAAAAATCAGCCGCTACTTCGACATGTTCTTACCCCTTCCTTTGGATATAGTTTTAGACCAAACCTAAATGAAAATAGTTTTTACTTCGTTGATGCTGCCGATACAATAGGAACGAGTTACTCACCCTACGAGCGGAGCCTCTACCCTATTAGCTCCACAAGAAACCAATCATTATTCACATTCTCTTTCAATAACACCTTCGAACTGAAGCGCAAAAGTGCAAAGGACACTGTTGACGGTTTTAAAAGAACCCGAATCATTGACGCCTTATCGATTTCAGGAAACTACGATTTCGCTGACGGAGTTGATTCGATGCGGCTTTCAAATATTGCTGTCAACATGCGTATAAGCCCTGTTAAATGGCTGAGTATTGTTACTACATCGCGATTCAGTCCATATGGTTGGCACGAGACTACTGGAGCGACGCTAGGAGAATATGCGGTGGTTGAGAACGGAAAGCTTGGCAGATTCTTAAGTACAAACTTAGCGACTGGAGTAACGTTCACTTCCAAGGAAAGTAGGAAAGTGCTTAAGAAGGGAGTTTCGGCTGTTGAAGAGAGTTGGAATGATGATTATGCTTACTTCAATCTCCATCCAGAGCATGCGCTCAATTTCAATATCCCATGGAAATTAACACTGTCTCATATTTATGCTATCAATGCAAATCAAGCTAGATCGACTACTCTGCCGGACGCTTGGAACTTTGATCAAACAATGATGTTAAATGGTGATGTCAGTTTCACTAAACGATGGAAATTGGCAACAACGACCAACCTAAACCTTGAAACCTTGGACATTACAAATGCACGATTTATCTTGACGCGAGATATGCATTGTTGGGCATTGAATTTCCAATGGACCCCAATTGGTGGCAATAAAAGTTTCTTATTTAGTATTCGATCTACCTCCAAGCTGTTTCAGGACGCGAAAATTGATATTCGCAAACCACCCGCGTTTTTGTAATTAATTCCTTACATTTCGAATGTGATAGATTTTAATTTTGAAAATACTAACGAACCTGACGTCGGAAGCATCTTAATTTCCGAGCCATTTATAGAAGACAAGTACTTTACACGTTCTGTCATTCTACTCTGTGATCATGGAGAGGAGGGTAGTTTTGGTTTTGTCCTTAATAACTACATTGAAACAGGTCTTAAGGAAATGATTGCAGATTTCCCTGACATTGACGTTCGCGTTGGTTTAGGTGGCCCCGTGGACACTTCAAACTTATTTTTCATTCATAGTTTGCCAGATGATGTTCCCGATAGTCAAGAAATTGCAAAAGGAATGTATATCGGTGGGAAATTCAGTGATGTTGTAAAGCTCCTATCTGTAGATCCTTCGAAAGTTGAATTTTTCCGTTTTTTTGTCGGGTATTCTGGATGGGAAACCGATCAATTGAATGATGAATTGAAAGATAAATCGTGGTTAGTAATGCCAGAAGTGCCAAATAAATATGTTTTGGATCAAAACAACGATGACCTCTGGAAAGAATTAATGGATAAGCTTGGCGGCAAATTCAAAGTTATGTCTACGTTCCCTAAGAATCCTTCGCATAATTAGCAATTCTTCCTGTAAGTGTTCTATCAAGCTAATTGGTTATAGGAGTTTATCAACAATCCAATTTTGTGCGCATCCAATTTGTATCTTTACAATGAAAAATTGAGCAACTAGATTATGAGTATACAAGCGCCTCTTGCCGAACGCATGCGTCCAAAGACCTTGGATGAGTATGAAGGGCAAGATCACCTACTCAAGGAAGGGGCTTCATTGCGCCGAGCGCTAGATTCTGGATTAATTCCATCGATGATTTTCTGGGGACCTCCAGGCGTTGGAAAAACAACATTGGCGCATCTAATTGCAAATCATCTAAAGCGGCCTTATCATGTGCTTTCAGCGATTTCATCAGGCGTTAAAGATGTTCGCGAAGTCATTCAGAAGGTAGAATCCGCTGGGATGTTTCAACAAGCAGGAACGATTTTGTTCATTGATGAGATTCATCGATTTTCAAAAGCTCAACAGGATTCATTGTTGGGAGCCGTAGAGAAAGGAATCGTCACGTTGATCGGTGCAACCACAGAAAACCCATCTTTTGAGGTTATCTCGGCATTATTATCACGCTGTCAAGTCTACACGTTAAAAGAACATACACAGGAATCACTGTTAGCGATTCTGCATAAAGCGGTTAAGGAGGATCCTGTAATTTCTAAAAAGAATATTGAAATCAAAGAAACGAACGCGCTGTTAGCTATTTCTGGGGGAGACGCTCGAAAACTACTAAACGTCTTCGAAATAATTGTAGGAACGTTTCAATCGAATGAATTGATTACGATCGACGATGAGCTTGTTCACGCTTGCGCTCAACAAAGTGTTGCCTCTTACGACAAGGATGGAGAACAGCACTATGATGTCATATCGGCTTTTATTAAATCAATTCGTGGGAGCGATCCAAATGCGGCCATCTACTGGCTAGCTCGGATGGTTGAAGGAGGCGAGGATCCGAAATTCATCGCAAGAAGATTGATCATATCAGCTTCAGAAGACATTGGATTATCAAACCCAAATGCGCTATTGATGGCGAATCATTGCTTCCAGGCAGTGCAAGCGGTTGGATGGCCAGAAGCACGTTTAATACTGTCACAATGCACGATTTATTTGGCTAATTCTTCTAAAGGAAATGCTTCTTACCTTGCAATCAATCAGGCGCAGAGAGCTGTTCAGGAAACTGGAAATCTCGGAGTGCCACTGCCATTACGAAATGCCCCCACCAAACTAATGAAGGAGTTAGGATATGGTGAGGGATACAAATATTCGCATGATTTCCCCGGGAATTTTGTTCAGCAAGAGTTCATGCCAGAAGAAATAAGTGGAACTAATTTCTTCAATGCTGGCAGTCATCCAAAAGAAAAAGAAGTTCAGGAAAATATCGACCGATTGTGGGGAACCAAATACACTAAGAAGTAATGGCTTGGATCGGGTACTACTTATTCATAATCCCTTTCTCCTATCTTCCTATGGGAGTTTTGTACTTGTTTACAGATTTCTTCTACCTATTGATCATAACCGTTGCTCCGTATCGAAAGACGGTGATTCGTGAAAATTTAACACGGAGTTTCCCGAATAAATCAGTGAAAGAAATTAAGAAATTGCAGCGCAAATTTTACCGCCACTTTACTGATATTTTAGCAGAAGGAATCAAGAACCTAACTATTTCTGAGCGATCATTAAGGAAACGTTTTCTCGTAAAGAATCCAGAATTGCTTCAAGACCTTTTCGACAGAAATCGAAACACCCTGCTCGTCTCTGGTCATTTTAACAATTGGGAGTGGTTCATTTCTGCCCAGCCACTTTTGCTTCCGCACGCTTCTTATGGCATCGGAATGCCTATGACCTCTAAATTTTGGGATAAAAAAATTAATAGCCGTCGCGAGCGGTTTGGTATGAACGTCATTCATTCAAAGAATTACAAGAAGACGCTGAAAGAGGCCAAAGAAACATTAAATGCAGTTCTAGTTCTTTCTGATCAATCTCCTGGAGATTCTTCTAAGAGTTATTGGATGAATTTTATGGAGCAAGAAACCGCTGTGCTGTTCGGTACTGAAATAATGGCACACGAATTGGATTATTCAGTAGTGTATTTTGCGACGCGAAAAGTGCATCGAGGACATTATGAATTAGAATTCAAGATGATCTCAGATAATCCATCTTCAGCTCAATGGGGAGAGATTACTGAGGCGCATACGCGGTTGCTTGAGAAAGAAATAGTAGCCAACCCACATCAGTGGCTGTGGTCGCATAAACGCTGGAAAAGAGAGCTGCCAAAAGATTTAAATCAACTAAAAAAGGAACAACGTGAAAAATTTAATGCGAAGTATTTTACTTAGTCTCGCTGTTGTCATGTGCTTACCAAATGCATTTGGACAATACAAGACAAAAAAGTACATCAAACGCAACAGAAAGGCGCCTACAATGTTCTGTGGTGACCAATCGATCTATGGCCGTGGATTGCTCGTTGAAGGTGAGAAAGTCTTCACTGGTAATTCTGATGGATCCATGTATTACTTCAATTTGAAAAAGGAGTCTGTGCAACTGCTCTTTAAATTGCCAGATTTCAAAGAGATGCGGGATATTGAACGCTCTGGAAACTATCTAATTGGAATTCAATCTGGAGATAATGGTAAGCTGGTTCGATTAAACAACAACGGTGGAGTGAAAATTGTGGAACATCCAGAATGGAAAGGAATCTTCCTAGACGGTCTCGATTTCAAAGGGCAACGTGGATTTTTAATGGGAGACCCAGTAGATGGCAACTTCAGTTTATTTCATTCGAATGATGGTGGAGAATCTTGGGAGCGATGCGCGGGTAAAGTGCCAGCTATTAAAGGTGAGGCAGGATTTGCTTCTAGCGGATCAAATGTGCAAGTGATCGATGATAGTACTTATATTTTCATTTCTGGAGGAGAAAAAAGTCAATTTTTCAAAACAAGCGACAACGGAAAAAATTGGACCGCTGTAGTTCTACCGTTCTACCCTGGTGAATCATCTGGCGCTTTTTCAATGCACTTTTCTACGCCCGATATCGGAGTTATTGTTGGTGGCGATTACGTCAATTCAGATCTAAAATTGAATACAACCTACTACACAAAGGATGGCGGGCTTTCTTGGTACAACTCGCAACATGCACCACGAGGGTATCGAGCATGCGTTTTCGAACAGAATGGAGTTTACTACACATCAGGCAGAAATGGAATTGATTTCTCATTGGATAATGGCGAAAACTGGATCCCTTTTGCTGATGGCGCTTATTATTCACTTGGCGCGAATGATTCTCAGCTAATTGCAACTACTAAAGAAGGCCAAATTCAATGCTTCAAGCTTATTACTCACGACGAGTGATATCTACCGATTTTAGTATTTTTAAATGATTCAAGTATAGATTAACGATTTAGCTCAAAATTAAAGAATGAGGATACGCTTAGCTTTAGGAGTTGATGTAGGGGGTACAAATACTGCGTTCGGTGTCTGTAATAGCCGCGGAGATGTCTTTTACGAACATGTACTACCGACTAAGGAATTTGAAAAACCAGAGGACTTAGTTAACACCATATACGATCTCTTGGATGAAGCAGGTTTTCTGCAGGATATTATAGGAATTGGAATAGGTGCTCCTAATGGAAATTACTATTCTGGAACGATTGAGTTCGCACCAAATCTAAGTTGGAAAGGTGTGATTCCTTTGGCAGGGCTATTTGAACGTAAATTTGGAAAGCCCTCTACCCTAACCAATGACGCCAACGCAGCTGCTATCGGCGAGTTCATTTATGGCTGTGCAAAGGACCTTTCACACTTTGTGACAATCACACTTGGCACTGGCCTTGGAAGCGGGATTGTTTGCGATAAGCGATTAGTTTATGGCCACGATGGGTTTGCCGGTGAATACGGTCACATCCGCGTTATCCCTGATGGAAGATTGTGTGGCTGCGGTAAAAGGGGCTGTTTAGAGACCTATGCATCCTCAACAGGCGTGGTGCGCTCTGTGGATGAACTTGAATCGAAAAACAAAAAATCATCTTCTCTAAATAAAAAGCCTAATCTTTCGGCGCTAGAGGTCTTTGAAGCTGCAAAATCCGGTGATATATTCGCATTAGAAATCATTGAGTATACTGCAAAAATATTAGGAAACTCGCTTGCTGATTTCGCTTGTTTCAATAGCCCTCAAGCTTATGTACTCTTTGGTGGAATTGCCCAGAGTGGACAACCTTTCGCAGACAAAGTAAAAAGATACATGGAAGAGGAACTATTGAATATCTATAGGGATAAAATCGATATTCGCGTCTCTAGTTTACACGATAAGAATGCAGCTATTTTAGGTGCATCATCATTAGTTTGGAACGACTTAGTATGATAAAAACTATTTGCATAGTTTGCTTACTGATGCTGCAGTGCAGTGTTAATGGACAAATTCAAGAACTTCGGAAAGCGCAAGATCAGCGTAAAGCCTATATCAACCCTTCAAGAAGAGTTCAGTCTACTATGGGCGTTACGCAATTTGTGAACCCATTCGTAGGAACTGGAGGACACGGACATACTTACCCGGGAGCTTCAGCACCGTTTGGGATGATTCAACTTAGTCCTGATACACGTCATGATGGATGGGACGGCTGTTCGGGCTACCATTATTCAGATTCAATAATTTACGGGTTTAGTCACACTCATCTCAGCGGAACGGGCGTTCCTGATTATGGAGATTTATTAATTGTACCTCAATCCGGCGAAGCCAAAATTGACCCAGGTTATTCTTCAGAAGATGGTTATGGTGCAACATTTTCACATAGCATGGAAGCAGCGAAACCCGGGACATATGCTGTTCAATTAATCTCGGAGGATATCTATGTGAGACTTGCTGTAACCGAACGTTGTGGAATCCATGAGTATACCTTTAATCAATCAGAGGAGAAACATTTTATCTTACTTGATTTAGATCATCGTGATAAGGTTTTAGCCTCAGAAATGAACGTGATTGGCGATAATGTAATTCAAGGTCATCGTATTTCTGAAGCTTGGGCCAGCGAACAACATTTCTATTTCCATTTGGAGACGAATGTACCCTTTGAAGAATCAAAGCATATCACAGATAATGGACGACATAAACTCTTATTAACGTTCCCAAAGACGACGGGTAAAGTTTTGGTCAAAGTTGGAATCTCTGCAGTGGATGAAACAGGTGCTCAACAAAATCTAAATGAAGAAATTCCTGCATGGATCTTTAATATTGTCAGCCGCGGAACCAATACGCTCTGGGAAAATGAGCTTAAGAAAATAAATTTCTTAAGCAAGGACCGCGAAGTAATGAAAACCTTTTATACGGCGCTCTATCATTCTTATCTCGCTCCTAACTTATTTAATGACGTTGACGGAAGGTATAGAGGTCGTGATCTTAAAGTGCATACATTGGATCCCGAGACCTCTACTAATTACACCGTATTTTCTCTTTGGGACACCTATCGGGCCGCTCACCCTTTGTTCACGCTGACTCAACCCAAGCGTACAGATGAATTCATTCAAACCTTTTTACGACAGTATGAGGAAGGTGGAGATTTACCAGTTTGGGAATTAGCGGGAAATGAAACGGAATGCATGATAGGCTACCACAGTGTCTCAGTTATCGCAGATGCAACCGTCAAAGGGTACAAAGGATTTGATTTAAACCTAGCAAAAGAGGGCCTTATAGCAACATCCAACTTTGATGAATACGGTAAAACACCTTTCGTTAAAAATGGTTTTATAAGTACTGGTGATGAGCCCGAATCCGTTTCGAAAACGTTGGAATACGCCTATGACGATTACTGTATTTCACAATTCCTGATAAAAACTAAACTTGAAGGATTTGAAGAATTGACTCAAGAATATTTAAATCGCTCCTTCAACTTTGTCAATCTCTATGATCCAGCAACTAAATTTATGAGAGGACGCCGAAGTGGTCAGTGGTTTGGTCCATTTGATCCTTCTGAAGTGAATTTCAATTACACCGAGGCAAACAGCTGGCAGTATTCTATGTATGCCCCTCATGCAGTAGGTGTCCTAACAGATTTATTAGGTGGAAAAGATTCTCTTGAAACATGGCTTGATCGGTTGTTCACGACTGAATCTAATCTTGCCGGTAGGCATCAGGTTGATATCACTGGGTTAATTGGTCAATATGCCCATGGTAATGAGCCATCACATCATATGGCATATCTTTACAACTATACCAACGCACCGCACAAAACGCAATTCTACGTTGATCGAATTCTGAAAGAAATGTATTCGAATACACCGGAAGGGCTTTCTGGAAATGAGGATTGTGGGCAGATGTCAGCATGGTATATTCTTAGTGCGATGGGGATCTACCCAATTGCTCCTGGGAGTCCCTATTATGAAATTGGACGACCATTAGGCGTTCGATCATCCATTCAATTACCGGAAGGTAAGTCGTTCCATATCATGTTAATTACCAATAATTATGAAAATAAATACATCCAAGAAATAAAGCTTAACGGCGAGGTCTATGAAAACCTTTATATACATCATGATACAATCATGGCGGGAGGCACAATGGAAATTGTCATGGGACCTGATCCAGTCGATAAGTTGGAATACCGAAATCACGCTCCAACGCTTATGGAGTTGCCTGCAAAAGTTGTGCCTGTTCCATTTTTTGAGCAAGCAGACCGTGTCTTCGACGATTCGTTAGCAATCTCACTCGGAATAATATTTCCTGAGAATTATTCGATCCATTACACGCTTGACGGTTCAATTCCAACAAGGACGTCAGCTGAATATAAAGTACCATTCACGCTGACCGAAAATGCTACTGTAAAAGCAATCGCATTCAATAGTGGCTCAGAGAGTAGTGTAATATCGAATGAATTTGTCCAACGAGATAAAGGGATCAGGCTAGACTTACACTCAGAATACGCAAATCAATATGCCGCTGCAGGAAAATATACGCTTATTGATGGGATTCGTGGCGGAAACGAATATAGAACTGGAGATTGGCAAGGCTACTGGGCTCAGGACATTATTGCTGAAGTGAGTTTTGATGCCCCTCGGTCCATAAATGAGATTGGCATTGGCTGTCTGAGTGATATGAAATCGTGGGTGTTTCTTCCTGAACAGATTATCATTGAAGGATCAATAGATGGTAAGAAATATAAGCAATTGGGGATTATTCAAATCGATCATGAACCCAAAGACAAGCTACCTGCACATCACGAAAATTTCGTACTCAACACCAAAAACAGTAAAGCGTTTCACAAACTTAGGATTACTGTAAAGAATCCGGGGAAATGTCCGGAATGGCATCTAGGAGCCGGAAACGACACATGGATATTCGTGGATGAGATACTCTTAAAGTATGACTAGAGGTCTGCTACTTCTCGTCTCGCTCTTCCTTTTTGCGTTAACTGCTTACACTCGACCTGTCACTTCTTTCAATAATAATTTAGCTATTGAGGAGTATGCTGCAGAATACCTTGATTCACTTGAGAAAATAAGCGCTTTTGATAACGATGATGCGTTCTCTGATGCATACACGGAGCCTGATGAATCTTTGACGATGGACTTTGTGGATAGCGTTCGAGAAGAGCGGCGAAAGAGGGCAATCAAAAGAGGAGATTCCAACTTGACCGCTATTGAGCGGAGAAATAGAATGGAAAAAAAGCGGGAGAAGGATATGCGCATCTTTGTCTTACTCTTCCTCCTATCAATAGCCGTTTTCTATATTTGGATAAGCAACAAACACAGAAAGATTGATCAACAATGGAAACAAGGATTGATCCCAGAGAATTACAAATTTTCGATGGATCATTTGATGGAAGCCTATTTGCGATTGGCAGGACTAATGCTAAGGACTGATAGAGAGTCGTTTAAAGAGAAAGTCAGATACCTCCATCAGTATTTCCTGCGAAAGTTCCCGAATTCAGATGTTGATTTCAA
>JBLHPQ010000062.1:0-20283 GCA_047624355.1 Flavobacteriaceae bacterium | reverse complement strand
GGCACGGTGCTCATAAGGTACCTTGAGAATGGATCTACAGTAACGCGCGAAAAAATATTGATCTGGGAATAAGTATCCAATCGAACTGGTTTTTACGTTGATTGTGAGCCCTTCCGTTGGAGCTAGGTCTAGCTCATATTTCTTGGATGGAATGAGATAATAGCATCCTTAAGGAAATGCTGATCGAGGTGCGTGTAAATTTCTGTTGTCGTAATTGACTCATGTCCCAACATTACTTGAATAGCCCGTAAATTGGCCCCTCCTTCTAAGAGATGTGTCGCGAAGGAATGCCTAAATGTATGCGGAGAAATTGATTTTGATAGATTTATTCGATCTGCCAGTTGTTTGATAATGGTGAAAATCATTACCCGCGTCAATTTAGCACCACGTCGATTGAGAAATACATAGCTTTCGTTACCAGGTTTTATTTTCTGATGGGATCGAACGCTTTCTACATAATGATCGATTTCTTCTTTTACAGATGGACTTACAGGAACCAGACGTTGTTTATTACCTTTTCCAACGATGCGCATGAATCCTTCATCGAAAAAGATGTTCTCAAATTGTAAATTCACTAATTCGGATACTCGAAGTCCACAACTATAAAGCGTTTCGAGAATAGCCGTGTTTCTAGCAGCCTCGTTTTTACTCTTATCAATAGCATCAATAAGCGCGTCTATTTCTTCGATAGAAAGGACTTCTGGTAGTTTTCTACCGATCCGCGGCATTTCAATCAATTCGCTGGGATCTTCATCTATTTCGCCGTCCAATAAGAGGAAGTGGAAAAACTGTTTGATCCCACTTATGATTCTCGATTGCGTTCGAGCGCTCAATCCAAGTTCATAAAGATCTTTTACGAAGGATTTGAGGTGAGCAGAAGTAACATCCGTAGGACCTACTTTTAACGGGACCGTAAAATCCATTAATTTTACGACATCATTTTGATATGCCAAGATGGAGTTCTCTGCTAGCCCTCGTTCAATTTTCAGGAACGAAACAAAATCCTTAATATAGCGGTTCCAAGACTGCACTATGCGATTGTTAATAGTTAATGGACCAAATTTAAATTTAATTGGTCAACGAGAGAACGAAATTTACGGGAATGAATCCTTTGAAACGTATTTTGATGGGTTAATCTCCAGAAAAGATGCCGAATTCGACTATTATCAGTCGAATGTGGAGGGAGAATTAATCAATCGTTTACAAGCTTCTGATCACGATGGGATTATCATTAACGCTGGTGGTTATACGCACACGAGTGTTGCACTTAGAGATTGCATTAAGGCGATTAAAATTGACGTAGTGGAGGTGCACATCAGTAATATCACTGAGCGAGAGGAATTCAGACACACATCTCTGATTTCACCTGTTGTTGCAGGTTGTGTTTTTGGATTTGGCTTGATGTCCTACGATTTAGCTGCTGATTTCTTCTTGGGTCGACCACGACGTTCTACTATGGGTTTTAAACGATAAGTTGGCTATGAAATTGAACTTCGATTCTACGATTGTTCTTGAGAACGACCGCGTAATATTGCGCCCTATGAAGGCGGATGACTATGACGGCTTACTGAATTACACAACTAATGAACCTGAGATATGGAATTATTCATTAACAGCTGCTGACACTCCTGAGAATTTAAAGCACTATGTAGCGCATGCATTGAAAGGTTTGGAAGATCGGAACTCTTATCCATTCATCGTGATAGATAAAGCTTCCAATCAGATTGCTGGTTCTACGCGCTTCTATGACTATCAGGAAGGTCACAATACGGTTCAGCTAGGGTATACGTGGTATGGAAAGGCTTTTCAGAGAACAGGATTGAATAGGAATTGTAAATATTTACTCTTAGAATATGCGTTCGAAGTTCTTGAGTTAGATCGTGTAGAATTCCGAGCAGATGCCCAAAATAGTAGATCGGTCACAGCCATGAAAAGTATCGGTTGTGTAGAAGAGGGAATCTTGAGAAGTAATTGTGCAAGTCCAACAGATAGACGTGATAGTATCGTTTTGAGTATTCTTAAATCTGAATGGGAGGATGAGGTTAAGTCGAACTTGAGAAAGAAGATTCGCCCACTTTAATTTAACGTCTCATTATCTGTAGAACTCTGCTAGGGATAGACACGGCATCCTTTTTAAAATGTGACTTCGAGTGCCTCAGTCTACATTTTAAAAGATAAAGCAGATAGCCCGACCTTTGGGAGCAGCCAACTCCATTATGAAATGTGACTTCGAGAACCTCAGCCTACATTTTACATCCAGCATCCAGCATCACAAAATGTGATTTCGAGTGCCTCAACCCACATTTTGAATCTAACTTACTTAAACAAACGCTGATTCAGGCTTGAGAATTTTTTTGCCCCTTTTGCATAATAGTTCCAAAGAATATTACCTGTGAAATGTCCAGTGGCATTGAACGTTGTATCTAGCTTTTTTAGTGCTTTACGTTTACGAAGAAAAGTGCGCAGTTTGCCATAGAAGGCCATGTGAGAATTAAACACTGCGCTAAATTGATTGAATTCGCCCTTAAGAAGAAAACTTGCTGCTGCCAATCCATCCAGAACTCCACGCCACATTAACTTTGGCATTAGAACTCCTTTGTGATTCTTGGTGATCATGAACAAGCTATTGCGGAAATTTAAATAGGTTTTGCGAGGAGAAGAATAGGGGAGTGTTCCGCCACCAACATGATAAACGACAGCTTCTGGCGTAATAAATATTTTATGATTTAAACGCTTCAAACGCCAGCAGAGGTCTATTTCTTCCATATGCGCAAAGAAATCCTCATCAAAGCCACCAACTGCGTGAAACAGCTTAGATCTGATCATTAGACAGGCTCCAGTGGCCCAAAAAACTTCCGTTGGGTGATCGTATTGTCCGAGGTCTTCTTCAACCGTATTGAACATTCTGCCGCGACAAAAAGGGAAGTAGTTAATATCTAAAAATCCACCAGCGGCACCGGCGTGTTCAAAATCTGTTTTCGAATGATGAGATCTTACTTTCGGCTGACAAGCTGCTACTTGCGGATCGTCCATCACCTCTAACAATGGATTAAGCCAGTTCTCAGTGACTTCAACATCACTATTCAATAACACGTAGAATTCTGAATCAACCTGTTTGAGCGATTCATTATATCCTTTTGCAAAACCTCCATTCGATTTGTTTAGAATTAACTCAACGGATGGAAAATTGTCTTTTAAATAGGGGATGGAATCATCTGAAGATGCATTATCGGCAACAATAATTCTGGCATTACCAGAATGTTGAATAACCGATGGAAGGAACTGTTCTAAGAACTTCTTCCCATTCCAATTGAGGATAACTATCGCCGTTTTACTATGCACCGCGCGAAGATAGTTCAAAATGCGAAATGATCAATACTGATCGTAATAATCGATTGCGTTACCACCGAATTGATCTTGAACAGAACCATTTGGATTGTCGATATCTCCGTTTCCAGTATTTCTTTTGGATAGTTCTTGCTGCCAACCTGGGTTTTTCAATTCTCCGACGACATCAGAATGTAGAATACGGTAGGCGTTGTTGACTAAATCAGGATTGTAAAAGATGAAACGCTTGTTGCTCATTCTCCCAATTTTGTTGTATTGCCAAATCTCGAATGGGTATTCGTTCATGTTGTTGTCTTTGACAATAATATTTGTTGGTGATCCATATTGCAAATACACTCGACCTCTGTCTGTTTCATATCCCGTTTGAAAGTTGTTTGAGAATGATCGATTCACTAAAGAGACTTGAGCCTTGTAGGCCATCCATGCCTCATAAGGGTTATCTGGAGATGTTACATTCCAGTACATCTGAATATGTCTTCGCGCGTTTGAGGCACTCTTGGTTTTTGAGATAGAGATGATATTCTTGATCTCATTTGATTGAGAGATCGGAATAAGGCACTCTAAAAAATAGCCAATACTATCATCAGTAATTGATTCTTGAAACTTCGGGTCGAGTATGATTTCACTCACTAATTCAACATTTCTGACATCATTGCTGCGCTCAAATTCATAGGTCTGTGTAGAAAGCTCATTCATGCTTCTCGTTAAGATTGTGTAGTTGAGCATGTACTTTCCAGTAGGAAGATCGTCGATTGCAACTTGACGTAAGAAAGGAACGACACTTGATGTATGGTGCTTTGATGTTTTCGTATACTTGGTCATCTTAGCTCCGGTCATTGTGTTTTCAATTGTCTGGCGAACTCCGAAGATGGAATCGTCTAATTGTTCGGAATTGTAAATTTCAAAGTAAACAGGAATTGAGCTCAGTGCTGCAGGGTAGAACGTTGAAAGCTTTGGTATGATATCGTAGCCAGATCTGTAGAAAGGTGAGGTTCCATCTCCTGGAGTGGCAATTTCAGCAATTTCAATATCTGATATGGAGATAGCATCGCCGAGTTCCGTCACAATTACCATCTGCGAAGCCTTCATTGGTTCTGCCTGACTATTGAGGTCGTAGAGTTCGATTTCAAATTTATAGTTACCTGGAGCCAGCACAAAGCGTTTGAGATCATAGAAATCTTCAATGATACTGTCCTTCATGAAAGGCGTTTCTAATCGATAGGCATCCTCTTGAACGATAACATCCTTTTTGGTGACAGCATCTTCTTGTGAGAGCTTCATTCGAATGGCAAGCTCTCCGTAAAGTCCTTCATCTTTCCCTTTGTACTCTAGCGAATAACCAACAAATTGTAATTGAAATTCAACATAATTTCCAACTCCTGGCGCATAGAATTGCTTACTATCAAGGTATGCGCGTAGTTTTTTGTCTTGTCCAAATGAGGAGAAGCCAATGAGTGATGCGATAATGAGTAAACCAAGAACTTTCATACGAACAATATTAATGCGCTATAAAGGTACAAAAATCGATCCCGTTCAGAGGGGAGGGTGCTAATGATTGATTCTTCGGTTGTTCTCACCTTCTGAAAGACCGTCATTGAATGTTTATCAATTAGATAGCTACGGTAGATAAACTATTTATATAATTTTATTCAGAAAAGCATTGTAGGTGAATAATCTTTCAGTACTTTTGGCGCGGTGAAACGGAGAATTGGCAGAGTGGTCGAACGCACTGGTCTTGAAAACCAGCGTACCGCAAGGTACCGTAGGTTCGAATCCTACATTCTCCGCGAAAAGAAAAAGAGTCTTGCAATGCAAGGCTCTTTTTTCGTTTAAGGAACCTTGGCCGCAGGTTCGGATGAGGTTGGTTTTGAGTATAATGATTAACTTAATTCAAAACCAGTAGCTTGTTCATTGCGCTTTATTTGTTAATTTTAAGAGTAGTAAATATTAAAATAGGCCGTCATGAAAAAATTCGTTTTACCCCTACTATTAGTCTTCTTAGTTGCTTCCTGCGGTAAGTTGAAAAAGGATATGAAGCAATACACTTATTTTGGTGAAGACTACATGGAAGCCGATATGTCCTTATTAGATGTTCATACTTCAGAAATGGAAGATCTTTATGTAGTGATGTACAACGATGTTGAAGACAAAAACAATCGACCTGAAACTTACAAGTTAGTTGTGAAATCTAATGGAGTAGCATATACGGAATCAGGAACAATTGATTCTGATTGGGAGACATCGATCACTTTCACACCAACAAATGGTACTGCTTATACCGGAAATTTTCAGGAGGATAAAGGAACATACAAGTTGATCTGCGAATTAGAGGATAGAACTGAAGAATTTACTTTCGTTTGGAAAGAGACCTGTAAGAAATAGAAGAACCAAAAGTAGTAATGAGTTGCACAGAAATGTGCGACTTTTTTTGTGAGCCAAATTTCGTGATTCTCACCGAAGGGTTAGGAAGTGGCTCTGCCGTTTGCTTCATGAAAGTTCTCTGCGCAATCAAGATTTTATCGGCTTCAAGACTTTTGGAAATCATCGATAAACTACGTTTAAAGCAAATGCAATGTATTGTAATTCAATTTTTTCGCACAGCTAAAGTCCAGGTTATCCCGTCTTTTATATAACAACCTTAATTAACACGTATTACTATGAAAATAGCAACTACTATTTTACGAATAGGAACGTTCTCTATGCTCACAGAAAACGTAATTGCAAAAAAAAAGTAAGAGCTGTTGAATCTTTCCAAGCTATCTCCATTAATCTACACGTGAAAGATGGTGCTTGCGAGTTGGCCGCCAGGCTAGACAAGTGATTCTTTTTTCTTGAATGTTGGTTATTTGACCTGTTAACGGCACAAGAACAGAGTAGAAGCAAGAATAGTAAAGATTTCATGCTTTGGTATACATCTCTTAGATCTTGAGGTTAATTAAATCGCTCATCGACCCGTAATTCCAAAAAGGCCGATTACAAGATCCATCCAATACCAACACTCGCAGTAATATAATTTGGTTCAACTCCTTTAGCACGTAGGTAATCATCTCGGAACAAGTAAGTTCTATATCCAGCTTGTAGTGACAATTTCATTCTTGTTGTAACGTAGTAATCAACACCTAATGTTGGCTGCAGCCCTATGTGAAATCGTTTGTAGTTACTATTCTCTTGAGCTTCAAAGGCGTTACTTGCAGTATAAATGTCGTTAGGAGGTACATTAGATTCATATACAATCGATCTGGATATAAAACGAAATTCAGGTTGGACACTAATGCCGGCTTTTACACTAAGTTTCCCTTTTTGGATGAAAGCGAAGTCCGCAGTCACGGGAATTCCGAATGCCCAATAATTTCTCTCAAAGTTTGATTCATATTCCGCCGTTCCATTGAGGATCAACTCCGAATAACCGGAATTTGCTCTGGAAGCAGAAACTCCAACACCAGCGTTAATTCTTGGCGAGATTTGTTTTTGAATATAACCGTTGATTTCAAGGTAACGTCTGTGGCTACTTTCAGCTACCGTATTTAATGGGCCAGGATCCGTTAAAGGCAAAGCGGTGGATGATATCTCGTCAGCTGTATAAGCTGAATAAGGCGTGGTGTTAACAAAACCAATTACATTTAATCCTACCTCCCAGCGTGAAGATCGATTTTTTCGCTCTTCTGGGAAATGACTAATTTCTAATTCTCTATGCATTCCATTGTCAATCGGCCCTAAAGCCGTGAGTTCTGCCTCAATTTTAACTTCCTCTACTAAGGCGATGATTGGTTTTCCTTCAATTGGATTAAGTCTAAAGAAATCTTGATCATTTAAATCGAGATTTGGGTTGGGTTCTCTATATTTAAGTGGCGCAATTGCTGGAGACTTCTGCTCATTTTCATTGTTGGTTACAACGGTTGTTTGCTTTTGTTTCTCATTTGTAGATTGCTGTACTTCTTTCGTTTTATCGCTAGTTTCACCTTTTGTTACTTCAATTTTCTCTGCCACTGGATTAATCTGGGTATCAATCGATCCAGCATTTCCTATAAGTCCATAGAGAATAAAACCAATTACAGAGGCCGCAGCAATTCCCCCAGTAAACCAAAACCAGATTGCTTTTTTCTTCTGTTCATCTTCAATCAGTCCAGCCTCAATACCAGACCAAACACTTTCCGAAGGAGTACTGGTGTGGCCCTCGAAACGCGTTGAAAGAATATTATTTAGATCGCTATTTGACATACTTAGCTGCTATTTGTTCATATTTCATTTCTGACTTAACCATTTCCTGAAGGATTTTCCTCGCTCGTGCGAATTGTGATTTGCTAGTACCTTCTGTAATCCCTAATTCTATAGCAATTTCGCGATGTGTATAACCTTCTATTCCGCGAAGGTTAAAAACCACTCTGTATCCATTTGGGAGTGCTTGAATCTTTTGCATTAGTAAATCCAAGTCAATCGTTTCGAAGATCTCCGTTAACTGCTCGTCGCCATTCTCGAGGTGGAATTCATTGAGATGTTTGCTCATTGATCGCTCCTTTCTGTAGTATTCAATGGCCTTGTTCACGGTGATCCTTCTAATCCAACCGCCTAATGAACCTGATTCTTTGTAAGTCGATAGTTTTCTGAAGACGTTGATAAAGCTCTCTTGTAAAATATCCTCGGCATCATCCTCTGATTTCGCATAACGCATACAAATACCCTTCATCGTATGCGAAAACCGATCATACAGCGCCCGCTGAGCTTGCCGGTTGTTCTTAAGGCAGGCCTCGACCAGGTCTTGGTCATTGTAGGTGTGATATTTTGGTCGAATTAGATGAATAAGTTCTTGTTTCTTAAGTATTAGTATGCCATCGGTCTCTAATTTACGGCAATTGTATCAGTGATTCAAGCTAGAATTTCTTGATGAGTGTAAATCCCATAGATGCTCCCTGATCTTCTTCCTGGAAACTAAACAGATTAACGCTCAAATTGCTGTTACGCTTTTTTTGAATGTTTCTCACCAATCCAAAGGTATTGAACAAGGTGGTTACTGCCCCAATCCCGATGTTAACTTTTCCAAATCTACTATTCCCAAGATGACTAGGACGAATCATATAGCGACCTGATTGAATGGTACTCATTACTCCATAGGTGGTCTGCGCAAGACCTGTACCAATTCCAATGTAGTAAGGGAGGTTACTTTGTTTGCCATTGATTAACATTAAACTTGAAAATCCAATTGAAGTCATGTTTGCAGTTGTAAGTCCAATAGTCATGAGGTTCCGACGACTGAAGTTGTTGAATCTGAATGTTGGATCGTCAACGGTTCCACAGGTTAATACTTCACCTCCATAGCAACCACCTGGAGCAAATTCTGGTCCACAAATAGCGGTCGATGTTTGGCTAATTCCCAATAGTGAGAATCCGAAAAGTGATAGTGTGATAATGATTGATTTCATGATGATTTGTTTTTAGAAACGTTTGATAAAATTTAATCCAATAGCGTAGTCTTCTGATGGCGTTTGATAACCGTACATATTCCAGCTAATATCTTTGTGTTTTTTTTGACCTCTGAGTTGACGCACAAGTGCAAAGGTGTTCAGCGCAGTGCTAAATGTGCCAATTCCCATGTTAAGTAGCGATAAATTCTGACTTCGCTGATAGAATGGTGGACAGTTCCAATCCCAGCACGCCGTATTGGTGTTTGATCGTTTGTAGTAAATCGCCCCGAGAACTATTTGACTGATGCCAGATGTAGCACCAACAGCAGGAAGAATCCATCTACCTCTTCCAGGACTGTTCAATTGACTGATGCTTAATAAGGAGATAGCAAGACTTGTCCCAGAAAGCGCTGCTGTGCTAATTGCGAAAGAAGGCTGCACATAGTTTGGGTCAGTCTGACTAGGCTGATAACCATAGGTAGGCTGAATCATGGCACATTCTTCGTTGGATAATCCGCTTTCAGCAATCCATTCAGCGAGTTCTAGACTTTCAATGTCAAAAATGTAGTCGTAATTCTGTTCGCGCTCAATGTCGTCTACCAAAGATGAGTTTCCGGTTTTATCAACGAGATGTCCAACGGCACAAATATTTCCATTTCTATCTCTAAAGCAGGGTTTGCGTTCATCTGGATAGTCCAAATTTGAAGGGAACTTACCCGCTACCCAATAGTCATGAAGTAGGTTCAGCGCGTTCGCCCGATTTGTTTTCTGAGTTTCTGTAAGGTTCGCTGTACCTTTTTTTCGGAGTATATACTCTACATACGCCAAGTGAATTTGAATTCGATCTTGCTCCTCCGCATTTGCTGGAACCTCCATACCAACTATTTTTTCATAGCTCGTATCTCCTATAATCTGATTGATTGATGTATCACTTTCCTTCGGGGCAATGAATCCAAGAATTCCACCTGTGGCAATAACGAGTAGGATATAAATGTTTATTCTTTTCATAACGCTTAAGTTGATCGTGCAGACACGGTTCAGTCTATTAATGAATCTCATAGAAAAAGGGTTGCATGGGATGCTTTTATCGTGCTACGTTTTAGTGGCACAATAGTCAAGTCATTGATTCTAGTGCTTTTAATTTATCGATTCAGCGCCCTGTTTATTTGGGTTATATTTGCGCCATGAAATCGAAGAATGCCATGTTGTTTATTTTTATCACGATTGTGATAGATGCAACGGGTTTGGGGATTATCATTCCATCACTTCCATATCTCGTTGCTGAAACGGCAAATGTAACCGTCGAACAATCATCGGCTTATTATGGTCCCGTTTTAGTTAGTTACGCGGTTATGCAGTTTATTTTTGCACCCATCATGGGCGGACTAAGTGATCGCTACGGAAGACGCCCAATCTTGTTGATTTCTCTGCTTGGATTAGGAATTGATTACCTATTCATGTTCTTCGCGCCCACGCTCATGTGGCTAGTTATTGGAAGATGTATTGCCGGAATGTTTGGTGCAAGTTTTACCACAGCATCTGCCTATATCTCGGACGTATCTACGCCGGAAACGAGAACTAAGAACTTCGGATTAATCGGTGCAGGCTTTGGTATTGGGTTTGTTTTGGGGCCTGCGATTGGTGGTTTTTTAGCTGAATTTGGATTAAGAACTCCCTTTTTAGCCGCGGCAATATTATCCTTGATGAATTTAATTTATGGTGCACTTGTATTAAAGGAATCCCTGCCACTGGAGAAACGACGTGCCTTTTCTCTAAAACGTTCAAATCCTATAGGCGCGTTTTTTCGAATAGGGAAATACAAGGAAATAAGCATGCTCTTCATGGTGATATTCTTATACTACCTCGCTGGAATGGCAATACACAGTTCATGGAACTATATCACTGAAGGGAAGTTCGATTGGACACCGAAAGAGGTTGGGATTTCCCTGGCTGTCGTTGGGATTTGTATTGCAATTGTACAAGGTACATTGACAGGTCGATTTGCAAAGGCATTTGGTGATAGGAAAACAGCAAAAATCGGATTGATCATTTTCTTCTTTGCCCTTCTTGGAATTGGATTTGCGTCGCATGGGTGGATGCTCTATGCTATGATGCTCCCCTATGCTTTTAGCGGTTTATCCGGTCCTGCAATTAAGGCAATTATGGCAAATAATACACGTGATGATGAACAGGGAGAACTTCAGGGAACTATAACGAGTCTTATTAGTTTGGCGGAAATTATCGGGCCATTGATGATGATGGGACTGTTCACCTATACGACGGTTAATCTACCAGAGGAAGATAAAATCTTTGGATCGCCCTATTTCGCTGGGGCAATTTTTGTGGTTATTGCGCTCGTGATTTTTAACAAAGCTATGAAGAAGCATTAGTTCCGTTTTCGACAAAATCCTTGAAGTAAGTCATGTATTTCAGTGTTTCTTTTTTGAACATTCCAGGCATGACCCAGCCAATGACTTTTATCATCCCTTTGAACTGGAACTCATTTTCAGCAAAATAAACAGTTTGCCCGTGCTGATTTGTAGCAAAGAAGTTTTTACTCTGATTCCAGACTTTTTTCGCAACATAGATCGCACTGAACTCTCGTGGCAGATCATTGACTGTGATTGTCTCAATCATTTCGACCTTACGTTTACCCATTAAATAATTCATTTGTTGTTTCGCCCCAACTGCCCCCGGTTTTCCTTCAAGTTGTTTAGTGGATTGTAATCCAGGCTGCCATTTAGAGAGGTTGTTTGGATCGCTAAACTTTTCTATTACTTCGTCTATTGGCTTCTCGATGATTACTTCTACGCTATATTTCATACTCCTGTTTTTAGAGTGATTTAGAAACGATTTCATCCACCAATGAAGGATCGAGTAGTGTAGATGTGTCACCAAAATTAGTACGTTCACCCTCCGCAATTTTTCTTAGAATCCGCCTCATAATCTTTCCAGATCGCGTCTTTGGGAGGCCAGTCACCAATTGAATTTTGTCTGGTTTCGCTATCTTTCCTATGCCTTCAGAAACTGAATTAGTTAATCCGGCGAGAATCGTTGCTTCGTCTGAGGGGTTGTTTGGATCAACAACGACATAAGCGTAGATACCTTGTCCCTTAATATCGTGCGGGAATCCTACGACTGCAGACTCCAGCGCATATTTACTTGTGTTGATCGCATCTTCAATTTCTGCAGTTCCAAAGCGGTGACCTGATACATTAATCACGTCATCTACGCGTCCAATTATTCGGTACATTCCATTTTCGTCTCGCTTGGCTCCATCTCCAGTGAAATAATAGCCATCGTAATTAGAGAAATAAACGTTTTTACAGCGTTCATGATCGCCATAAGTAGTCCGCAGCATTGAAGGCCATGGGAATTTTATGCATAAGTATCCTTCTTGATCATTCTCATCGATTACCTTACCATCGCCATCTAATAATACCATTTGAATTCCGGGTAGGGGATAACCAGCGTGAGTTGGTTTCATCGGGGATAATCCACCTAATCCTGAGAGCATAATACCCCCCGTCTCTGTTTGCCACCAGGTATCAACAACTGGACAGTTCTTTTTACCAATATGCTCATGGTACCATAGCCAAGCTTCTTCATTAATGGGTTCTCCGACGGATCCAATTACTTTTAGTGAAGAAAGATCGTATTTGTTAACAACATCTAGCCCATGTGCCATGAGTGAGCGAATAGCCGTTGGAGCCGTATAGAATTGATTTACTTTATGTTTTTCGCAAACTTGCCAGAATCGACCAGCATCCGGATAGGTAGGAACACCTTCGAAGATAACCGATGTTGCACCAGCTAACAATGGACCATATACGATGTAAGAATGTCCTGTGATCCAGCCAATATCCGCAGTACACCAGAATACATCGCCCTTTTCGTATTGAAATACATTTTGAAATGAATAGGCAGTATAGATCATGTAGCCGCCACATGTATGTACGACTCCTTTTGGTTTTCCTGTGGAGCCAGAGGTATAGAGGATGAACAGCATGTCCTCAGCATTCATTATTTCCGGTTCGCATTGTGTTGATTGTCCAGCAAGGATGTCGTTGTACCATACGTCTCTTCCTGCCTTCATAGAAGGGTTGGAATCAATGCAATTTAGTACAATCACAGTTTCAACACATGGACATAACTCTACCGCTACATCAACCATTGATTTTAAATCAACTTTCTTCGCTCCTCGATTCAATCCGTCAGAAGTAATCACGACTTTCGCTTGGGCATCATTTATTCGATCGGCCAGTGCATTTGAAGAGAATCCTGCAAATATGATCGAATGAATAGCGCCGACGCGTGCACATGCAAGTATTGCGACAACTGATTCAAGCACCATTGGCATATAAATACAAACGCGATCGCCCTTTCGAACGCCTTGCTCTCTTAAACCATTAGAGAATTTACAAACCTCCGCATGAAGTTCTTGATACGTAATCGACTTGCTAGGGGCATCTGGATCGTTCGCTTCCCAGTGAAATGCAATTCTATTTCCATCTTTAGCTAAATGACGATCCAACAAGTTCTCAGTAATGTTGAGCTGGCCTTCTTGAAACCATTTAATTTTTGGTTCGTTAAAATCCCATTCAAGCGTGGTGTTCCACTCCTTTTTCCATGTAAATTGCTTTGCAATATCAGACCAAAATTCTTCAGGGTTCTCGATACTATGAGCGTAATTATCTTGGTATTCTTCGTAGCTTTTTATGCGCAGATCCATAGGTTGATTTTTTCGTAGACCTAAAGTATTCATTTTATTTGAATCATCTGAGGTGAAGAAGATCGTTTACTATTGATCTAGAAGCGATTTTTTATTCGTTTACTTCAATGAGTTTTTGAAGTTCTTGATAGAGCCCCTCATAAAAATGCACAGTTGGCAGAGCTACATGAATAGTGTCACAATACTCGGGAGGAATACCAATGAGTTTGATCTACCAACTGACCAAAAAAGAAATTACGTTTTTGACAAAACTCGGTTTGAATAGTCTAGTAGGCTATATCTTACTTTGGACGGCTAAGGAAGCGCTGACTAAAATTCTAAAACTGGACTCGTGATAGATTTTAAATTGCTCGAGATTAGTTCAATTCAAAGTTATAATGGACATTATCAGTGCACGTTTATAAACTGTTCGCAATACAAGCCCATTCTACGCTGTTTTCGAGTGATGCTTTTTCCTTAGGATTACATCAGAAAACAAGTACCATATCGATGAATTTTCGAAGTTGTTTGCTCAGCTAAATGCTAGAGAGGCTGATTGGATTGTTACATGACGGCGTTAAGAGTCGATTCACCTATTTCTCAAAAAACGTTATGGGGGCTGTTCATCCATTAATTATAAAAAAAATAACCATCATTCAACACCGATAATGTGATTTTTTCTTTTAATTAAATTACTTTTGCACTGTCCACCTTCGGGTGGACAATAGTGGTTAGGTTAGGTTATGTAGAGCGACTCGCCCGAGTTGCTCTACATTTTTTATAAGCGTTTCTAAAGTGTGTTCTAGCCATCTCTTTATGTCGCTTTTTCATCTGCGTTATCTTGTGTTGTCCCACAGTTTTGTTGCATGTCCTGTGTAATGTGAATAACACGTATTTCACATTGTACCTGTCCATTTAACAAGGTGTTTGCTCAGTTGCCCTACTCAGAGACGGTACAGCATTCGAACTGATGATGGATCAAGAGTGAAAGGAGACATGCTTTTTTTTCTTTAGAGAATCACCGGAAGAGAATGCATTGCATTCGAAGACTGAGAACTGGTCGGCAGACCAATAGTTTGAGGGAAATGCATTGCATTCGAAGACTGAGAACTGGTCGGCAGACCAATAGTTTGAGGGAAATGCATTGCATTCGAAGACTGAGAACTGGTCGGCAGATCAATAGTTTGAGGGAGTACTGGATTCGAAGCAGTGCAGTCGGTTTTTAAGTTAACCTTAGCATTCAAACGTTTATAAATTAAAAAAAGCACCAGGCCGAGGCCGAAGTGCTTTTTCAGTGGTGGGGAATACTGGATTCGAACCAGTGACCCCCTGCTTGTAAGGCAGGTGCTCTAAACCAACTGAGCTAATCCCCCATGATTTTCATTAGCTCGTTCGCCAAATCGTGTGCAAATATACACTTGATTTCGTTAAAGACAAGCGATTTTTTGAAAAAAATTAAAAATAATCTGAGACCAAAAAGAAGCTGCCTATAATGAGAATAGTATCGTCTTGTGTAGCACTGTTTTGCACGAATTTGAGCGCTTCTAGTGGATCATGAAAGCTTCCGAATAATTCTCTATCCCCAGGCAAAATCTCAGTGAATTCATCGACTGTTGCACTTCGTTGATTACTGAACTCCGTAAAGCACATTTTTAGCGTCGCTGGAAATTCGAGAAGTATTCCTAGAAGGTCTTTGTCTGAACTAGTACCGAGGATAACATAAAGCTCCCCTCGATTTAACTTCATTACTGTTTCCAAGGTTGCTTTGATTCCATCAGGATTGTGGGAAACATCTAATAGCGTCAGAGGGGCTCGGTCAATTATTTGCAAACGTCCTTTGAATCCCGAATTTGCTGAAATATTTTCAATGCCTGTTTCTAATGCTCGAACCTTAATTGGAAATCCTTCTAAGTTTCTTAGTACAGTACAAGCTAGTCGGTAATTCAAACGTTGATAATCGCCAAGAAGCGGAAAGTTTTCGGGAATGGATACTTTATCATCTAAATCGATCAACTGGGCATTCTTATCCTTTGCAATTTCGGTAAAAACGGTTCTGATTGATGCTGACATAGCTCCAATAACTACGGGAGTATCGAGTTTAATGATGCCCGCTTTTTCTTTGGCAATTTCTTCGAGTGTATCGCCTAGGATGTCAGTATGTTCAAGACTAATCGTCGTAATTACGCTGAGTAGGGGAGAGATGACGTTTGTTGCATCCAATCTTCCTCCAAGTCCAGTTTCTATCACGCAAATATCACATGCCTCGTTTTTAAAATGAAGGATTGCAAGTGCGAAGGTCATTTCAAAGAATGAAGGCGAAAAGCTTAAATCTTTCGAGCGAACTTTAGCTACAAATCGAACAACTGCCTCCTGATCAATGGGATTTCCGTCTATTCTAATTCGTTCAGAATAGTCCTGAATATGAGGTGAAGTAAAGAGCCCAACCTTGTAATTAGATTCAGTTAAGATAGACGCTAGCATGGAACACGTTGAACCTTTGCCATTGCTTCCTGCTACGTGAATAAAGGCTAAATCATCCTGTGGGTTTCCTAGGAAATTTAGAAGTATCCGGATGTTATCCAACGTAGGTTTATACGCTTTAGATCCAATTACTTGGTAGGATGGGAATTGTTCAAAAAGCCAGTTAACGGCTTGGTCATATCCATTATGTGGCTTTGACACGAACCGTATAAAATTGGTAAACAAGCGGAGATCCAGGATCTTTATTAAATTTCACTTGCTTCTTGATAGCATAACCAATCTTGTTGATCAAGTTTTGATCTGTGGTCGTTGTAGTTCCTTTCACATTTGTAAAGGCAATCACATTTCCTTGCGCATCAACCGTTAACTTGAATCCGATCGTTGCATGCGTATTGATGTAAATACCGTTTACACTAACATTATTCAATCGTTTACGTCCAGCAGCACCAGTTCCTGTTCCAGATCCGCCACCATTAGTGTTTCCGCTATCGGTACCAAATCCATCTCCAGATCCGCCGCCTTCTCCACCACCGTCTCCGCCAGTTGCAAAAGGATTAGGGTCTTGCACTGTAGTACTTGCTGTATTGTCTGGGTTGTTTGCATTCGTATGCGTCGACGATCCTGTAGGAACTTGTGTGTTTGAAGGTTTTGTATTTGTAATAACCTCTTGAGTTTGAGGTTTTGGTTCATCGATAGGTGCATCTGTTGGATCTCCGCCACCGATTCCACCTTCCATCTTAAGTTCTTTAAGAACTATTTCATCAATCTCAGTGTGTGTTACTACTATCGTTGGCGCTGGCAAAGGATCCGGAATCTCATAGTACATGAATGATAAAAGCACAAAGCCTATCAGCATTAGCAATAAAGAAGCAATAAGCCCCTTACGCGCGTCATTTTTGTCTACTACTGGAAGATTTGCCATAATTCAAAGTTTTAACGGTCATATGCAAGAACTGGTTCCCATTCATTTGCTTGACACAATGCGAGAACATTAAATACCGCCTCGTAGTCCGCCAAGCGATGACCAGCTATCTTGAGTTTTGCCTTTCCCGAATTCGTCACAACACCAAGAGCTTGTTCTTTAATGTCATCGAAAGGCAATGGGTTCTTAATATCGCCACCTGGTAAAACAACGTATAGATTATCCTCAGTAACCAGTACCGTTGGGCTCACCTTTTCAGGTATAGGATCTAATTCTGTATCTGGATTTGGTAAATCCATTGGAGTTGCATCATTACTCATAATCGCAATAATGATGAAGAAAATCAGCAACAAGAAGACCAAATCAGTCATGGAAGACATTCCGCCTTCGACCTTGATCTTATTTTTTGAACTCATTCCCATAACTCCTTATTTACTTGGTTGATGCAACATGTCCATGAATTCAAGGGCATCGTTTTCCATCATATAAACTACTTTTCCGATACGAGCAACTAGATAATTATATCCAATATAAGCTACAATACCAACAATCAGACCAGCAACTGTTGTCACCATGGCTGTCATAGTTCCTGGAGCAATCGTTGCAATGCTAATTTCCGAAGATGCTTGCAGGTCGATGAACACCATAATCATTCCGATCGTAGTTCCAAGGAACCCAATCATTGGTGCTGCACCTGCTGCCGTTGCCAAGAAACTCAAACGCTGTTCTAGGCGAAGTATTTCCAGTTTACCAGTGTTTTCTATCTGTGCTGCGATACTATCCAGTGGACGACCTAAGCGAGAGATACCTTTTTCCATCATTCTGGCCGATGGTGAATTCGATCGGGCGCAGTAATCTTTCGCAGCATCGATCTTTCCATCAGTAATGTATTCCTTAACCTTGGCTAATAATCCTGTTTCTTCTTTCGAAGCTTTTCGCAACGCCAAAAAGCGTTCAACAAAAATAAAGATCGAATAAGCGAACATCGCTGCTAAACTTAGCATGATTACCAGACCAAATCCCTGACTCGCATCAGCAACTATGTCCCACAATGGAACGTCCGCTACACCCGTCTCGGATGTCTTGCCTGGATTAACTTGAAGTAAAAAAGATAAACTCATATATTCTGTATAACGATTAGATGTTCAATTTTGTTACTAAAAAAGCAAATAAACTGCTGCTCCGGCAAGATAACCAATTAAGGCCAACCATGCGATATTCTTTAAATACCAGAAGAATGAAATCTTTTCCATTCCCATGGCTACTACTCCTGCTGCCGATCCGATGATCAACATACTGCCTCCAGTTCCTGCTGCGTAAGCAATGAAATGCCATATCGCCGAATCCTGAGCATATAACGGATCGGAAACGTCAAACATTCCCATCGATGCTGCTACTAAAGGAACATTATCGATGACAGCCGAACCTCCTCCCATGAGCATAACAAACATGTTGTCACTCATTGAAGCTTGTACATCTTGTCCAAAGACAAATATCAAGCCAAGCGATTCCATCGCGGCTACAGCCATTAAAATCCCTAGGAAGAAAAGAATCGAAGGCATTTCAATTTTAGCAAGAGCACCAAACGTTGGACTGCTATGATGATTCTCATTTTCTAGATGGCCCTTTACATTCGTCATCGAAAACTGCCGAGCACTAATTAATTCAGCAACCAAGGCTACTATCGACAATGAAAGCATCATGCCAATATATGGAGGAAGATGCGTAAGTGTCTTAAAAATTGGGACAAAGACGATCATTCCAAGCCCTAGGTATAACATTAACGGGCCACGCTTGTTTTCGTTACTAGTAGATTCAGGTGATTCAAATTTCCCTTTGAATGCTGGTAAGAAGCTTGCGATCAATGTTGGTACAATCATGCAGACAAGGGAAGGAAGTATTAAATACTCGATCAACTTCATTGCTGTAACTTTATCGCCCATCCATAACATCGTAGTGGTAACGTCACCGATTGGAGACCATGCGCCACCAGCATTTGCAGCAATAATGATCATGCCAGCGTACCAGATTCTTAGTTTCTTATCGTCGATAAGTTTACGAAGGATTGTAATTAAAACAATTGTTGCCGTCAGGTTATCTATGATGGCAGATAAGATAAACCCTAGGATACAAACGATCCATAGAAGTGTTCTTTTCTTGTTTGTTTTAATGAAACGTTTTATTGTTGAGAATCCATCGAAATGATCAATGATTTCGACAATCGTCATCGCGCCAACTAGGAATATTAGGATCTCACATGTCTTACCAAAATGGTGAAGAAGTGTGCCCTCCATTAAATGCAGACGATGTTCGTGGAAGGTATTATAAGCTTCCGTGTATTCGCCATTTGCGGCATATTTTACTCCATCAAAAGCTTCTAGAGCCATTAATTGACTGTCGTGGCTATTAAACCACTGATCGAAATCGTCCAATCCTATTGCGACAGCTGCCCAGGCAAGTGCCATCATAAGTAAGGCAGGTACGAGTTTGTCAATTTTTAAATTGTGCTCTAGCGTGATTGCGAGGTAGCCAAGAATAAAGACAATTACAATAAAAGTTACCATAAGTATAGTTTAGAGTATATAGTTTAAGCGTTTTATACGAGTTGATCAAGTGCCAGCTTGAATGCGGTTTTAGCTAGGTTAGTTTTGCTAGAATTTATAGCGTATGTGCGTTCCAAAGCCTCTCTAATTGTTTTGCTTGTGTCAATAAAAATTCCTTCATCAGAGATTTTATCGAGGTCATTGCTCATTAAGTAAGCAAATACGCGTGCCATACCACAGTTAGAAATGAAATCTGGAATTGATGTCAATTTACTGTCCGCCTTCTCCGCGATTTGACCAAAGAATATTTCTGGATCAGCGAAAGGGACATTTGCTCCAGCTGAAATAACCTCCATTCCAGAAGAAATCATTCTGTCTAGTTGGTCTTCAGTAATTAAACGAGAAGCTGCACATGGGATAAATACTTCCGCATTCAAGTCCCAAATACGTCCGTTGACATCGTCGAATGACAGCATATTTGGATGACTCAATTCGTTACCATCTTTAGTTAAAAACAGATCCCGGATTTCATCAAAGGAGAATCCTTCAGCATTGATCAAACCACCAATTCGATCAATAATTCCAACAATAATCGCGCCCTCTTGAGCAAGGTAATAAGCTCCTGCAGAACCTACATTTCCCCAACCTTGAACGATGACTCTTTTGCCTTTCAATTCACCGCCGTAGATGTCGTAGAAATGACGAACAGATTCAGCTACACCGTATCCAGTTATCATATCCGCTACAACAAACTTTCGTTCGATTTTTGGAGAAAATTTTTCAGTTTCAATTACCTTAAGAACACCTTGACGTAATTGACCTATTCGATTGATCTTTTGTGCATCACGTGGCTGAAAATGTCCGTTAAAAACACCCTCT
>JBLHPQ010000061.1:0-20532 GCA_047624355.1 Flavobacteriaceae bacterium | reverse complement strand
GTATGCGTAAAATATATTTGAAAGAAACAGATCGTAAGCGTTCTAGTAAGGCTGTAGGAGTTACGGCATAACATATCGAGCTCTGTCACATCGAGTTTCATGTTCCGACAATAGAAGGAACAGGAAGTATCGAGAGGGGGCGAGATGAGATCAAATAAACTTTATCAAAAGGGATGTTCGAAAGAGCATCCCTTTTTTTGTTCTATTAGCACGATCATGAACGATCTAGGACTGTCACATCGAGCTTCATGATCCGACGATAGGAGGAATCAGGAAGTATCGAGAGGGGGCAAGTCAAATAAAATTCATGTCGGGATATTCGAAAGAGCATCCTTTTTTTTATTCTGTTAGCACGATCATGAACGATCTAGGACTGTCACATCGAGTTTCATGTTCCGACAATAGGAGGAATCATGAAGTATCGAGAGGGGGCAAGTCAAATAAAATTCATGTACGGGATATTCGAAAAGGAATTTCTTTTAATTCTGTGATGATCATTCCACTAGGGCAATAAAAGTTTACATTTGTCGCATGGACTGGATTCTTAAATTGGCACTAATCTTAACGCTTCTTCCAACGAACTGTCGAGCAGATGTCGATAGTTTAAAGTCCGTGATCAGAACTACTCGTAGTATTCCAACTAAAATTGATGCGTTAACAGAACTCAGCGAAGCGTTCTTCTATACCGATACGGAAGCTGCCATCGAGTACCTTCAACAAGCACTCAATCTGTTGGAAGAAAAGGATTTCCCAACGAAAAAAGCAACGGCTTTAAGTTATTACGGTTATGCGTTAATGATACTTGGTGATTATGACGCGTCTCGGGATTCCCTGCATAGATCGATTATTTATTTTAAAGAAGTCAAAGATCCAGAAATGATTGCTAGATCTTTGGTTGATGTAGCCACTACTTACTACTACGAATCGAAAATTGAGAAGGCACTCGTTTACTGTAGAAAAGCACTTGATGAACTTGAAGGCTTCCCTAAGAATAAGGCGATTGTATACAATAACATGGGAATCTTCAGCAAGAACGCTGGAAAATATGAAGAGGCAACCGATTACTACCTCAGCGCACTTAAATGTTTTCAAGAAATCAAGGATACTGCATTGATGGTCAGTGCTAACAATAATATCGCGTTCCTGTTCACTCAAATCAAGTTTTACGATCGAGCATTCTACTACCATAACCAAGCGACAGAGTTATGTAAAAGTACAGATGATAAAGAAGGCCTCGCGCGAAGCTATAATGGATTAGCATCAGTTCAAGGTCATTTAGGTCAGGATGATGAGGCTATCAAGAATAATAAACGTGCAATTCGCATATTCAAGTCGTTAGGTTTGACGAAGGAAGCACTTTCTACGCGCTATAATTTGGCGGATTTTTATTATTCAAGAGCTAAATTCGAAAAGGCCTTTGTCATTTTTAAAGCGATTCGACCTGAGTTTGAGAAAATAAACGCGGTTGGAGAGTATGCCGCTACAACAAATGCCATTGGACTGATCTATTATCAACGGAAGGATTTCGATCGAGCTCAAGTTTTATTAGAAGAAGCACTCGAATTACAAAAGCACATTGAGAATCCATCGATGTATAAATCCATGCTACTGAATCTTACGGATCTCTACGAATCTCAGGGAGAATTCGATAAGGCGCTTGAGACAAATACAAAATATGAGTTGGTAAAGGATAGCCTTTTGGTGCTTGAAGAAGCCGAAAGAATAGCGACCAAAGAAGCAATCTATAGGTATGAAGAACTTAAGAAAGAGCTAGCAGAAAGCGAAAACGTCCTGAGTGACGAGAAAGAACAAACCTCATCTGCCTTCAAAATTTCAGCATTGTTTATCGCTGGAATGATTCTTTTGTTAATCCTGATTGTAGTTTCAATTAGGATTTACCTTCGAGGAAAGAAGAGAAAGGAGCATTCCGAAGAGTTATCAAGAGGTGTAGCGGAAGATTTAGTAGCATTGGAGGCAAGTTACGGTGAGATATTTGAAAAGGTCTCTATAATGCAAGCTGGGGAAGATAAACTGTCCTATGATTGGGTACACCTTCTTTCTAAACGCGAACTTGAAATTCTTTCTTGCCTGGGTGCTGGAATGTCTGATCTCCAAATTGCCGACAAATTATTTGTATCGAGCGCAACCGTCAATTCTCATTGCAGTCGAATCTACAAAAAACTAAACGTGAAGAACAGAACGGAAGCGGCAAGCGTTGTAAGGGATATCAATCTCATTTAATTTGAAACGAAATGGTTGGAGTAATTCGACTAAACTGATCCTGCCAATTCATTTTTAGCATTTTATTAATATTGATGACAAAACTTGAGCTGTAATTTCAATTCTTTGCAGTAATAATGTTTGATCCGTTCAATATTCTTGGTAGATGGAAGCTTACTTCTGAGAAATCAGATGAACTACTTCGATTTTTAGGGGATGGCACGTACTGCGTTTATTTTCAAAATCCTTTTAGAATGATTGAAATTGGAAATTGGTCAATTCGAAATGGAGACCTGATAATGTTAGCCTCTAATGTAGAACTAAGTTCAAGTATTATTTACCTGGACGCTAAATTACTATCCTTGAACTACCCTTATGAAAATGAAAAAAAAGTACTTCATACCTACGCAAAGCTTGACGAACTTTTTTGATTTCTTATTTTCGTAACATGAAGGCGATTTCAACATTCATCTTAATTAGTTGTTTCATTCAATTTAATGTGAGTGGACAGTCATTATTGAGTGAGTTATTAACTCGGCTGGATACAACAGAAACGGCGTCACAAAGAATAAATATCCTTGATTCAATTTCTGAAGTCTACGAACAGAAGAGCAATTTTCAAATGGCGCTTGTTTATACACGAGAAGCGAATGGATTAAAAGACAGTGTTTTTCAACAAAAACTCCAAGAGAAGTCTCAAGCCAATGAGGAAAGTCTGGGACTTAATAAAGCACGAAGAGATATCTTAATGTCCAAGAATAGTATCGCTGAGACGGCCGAGGAAAGGACGAAACTGCAAAAATTCATATGGATCTATCGTTACTTGATTATCGGAATAATAGCCCTGCTGATTTTAATTGTATACAAAATTCACGTCAATTACCGACTCAATAAGGAGATCTCTCAGCAGAAAGAAGCAACCCTTAAAAAGTATAAAACACTAGAAGAAGCTTACGCGAATACATTCAATGTTTTGGAAACCTTATCAAAGAAAGCTGAGATTGAGGAAAATAAAGAAAAGGAATCGTTGCCAAATTGGGTCGTGCGTCTTTCAAAAAAAGAACTCGAGGTACTCGCATATTTATCCGTTGGAATGACAGATAAAGAGATCAGCAATAAAATGAATGTTTCACTCTCAACCGTTCGTACATATTGCCGCCGTGTCTATTCTAAATTATTGGTTAAAAACCGATCCGAGGCTGCCAACTTTGCCAATAAGTATCAGCTAGTCTAGTCATCTACTATTTTTGTAAATAGATCTCAGAATCACTGTTTTCATTGAGATTGGTTAGAATTGATGACAAATCTCCTCGCTCCCTCATGTACTTTTGGTGTATAAAACAATACACCAAGCATGAAAAAATTACAGCTAATTCTAATTGCGCTTATTCTATTTCCAACTGCATTATTCGCTCAACTTCCAATGGAAGTATGGGAGACAATTGATGCGTACCAAAGTCCTGGAATTGGAATAACTGTTCGTCACAGCATTAACGACGATGCTGGAAACACCTATTCTACTGGCTACTTTTATGGCCCGAGTTCTGATCACGATATGTTCGTATCCAAGCACGATAACAATGGAAACCTTGTATTCAATGATACCTATGATTCTGGTATTGGATATGACTGGGGAATCGAAGTAGAATATGATGATAGCGGAAATACCTATGTTGTTGCAAACATTCGCGGAGCGACTGTTTTTGAAGCCAGCGCAGTAATGACTCGAAAATACGGTCCTACAGGAACACTTCTTTGGTCTAGCTCATATACTAGCGCAATACTTTCTGCTAAAGCAAACGATATGCAAGTCCATCCAACTACAGGAGAGGTGTACATTATTGGTTACAGTGCAAATCAGGTGACTGCAGATGAAAAAAATATTATGGTGTTAAAATACCTTACGGATGGAACGTTAAGTTGGTCAAAAGCATTCGATGGAGGTAGTGGAATTGATGACATCGGATACATGATGAAGCTTGATAATACAGGAAGTATTTACGTCCTTGGAGAAACAAATGCTGCCGTATTAGGATCTCCAGGAACCAACATCTTATTGAAATACACAACTACAGGAGCATTGTCTTGGTCAGAGACACCCCAAACCTCAGGAGAGCAGGGTGGAGCTGTTATGCGAAATGAAGGGACAAACATTTCGGTGTATGACTTCTTTACAAAACAGCGCTACACCAAATCAACAGGGCTGTTGAATGAAACAATTACGTTTGAAAATGCAGCTCAGATTACTTCAGCGATACTGAGGTATTGGAAGTTATCGGATGGGAGGTATGTACGCACAATGACATCGAATTCTATTAGAGTATATGATGCAACTGGAACGGAGTTGTCCTCTACTTTCATACCTCAATATACAGATATTCAAATGGATAGTGACAATAGCTTATATCTGTGTTCCGTTGCTACTGGTGATTCTGCCCAGGTACTCAGACGACATTTGGTGGGAGATAGTTACAATTGGGTTGATTTTACCTACCGCTTTTATCAAGCAAGTGGAGGATGGCCAAAGTTTGACTTAAGTGATAACAATACCTTCACAGTTGCTTCTCAGTATTCGAATGGATCCGTTATTACTCATCGAGCGTGCATTCCACCAAATGTAAGCGTTACGATGACTGGACTAGACATATCAGGGAATGTTTGTCCTGGTGATACAGTATTCTTTAATGCGGTGAGTGATTACGCTAATTCTTATTCTTGGTGGGGAAATAATTCTGGTTCCAATACCGACTCGATGTATATTTGGGGTGGAAATTTTCCGTTTATTACACCGTTGAACCTTGGATTGATAGTGGATGCTGGAAATGGCTGCATGGTTGATGTCGACATGGATTTTGGCGGGTATCAAATTATCGATACTTACATCGTGGATAATTTCGTTGGAAATTGTGAAAACGATCAAGGCTATCTTCAGTCACTTAGTGCAGGGGCAATCTATCGTTTTAATTGGTACTACAACGGAGTTCAACAAACCTTTGATGCGCTTGACTACAATTACTACTTAACCTTAGGCAACGGGGCGTACGAATTAGCATTACTTGACACTCAAACAGGTTGTCGGTCAATTCCACACGCTACCGTAAACGTTACTACAATATTACCTCAAGAGGATGCGAGTTATTCGTATGCACTTGCTAATTATTGTCCATCAGCTTCAGATCCTACACCAACGATCACTGGGAATTCCGGAGGCACGTTTACTGCAACTCCAGCTGGACTTTTAATTAACGCTTCCACGGGTGAAATTGACCTTTCTTTGAGTACTACTGGACCATATGCAGTTTCCTATGCAACGAATGGAACGTGTCCAGATACAGTTGAATTCAACCTTTCAATTGAAGCCCTTGAGGACGCTTCCTTCTCCTATGCATCGGTTAATTTCTGTGAAAATGCCCCAAATGCACTCGTAACGATTTCTGGAACGTTGGGGGGAACGTTCTCGGTAACTCCTGCAGGATTGAACATTAACCCTTCGACGGGAGAAATAGATTTCTCGCTGAGTACGGCAAATACTTACTTGGTCGATTACCAGACAAATGGGGCATGTTCTGTATCATCACAAGTAAATGTTACCGTTACACTAGAGGACATTGCTTCGGTGTCGTATTCAGCACTTAACTATTGTCAAGATGACGCAGATCCCACTCCTTCGATTACAGGAACATTGGGAGGAACGTTTTCGGTAAGTCCAGCGGGATTAGTTATTAATAGCTCAACGGGTGAAATTGATCTCTCTTTAAGTACACCAGCTGCGTACAGTGTCAAGTACCTAACGAATGGTAGTTGTCCTGATTCTGTCTCTGGTACAATTACGATTAATGCTCTAGACAATGCCGGATTTAGCTTTGCCTCCTTGAATTATTGTGGAAATGATGCGAATGTCTTCCCCGCAATTACTGGGACTTTAGGTGGAACGTTCTCGGCAACTCCTGCTGGTTTATCAATCAACCCATCTACGGGAGAAATTAATTTTGGAACAAGCTCTGCAAGTTCATATACGATTACCTACTTAACAAATGGAACATGTCCAGTAGCGTCACAGGTAAATGTTACCGTTACATTAGAGGATATTGCCTTGATGTGGTATCCAGTGTCGAATTATTGTCAGGATGAAGCAGATCCTACGCCTTCCATTGCAGGAACACTCGGAGGAACGTTTTCATCGAGTCCTTTGGGATTAGTTATTAATAGCTCAACGGGTGAAGTTGATCTTTCTTTAAGTACACCTGCAGCGTACAGTATTAAGTACTTAACGAACGGTCCATGTCCAGATTCAACTACAGGGATTATTACAATTAATGCCCTAGACAATGCTGGATTTACCTTTCCTTCATTGAATTACTGTGAAAATGATGTGAACGCGCTTCCAACAATTAGTGGAACACCGGGTGGTACCTTCTCGGCAACTCCTGCAGGGTTAAACATTAATCCTGCAACAGGAGAAATAGACTTTTCGTTAAGTACAGTGAATACCTACTTGGTAGATTACCTGACAAATGGGGTATGCTCTGTATCGTCACAAGTAAATGTTACTGTCACCTCGGAGGATGTTGCAGCTGTATCTTATGCGGCCCTTAACTATTGTCAGAATGAAGTGGATCCGATACCCTCAATTACAGGAACGCTCGGAGGAACTTTTTCTGCAACCCCTGCAGGACTTTCGATTAACCCTTCCACAGGTGAAGTTAACTTGGCTACATCTACGCCTAATACCTATACGATCGAATATTTGACAGGCGGGATATGTCCTGACTCCACAAATTCTGCAATCACCATTGACGTGTTGGATGATGCCTCTTTTACATATGGAACTGGTACGTTCTGTCTTACTGGTTCAAATCCTCTACCAGCGATTTCCGGTTTAGGAGGCGGAACATTCTCAGGAACTGGAGGCGTAGTCATAAACGGATCCACTGGAGAAATTGACGTTGTGTCAAGTGGCATTGGAAATTTTACCATTAGCTATCAAACAAATGGGAATTGTCCTAATTCGACTGATTTCAATCTGGTTATTACGGATTCTCCTGATGCCTCGTTTTCATACAGTCCAATTGTTTTTTGTATAAGTGAATTACCCATTTCAGTACAATTTGGAGTAGGAGCAAGTGGGGGAACGTTTTCAGCAGTGCCATCTGGATTGAGTATTAATCCTTCTACAGGCGAAATTGATCCTACCGCAAGCACACCAAATGTATATACGGTGACTAACTTTATTGCTGCATCTGGCGGGTGCGCAATGGCATCGTCTGATTTTCAAGTTGAGGTAGTAGTCTCGGATGACGCTTCATTTTCTTACAGTCAATCGAATTATTTAACGAGTGATCCAAACCCACTACCAACGATAATAGGATTACCTGGGGGGACGTTTAGTGAACCTTCTGGAAATGTGTCTCTGAATGGGTTGACAGGTGAAATTGATTTAGCTTTAAGTGTAATAGGCGGGCCATATACAATTGAATACTTAACTAATGGGAGTTGTCCTTCAATGGAATCTTTCGACCTAACAATTGAGGAGCCGCTTTCTCTTTCCGATCAGGAATTTGGACATGTGGTAATTTATCCTAATCCAGTGTCGAATATTCTTTACATTGACAGCGAAGAGCCTATAGAACTTGTTGAGATTTATGATCTTAATGGGAGGTTGGTGTCGCAAGTGTCAGAAACTAAAAACATCGATGTTTCTCATTTGAAACCGGCAATCTATATTATCGTACTGAGATCCAATAATGCAGTTTATCAGACGAAAATGATAAAAAAATAGGGGGCGCTATTTCATAATGAGGTAGATACTAATTATCCAAAGGGATGTTCGAAAGAGCATCCCTTTTTTTATTGAACGAATTTCATGAACTGATGTACTATTGGCTAGAATCAACGTCGTACTATGAAATTTACCATCGCCTTCTTAATTGGAATCTGTGCATTTGCTGGAAATTCCCAAACAGATATCATCGAATTCCGCAGTCATAGCGGTAATATGTCGGTTTTCACGAAGTTTTCTACTCCTATGTTTGTCGGTATCTCGACCAATTTTGGAATGGCACCACTTCGAATTATAACAACTGCTGCATTAGATACAGTGAAATTTCTTGACGACGACAAAGCAGTAATGATCACAAGTGAATATTGTAACGTTGGTCATTCGCAATTTTTTGATGAGTATGTGGAAGTGGTAAACTCAAAAGGGGATTTATGGAACGCTGGAACAGATACGATGCTAAATCATCCCTTATTTTCGCATCAGCATTCACTCGACAGTATCAAGTTGGTGTTAGCAACACAGTACAATTTTCAGAATCCGATAGACAGCATAGTCTTTATTGGTTTCGATAACCTGATTCAAGAAGTGCAAGAAGGAAAAGAAATTGAGATGGAACTACAAGAAATTAAGGAAGAAAAGAGAGATAACGATCAGTTTGGATTGCCACTTCTTATTGGTGTTTTACTTCCATTCCTCCTGGTTTACATCGCTAGCCCATTCCTTTTTGGTTGGATGAAGAAGCGTTGAAAATCGAATAATAGTAGTGCAAGGACAAGTAAATAAGGCAGATTGATTTCTCAACCTGCCTCTTAAATCATTACTCTATAACGGGAATATCACTCAGGAGCTTCCATTCACCCTTTTCATCTTGAACTAAAATAAGTAGAGAGTTGAACGTCATTTTAGTGCCAGCAAGCGCCACATGTACGCAGGCCGTTGGTCCATTTACGATCACTTCCTTGATGTCGACAGTTCGTGTGTCCCCTCCAAATTATTTTGAGAAATATTTATTCAACCAACCGTTGCATTTTCGCTACAATGCTGTCGGCATAATAGATCGGTCCGCGAATGTGCTTCTCTTTTATCGTATAGAGTTCCTTTGGTTCATTCGCCACTTCGAACAATCTTTCGCCGTGGGAATAAGGGATACGCGTATCTTCCGTACTGTGAATTATTAGCAGTGGTTTGTGAAAATTGGGCAGGGATTTCTCGGCACTATACATTTCCCGAGCAAAGATTCTACCTAGAACAGGAACGCTATTGGCCGCAATATCCTTGTGAGAAGAAAACGCCCCCTCAATTACGAGTGCATCAATTTTATCCTGATTGTCGTTCGCAATAACTGACGCCAAATGTCCTCCGAGCGACTGACCATAGATGAGCAATTTGTCATAAGCCACATCTGTTCGACCCAATAAGTAATCCAGCCCGTCTTGACCGTCTTGATAGACATTCTTCCGAGTTGATTTACCACCAGAAAATCCAAATCCACTGTAATCCTGAATAAATACCTGATATCCTGCTTTTACAAAGGGCGTAACGAACGTATATTGATACACAAGATGTCCAGCATTCCCATGTAAAAAGTAAATTGTTTGACCATTGTAGTTTTCAGTGGGTCGGAATAGCCATGCATTTAACGTATCTCCTTTGGTGTTCGGAAAGAAAATGTTCTCAATACTATATGGGAGTATTGGAGACGCTCCTTTGGAATCCAAAATGATTGGGTCTCTTTCGGCTGTAAAGGTCATCGTAATGGTGTCCTCGACACTTGCCTCATAAGTACTGAAATCATCCGTAGTATGCAGTTCAAATGGATGAAGAAATATTTTATTTAATGAGCAGGAAGTAAGGATAACGAGTGATAAAACAATGAGAAGAGCAGTGCGAGTCATACTTGGTAATGCGTGTTTTTATCGAAAGTAGTTAAAATTCTATGGGCGCGCAGCAATAAGTAGTGTTGAAATCATGTTAATAAAGTATTTGGATGTTTTTTTATTCAACTAAAAAATCTGTATCTTTAATAGTAACTGATAATGATAGAACCGTAAAACTAGACTGAATGTTTGACGACGCAGATGAGGAAGAATTTGAGGGGAATTTAAGCGAAGATTTACAACGATTTGAGGCCTTTTTAGGAGGTGGTTCAATTGGTTTTTTTGATAGCGACAGGTGGGAGGCAATGGTTGATCACTTGCTGATTAGTGGACATTATAAAAAAGCGCTAACGGCCGCAGAAGAAGCCTTGTCGCAGTTTTCATTCAATAGTATCTTTAAACTGAGAAAGGCGCAAGCCTATTCTGGACTTGGGAAATTGAAAGAAGCGATCCAGCTATTATCCGAAATAGAACGCCTGGGAATGCCGTCATTTGAATTGTTACTTTCGAAAGCTTCGGTCTTCAGCCAGCTAAAAGATTCTCCCAATGCCATTAAGTATTTTCGCGCAGCATTAGTAGAGGCAGACCCAATCGATCGGGATGAAATATATTTGGACTTAGCCGTCGAATACGAGAACAAAGGTGATTGGAAATCGGCGCTAAAAGTCTTGGAAGAGGCCATTTTAAAGAATCCACATAATGAAGGAGCGATCTATGAAATTGCATTTTGCTACGATCAACTAGGCGAGTACAACAAATCAATTGGGTGTTATTCGAGTTTTATTGATGAGAATCCGTATTCATTCACCGCGTGGTATAACCTTGGAAATGCTTACCTCAAAATTGATGATTACAATCAAGCCGTTTGGGCGTACGATTATTGTGTACTCATTAACGATGATTTTGGGCCTGTGTATTTCAACCTTGGAAATGCTTATTTATCCCTCGAGAAGTATACAATGGCGATCGAGAATTTTGATAAATCGATTGAGCTGGATGGGGCTGATCCTATGGCGTACTGCTATATTGGAGAGAGCCATGAACAACTTGGACAACTTGATTTGGCAAGACAATTCTATAAAAGTGCACTTGAATTAGCCCCTCTGCTTGCAGAAGGATGGTTAGGACTGGGTATCGTTGAAGATTTAGAGGGAAAAACGAAAGAAGGGCTTGTCCTCATCCAGAAAGCGGCAGAATTGGCTCCTGATAATTCGGGAGTGATGCATGTCTTGGCCGGAGCTTATGAGAAGTTAGATGAAATAGAATTGGCAGTCGAGTATTACTTGCTTTCTTTGTCGCTTGATCCTCAAGATGGCGAGTGTTTGATTAACTATTTGACGCTTTTAGCAAAAGATTCACTAATTGGTGCGATGAAATACCTAGATGAATTTGAACAATTACATCCTGGAAATAATCAGGTTGATTTGATGCGAATCCAGTTGCTATGGCAGTTAGGAGAGAAAAGTCAGGCGATAGAACTCTTTAGATTATGTGTCGAAAATGACAGAACACACGCATTAGAGTTATTTGAAATCAATCCAGACTTGAAAAACGTTCCAGAATTCGTACTTTTGGGCGATTAATCTAGAGAATGAAGAATTTTGATTTGACATATATTCCGAAAAGATCGGAAAAGCCAAGAGAGGCAGGAGTAACAATGATGATGGACAAGGGAATGAGCTTGCGTCAGGTGGAAGATTTCATCGATGCCTCAGGACACCTCACAGATGTTGCCAAATTTGGTTTTGGAACGTCGTTTGTTTCTAACGACCTCCAGAAAAAAGTAGACCTTTATAAGGAAGCGGGAATTCGCCCTTACTTTGGAGGTACATTATTCGAAGCGTTTTATGCGCGTGGAATGGTGGATGATTACATTCGAATGATCGATAAGTACGGTCTTGACCTTGCTGAAATTTCTGATGGATCCATTATTATCGATCACGACGAGAAGTGTGAGCTTATTCAAAGAATGTCGAAGGACCGCACAATTATGTCTGAAGTTGGATCGAAAGATTCTGGTATCATTGTTTCCCCTGCAAAGTGGATCAAGATGATGTCGACTGAACTAGAAGCTGGTTCTTGGAAAGTTATCGCGGAAGGACGTGAGTCTGGAAATGTTGGTGTTTTTCGTCCAAACGGAACGGCACATACACTCTTGATTAACCGAATCATCGCGAAGATTAATCCGAACGATATCCTTTGGGAGGCTCCTAAGAAACAACAACAGGTTTGGTTCATAAAGCTTTTTGGACATGATGTCAACCTTGGAAATATTGCACCAAACGAAATGATTCCATTGGAAACGTTGCGTTTAGGATTGCGTGGAGATACTTTCTTTGATTTCATGCCTGCGGATTACGCCGATCGCTTAAAACAAGTGAATTCGGATGAGGACGACGCGGACGAAGATTAAGAACATATGATTTTCTCGAAAGAAAAAATGATCCTAGGTCACGCTGGGGCTATTTATGCGTGCGCCACAATTGACGGATTGGTATATACCGGAAGTACCGATAAACACGTTACTAGATGGTTAGTCAATGAAGGCGTTCAAGATAAATTTGCCATTAAATTTGAATCAGCGATTTATTCAATCGAATTGGTTGGAGCAAATTTTTTAGTGGTTGGACTTTCATCAGGAAGCTTGCATGTTTTTGACCTAGCTGCTGGAAAAGAGATTAAACACTACACTCAGCACAAAGGAGCCATTTTTTCGATTACCTGGAACGAGATTAAAAGTCAACTAATTGTTGGCGATCGGGATGGGAATTTATCTATCTGGAATTCAGAAACATTTGATCTACTCATTTATATTCCACTCGGCGCTGGGAAACTGAGAGATGTGAGTGTTTCATCTGATGGAAGTCAATTTGCCGTTGGATGTCAAGATGGAAATATTCGAATCTTTGATTGCAACTATTTTAACGAACTCAAAACTATCTCCGCCCATACTGGAGGAGTAACATCTGTTCTTTTTCATCCAATCAATAATGACCAGTTAATTTCTGGTGGCAAGGATGCTCATCTTAAATTGTGGGACTTGACCAGCGAAACGGTTCTCAAGGATATTCCAGCCCACAATTACGCAATCTATAGTTTATTAAGTATCAATGACGGTCAGACGATCGTTTCCGCAAGCAGGGATAAAACGATTAAGATTTGGTCGAGTGATTTAGACTTCCTCGAACGGTTAGATGTGAAAGAAGGTGGACACAAACATTCAGTAAACGAGGTCAAGAAGTTGGATGAACAACGATTTGTATCTGTATCAGACGACAAGCAAGTGATCATTTGGTCAGCTTCCTAAATTCAGCATTTAGCCGCCGTAAGCTTGAACGAAATCCACCTCGTAGTAATCTAAGTCCTCTCCCGTTTCAGTATCTATTCCAAAAGTAATACTGAGCCAAGGTAATGTCTCCCCGCCACGTTAATCCAACTAAGAGTGATTCAAATGGCGCCGACGTCTCTTCTGAAAAACCATAGATTTCCGTCATTTGTTTCATCAAATCCTCTTTTTTCTCAGGATCAGAGGGCTTTTCTAGGTGTAAAATAATGCTGTAAATTTCTTCATTGATGGGAACGTGTTCTGAAGTGAACTCTCCATCGAACTCCACATAACCACTGTCTACGTTGAATCTGCAATACGTTTGGAACTCAGCTTTGGCAAGGTTGATTTTATAGATAGAGGTAGCATAGCCATTGTCTTACGTGCGTGAATCTTTATAGAGTAAATGCTCCAGATCACCAATCTTTTTATCGATTGCAAAATCAACAGGCCCAACCCCGACGTTCATCATTTCATTCCCCTGCGGAATAGAGAGGAGGCCTAGGCATAGTGTGAAAATCGTAGTCAGTAGAATTTTTAGGTTACTAAAGATAAGTATTTGATTGAATTTACGTCATCGTGATGGTGATCTAACTAGAGGCGTCAGTTAGCGTAAATTCCTCCAGATAGCAATCCAGAAAAAAAAAGTAGTTTATATGCATAGTTACACCGCTAGAAATACGAGAATTCACTACGCAAAGAACCAAAAGTCATCCACTGGAAGTTTTTTCCAGGCATCTAAATGTGCTTGAATTTCAATTTTTCCATCAGGGGAGGAGACAACAATCATGATTTGAGGATTATCCAATTCCGGAATCGCGTTAAAATGTTCTAGTCGAACGTCATAAATATCCTTCCCGATTTTCCGCTCGTTATCACATACCCAGTGAAACGTATCGCCCTTAGTTTGGAGTAATTTGGCCATGTCCTTTCCATTTCTTCCAGCGCCCCATAGCACAAGTGGTCGAGAATAATCTCTGTCCAACTCATAGAAGAAGCGAATTTTTAAATCAAAGTAGCGGTTGTCCTTGTACTCATCCCAAGTACGCGAAATACGATCAGATCGATCCCTCCAATGGTGCAAGATTTTATCAATCCCAACGATATTCAATTTGTGGCGATAGAAGCGAAAGCACAAATCATAATCCTCAGGGTAAATCAATGGGTTAAAGGCATCAACCAAATCAAAGTCGTCTTTATGTATTATCCAGCAATGAGACGGAATGACGCATTCCTTGTATATTTTTTCGTAGTGTGCATTTGTACGAGCGACTTCATTCAGCCATCGTTCATAGTTTAGAAAACCATTACCGACTTCGCCTTCATCAACAAAATGTTCAGTTCCTCCAGCAATGACAGTTCCCTTACCATGCTTGAGCCATTCATCTACGAGCACCTGAATCTTGTAGTCTGGCATTCGATCATCGGAATCCATACGATTAATCAATTCTCCTTTCACCTGGGCATGAGCAACCTGAAGTGTCGGAATTAATTTTGGTTTGTCGCTGCTGTAATAACGAACGCGTGGATCTTTAGCTGCATATTCCTGTAGGATTTCGGGTGTTGCATCCGTAGAATGATCATTGACAGCAATTAGTTCCCAGTTCTGATAGGTTTGCGCAATGATCGAATCGATGCATTCATGAAGGTAGGGCGCCGTATCCTTGACAGCCATTATGATAGAAACGAGTGGGTTTTGATTCATTTATTCCCAAGATTTTGGAAGGTTCTTTTTTACTTCGATGTCGTTAAAGCTTGCGGTAGATCGGATCCCATGTTCTTTCACCCAATCGGCCATTTCTCTCAGTCCATCTTTTAGATGCGTCTTCTTTGATGGTTTAAAGATTGCGTTGAATTTAGAATGATCTGAATAGGCATGTACAACTTCTTCACGGGCAGCTAAATGCGTTATTTCTCCTTGAACTTGCATCGCATCCATGATGTTATCCGCGAGGTCAGCAACATTGGTAACGTCGTCGCTTCCAATGTTGAATACTTCATTTCTCGCTTCTTTAATAGTAACTGAATGCGCAATGTACGGTGCGACATCATTGATATTGGTAAATGCACGTGATTGATCACCTTTTCCGTAAATCGATACTGGAATCCCCGAGAGCAATTGATTCATAAAAATCCCAACTACGTTTCTATACTTATCGCCAATGTTCTGAAGTGGCCCATACACATTGTGTGGACGGAAAATAATGTAATTGAGATCGAAAAGTTTTTGAGCGCTCACTAAATCCAATTCCACAGCAAGTTTTGCAATCCCATAAGGATCTTCAGGACATGGATGTTGTGTTTCCGAGAGCGGCAATGTATTTGTTCCATACACAGCAATAGATGAAGTGAACACAAAGCATTGAATGTTGTGATTAACTGACGCATTGATCAGGTTCACACTTCCAATTAAATTGTTTTGGTAATTAAAGCGACGAATAAAATGACTCAGCCCCTCTGCTGCATAAGCCGCTAAGTGATAAACATAGGTGAAGCTGTATTCCTCAAAAAGCCCATCAACGAGTGTGGAATCCGTAATTGAGCCAACACGTAGCAAAGCTTTTGGATGGACATTTTCTTTAAACCCACCAGATAAATCGTCTAGAACAATTACCTGATGATCCAAGGCAATTAATTCATTGACAACATGAGCGCCGATGAAGCCTGCTCCGCCTGTAACAAGGGATGTGATAGTCATTTTGTTTAGTTCGATGCTGTCTCTTTAGTCGTTGAATTTGCCCTAGAATGTCCGAATTCTGAGTCGCCAATTTCCCCTCTTTCTATTGTTTTATTGTTCTCGTCCCCATTATATTGAGTGCGATCGCTTGTCCATTATTACTCCTAAGATCATAGCGCTGATTACTATTCTCTGAGCGGCTAAAATACCATTTATAGTTGAATTGATCCCGTAGATTTAGATTGGATAAAATGCCGTATATTTGATCGATCAAAGATCACGCTAAAGATTCACTAATCAATTAACAATCATACAATCAACTTCAAAGATGAAAAAAATTACGAGCGTTTTACTACTCTGTGCAACGGCATTAATCTTTACAAATTGTGGGGGACCAGATGCAGATACTTCACCATTCGTTGGGAAGATCGAATTTAAAGGAAAAGCGATGGGAATGGAATCGGGCGGATCCATGACAATCGATGTAGAAAACCAAAAACTTACGTACCGAATTGATGCATTAAAGGATTTCATGGGAATTGATGTGGTGGTTATGGTAGATATGAAAAAAATGGAATCCTACTCGATTTCACCTGATAACAAGGTTTACATGAAGATGCCAATCGAGCGTAAGGATATGTCTAATGAGCTTCCATCTAAGAAAGAGGTTGAGGAGATGCGAAAAGAATTCTTCTCAAAATTAAAAGCTACTGGAAAAGAAAAGACAATCGCAGGTTATACGTGTGAAGAATACGAAGTAATTGAAAAAGTAGAAAGCCTTGAGAGTGCGAAAATTTGGGTATCTAAATCAATGCTCAACAGAATTGCTCCAATGTGGGATGCTTTTAATGAGATTGAAAAGTTAGATATTGACGATATGTTGATCGGATTCCCGATGATGGCAGAAGGAAAAGCAGAAGGAAAATCATTCTCATTCGAAGTGACAAAAATCACGGAAGGAGAATCTGCGTTGAGTGACTTTGATTTGAAAAAGTACAAGGAAGTGAGTAAAATGGAATTCATGACTGCGATGATGAAAGATAGTCCTATGGGCGATATGATGAACTCGTTCAAAGAACTCGAAGGCTTGGAAGAATCAATGGAAGGATTAGAAGGTCTTGTTGATGATGCGAAGGCATTGGAAGATTTAATGGAGCGCTTCAATTAGGCTTCATTTTTATAGAATTGAGCGCATGCATTTAGTATGCGCTTTTTTTGTGTCCTGAATTTTGCGCTCAGGTGATACTTGCCAGTTTCAGTTGGCAGCGAGTTGTTTGCGAAGGAATTGCCTTAACTAATCTTGATTAAAGGTAAATTGTTTTTTTTTTCTTGAAAATTAATCCGACCTTTGGTGCCAAATTAATTACAGCTTTATGAAGAAAATATTACTATTTGTGTGCTTTGCGATGATCTCAGTGATCAGCTCAGCTCAAGTTATTTCAACCTACCCCTATGTAGAAGACTTTGAAGCAGAAGCTACCTGTGGTACAGGTTGTGGCGCAGCATGTGCTACACTAATTGACTTTTTTAATGATCTAGGTGACGGAGGACTCGATTGGTCTGTTGATGTTGGAGGAACTGGTTCAGGAGGTACTGGTCCATCTGTCGATCATACACTTGGAACTGCTGCAGGAAAATATCTTTACGTAGAAACTTCATGTAGTGGTACAGGTTATCCAAGTGTTACTGCTAATCTCGAATCTCCATGGTTTGATTTCTCTTTAGGATTGAACATGCAACTTGAATTCTGGTATCATGCTTTTGGTGCAACACAAGGAACCTTGAATGTTGAATCACGTATTGGTATGCTAGGAGCATGGACGAACGCTGCAGGTCCTATCACGGATGATCAGGATTTATGGCAACAATGGAGTGGGTGTTTAGATCCTAGTCTTTCTGGAGAAGATTCTGTTCAGTTCCGTTGGAGTTATACTTCTGGTGCAAGTTTCACTGGAGATATCGGCTTGGATGATATTAGAGTTTCTGCTGTAAATCAGAACGATGTTGGAGTTACAGTTATTACTGGACCTTCTGGATGTGGTTTAGGAACTGCGGAAACTATTTCTATCCAGGTTTGTAACTTCGGAGATACTATATTTAGTGGAACATCTATTCCTGTGACTTTTATTGTAGATGGTGGGACTCCAGTAACTGAAAACATTCTTTTGACAGCTGATCTCCTTGATATTTGTAATGGTGGAGGTTGCGTCAGTTATACATTCATCGGTACTGCTGATTTATCAGTTCCTGGTGCTCATACGTTAGCTGCCTGGACTTCACTTGCTGGGGATCCTGTTGCTGTGAATGATTCTATGACTGGAGGTGTTAACAGCGTTGCAGTTGGTGGCGCTCTTCCATATTTTGAAAACTATGAAGCTGGTCAAGCTGGTTGGACGATTGATAATACAGTGAACGGTACTTGGGCATATGGAACTCCTGCCAAGAACGTTATTACAGGTGCAGCGTCAGGTGACAGTGCATTTGTAACTGGTGGTTTGGGAACAGGTCAATACAATTCTGGTGAGAACAGTAATGTAACATCTCCATGTATCGATATCTCAACAGCAACAGGTGCGGAAGTTGTGACAATGAAAGTTTGGTGGAATTCTGAGTTCTCTTGGGATGGTGCTAACCTTTTCTCATCTAATGATGGTGGAGTTAGTTGGGCACAACAAGGTGCTTTTGGTGACCCAAATAACTGGTACACTGACAATTCTGTAGCTGGTTCACCTAATGGTACGCAAGAAGCTTGGACTGGAAGAAGTACTTCTGGGAATGGCTCAGGCGGATGGGTTTGTGCAACAAACGCATTAGATTCTGCTATGATGGTAAATAACGGTTCAGTTATGTTCCGTGTAGGATTTGGTTCTGACGGCTCGGTAAATGATGACGGATTTGGGTTTGATGATTTCGCAGTTGGACTGCCAATTACATATGCTGCATTGCCAGACAGTGTGCTTGGTGTTTGTGATACAGTCACTATGCTTGACGCTGGTCCAGGTTACGCTTGGTACCATTGGACTAACGGAGGTACTAATATTTATGGTCAGGTTGCTGAATTTACAACGACAGGAACATGGGTGTTAACGGTAGCCGACAGTATGGGGATGTGTGCAAAAGACACAGTCTTCGTTGAGATACTCGACTTCATTCAGCCCAATTTGATGGATTTAACAGTCTGTCCTGGAGATAGCGCTATGTTTGATGGTGGAGGGGATAATACCGGAGGAGCAGTATATACTTGGTCAACAGGTGATACGACTCAAGTTTCTTGGTTGTTAGCATCAGGTTCTATCACGCTTATGAAAGTAGACACGATAACTGGATGTTCATCAATGGATTCATTGAATATGTTTGTACTTGCTGTTACTTTAGCTGATGCTAATCTATGTGTGGGTGATTCTGTTGTACTTGATGCAACGACTACATCTCCTAATGCAACATACATGTGGAATACAGGAGATTCGCTTTCTATGATTTCTGTCAGTACTGCTGGAACTTATGGTGTTGTAATTACGGATACCACATTAGGTTGTGCTGTTTCTGATTCAATGACAGTTGTGGTTAACGCACTTCCTGTGGTAGATCTCGGAATTGATATGACCTTCTGTGATTCAGTTGACTATACATTGGACGCAGGAGCAGGTGGTACGTACTTATGGAATGATGCTTCAACGAACCAAACGTTGGTTGTGAGCACGACAGGTACGTATGATGTAGTTTATACAGATGGTAACGGATGTAGCGGTACAGATGCCGTAACAGTAACGTTTGTTGATTGTGCTGGAATAGATGAACTAGGTAACAGTATTACTGTTAGCCTCTATCCAAATCCATCAAGTGGAATGTTGACTGTGTCAATTGATGCTCAAACTGATGCATCAAAAGCGACTATGACTGTTGTGAATCTATTTGGACAAACAGTTCGTGAATTAGATGCTCTAGGAACATCTACTCAGATCGATCTTAATGACCTAGCAAACGGAACATATTTCATCGAAGTTGAGATGGGAGGTTCAGTTATGGTTAAACGATTTGTTTTGAAGAAATAATCGAATACGAATAATTCTATTTAAAACGAGCAACCTCAGGGTTGCTCGTTTTTTTTTATCCTATTTTTGCTTTCTTTAAGGCCATGAAAGAAATATCAGCTTTACAAGGAATGGATATCTACCTCATGGATCAGCTCTTTCGAGGTAAGATTACCAAGGATCAGAGAATCTTAGATGCTGGCTGTGGTGCAGGGCGCAATATGCGTTTCCTTCTCGAAAAGGATTTTAATGTGTCTGGCTTTGATCCAAACGAACCAGCAATCTTTCGATTGAAAGAACAATTTCATCAAAAGAAGAATTCCTTCAATATAGCTTCAATTGAAAACTTTAATGACCCAGATGGATTTGATTACATCATCTGCAATGCAGTCTTGCATTTTGCACAAGATCACACTCATTTTAATGAGATGTTCAAGAGCTTGGTAAGTTTAATGCGTCCAGGCGGTACGTTATTCATCCGTATGACATCTGATATTGGGATTAATCTAAATGAAATCGATACAGGGGTACACATTCTGCCGGATGGCTCAATGCGTTATTGCGTGACAAGAAAGCAAATCGATGCATTATTGACACAACATAACTTGAAGCTCGATGGGTTG
>JBLHPQ010000060.1:0-21179 GCA_047624355.1 Flavobacteriaceae bacterium | reverse complement strand
ATGAAGCTTCAAAAATTCAAACTCCGATAACATTGATTGGCGCAGAAAACGACATTATTTTCCCTGGTGGTAAAATGATAAAGCGTGCCAAGAAAATATTCCCTTCTCTTAAACACACGTTATTGTTGAGTAACTCTAAGCATGTTCAAAACAAAAATGACAATTCAATAATAGCATCCCTTATTCTAGACAGAAAGGGAATTGAATGAAGATAAGTAAGCAGTTAATTTTTTGAAAAATAGGTAGATAGCTTGTAGGCTTATATGATTTAGACGAAATCAATAGCCAGACCATTTCTGTATATCCAAATCCCTCGAATGGAATGTATACTGTAGAGATCGATAATAACACGCACAAAATCGAACATAGTATCTCAAGTGTTGAAGGTAAATTAGTACAAGACCTTCGTTCAATAAATGCTAAATCTATTTCAATAGACCTGAGCAATGAGAGTAAGGGCGTCTATCTTCTTAAAATGAGCTTAGATGGCGCTTCAAATGTGATCAAATTGATTTTGGAATAGCGGAGTGAACGTCTGTCATCAGCTTCTGGCTGATGCATACGATTTACACTTTACCTTCTAATCAAAGAGTAAACGCAAGGTACAACGTACAGGTTTAAAAAAGTCGCCGTCATCAATCCTCCGAGAATAACAATCGCCATTGGGCTTTGTATTTCATTCCCGGCTTGACTTCCTTTTAACGCCAATGGAATTAACGCAAGCGCCGTGGTTAAAGCCGTCATCAGAATTGGGTTCAATCGATCAATGGAACCTTTGAGAATAAGTTGACTTTTATCCAGGTTAGTAGATTCCAATACTTGATACCTGGAAATAAGAAGAATCCCGTTACGCGTAGCGATTCCAAAAAGACTGATGAATCCTATAGTAGAAGCGATTGAGACAATTCCCGAAGTGAAATACACAATAAATATTCCACCAATCAATGCCATTGGTAAATTGAGCAATACGATTGCCGCTAGTTTCAAATCTTTGAATTCGAAATAGAGCAAGATAAAGATGACGATAATTGCAATTATCGATGCAATTAATAATAGGGAAGAGGCCTTTTCTTCGCTTTCAAATTGTCCGCCATATTCTATTCGATAGCCTTTTGGGAGATGAACCTTTTTATCAATTGAAGCCTGTATTTCATTCACTGCTCCTCTTAGATCTCTACCACTCACATTAGCAGAAACAACAACTTTACGCTGTACATTTTCACGATTAATCGTGTTTGGACTGCCTACAGATTTGATTTTCGCAATTTCTCCCAGAGGGATTTTTGTACCGTTTGGAAGATCGATTAACGCCCGCTTCATTTTTACTATTCCGCCCCTTGCAGTTGTGTCATAGCGCACAATCATGTCAAAGCTTTTCTGCCCTTCGTACACTTGTGAAACAGGCTCTCCTGCAAATGCTACATCAACGAATTCTGAAAAATCAGCAATTGTTAATCCGTGTTCTGCCAATAGATTTCTGTTCGGTATTATCTTAATCTGTGGTACTTCTATTTGTTGTTCTACTGAGATGTCAACTAATCCATCTACTTCTGATATGTTGTCTTTGATGTTGTTACAAATGGTAAATAGTTTTCCTAAATCCGTTCCATACACTTTGATCGCAATGTTCGCTCGGGTGCCAGATAACATGTGGTCAATTCGATGGGCAATGGGCATTCCTATAGTGATATTCACGCCCGGAACCATGGTCAGCTTGTTTCGCAGATCCTCGAGAAATTCTTCCTTTGATCGCTCATTTAACGAGAAAGGAGCTTCGATTTCAGCTGAATTTACTCCCTGTGCATGCTCGTCCAACTCAGCGCGTCCAGTCCGTCTTGTAACTACTTCAATTTCAGGAATTGATAAGAGTATGTCCTCAGCCATCAATCCTATTTTATTGCTTTCTTCTAAGGACATTGAAGGAGGTCCAACAGCGCTGATCACCAGAGATCCTTCGTTGAATTCAGGTAAAAAACTTCGACCCAATCCTGAAGCAAAGCCTAGACTAATTACAAATATTACAATCGTTCCGGCGAGTGTAGACTTAGGATAGCGCAAAAACCATTGCAGGGAGTTCTTGTAAAATTTTTGTAGTGATCTTTCTATTACAGTCCCACCAGCTTGCTTGATGAGTAGTTTTTCTTTCTTTAATAGATAACTACACAATACAGGAGTCACCGTTACGGCTATGATCAGGGATGTTATTACAGAGGTTACAAAGGCAATTCCTAAGGGCATTAATAGTTTTCCTTCCATTCCGCCCAAGAAGAAAAGGGGTATAAAGGAGACGATAATAATGAGCGTAGCGATGAGTATTGAACTCCTGATTTCCTTTGATGCTTCGAAAACAACTTTTAGGGTAGGGAGTCGATCTGATGCTGGCTTAAGGATGTTCTCTCGTAGTCTTTTGTACACGTTTTCAACATCAATAATGGCATCATCAACGAGCGCACCGATAGCGATTGCCATTCCTCCTAGGCTCATCGTATTGATAGTGTATCCTAAGTATTTTAACACGATAAATGAAACCAATAAGGAGAGTGGGATCGCTAATAATGAGATAATTGTAGTTCTCCAGTTCATTAGGAAAATGAAGAGAACGAGCACTACAAAAAAGGCTCCTTCAAGAAGCGTTAATTGTAGATTGCTTATGGATGTTTTAATGAAATCTCCTTGACGGAAAATATGATTATCAATATTCACTCCTTCGGGGAGGGATTCCGATAATTCCTCAATTGCCAGATCCAATTCATCCGTTAATTCTAAGGTGTTGGTCTGTGGTTGTTTTGTAACGGTCATAACGATCGCTGGACTGCCATTCTTGGAACCTTCTCCAATTTTATCTGCTCCTCCGATTGTAACTTCAGCGACGTCACCAATTAATACCGTTTGACCTCCCTCTTTTTTTACCAATGAATGGGCAATTTCGGTCGTTGAATTTACGCGCCCTTGGCCTTTGATTACATATTGGTTTCCGAATTCGCTGTAAAAGCCACCGGTAGCATTTACATTACAATTTTGCGCAGCTTCTTGTAGCTCTTTCAGCGAGACATTGTAATGATCCATTTTTTCAGGAGATGCCTGAATTTGATATTGGCGAAATTCCCCACCTATAACAACGACGTTTGCAATTCCACTAATTGCTTTTATTCGAGGGCTAATCTCCCAATCAGCTATTGTTCTTAATTCCATTGGCGGAATAGAGTCTGACGTAATCGACAGTAGCATTACTTCACCCATAATTGAAGATACAGGAGCGAGTGTAGGCTCCCCAACTCCAGTCGGCAAACTCTCTTTGATCATTGGGATCTTCTCGCTCACGACCTGTCGAGCTTTATAGATATCTGTGCCCCATTCAAATTCTACCCAAACAATTGAGATTCCAGCCGCTGAGGATGAACGAATTCGTCTAACATTTGGAGAACCGTTTAAGCCAGTTTCTATTTGTAACGACACGAGTCGCTCTACCTCTTTCGCTTCCATTCCGTGTGATTCTGTAAGAATAGTCACCGTAGGAGCTGTTAGGTCAGGAAAGACATCAACCTCCATGGATTTGATAATATACACACCTGCGAAACATAGAACGACCGCTGTGAGTAAAACCAAGAAACGATTCCTTAAAGAGGCATCAAGAATTTTATTAAGCATAATTTTTCTAGTTAGTGCGCATGACCGTGTGCTGGTGTTTGCCCGCTCATCGCAGACATTTTCACCTGGTATGCACCTTTTACGACAATTCTTTCATTCAAATCAACGCCTGAAATCACATGAACGGATATTCCGTCCGATACGCCAAGGATAACGGCTCTCTTTTCAAAGCTCTCTCCGCCTGTTTGTACGATCACACTATAGGTGCCATTGTTCTCCAGTAGACTTGATGTTGGGATGATCAGTGCTTGAGAAATAGGTGTGGTTTTTAGCCATACATCGATGTAAGACCCAGCTAGCAGCTCACCGGTGTTGTCGAGTTCGAAATACACAGGGATTTTGGGATTATCGTGGCTCACACTTTTTCCGAACGAGAGGAGACTTCCATTAAACTCGTTTATCGAATAGTTCTCTCCATTTAAGCTGAAGTTAGCGGTCATAGATTGATCTAAACGACTGTATTCGCTTTGAGGAACATTCGCTCGTAGCGTTAGCTTTTTGTTTTGAGTGATGATCGCCAACGGTTGGCCTGCTTCTACATATTCTCCTTCTTGCCGAAACAGTTTTTTAATAAAACCTCCTGTTTTTGTTTTTACCGATTTCCCAGATTTACTATAATTCGTTGAAAGGCTGTTGTATTCGCTCTGAGCAAGCTCAAACTCATTTTTGGCAGTTTCAAATTCTGACTTGGCGATTGCTTCTAATTGATACAATTCTGCTTTTCGTTCATAATTCGATTTAGCTCTGGCATAATTAGATTTGGCCATTGCGAATTCAGTTTGGATATTACTATTGGAAATATTCCCTCCTGTTACCGTAAATAATGATTGTCCGTTTGAAATAGTTGCACCAATACTCAGACTGGATGAATTGTAGACAACTATTCCATTTGCTGTGGCTGTTATAGTGAGTTCATCTCCTTGTGAGGGGAGGATTTCTCCACCGACATTGATCACATTGTAAATAGTGTTTCTGCCGACCGGAATAGTAGAGAATTCCATTTTCCATGCTTGTTCCTTTAGAAAACTGATCTCTTCGGAATTTTCTTCTTGGTGCGGTGTTCCAGCGATCGCCTTTTCTGTGCTTTCAAAAACGGTGATGTCTTTAAGCACAATTTTATCCTTGAGAAAGGGTGTTTCAATTTCAAATATAAGATCGAAAATTCCCGCTGAAGTTGGTTCAATCGCAGGTCTAAATATTCCTGGAGAAGTTGGGCTGTCTGCAGTGTTTCGGATTCCTTTTGATCCGCTAACTAGACTTACGGTCACCTTTCCTTCTTCTATCGCTTTAAACTCCTGCATCTCGGAAAAATGAGCAGCAAAACTCGTTAGCTGTCCTACCACGAGTGGCTCAAACTCAACGAAAAGTTCAGTTTCGTCTGTCCATACGGTAAAAGAAAGAGTTACTGGCTCTTCATGCTGATCATCGACTTCATTGGGCGATTGACATCCAACGAAGACTAGAGCGGATAACCCGAGTAGTGCGTTAATAAAAACTTTCATTAGAAATTAGTTTAATGTTTATGAGAATCGCCGTGATCATGCCCGTGATCGTGATCTGGTGGGATTACTGTCTCGATAACGGTATCAACTTTTTCTTTGGTCTTAACTATTGTCGTATTTTTCTTTACTTCTTGTGCCGTTGTATCGTCTACTAATAGTTCAGTTATATCGAATTCTTCTTGATGGTGGTTATTGACGGAATCATGGTAATGCCCATGCTGATCTGCATGATCATGGTCAGAATGTTCGTCATGCTCGTGATCGTGGTCATCAGCTTCGCTGACGTTAGATGTACAGCTAAAGAGAGCTAACGAAGTTGCTAAAAGTAGGATTGTTAAATTTCTTGTTTTGCTTTTAATCGAACTATTCATAGTGTGCTATTTAGTTTTTACAATTGATATTTATAGAGTTCTGCTACCACTTTTTGATACGCTAAATTGAGTACTGCGTATTGATCAAGGGTGTTGTAATAATAGTGCAATTCTAGGGAATACGAGATGAAGTTGATTTCACCCAATTCAAGTAGTTTTGTCAATAATTCGGCGCTATTTATTCCATCTAATGCTGTTTTATAATCTTCCCGTGTAAGCTTCAGCAGTTCGTAGTCTTGATAGAGCTCTTTGATTTCAAAATGATGGCGAAGTTTATGTTCCTCTATCTTGACTTCTCCAAATTGAGCGTTTGCTACACTGGCTTTAACCGTGTTTTTACTTTCCCAAAGCGGAATGGTGAAACCGAGGTGGACGCCACTAAATTGTTGTCCCAAAACAGATTGATAATGGTAGCCTAACTCAAATGACGGCAGTGCCATCGCTTTGCGGACATCAATTTGAGCTCGAAACGTAGCGTTCTTCTGTACTAACCATTTAAGATCTGGATCATGTGCTTCGATGGTGTCATTGATGGATTCGAATTCTGGAACAGCTGCCGAAATTGGATAAGTTTCATCGAGTATGGACAATGGAATTCCACCATTTAGTTCTGTTAAATGATGTGTGATTAGCGTGATTTTACTTTCAGTTGTTCGCAAGGATGTTTTTACGTTCAACAATTGAATCTTTGCTTTATTCAAGTCGAGCGCACTAATTTGATCTAAATCAAACTTGTATTGATAGTTCGTTAGAATGTCAGCAGCACTCCGTTTTCGTTTCTCGAGGATACTTTTTTGTTGATTCAGATAAATTAATTCGAGAACAACTAATTTGGCTTCGAGCAAAATATCCTGAATAGTACGTTCTTTTTCAAGGTTTAATAGCTTTTCTTGTTGCGCTGCGAGTTGTTTCTTCTTACCATAACTCGTTGGGAAGTCGAAGCCTTGAACCGCCAATAAATCCACTTGATTTCCCCCTGAAGCTGGTCTTCCAATCATATAATCGGTGGAAACTGATGGGTTTTTTAACGTCAATCCAGTCCGATTCTCGAGGTTCGAAGCAACTACATATTGCGCTATCGAAAGAATCGTTTTATTATTTTGCTTAATTGAATGTAGGACATCATCTAAGCTGTTTTGAGATTTAACAGATGCTGTGCTAATTACGATTATTAGCGTAATACCTAAACGTCTATAGTTCATGATAATTGGTGTTTTGCCTTAATCAGGCTAAGAAAAATGTACAATTGGATAATTACCGTAAAGAAAAAGATAAGTAATTAAAGGTCACGCGAGTTCTTGCGTTAAGACAGTTGAGGAGGGCCTCTTAATGTAGTACTTCTGCTATTCGAATGCTCGTACAGCAGGGGAGGTGATTCAAAAATGCTCTTTTCTTGATTCGAAGAATAGTTTAGGTGGAATGCAACCTGAAAAATTGGATAATCAACATCATCTTCAGCCGATGCCATCTCAAATCCAGTGGTTGAATTAGATTTCAGCGAAATTTCGTCATCAAAATGATCTATTTCAAGCGCATTATGATGATCTCCTAATGCGTCAAGTAACAGGCTTAAAAAACTAGACTCATCTTTCGAATCATCATGGTGATGGTGCTGAGCTGAGTGGTGCGAATGATGCACATGATGCACATGATCATCCTGTTCTCCTGGATGTGTGTCACTTGCAATATCAACTTCGCCATGGATGTGAGGGACGCTATTATGGAACAAAATGACCGCATAGATCATCAAAAACAGAATAGGAAATATGCGCGTCCAATTTTTCACTAGGATAAAGATAGACAAAATATTTCCATTGATTTTAATAGATGAAATCAATGCTTACCCCCTAGAGATACTTATCTAAAAAAATATAGAGTGACTCGGGAGGGCGCTCTAATTAACCTAACCACTATTCAAAGCCCAGTAAAGGGCCTCGACTTAATGAGATGGAGTACTGCTTGAATCCTTTCGTTGCAGGCATCATTGTATTGGCACGGTATTAGCAAACCTATCATCAAATGGAACTAAAACCCAGGGCGATGAAAGTATTTGTAGGATTAATATTAGCAATGAGCGTAGGAGCAGTTAATGCTCAATCTGAATCTTTGAAGAAAGAGCGATACGAACGTTATGAGAATGGGGAACTTATCGAGCAAGACTTCAATATTGAGAAAGATGGTGTTCCACAAGAGAATTACGACTTTGAGAATGACAGTTTTTTTAGCAAGAAACCGACGGAAGGAATGGATGCCGATTTTTCTAAGCAGTTTGGTGACATGGAACAAAAAATGGCTGAAATGCAGCAAAAAATGTCGTCAACCTTGGATGAACAAATGCGTAAGATGGACACTAAGATGAAGGAAATGCAGAAGCGTTCTGAAAAAATGCAAAACGATATGAAGAAACGAATGGATTCAAAAGATAGAGGCTTTGAAGACCGTCAACCAAGAGATCTAAAGCAAAAGCCGTCTCAAGCGCCAATAATTAATCAACGGGCTGTTCAAACTTTTGGTGCATAATTTGACCTAAATTTATTCAGTATTTATAGTCTATTCAGTTCATCTAAGGGGAGAGGCAAGTAATCAATCCTCATTAAAGAACTAACTAAAATCACTATGGATGTAAAGTCAAAAACCAACGTGTAAAATTAATTTTTTCAATAATTCAAACTGGTTGGATCGATGATGCTTCTCCAGCATAACCCTGGACGAGATGTGCGCGATTTGGGAGTTGTTTGGTATAGCAATTACATGTATCCTAATACAAAATCGGCCGTCGACTGGAAAGTAGGTACGGATTTGTATGGGAACATGTGAGAAATTTTGGAGAAGGTGCCGTTCTGAAAGTAAATCTAGAAAGTAAGGAAACGGTTAATTCTCAAGATGTGCCAGCCGAACCGGATACTAATAATTCTATCGAACTCGATTACGATGCTGTAAATGCCGCATTTCATTTTATTAATCAAGCGACAGATCCGGTTAAAGGTAGCTTGAAGCTGACAGTTCTGTGCCTGGTAACACTGCATCCGTACGTGTCGGGATGGCTGGCTCCCCAATTTATATGAAATCAGCGCTACCAAATATGAACTATTACTTCACTCCTCGTCCTCAGTATTGGGTTGTTTTTGGAAGTGCCGTCAAAGGAGAAACCGTTAACTTTTCTTCTATCACAAAATCGGAAGCAGTCATTTTCCCTTCCAATATTTATGAGATGAATGTTATTCTAAATGTTGATGATACTTGGACAATAGAACAGACAAAATAGCCCTAAGTCGATGGGGTGATAGCTTCCCTTACATTCTCGAAAACGAATGATACTGCATGTTCAATCACTTCATCAGACCACAACATTTTATAGTGCCCTGCCTTTTCTAATGTGATTAGAGATGTATCAGTAGTATTTTCATTAATCCTTTGTGAATTTGAGTAGGGGAGGACACGGTCTTTTTTATCGTGAATGAGTAGCAATTTGTTGTGCCCAATTTTATTAACATTCACGTCTACGTCGAGGCTAGCTAAGTCATTGCCTAACATCTTTTCAGTTTTTTTAATTAGCGATTTGTATGCTTTATCGCCTAGAGAGATCATGCTTTTGAACTCGAGGAAGATGTCTTCAATTCGACAGTGGCTCGTTAAAAAGACTAAACTATCTACAGGGTAGCTAGAGCGAGAAAGAGCGTTGGCTACAACCGCAGAACCAAATGAATGGGAGACAACAGAGATCGGAGTTGATGGATTTAGATAATCCAGAACATTCTTCATGGCAGTCACGCATTCCAATAGGGTGGTTGAGGACATTTTATAATGCGCATGGCCGGGAAGATTAAATGCAACAACAAGGTATCCCAATTCTGAGAAGCGAATAGCTAATTTTGACATACTTCCTGCATTTGATTCCCAGCCGTGAACCAGCAAGATTAAATTCCCATTTGGCTCCCCAAATTCATAACAATCGATGTCTTCTATTTGATTTGGAACGGTGAATTTTGTAGCCGTCTCGTAAAATGCTAGTTCACGATTCCTAATTTTTTTAATTCGAACCTTCTGAAAGAGTCGAAAACTTCTTCTTCCAGTTATTCGCGGAGCCAAAATAGAGCTCACGGTAAAGTATGCCTTGATTAATTTAAGTACCATCCTCACTTTTTATATCAATCGGTATATTATTGTTAAAAAATATATTATATCGCTAGTTCCTTTGAAATAATGTCATCAATTCTGTCCATCGATTCAACTAGAAATTGGTCGTCATCCATAGTAGTCATTAAAAATACTGCGCCCTCGATCATCGTAAAAAAGTACCTACCATATTTGTCTGCATCAACCGTGGGTTTGATTTCTCCGGCTTCAATTCCCGCTCGAATCATTTTCGAAATTCCTTTCTGCAGTCGAGCGATTATCTCTCTCACTTTTAGTAGAAGCGTCATATTATCATGATTTGCATCCACACCAATATTAATTAGCGGACACCCTCCGTTTTCCAAAGTGAATATCCGGTAACTGCGGTAAAAAGAAGTCAATTTGTAGAGCTGCTCTAACGGCGATATTGTGTGCGACAAATGCACCTTTATTTTATCTACGACGCGTTGAACATTGTAACTAAAGGCGAGCATTGCAAGTTCTTCTTTGTTCTTGAAATTACCATAAATAGCGCCTTTCGTAAGCTTAGTAGCCTTCGTTAAATCAGAGAGGGATGTTCCTGAATATCCATGTTTATTGAATATCGGGGCGACCTTCTGTATAATGAATTCAGCTGTTTTTTCCGCTTTGGTTGTCATAACTACTACTACAAAGATAATTAAAATATACCAAACGGTATAAATGGTTTAGCTGTTGTAATTATGGATGCAGAATCCGCGTCAAGATCTCCTGACTATAGTGCTTATGCGCCTTCGCATTTGGATGAGAATCAAAAGGCAAGTTTGTGTACTTTTCACCACTCAAATTCAGAGAGATATCGAAGCAATCAATTTTATTTTCCTTAAGCGATTTCATGCTTTTTTCGGATGCGGATGATTTGATTAAGTTTGTCACGATCAGCCGTATTCCGTGCTTTTGACATAACTTTTTGATTTTCACAAATATTTCGAGTGTTGTTGCTTCTGGATCCAACTTAGCTCTCGCTGATTTGTCTGCATTACTCTGGAGATAATTAATCGATGCAAATGTTGAACGTCCCGACCAGTTATGGTAGAGATCAGTCCATTTCTCGTAAACAACGCTTCCATCTTGGAAATACGGAATTTTTGCAGACTGCATGCTTGCTTTGGCCGCCTTACTTGAGTTTTGGAAACCTATGCTTAAGTTCTTTCTGTATAAGGGTGCTAGCGTATTTCTGTCGGCATGAAAATCGCAATAATTGACAGCAACAACTTCGGGTATGCGGCCATTAGCTATCTCCTTTGAAAGTTGTAAGTAGGACTGTACTGTTCCAAAACCGGGAACACCAAAATTCCTCACTTTAAAATTAGAGAGTTCCTTTTGAATGAGATAGACGAAGTTTTGATCATCATTGACACCCATACCATACGTATAGGAACAGCCCATCATAAATAGTAATGGCAATGAGTCTGAGAGAATCTCGTCCGTGGTAATGCGTTCTCCGTTCTCATGAGTTGCGGTATAAGTATGACCATCGTTGATGGTAACCTTGAACTTTCCCGTGGCGAGCGCGAAACCTAGATTTTCCGAAGATGCGATGCAATTATTTGGATCACTTGTTATTGTATAGTCTGTATTCTGAAATGCCTTATAGCCCATTACTCTGATCGCTCCTTCAAAGCACAAAGGGGTGATGATGATCAAGAATAGTATATAAATGATGCGCGTTTTCATATTACCACATGTTGTCCATATCCGAAGGCGTGAACACATGATTTCGCTCGAAAAAAGTGGTCTTTTCATTATTCTTTTTCTTCTTCAGAACACCTCTGATAGCTGCTATTGGCGTTAGTAAAACGAAATAGGTGATTCCAATTAATAAATACGTTTTTACAGCGGCTATAAACTTCATGAGCGAATTAAATCCAATAAGAAAAGCGCGGCGCATTGGTGGCGAAATTCCAATAATCAAAATTGATCCGCCGATTATGGGAAGTGCTATTTGCCAGAAAATAAAATAGAGTCCAGAGATACTTGCCGAAAGAATCAGAAGCTGTAACCACTCTTTTTGGGTTGACTTCGACATTAGAATAAAGAATAAATATATGGGCCAAGGGCAGAACCACCGCCAATCACGAAGATGACTACAATAAATAATAGAACGATAATGACGGGTGCCATCCACCATTTTTTTCGTTCCATGAGAAATTTAAATAAGTCCTTTAGAAAAGTCATGTCTTTGAGGCTAATCGCGATCAAAAATAGTGATAAATTGATCGGGATCAAGGTGCTTAAGTTTCTTTTTGTCGAAGAGGTAGTTGTTCAGAATCAAGAAGTCAATATCCGTTCGCATGAAACAATCAAATGCTTCTCGAGCGGTCCTGACAATCGGTTCTCCGCGCTCATTGAAACTTGTGTTAATTAATAGGGGACAATCGGTTTTATCTTTAAAGGCCAGCAGAAGTTTGTAGAATTCTGGATTTGAGGTCCCATCTACCGTTTGTAGCCGAGAGGAATGATCAGCGTGAGATATGGCTGGAAAAATTGATTTATTAAAGAGAAGCTTTTCCTTAATGCTAAAGGTCGAGAAGTCTGATGGGAGCGGAATCTTATAAGCATCTTTTATAGTGTGCACCATCAACATATATGGTGAATTCTGTTTTAGATCAAAGTAAGTCGATGCATCGTTTTGCAATATAGCTGGGGCAAAAGGCCTAAAAGATTCGCGATTTTTCACCTTTTGATTGATTCGCATTTGCATATCAGCAACACGAGGATCTCCCAAAATACTGCGATTTCCTAATGCTCTAGGGCCAAATTCCATTCTCCCTGTGCAACGTGCTACAACTTTACCGTCTGCGAGGGCTGAGGCAACGGTAGAATTTAGCTCATCTTCATCGAGTTGATTTATCGAAATATCATGTTGGTTGATAATACTTTCAATCTCTTCGTTTGAGATATTGGGGCCTAAAAGGCTACCACGAATGTTTCCGGTTTCGCTTGTTTTTGGGCGGTCAAAATAGATGTGGTCAACCGTTAATGCTGCCCCAAGCGCGCCACCAGAATCACCTGATGCTGGATACACATAGATCTGATCAAATAGCCCAGAACGCTCTAGGTTTCCATTCGAAACGCAATTTAGCGCTACACCTCCGGATATACATAGATTGTGAGATCCTGTTAATCTCTTTGCTTCTGAAGCCAATTTAAGAACGATTTCCTCCGTTACTTTTTGAATGGCAATGGCAAGATTCGCGTGATTTTGATTGAATTCATCTCCTTCTTCTCGTTTTTTTAATCCGAAGAGAGCTTCCCACTTCTTAGGCTGAACCATTCTGAGTGATGTCAGAAAACTAAAGTAATTCATATTCAATTCGATTGATCCGTCGTCATGAAGTGTAATTAATTTCGACTTGATCAGCGTGACATATTTCTGTGTGCTTTCGTCTAGGGAATTCCCATATCCGGCAAGCCCCATGAGCTTATATTCACCAGAATTCACCTTAAAGCCTAAGAAAAACGTAAACGCAGAGTAGAGGAGGCCAACGGAATGTGGAAACCGCATTTCTTTAAGTAGTTGGATAGAATTCCCCTCACCTATGCTTATTGAAGCGGTCGTCCATTCGCCAACACCGTCAATGGTAAGAATAGCTGCTTCGTCAAATGGGGCGGTGAAAAATGCACTTGAAGCGTGAGAGAGATGATGTTCTGGAAATAGCAATCGAAGATCCTTGGGTACCTTGCCTTCTAATTTCTTTAATCTTTTAAGTATCCGTTGCTTGATAAAAAGTTTCTCATTGAACCAAGTAGGCATGGATTTCACGAAAGAGTGGATCCCGAAGGGTGCTGTCCAGAAGTACGATTCTAAAAGACGTTCAAATTTGAGAAAGGGCTTTTCGTAGAACACAACTGCATCAATATCTGTGAGCTGAACACCGGATTCCTCAAGACAATATTTTATGGCATTTACTGGGAATTCACTATCGTGCTTAATCCTTGTAAATCGCTCTTCTTCTGCAGCTGCGACGATTTTACTATCAACAATTATAGCGGCGGCCGAATCATGATAATATGCAGAAATCCCAAGTATTTTCAAGAAGGTGATTTTTTCAGAGTGTAAGGTAGAAATCTTTTTGGGTGTAGTTAATCTAATATCCGTTGATATTCTTCTAACATCGAATGACTATCTTTGGGTCAGGAATGAAAATGCTGTTAAGGAGACTTGACCTCGCATAATTTTCAAATTGATAAGGCGTGTTGTTTGGCCGTAAAAATAGTTCCATCTAATGAAGAAAATCGGGAAAATAGTAGTTGTTATGGCAATTTTGGGAGCCGTCGGAGGATATATTTATATCAAATCGACTGCTGCTCAAATAGGAGAGAAAGCACCAGAGATTAGAGCTAAGTTGATTGATGGGACACTCTTTAAACTAAGTGATTTACGTGGAGAATATGTCGTTTTGAGTTTTTGGGGATCGTGGTGTGGGCCTTGTAGATCTGAGGCGCCACAGATCGTAGCTTTGGATGCAGAGTATAAAGAAAAAATGCATTTGGTCACCATGGCATTTGAGAAGAATGCCGAGAGCGGGCGTGCAGTTTCGAAGCTGGGTGGGTATTCTTGGAAATATCAAATAATTGAAGAAAGCAGTTTACTTTTGTTATCTCAAACCGCGCGCGATTATGGAGTATCTTCCATACCAGCAATATTTTTAATCTCCCCGGAAGGCGAAGTCATGAAACCTAGTACGATAGCAGAGATAGATAGCTTTCTCTCGAAATTGTAGTTACTGGATCCAGCGTAGAAATATTATATCCTGCAGTGAAAAGGGTATTTCCCGCATTGAAAGGGGTATTTCCCGCAGTGAAAAAGGGGTATTTCCCGTATTGCTTTTGAAACTAAACATCCTTACCTTTACTATGTTAGCAACTTCGTATATTTCTAAGTTTATCAAATTGTTCCTTGACTAGGGCCGGGAGTCCCTAACATTGAACATCTGTAAGCGCAAAGCATAATTGTTTTAGATAGAGTTTTTGAAGTAACCTAATATCTAATAGTAGGAAGTCCAGTTTCGCTAAACGAACTGGACTTTTTTTTATGGCTTAATTAATCCCTTTTTAATACCATACATAAGAAGCCCAATCGAATTTCTAGTACCTGTCTTTTTCATCATTTCTGTCCGGTGCTTATCAATAGTACGCGAGCTGCGGAATAGCTTGTCTGCGATTTCTTGGGTTGTGAACTCTTTAGAAATTAAATCTAGAATCGATATTTCCATTTGAGAGAAGCTGAGTTCACTCGAAACGAATATTGGAACAATTTTCCCTTTACTAATCATCGATTTAATGAAGAGCTTTGAAATTCTGTCGTTGAAATAGTATTCATTCTCTAGCACACTGTGCACCGCCATTTCGAGGTCTTCTAGATCATCGTCTTTTGATAAGTAGGCATTAGCGCCATTCTCTATCGCCTTCTCAACAAAGCTTTCATCGTCAAACATGGAAAGAATGATGATCTTAATATCGGGATGTGAGTTCCGCAACTCCTTGCTCGTCTCAATACCTCCCATGATCGGCATCTTATAATCTACAATGGCTATATCAACATTATCAATCTCATCGTGTTCGAGCAATAACTTTCCATTCTCAGCCATGGCGACCACTGACACAGAATTAAAGCTGCTCAATAAATGTCCAAGTGCAGATCTAAAAATGCCTTGATCTTCAGCGATTCCTACTTTAATTTTTCTCATATATTGGAATTTCTATGGTTACCATTGTACCTTTTGGCAGCATTGGCTTGTAGGTTATTGTCCCGTTAATTTGCTGTATACGACTCTTGATGTTCTTAAGTCCTAAGGATCCAGGTTTAGCCAAATCTGCCTCTGAAGGAATGTACCCATCTCCATTATCGACAATATCTAAAATGTAAAGTGCTCCCTCTCGTTCTTCTGAGACATTCACATTAGTGGCGTTTGCATACTTCACAATGTTATTTAAAATTTCCTGTATTACTCTGAATAGTGCCAGTTCCCCTTGTTCGTTGAAAAGGTCGTCCACTGTTTCTTTGGCATCATGAATGAATAAAATTGGAGATGATTGACTCAGATGACTCGTTAAGTTTCCTATTGCCTTTTGTAAACCCATATCTTCTAATACTGAAGGCATAAGCTCATTTGACAAGCGACGAACATCCGTGCTTATCGCTTTTATATCAGTATTGATTCTTTTTTTGTCCTCCTTGTCAAGTGTCATTTGAATGAGCGACATTTTCAGTGCTGTCAATGCAGAACCAATACCGTCGTGAAGTTCCTGTGCCATTCGCTTTTGTTCTTTCTCTTTCGTTAAGATTACGGCTTCCATTAGTTCCTTTTGTACGCGCATATCCATCTCAATAAGCTCCTTCTGCTTAGCAAAAAGTCTACGCTGATAAGCCACCACGAATACAATGATAAACAATGCCAAGAGCAGCATGCCACATGTGCCGAGGACGATAATTAAGTCAATTTTTTCACTCCCATCCATAAGGTTAAGGTATAGCCAATGTTAAGTAATATATTAAGTATGGAGTGCACGTCCCAAAGGCGTAAAGTAACAGTGGTAGGGGCATCTTTTCCGAAAATAAACAAAAAAAACGTTCCAGTAAAATAAATTAGCAATGATGACGATAATATGAAGAATGGATTTTTTTCAAGCCGCTTAATTTTTGCCTCCTGAAAGATTTGAAAGAAGTATGTCATGACATAAACGATAATTGTTATTCCCCCAATTAGTCTTTGGTTTGAGTTAAACTCATGCATTGATTCTAACTGTATGACGTTCATGAGGGAAAATAGACAGAATCCACCAAGAAGAATACGCGTCATTGCTCTTTTCCATTCTGTGAGAAGATCAATAAATATCAAGGATAGAAAAACTGTTTCTAAGGATGTATAACAATGAAACATCCACATGTTATTCAGACCATAATTGGCGAAAACAGTTCCGGAAAGATCAAGGAGAAGCGCAATAAAGATAAAACCACTCAACTTTTTGAGTGGTTTTATCTGTTTTTGGTATGTAATTAGTCCAGCAATCGCTGGGAGTACAATTGAATATGCCGAAAACACATCTAAATCCAATGCTTAGCTGTTGAGTACATTTGCTTGTCCACATCGCTTCGGACAAGGGACACTCATATCTGCAACTAAATCAAGCATGTCATTTTCTTCTGCATCAACCCCAACATAAACGAGTTTTTGAACGGGCTCCTCAGAATCCTGTCCATAATAAACTCTTATTCCCATACACCCCTCTTGGGCAAGAAGGTTTTGAATAATATCTTTTCCAATAAAATGTCCTTTTATCCCTCCATCAAGTGGTGAGTTTCTGTAAGCCGCTGTGAGCGCTGCTCCTTCTTTTAGTGTGATTGTACCTCCTTCTCTTCCGTTAAATGCCATAAAATCTAATTTTTTAGTGGTAATTATTAGTTCGTTAATTATTGAAATGAAATTACGAATTTCTTTATGAAAACAAACACTCCAAAATAAAGAATAAAAAATATTAAGCCAATCTACTATTTATCAGACTGTAAATATGTTAAGCGCGCATAAAATTAGTATTTCCCGCAAACAAAAGTACGGGATTCCGTATCCATTTCTAGCGATTTCTACCTTTCATTCTTCATTAAGAGCACGTACATTTGAATTAAGAGACAATTAAAATTTATAAAGTATGCCTAGTAACACTGCAGGAATAAACCTTTCAGATAAGGAAGCGGTAAAATCGCTCTCTGAAAGATTGGGGTGTACTGAACTGATATTAAGGCATTGTCTCTCTCAAGTTGGTGCTTCTGAACCAGCAATTGAAGCCTATTGGTCTATGAACAAAGATCGACTTGAATCGCAAGAGAGCAACGCCACCTTGACAATGGCACATTAGACTCTCTAATAGATTGGAGTCCCATTTGAATCCGTAGTCAACGCATCACTCATATAATTGAAGAATGGGCGCATCTTTTGAAACGTTTCGTTCGCCTTATGCACAAAGTCTTTTGACATTACTTCGGCATCCGTAAAATTTCTTCCAATTAAAAATTGTTTATAGCGCAATAGATCAATATCCGTATGTTCTTTATCAAAGCCCTTAGGTGCTGTTTTTAATTGATCACCTTGCAACTGTTCGAAGGTGTCAACGAAATCTGGTGAGGTAATAATGGAGCGCAATTCAGAAGCATTTATTGATAGATCTTCTCTTACGCGCTGAAGGTCCTCTTTATTAGGACTCCAAAATCCACCACCAATAAAAGATTTGCCACCAGGTTGAATATGATAGTAATAACCTCCCCGCAGTAATTTCGTTGCGCGTTTAAAGCTTCCTCCCCAATGCGTTTTATATGGGGCCTTGTCTTTCGAGAAGCGAACGTCTCTATAGATTCTATGTAAGCTCTTCTTACCCGAAACCGTTTCCAGTTGATCGTGCTGATTCATTAGGGCGAGCAAGTCATCCGCGAAACCAATCATGTTTTCGTGCTGACCAGTATAGTCGTCTTTATGATTGTTAAACCAATCTCTATTGTTATTGGCATCGAGTTTATTTAAATATGCAAATGTGTTCTTATCTATTATGCTCATAACTGACAACTATATTTTGACAAACAATATACGCATTAGGCGCTTAAATTGCTACAAGAAAAAAATGTAGTTGATCGGAGCTTTTCAATTCAGATATCATTGTGTTCCATCGGAAATTGAAATTCGAAGTATTACGATTTGTAGTTAAGAACAAAGTCTACACGACGATTTGTTATCTCATCAGCTTCTGTCTTCTCCGGATAGGCGCTAGGCAGTTCATCGCTGTAACCTGCGAAACTTATTCTATGGCGTGAAATTCCTTCACGGACAAAGTATTTGAATACATTACGGGCTCTATTAAAGCTGATTCTTTTGTTTGGTCCACAACAAACATGACCTCTGATATGGACGGTGGCCTCGGGATTTGCATTCAATATTGCTACAAGTTCCTCCATCACATAGCGATAATTCGGATCTATAGTAACACTGCTCCCTAAATATTTCAAATTATGCTTGTAAATCATGTTACAGCTGTCGGCCGCAGGATTATTTTCGGCTTGCGCTATTAAAGGCAAAAAACAGAAAGTAAGTATGATAATAATCCCTTTATGAATTGGTGTAGAAATTGAGCGATATGTCGACTTGCATGTCACGTCTATTTAAATATTATATCTACGCGTCTATTTCGTTTTCGGTCAGCAGCATAAATCTCTGGAAAGACTACAGGTAGGGTATTGCTATATCCATGAAAGGAAAGCCTATCCTTATCAATCCCAAGCAAACGTAGTCGTTTATAAACACTCTTTGCGCGCTTTTTACTTACTCTTTTGTTGGATCCGCAGCAGACATGTCCCCTTATATGCGCAGTCAAATCAGGGTTCTTATCTAGTGTTCGATATAAATGATCGATGTATGCTAATGATTTTTGATCAATTTTTGTTTTACCACCCTTAAATTCTATGGGAGTGCTGATAGGTATGTCTCGAACAATTTCAGCTGCATCAGGTACTTCTTTGAAAGTTCTCACTTCGGTAGCTGCTTCTTGGGGCACTATAATTACGAGATCACTATCTGGGATAGAATGAACTATAGAGTCGTCTTTAGCAGTGAGATTGTAGTAAATGTCAATTCGATTCCAGTTGACAGCCTTAAAATTGAGTGGGATTCGTCGGCTTCCATAGTTTACTGTCGTCATCTCTTCATCTTCGAGGTGAAGACGTTGTATGAACATATTAACTCTGGCTGTGCAGATCTCTTTGTTTCCTTTGTAAGAACTGTGCAAATTTGAAAATGCATTCAGTTCAATTACCTGGAGATTATACTCACCCTGACTTTGAATGAGCTTCAACAGTTGTTTTTCAGAATATTCAGTGAGCGAATTACCAGTATTTGAAAAATAGAATGACTTAACACTGACCTGAGCATGGGCTGTAGTGCAGAGCATAATTATAGTCATGAAGAAATACTTCAACATGCTATACTAAACGGAAATAGGGACTATTAGTTTCAAAAAAACCCGATTCCTTTGCAAGAATCGGGCGTTAATGAATAGTTTAATACTTATTTAAAGCCATCCAAATTGAAGTCACCGTTGATTTCTCTAGAAACCAATTTACCTTTAAAAACGATTTCGCCCATGGAAATAGTGTAGGTTGTAGGGAAAAGGATCCCCTCAGTTGCTACGAAGTCTCCATAAGATTTAAGCGTCTCTTGTGTCTGTTCCTCTCCTACAGCAATGGAAAGAGATCCAATTTTCATGAATGTTGCTTTATCGAAGTAGTCATATGATTCCGTGGCACCATCATTCAATTTCATTACATAACATTCTGTGCCATTAAACTTTTCTATACCAGTTACTTCATAGCTCATCCCTGATAACATATAGTTTATTTCTGGAATCAATCCGCTGACTCTTTGCTTAGATGCAATTTCCTCAGCGGTAAGGTCTGTTGCCGTCCCTTGAGTCGTTGATGCCCCAGTTTTACCATCAAAATAAGACATGTTAAACACCATGCCTTGTCCTTCTGTCTTTTCTCCTTGTTTATTAGGTGCCATCCATACACTCGTTGCAGTGAGTGGAAAGGGAATCTGTGACATTGATAACTCCATTACTTCCTTCATCGACTTAAGCTTCTTTAATTTCTTCTTAAGTTTTTTAGCGGGTAGATTATCCGTTATTGCTGCAACATACTTCGATAGAACCTCATCCCCTGTAAGGTCCGAGAGAATAGTTTCTTTTACTTCGTTTCCGAAAGCATCCATTAATTCGATTTCACCATCAGCATCAAACTTCAATAAGGATGGGAGCACTTCAGCATTACCGACGACAACTATGTTGCATTTTGTCGCTGTGAAGTATTTCTGAGCCACCATAAGTACGTCATCAATTGTGATCGCATCTAATGATTGAAGGTACTTTTGATAATAATCTTTGGGAAGTTCATTTTTAATTATGTTCAACGCAAAACGAGCAACTGTACTTGGACGTTCAAGAGATCGCGCAAAAGAGCCAGACATGGATGCTTTCATCAAGCTCAACTCTTCTTCAGTAACGTAGTTGTCGATTATATCATCGAATTCAAATAAGATCTCCGTGATTGCGCTATCAGTCACCTCGTTTCTGAAGTTACCGCCAGCTGACATCCAGCTGCCATCGTTCGTAACGATGGCTCTTGAACGACAACCATAAGTAAACGCTTTGTCTTCACGAAGGTTTTGTGTTAACCTCGATGCGAATCCTCCAGCACCAAGGATGCTATTCAAAACCTTTAGTTTGAGGTAATCTTCATGGCCTGGATCAATGCTCATTGCAAATGAAACGTTTACGACAGATTGAACTGCACCTTGCTTCTTCACAAATATTACGCGATTTCCTTTATTGAATTTTCCTGTTCCCCAATCCACAGTCTCCATTTTACCTCCCGTCCACGACGCGAAGTGTTTTTCAGCTGCGGCTTTGGCTTCCTCAAGGTTAATGTCTCCTACAACCACAAGATAAGCGCCTTTTGGAG
>JBLHPQ010000059.1:0-21601 GCA_047624355.1 Flavobacteriaceae bacterium | reverse complement strand
GCGGAGAGAGGGGGATTATCAAACCGTTTCACTATCGTGAAAGTTTGATGGGCTCCACTTCGTTCCGGCTCGAACAAGTTCTCATCCCATCTCGCTAAAACAAAAAGGCTCCCGAAATGGGAACCCTTTTTGTTGAGCGGAGAGAGGGGGATTCGAACCCCCGTTACATTACTGTAAACACACTTTCCAAGCGTGCGCGTTCAGCCACTCTGCCACCTCTCCTTTATTAATCTTTTACTTTCAGGCTTCCTTATTTTTCAATAGGGCGACGAAAATACGAAAACAATGAGAGTAAATTCAATTTAGCTTGAAATTGTCATTTCACCTCTCAAGTTTGATCTTAAGATTTCCTGTCGTTTTTCAAGATTTTTCTCGCCTAGCGCGATCATCATCTTTGCAACTGCCGCTTCTGTAGTCATGTCCGCACCACCAATCACTCCAACTTCTTGAAATATCGAACTCGTTTCATACATTCCTTGATGAACAAAGCCTGTAGTGCATTGAGTAATGTTCAAGATCGACCCACCTGCATTGATAAACTCAGCACAATATTCTTTCAGGGTATCAATGATAGGCGCATTTCCAGCTCCAAAAGATTCGATAATTATACCATCTACTCGGTTCGTATCAAATACACTTTTGTAGATCTCAATGTCCAATCCAGGGAAAAACTTAATCAGCCCGACACGGTTATTTAGTACAGTATTGATTGAAACTACACTGTTCGTTTTTCGGTATAATTTCTCGCGGTTAAATTCTATGTCGACTCCAGCAGTCGCTAATTCCGGATAATTTGGCGAACGAAATGCTTCAAAATGCGAGGCAGAATCTTTTGTACTCCGATTCCCCCTGTACAGATGGTATTCAAAGTATATCGCTACTTCTTGGATTAACGCTTTTCCTTTTGCATCCTTTGTTGCCGCTATTTCTATAGCCGTAATCAAATTTTCTTTCCCATCAGTTCGTATCATCCCAATAGGCAATTGTGAACCAGTCAATATAATTGGCTTGCTTAATCCATCGAACATAAAGCTCAAGGCTGATGCCGTATATGCCATTGTATCTGAACCATGGAGCACGACAAACCCATCGTATTTGCTATAATTGTCGTAGATCGTTTCAGCAATTCGAACCCAATCCTTTTCATTCATCATGGACGAATCAATTGGGACGTCAAAACTTAAGGTTGTCATGTCGATATCGAGCCGCTTTAATTCAGGGACATGATTGTAAATCAAATCCGAATCCATGGTCTTGAGTTGGCCTGTGACAACATCTTCGATCATTCCGATCGTTCCTCCTGTATAGATAATGAGTACTTTGGGTTGCATTGCTGATGAGTTTAGATCAGCTTCCTACCGTTAGAGGAAGACTAAATAATTCGAGTGCATTCTTTGTCGTTTCCTCTTCAATTACCTTGAGTGGAACATCATATATATCGGTCAATCGTTCCGCAATGTGAACGACATAACTACTTTCATTTCGTTTACCTCTAAATGGAACTGGCGGTAAATACGGTGAGTCTGTTTCTAGGATCAAATGTTTAAGTTCTACCTCCTCTAAGACTTTATCCAAGCCGGCTTTTTTGTAGGTTAATACACCGCCAATGCCCAATTTAAAGTCGCCGTAGCCCACTACGTGATTTGCTTGATCGACATCCCCAGTGAAACAATGAAAAACGCCAGAAAGTCGTTCATCATTTATCTCATCTAAAATTTCAAATATTTCATCAAAAGCATCTCTTGCATGAATAGCAATCGGAAGCCTTAGCTCCTTCGCCCACTCCACTTGGATTTTGAATGCTTCGGCCTGTTCTTTGACGAATGTTTTGTCCCAATATAAGTCCATTCCGATCTCTCCAACGGCAATGTATTTCTGAGAAAATAAGTGCTTTTTTATAATGGACAATCGCTCTTCCCAATCTTCCTTTATTGAACCCGGATGCAATCCCATCATTGAGAAACAATTATCAGGGAACTCGGCTGCCAATGCGTGCATGGCATCAATTGTATCAATATCAATATTTGGCAGAAGCATGCGCTCTACGCCACTTTCGATTGATTTTCGCACAATGGCTGTGCGATCTTCATCGAACGCCGAATCAAAGAGATGCGTATGTGTATCTATAAACATAGACCTAAAAGAGTGAAATACTCAATCCCATTTGCACGTGGTTTAATTGCGTGCTTCCAGCATTTGAGAAGATTGTATTGAAGTTATAGCTTGCGAAAAGTGCCCAGTTTCTGAAGCCAAACCGAACATGTGCCGAATAAACTAACTGATTTCTATCTGGGAAGCCATAATTTTTATCGATTTCACGGTCTGCCCCATGTCCAGTGACATATTTTGAATAGTTATTTACCTGATAACCAACCTTCCCTCCAAGGTGAAACTTAAAATGTCTCCAGCTCTCTTTTCTAAAACGAAGTTCAACGGGAACGCTGAAACTGTGACCCCCAAAGATGCCTTTATTGAATAAGTCTGTGCTAGTTTTTTCTTGTAAAACAGTTGTTCCAAGGACAGCATCTTCAATCAATAAATCATTGTGTCGAATGACAGAATATTGATGAGCTACTCCAATCCCTAAAGAAACTGTATTCCCTTTTGAGAGTGGGACATCAAACATGATGTTTGTGTTCAGTCCTATAGATGCCCAATGATTTTGAAATAAATCTCGATCCCCGATCCAGTCGTTGTAGGTGACATCAAATATCAAGCGATCATACTTTCTGACCTTTTCCTCCTTAGCAGGTTTAAATCCAGTGAAATACCACATAAAACCTGGGCGGAATCGAGAAGCTTCACGATCACCTTTACTATCATACTGAGCACTTGCTGTATCGATAGAAAGAAAAAGTGCACAAACGCACACTAGTATGATCCGAATTTTATTATTCATTTCTCAAGTTTTGTTCCCAGTTCCAGGCGTCTCTAACGGCATCCTCTATGTTATTATTCGCCTCCCAATCGAAAAGCTCTTTCGCTTTAGTGACATCAGCAAAAATCTGCTCTACATCACCTGCTCTACGTTCGCCGAATCCCCAATTCAATTGAGTCCCAGAAACTTTTTCGAAGGTATTAATTATTTCCAGAACACTGGTTCCTTTTCCAGTGCCAACATTGACAATTTCTATTGTTGAATCTTCTTGATTTGTCAACCAATTTAATCCTTTAACATGGGCATCTGCTAGGTCCACTACATGTATGTAATCGCGAATACATGTTCCATCTGCTGTATCGTAGTTATTCCCAAAAACGGTCAGCTTATCTAAAATCCCAACGGCTGTTTGTGTTACATATGGCAGGAGGTTATTCGGTTTTCCAATTGGCAATTCACCGATGAGCCCTGAGGCATGTGCTCCAATAGGATTGAAGTAGCGCAGGTTTAACACTTTTAAACGCGCCCCACTTTTCACCACATCACTCAGAATTCGTTCTCCCATTTGTTTGGTTGCACCATAGGGTGAATTAGCTTCTTTCTGCGGAGTAGATTCCGTAACAGTTGTACTCTCATCTGGATCACCATATACCGTGCATGATGATGAGAATAAAAAATTCTGAACATCATATTTCAATGCACATTCGAGACAATTAACTAATCCCCCAATGTTATTCTTATAGTACATCAATGGACTTTCAACAGATTCACCTACAGCTTTATAGGCTGCAAAATGGATAATCCCTTCAAAATTATACTTCTCGAAGACACGCGACAATTGTTCTGAATCGCATATATCGGCAGGATGAACGATTACTTCCTTCCCTACAATCTTCTCGATGCCAGCGACCATTTCTCTACTTGAATTTCGAAAATCATCAACAATAACGGGTGTTAGACCATTATTTATCAGCTCTACCACCGTGTGGGATCCAATAAAACCAGCACCGCCAGTTACGAGAATATAATTCCTATCGTCCATAGGGTCAAAGGTACTAGAATTCGTTTACATTTATGGTATGGAAGACGATCGCTCTATCGACTTAAAGCAACACACACTCCCAAAAGTGTCGAGGTGGTATATGCTTAGGATCATTTTCTATGTCGTAATGCTCGGAGTTATCGGTGGAGTTTGGTACTACATGTCACATCGTGAAAAACCGGTAAAAGACGGTGAAAAAATAGAAGAGATTAATGGCGTCACAATAGATCTAGACGAGGACTAGCTAGCTCCATGCTTTGAGGTATTGGATTGATCGTTTTGGGTACCTTCTGTTCTCGATACATCTAACCATTCGTAAACTCATAGCCAGAAATCGAACTGACAGGTTCGATTTTGGATTATAACAAAAAAGGTCGCTTATCAAAGACAAGCGACCTCATGTTCAACTTAATTGAACTATACTTTCATTCCACTTACAAATCGTTCTTTACGTTTTGTTTTCTGCAGTTTCTTCTTTACTACCTGCAGGTATGCAGTTCCACTGGACGTTGTAGCATAATATGTTCTGTTACCATACTCAATCGCTCCACCTTTCTCAGCTTTCCAATCAGCCAATAAGTAATATTTTCCTGATGATTGACCTTGACGTACACCAAATGAAATCGTATTACCCACGCCTGTTTCAAAACGAAGAACAAGCGTCTCATTGTCCTGCTTTTCAAAGATACATTTCGTGTTAATTGGAATCACGATGACATCCTGCTCACTATTAGAGCTAGATACTAACGTACCATCTTGAGTAGTTCCTTGATTTCCTGAAGCCTTACTTCTTTCCAATTTAATGGTTGCCGAAGTATAAAATTGAACCTTGGCCATTGCTTTATCGGAATCTAAACTAAATTCTTCTTTCACCTTTTCGGTAAACGGAACTTTTGTTCCACAACTTATCAATAGAACTCCAACGAAAAGTATTAATACGTATTTCATGCTTTAAATTTTTGTCAAATATAGTGAAGAGAACCTTCAAAAACAGTGCCTTAATGTAAAGAAGTGCTAAATCATTGTAATTTTGCAGTGAAAAAGAGATTAAACAATCAGATTTATGGCAATCAAAGTCGAAAAATTCACGTTCAACGGATTTCAAGAAAACACTTATATCGTCCACGATGGGAAGGTTTGTGTGATAATCGATCCGGGATGTTATGAACGAGATGAACAGGAGGAACTCTCCCATTTTATTTCAGAGAATAATTTGACTCCAATAGCCGTACTATTAACGCATGCTCATATCGATCATGTTTTAGGTTTAGCCTATGTTCTGACGACTTATTCGATCGACTTTTACACGCATGAAATCGATGTTGAGACGCTAAATTCGGTAGAGAGCTACGCCCATGTGTATGGCTTCCCTGGATATGTTTCTCCATCACAACCAACGCATCTACTCAAAGGCGGTGAGACTTTGCAATTCGGCGAGATGAAATTTGATGTGATTTTCACGCCAGGTCATGCTCCAGGTCACGTTGTTTATCATGACACCGTCAATAACTATGTAATCAACGGTGACGTCCTCTTTAAAGGCAGCTTTGGTCGGGTTGATCTTCCTGGGGGAGATATGGAAATATTAAAGAAGACAATTGAAGAGGTAATGTTTCGCTTGCCCGAGGATACGTTGGTTTATTGCGGACATGGTCCCGAGACAACTATTGGTGAAGAAAAACGAACGAATTACATTCTGAATTTTTAGACCACATCCGTTAAATCATACTAACTTAGATCCATGCGCATAGCCGTCAATACACGATTTTTACTTCCATCAAAAATGGAGGGTTTCGGCTGGTACACCTATGAAGTTGTACAACGATTAGTTCAAAATCATCCAGAGCACACGTTCATTTTCCTCTTTGATCGCCCTTATGATGAGCGATTCATTTTTGGAACCAATGTAGAGCCCGTTGTTCTCAAGCCTCAGGCGCGTCATCCTATATTATTTAAAATCTGGTTTAATCGCTCTGTGACCAAGGCATTGAAAAAGTATGAGGCGGATATTTTCTTCTCACCAGATGGATATTTAAGTTTAAAAACAGAAGTCCCACAGGTCGGAACCATTCACGATATCAATTTTGAGCACTTCCCTGAGGACTTACCTAAGAGCCCAAGGAATTATTTACGCAACTATTTCCCGAAATTTGCAGCTAAATCCGCACATATTATAACCGTTTCGGAAGCATCAAAACAAGATATTTGCAAGACATACAATCAACCAGAAGATAAAATTACAGTTGCTTGGAATGGAGCATCGGATGCTTTTAAGCCACTTGAGGAAAGTGCGCAACAGGAAGTTCGTGCGTTCTACTCGAATGGTAAACCCTATTTACTCTTTGTAGGTGCACTGCATCCGAGAAAGAATTTAAAACGCCTCTTGGAAGCTTATACGCTATTACTTAAAAGCGATGAAGCTTGTCCATACGACCTGATAATCGTTGGAGAAGCACTTTGGAAGCGATCTGGTTTTGATGGCGAATTGGACGTGAACGTTAAAGAACGCATCCATTTCACGGGTCATGTTGAACTGGAAGAATTGGCCAAAATAATGGCTTCGGCAACGGTCTTTACTTTCGTACCCTATTTCGAAGGATTCGGTATACCGCTTGTTGAGGCAATGAAATCTGGAACGGCTATTTTGGCAGGAAATAAAACCTCACTCCCTGAAGTTGCGGGAGATGCTGCCTTGTATTGTGACCCATTTGATGTGCAGGACATCTATAAAAAACTGGAGGAAATCGTTAATGATTCTGAACTCCGCGAGGCGCTTGTTAAAAAAGGATTAGATCGCAGTAAATTATTCTCTTGGGACTTATCTGCTGAAAAGGTTTGGGAAGTAATAGTAAATACCATTGAAACATCTTAAATTCATGCTCTTATGAAAAAAATCATCACACTATTCGCATTGTCGGTACTCATTATGAGCTGCGGGAATTCCAAGAAAATTGAAATTGCCAACATCCAAGAAATATACATCGATCATTCTACAGACCAAGCAATTAATTACGGGTCTACCGTACATGGCAGTGTAGTTGCTTTGATGAATGACGGTGAGGAGATTGTAATTACCAATCACCGTAAATTACAAATCAATACGTCGACGATTGATTTTGTTACAGAAAAGTCATTTGTAATCATCGGACATCCGACTTCATTCGAAAATGTAAGTGCCACTGCTGTATTCATCATTTCGGATAAGGATGAAACTTTTTCTTCGACAGATAGCGTTCATTTGAACTATCAGGGATCAATTCACATTAGTGAAACTAGCATTGACGGTGTTGATGGTGAGGATCAAAAGAAGGCTGGAAGCCGATTAATCGGTCGAGGCGGGAAAGATGGAAATCAAGGACCTCACGGAGAGAATGGCTCAAATGGCGGAAATTTCACGCTACACGCTTGGAAGGACGGAACAGAAACGCGCGTTCAGATTGCCAATACTACAACCGGGGTAATTTGGAAATATAAGAGTGTAAACAGTGACAATTGCTTGATAGATCTCCCTGGAGGAAACGGTGGCGACGGAGGTAATGGCGGCGGTGGCGGCGATGGCAAAAACGGTCGAGTAACAACAGAATCATCAAAGAGAGTTGGCGACGGTGGTGATGGTGGAAATGGAGGTAATGGAGGTAATGGAGGTAACAGTGGTACGTTAAATGTCACTGTCCATCCTAATGCCCCTGACTTTGCAGCAAGCTTAGTGGTTAATAATCCAGCAGGAAGGAATGGCGTTTACGGTGAGGGCGGTAAAAAAGGAGAAGGCGGAACCGGTGATACAGGTCAGGTTGATGGTCTAGATGGTTTACCAGGACTTCGCGGAATTGATGGAACACCTGGAGCGATCGGACCTGCTGCAATAATCAAGACCGAAACGTTCGACCCCAATTCATTATAAGAACAGCGACTTTTCAAACGGTTAGTTGATACTACTCAGCTACCACGGTTGAAAAATCGCTGCATGAGAGACTAGCAAATGGAGAGTTTTCCTAGTTCAAACTGTTGGATCATTAATCCACAATCATTTTTTTCGTGTCAATTTTTTGTCCGTCAACTATAAGTGTTGAGTAATAGACTCCACTCGCAAGGTGTCCAGCATCGATCATTTCTTTACCGATTTGTCCGTTTGGTTTGAGTTGTTTGGTCACCAAAACGCTTCCCATCGAATTACTGATTATCAACTGTGCGCTATGTGCAGACACGGGAACCATATACTTTATGGAGGACATATGGCTCATCGGATTTGGATTATTTTGATAAAGCCTTGCCCGTGAAACCTCAACATTTCTTAGATTTGCTCGCTCATTCGGAATTCCAGCGGATTCTTCTAAAGCCGCAATTCTATCCTCATACTGTGCCAATATAGGCGAAAGGTCAATGGATACATCATTTCCATTTTCTATTCCAATCGTCAATAAATTTCCGTCGAGACTAGCTGTTGTGAGACTTTGCTCATCTGTGTTATCCTTATATTTAGATAAGTCTACTTCCATGTCATCATTAACCAATAGTAGGTCTTCTTCGAGCGCAACAGTATGGATCCCTGCAGCGATCCATCGTGTTCCATTCCACACGAGTAGATTTCCACGATCGATGTTGTATACCATCATTCCCTCTTCAGCAATTCCAAGGGACATTTCAAAAATCGTGATATCGCTTTGTCGCATTCTATTCAGAAGAAACCCTTTGTTTTGATCGCCTAACTCTAAAGAAGCCAATGAGCTCGGCAATGCAGTCCCAATGCCAACTGATAAGCTTTCGTCTTTTTGGCCACCCAGAACAAGGAGATCTTTGTCTAATGTCATGACATTATCTGCAACCGATGTTACCTCCAGCGTTTCTACGGGAGTCCCATTTTCTATTACTGGATCAATTGCACTTCCTAGTTGTGCAATTACTGCTGTTGCCATGATCGTTGTCAGACTTGTTGCGAGGATCTTTATCATGCTTTGGGATTTTAAGTGTTCAATATTTTAGCAGCTGTACATTAATTAAACTTGTGCACGCATAGAATATTGCATTGAAAGATGTCTTTTTTATAAATATTCATCAGAACTAGGTGAATACTCATCAAAAACGGTATTTTACTCGATGAGAAGAAGAATAGACGATTTGGACTTCGAGGGTTATACCTTCTGTTCTCGATACATCTTCTTACGCGTAAACGCGTTGGAAGATGCTCGAACTGGCAGAGCAACGTTTATATTGGATATTAGATGTGACTTCGAGCGCCTCAGCCTACCTCTAGAACGTGAGAGTAGACCCCGTTAGCGAGATGAAAAAGTAGTGAGAAATGAGCTATACGTAATAAGGAGAAATCATAAAATAGACAATTACGCCACTGACAGCCACGAACATCCAGATAGGCCATGCGAATCGCGTCCATTTTTTATGTTTCTCGAACTCCCCGATCCAAGCCCAAAGATAAGTTAGTAAAACGATTGGAATTACGAGTACACTGAGTACAATGTGGGTAATCAGCAATGGGTAATATACAGCTCCCATCGTGCCTAAATACGTCGTTGAATCCGATGTAATGTGGTATGCAATGTAGCAGCCTAAAAAGAGAATAGAGAGCATTAGACAGGTTCTAATGATCATTCTGTGCAACTTAATGTTCTTCTTTTTAATTGCAATTAGCGCTAGCACGAGTAATACAGCAGTGATACCATTGATCGTGGCATAGACACTTGGGAGAAATGTGAGATCAACACCTTTCACTTCAGCCTCAAATAAGGCGGCTACCGCTAATGGGACAATGATCGATACTGCGTAGATGAATTTCTTCGTCTTTGCTATATTCTTAGGTTTATTCAATTCCATATTCGATCGATAATAATTTACGTAAGTCCTTTTCTAATCTATCAACATCCTGAGTATTCGTTCCAACATAAACGCCTCTAACGTAGCCTTCATGATCAACTAATACGAACGCTGGTGAATGTGCAAATCCTCCAGGAGAGTCCTCATCAGATGCTGCATGAACCAAGAAATGATCTACGCCAAGTGCATGCGTTTCAGCTTCATTACCCGTAAGGAAACTCCAGTTTTTAGCCTCTATTCCGTGATGTGCTATGTACTTCGTTAGTATTTCGGGTTGATCGTATTCAGGGTTAATCGAGAAAGACAAATACTGAATGTGCTCGTTAACATCTTCGGTCATGGTATTAAGCCGCTTCATTTGCGTCGTCATGATCGGGCAAATTGTTGGGCACGTACTGAAGAAAAAATCAGCCACCCACACTTTTCCTTTCATATCGGATGACTTGACCGTCTTGCCGTGTTGATTGGTGTAAGTGAAACTAGGTACTTTAGGATAAACAGTATCCGCAACCTTAACACCATCCACGGTGTTATAGACGATGTCATAATTTCCTAGGTAAGGCAAACCAGAATTCTGATTCTTATCGGTGCATGCTGAGCTAAGCATTAATAAACTTAGAGCACCGACCATCGCTAATTTGATCATTATTTCTTTGCTTTAGCTTTTTCCTTATCGTAAACTTTCTGAATCAAAGCGACATGCTCTTTCATACGTCGAACAAGTCCTTCTGTGTTACCCGGGAGCACCATTCGTAAGTGATTCTCTTTATCGAGCAATAAAAGCAATTCTTGAAACGCCTCTCCTCCGAAGTATTCATCTCCTTGTTGAAGTAAGGTCTGATCGTTATTAGAGATATCGTATAACTCTCTACTAGGACCTGAAGCCACGTACCAGACATTAGGATCATATCCTTCAACACGATCTTCCATCATCTCTTGCACTTGAGATACATCTTCGACTGGATTTCCTTTCCCGTCAGTAACGAACGAGATAATACGCACCGAGCCCAATTTCTTTTTACTCTTTCGAACAGGCTGAAAAATATGTTGATCTAAGTGCCAGAATGAAACCGCACAGCTGTCTGGGCATTTCAATTGTAGCGTCGTGACTAACACCACATTATCTGTAAAATCCTTTGAGGTAAACTCACGTCCTTTTCCATCCGTGAAATGATAATCTATTGCTGGTCCAAAATCATCTGGGACTTTGAATTTGTGCTCACATCCCCGCGTACTGATTAGCACCAATATAAGAGCCGGTCCAAATAAAAGTAGTAATGCTAAAATTACTTTTATTCGTCCGGCTGGTGTTTTAGTTGCCATTATGTAATATGGTTAAACCCTAATGAATGGCCGCTTGGCCCACTGACATTCCCTCATACAAGGCAATGAAAATCAAATATGCCATGAAGACAAAATATGGAGCCAAAATAAAATATTTTAGTCCTTTTCGTTCTTCACCAAGGTGCATAAAAACAAGTACAATGTATCCAGCTTTGAGCAATGTCAAGGCTATAAACAACCACTTTACGACTTGCCAATAATCTGAACTTTGCTTAATCGTTGATCCAACAGCCACCTCAAAGATTGTAATGGCAGTAAGGATAGCAGTAACAACCCAAATTTTCTTTCGGATTTTCTTACCAGCTTCCTCGCTGTGGTGTGCATCTAATGAATATTCAATAACGTCGTCTCTTAACATAGCGTTACAATTTTTAAATTATACTAGATAGAAGAATGTAAATACAAATACCCAAACAAGATCGACAAAATGCCAGTACAATCCTGTTTTCTCAATCATTTCGTAATGTCCTCGCTTGTGGTATACCCCTCGCAAAACAGCCATAAGGATAATCAAGTTAAACATCACACCTGAGAATACGTGGAATCCGTGAAAACCTGTAATAAAGAAGAAGAACTGTCCGTATTGTTGCGGGCCGTACTCATTTTGTTCCAAGTTTGCTCCGTAGATCACAGCTCCTTTAGAACCAGAGTTTACAACTTCCTCGTACATGGCTGCTGCCTCCTTGTGATCCTCAATCCTTGTACCCATTTCGTACTTGATTCCGGATTCTTTCACAACAAGAACCATGTCGTGATTTGCTTCCTTTTTGACAACTGCTATAGAGCCATCGTGGAGCGTAATTTTATTATCATGCAAATGACCTTCCGCAACTGCGTGTCGGTACATGTGATCAAGATCTTCATCACCTGCCTTCATTTCAAAACCAACGGCATGGTGATCTCCAGCTTCGATAACTGTAAAGCTTTCAACTTCTCCCCAATGTCCTTGAACAATTGCTTGCGATCCATCGCTTAATTCAACCTTTCCAAATTCAGATCCATGGATAAAGTGAGACCACTCCCATGCCTGTGAACCTACGAAAAATGCTCCACCAATAATGGTAGCGACCATCCATTTCGTAACTCCCTTTCTGTCCATTCGATGTCCTGCCTCAACAGCAAGCACCATCGTAACAGAAGAAACGATAAGTATAAACGTCATTAAAGCGACATAGATCAGCGGATATCCGTGACCTAAACCTGGGAGAGAATTAAATGTCTCCTCACCAATTGGCCAAGAACCTTGATAATTGTGCCTTGTAAACCCATAAGCTATAAGTAAAGAACCAAAGGTTAAAGCATCTGAGACGAGGAAAAACCACATCATCAATTTACCATAACTCGTACTAAATGGTGATACTTTACCACCCCATAGAGTTTTCTGGTCTATTTCTTTAGAAGCATGTCCCGCCATACCGATTTTTTTTATGCAAGTTTAATGAATAAAAAGTAAAAAAAGCAATAAATAGACCCACAATAGTCCCAAAAAGTGCCAGAAGATTGACGTCATATTTAAACCTATCGTGTTATCTCCATTTATACGCCCTGTAAATGAATGAATTACTGCCTTTAACAAGAAGAACATTGTCACAAGAACATGTAGTAAATGACTTAACGTTAAGATGTACATGTAGGACGACGCCGAGTCTGAAGACTCCATTATTTTCACTTGGAGGTATGGAGACAGAATCGCGCCCTTCCAAAACAACTGTCGATTCCTATATTCAAGCTCCTCTCCTTTATAGTACACATGGAAATCTTTACCCATTTCTCCACCGACAAAGAAATCGCCTCTCGCATCCCGAACGTTTCTAGCCAAATAAAATAATCTCTGTCGATCCAGGTATTCCAGTTCCTCACCTTCTCTATTGACAAGTGTGGTTCCATCAACACTTAGCTCGCCGCTTTTGAATAAAAGCGTGTACGGTTCTCCATAGCTCTTGACTTTAAAGGGTTTCTTCTCGTCGAACTTTGTGAACTGTGACATGAAGTCCTGGAGGCCCTTCATTTCAGCATCATTCATTTTCTTACCATTCAATTCGTAAGAATTTCCGTTAACACCAACAAAGTCGTCGCCTTTTTTAACTTCAAAGTAATCACCATAGCGACCATCCGTAACGATTATGCCGTTGAACGTAAAGTGAACGCCATTGTCGATTAATTGGGTGTAGCCTTTATATTGAAAATAGCAGAACGACAACCCTAACATAAACGTTGTAAGGATGGCAATTTTTAGTCCCTTGGTATTACCTTTCCTAGCCAGTCGGAGCGATATAATCATCGCGACACTACTTGCAAGAAGGAGTGCTGTACTAACAAAAAACGCACTTGGGAACCCCACTTTTAGCCAAAAAGAATCACCCATTGACACTATATATGCTGAAGAGAATCCAGCAAAAAACATAATAACGCTAAACATCCCAACGTAAATCAGATTCTTTTTCGCTTTCTCTACCTGCTCTCTGTTCTGACCAACCGCTTGATCATTTGAGGCCTCTTGAGATTGTTCTTTAGTAAGTTCTTCGCTCATAGCTTCTTAGTTATATAATTCTATCAAAGACATACACAAACTGAATAATTGGGAGATAGAAAAAAGATGCGAACATCAATCTTCGTGCGTCTTTATCTTCGCAAGTAAGGAATAGTTTATAGGCATAGAGGAAAAACCAGCCCCCAAAAAATGTTGCAAACAACATCGACCAAATTCCAGTATAATCAAGCAGCCAAGGCAACAGGCTGAATGGAATCAGTGCTAGTGAATAGGCCACAATTTGAAAGGCAGAATCCTTTGATTTTCCTTTTTTCGATGGGAGCAATGAAAACCCGCCAGCTTTGTAATCGTCGAATGAAACCCAAGCAATAGCCCAGAAATGTGGGAACTGCCAAGTAAATTGCACAAAGAATAGCACTCCTGCGATCACTCCGAAACCAATGTCATCATGGGCAACAACTCCTAACATTGGTGGAATTGCTCCAGGAAACGCTCCAATAAAAACCGCCCAAGGTGATTTACGTTTCATTGGTGTATAGATGAACACGTAAGATATAAAGGCCGCTAATCCGAGAATTGCACAATACAAATTGAGTAAATTTAAGAGTGCGGTTCCTGCAACTAAACAAATTACAACCACGTAATAGGCTTCATTAACCGTCATGTGACCTTGCGGCAATGGACGCTTAGCAGTTCTCTTCATTTTTTTATCGAGCTCTCTTTCCCAAATTTGATTTGAGCCATTGGAGGCTGCGGTTACAAGCAATCCACCAACTAAGAGATAGGTCATATCAAGCCAGTCAAATTCGCCGACAAATAAATATCCTGAGAGCGCCGAAACTATCACGAGCGCTGACAGGCGGAATTTGGTGAAAACCATATAGGATTTCATCTTGCTCGGAGGGGTTGATTTATCAGCTGTACTGTCCACTTAAGATGTTTTGCGCCCCGAAAGTACTCATTAATAATAGGGTGAGTAGTGACTTTCGTCAGGTATTTTTTTTTAAATAATTACGCTTTCATTTGGTTCATCGATATTTATAGTATATTTGTCGATATAAAGTCGCTGTTTAACCGTCAGCGCGCACTGAAATGGGACGCATATTAAGCAACCTAAAACCTCTACAAACAAAAAAGGAAGTTGAATTATCAACTTCCTTTTTTTAATTTCTAGCGATTTGACTTAGATAATGAGCATTGCATCACCATAGGAATAGAAACGATATTTCTCTTTTATTGCGATTTGGTACACCTCCATCATTAACTCATGTCCACCAAACGCTGATATCATCATAAGTAAGGTTGACAATGGCGTATGGAAGTTTGTAATCAATGCATCTGCGATACTGAACTCGTATGGAGGGAAGATAAACTTGTTCGTCCATCCATCGTAAGGCTTAAGCATCCCATCCGTTGAAACCGAAGTTTCTATTGCACGCATGGACGTTGTACCAACTGCGATAATTTTCTTTCTGTTACGCTTCGCATCATTTACTTTGTCTGCAAAATCCTGCTTGATTGACATTTGCTCAGAGTCCATCTTATGCTTCGTCAAATCCTCTACTTCGACAGGACGAAAAGTTCCAAGACCAATGTGCAATGTAACTTCAGAAAATTCAACTCCTTTAAGTTCGAGGCGTTTCATCAACTGACGTGAAAAGTGTAATCCAGCTGTAGGAGCCGCAACAGCACCTTCTTCCTTTGCGTAAATCGTCTGGTAGCGGTCTTCATCTGTAGCCTCTACACCCCTTTTGATATATTTTGGAAGTGGTGTTTCACCAAGTTCCGTAATTTTCTTTTTGAAATCTTCGTAAGGGCCATCAAATAAGAAACGTAAAGTACGTCCTCGGGAAGTAGTATTGTCGATTACTTCAGCAACGAGTGAATCATCTTCTCCGAAGTACAACTTATTTCCGATTCTAATCTTACGTGCAGGATCAACAAGAACATCCCACAATAAACTTTCACGATTTAGTTCTCTAAGTAAGAAAACTTCAATTTTCGCTCCGGTTTTTTCTTTATTCCCATACATTCTAGCCGGGAATACTTTCGTATTGTTCATGATCATTACATCACCCTCATCGATGTAATCAATGACATCTCTAAAGAGCTTATGTTCAATCTTACCCGTATCTTTATGAACAACCATCAAACGTGATTCATCTCTGCTTTCTGTTGGATATTCTGCAATCAACTCCTCTGGTAAATCAAAGTTGAATTGGGACAATTTCATTTTGTTCATACACTAATCTCTTTTGGTATTATTCCGTTTCCGGACTTCCTGCAATTGTATAAGGGTCGCAAAGATAAAAAAGAATTTCGTTGTCTCTCGTCGGGGCAATAAAATGATTTGGATTTAAGTTCAATTAAGCTACATAAACGTTCACCGAAGTTCTCAAATTGATCACCTATAATGGCGAATCATCGATAAACTTTATCCACTCATCAACTGTCTTACTATCAGCGATTGAAGCATCGCCAGACGACGTTCTTCTCAGCTCTACTAGTGTTGCTCCCGATTTCAACTTCTCTCCAAAATCATTCGCAATAGACCTAATATATGTTCCTTTTGAACAACTGATTTCGAACTTTACCCTTGGAAAATCAGATGTATCTATTGAGAAAGCGTGAATTTCAACCCGATTCGGCTTCATAATCACTTCTTCACCCGCTCGAGCAGATTCGTAGGCTCTTTTACCATTGATCTTCTTTGCCGAAAAAATTGGTGGAATCTGATCTTGTTCTCCTAAGAAGGTTTTTGCTGCCTCCTCCATCATTTCTTTGGTAATATGATCCGTTGGAAACTCCTGATTGAATTCAGATTCTAAATCGTAGGAAGCAGTTGTTTTCCCAACCAAGAATGTACCTGTGTAGGTCTTTTTTCCTCCCATAATGCCTTCGATCAGCTTTGTATGCTTTCCGATACATAGAATCAACAAACCAGTCGCTAGCGGATCCAGTGTACCTGCATGGCCAACCTTAATTTTTTTTACCCCCAATTTTTGTCGGAGGTGCCAGCGCAGCTTATTCACCACATCGAAAGAAGTCCATTCGAGTGGTTTATCTACGAGTATTGTACTACCTGCTGCGAAATCTTGGATCATCCTTGTTGAATCAAATTATGCGAAAAGTGCCCATCCTATCGCGATAGCACCAACAATAAAACAGTAATAGGAGAAGTAAGATAGTTTACTGCGTTTCACAATGGCAATCATCCATGTACATGCGATCATTCCAGTGACAAACGCCGCAATAAAACCTACCGAAATCGCCGACATTGAAACTCCTTCTGTTGTAAAGTCGCTACTCACAAGATCTTTGGCCATTTTACCAAAAATAAGCGGAACGACCATTAAAAAAGAGAAACGCGCTGCACGCTCTCTATCGATTCCAAGGAGAACCGAAGTACCTATCGTTGCTCCAGATCTAGAGATCCCTGGGAGAATAGCGATCGCTTGAGAGATTCCAATAATTATTGAATCACTAAAACTCACTTTTCGAACGGTATTTTTCGCTCGATTCGCTACAAACAATAGCAGACCTGTTAGGATCAGCATGGAGCCTACTAATAAGATCTTTCCATTAAAAAATGATTCTATAATATCATCAAAGAAAACACCAACGATTGCCGCTGGAATCATCGATAGGATAATCTTTACCGAGAACTTAAACTGTTCGTTCACTTTGAACTCAAACAGGCCTTTTATGATCTCCATGACCTCTTTACGAAAGACTACGAGTGTACTTAAGGCCGTTGCGAAATGCAAGACGACAGTCATCATCATACTCGATTTGTCGGAAAGATTCCCTCCCTGGATCGCTTTCACGATTTCGAGGTGACCACTACTGCTAACAGGTAAAAACTCCGTTAGTCCCTGAATAATTCCGAGGATAAGCGCTTCGAGAAATGTCATTGAATCAGAATTTAATCAGTCTTAAGACTTTTGCTTTGGTCGTTTCATGATTGCGTAAAGCATCACGATATAACCTAGTGCGATCAGAATTGGCGCAACAGTAATCCGCATTTTGCTGAATATTTCATCTGCATGGAACTGCGTGATGTCATCTGTAGCACCGCCAATCATGAATAAGAAACCAATTATGTTGATCAATAAGCCGGCTAATAAAAACTTCGTGTTGATTTTACTGAAGGCGAATGGTCCAGAATTAACTAGATCATCCAAAACAGCTGCTCCATCTTTATTTTCATTTGTTGCTTCAACAACTGGAGTGTCGTCTAATAAATCGGCATCAAGTGTTTGAGGATTACTTGGTCTTTTGTTGGATTTCTTCTTACTCATGTCCCAAATTTAATACAAATCGTCCAATTTCATTCTCAAATATTTGTTAAGAGCGAACCAAGTCGACACAATTGAGATCACAACCCCAATAACCACAAGGGATGAGAAGAGAATAATAAAACTCATTAAGTCAATTTGAACATCAATAGAGTCCATGACATTATTGAGCGCAAAAAACAGGCCTAGCACCAATGCCATTCCGATTGTTCCGCTTACAATGCCCATTCCTACTGACGACCAGAGAAATGGCTTGCGAATATACCCGCTTGTAGCACCAACCAACTGCATGGTTTTAATGGAAAATCGTTTTGAGTAGAGTGAAAGCCGAATGGTGTTATTTATCATCGCGAAGGCCACAACAATTAGCAAGATGGACACCGCTCCAATTAGCAGCACAAACTGTTTGAAACCGAGATTTACCGATTCAACGCTCTCTTCGTCATAACTTACGACCTCAATTCGATCGCCATATGCTTCCATTAATTCTGCTTTGATCACCTCCAATTTCTCTTTATTCGCGTAGGGCTCTTTTGGCTTAAAACTAATTGTAGGAGGCATTGGATTTACGCCATCGTAAAGATCTAAGATATTATCTGCATTCTGTTCACCATCGTGAAAGGTTTCAATTGCGCGTTCTGGCGAAACGAATTCTACTTCCTTAAACTGATCCCAAGTATTGAGTTCCTGTGCGACTTGCTTAATATCTGCTTCATTTAGATCAGCTTGAAAGAAAATATCACAGACAAGGCTTTCTTTCGCTTGTTTCTGAAGTCGCTCTAGCCCGAAAACACCAGAAATTACTAGGCCGATGACAAACAAAACAAGGGATATACCAATGATCGTTGAGATGTAACTCGTCTTTACACCACGTTTGTTATATTTCTCGACTCCAGCTGCCATAGCTCAAAAATAATGAAATACCTCTCGCTAATCTCGCCTGTGAAACGGAGTTATACATAGTGATTTGTGCATTAGATTCTATGAAGAAAATTGAACTAAAACTTACGATTAGGCTGAAATTGATGCGTATTTACGGAAAGATCCTTTTGATTAATCATCTCCTCGATCAACTTCCCAGTAGCTGGACCCAGACTCAATCCCATCATGGCATGACCCGTTGCACAGTATAGGTTTTGCGCTTCATCACATCGTCCGATATAGGGTAATCCATCTGGTGAACACGGTCTAAATCCAAACCAAGTTTCATCCAGTTTCGGTGTTTCTATGTTCATTGTTGGGTAGAAATCATTGATTGATTTCACAATTCCCTGAACGCGTTTTGGTCTTATAATTGTATCATTCGTATGCGTAATTTCTAATGTTCCTCCAAAGCGTATTTTATCTCCCATTGGTGTAACCGCTACTTTTCCTTCGCAAAGAATTGAAGGAATGGATGGACTGATAATTGGTTTCGTTAAAGTGAAACTGTATCCTTTCCCAGGAAGCAACGAAAGTTTAAGACCTGTTTTTCGAGCGATATCTAGACTCCAAGCTCCACCTGAAATCACAAATTCATCACCCAGGACTTTGCCTGTCGATGTTATAATGCCAACTATTTTATTCTCCTTCTTTTCAAAATCGAGCACTGTCGTATTCAACATCCATTTCACTCCTAAAGCCGTCAATTCATGTTTCAAGAATGCCATTAGCTTATTGGGTGAAAGATGCGCATCGGATTTATAATGTACACCTCCAATCGCAGAAGTAGCCACTCCAGTTTCCAAGGCTCGAACTTCATCCTTAGAGAGAAAACCTACCTCCAATCCTGCCTTTTGAGCAACCTCCGCAACTTCAATTTCTTCTGCTCCTGTTTTATCTGTTCGAAATAACATCAACAACCCCTTTTCATCGTATAAAAAATCGTTGTTTTCTCTTGCTAAATCTTGATAGAGCTCTTTACTAAGAAAGGACAAATCTCGAAGTGCCGGAATTGATTTTGCGACATGTTCCATTGTGGCAGAACGATAAAACTTCATCCCCCAGGAGAACAACGATGAACTCATTCGTGGCCTTACATAAAAAGGACTCTCAGCGCTCAACATCCAACGCATCCCTTGTGAAATCATTCCAGGCGCCGCCATTGGCATAACATGACTTGGGACAATCATTCCAGCATTGCCATGCGAACAGCCTTTCTCGAGATTTCCTTTGTCAATAATCGTTACCTGATGACCCGATTTCATTAAGTAATAGGCCGAAAATAAGCCGATCACTCCTCCACCAATAACGATTACTTCTTTTCGATCCTTCATCTATTTTCAAATAACTTGAAATCCATGCGCGTAAGGATCGCCCTCATCAATTGTAATGGTATTCTGACCAAATACATGCGCCCAACCTTCGACACTTGGAATTATTGCTGGTTGATCGCCAAGAACTGTCTCTTGCTCGATTCGCCCAATGAATTTTGATCCAATAATACTTTCATGAATGAAGTCCTGTCCAATTTTCAACAAGCCTTTTGCATACCATTGCGCCATTCGTGCTGATGTCCCAGTACCGCATGGAGATCGATCAATCGCTTTGTCGCCATAAAAGACAGCGTTCCGTGCCGTAGATGTATCATCAATTGGCGCTCCAGCCCAAAGTAGGTGACTTAAGCCATTAATAGACGCATCTTCTGGGTGAATGAAACTATGTTCATTATTTAATTGTTGTCTGATTTCTCGGCTCCATTTTATCAATTGATCAGCTGTATGTTCTTGTATTCCGCCAAAATGTTCTTGCGGGTCGACGATGGCATAGAAATTACCTCCATAAGCAACATCAATGAATAACGTTCCAAGGTCTGAGCAATTAACCTCGATGTTCTGAGCAGCCAAATATGATTTGACATTCGTCAATTTAACCGAAGTTACTTTCTTCTGATTCATTGTATAATCCACAAGTACCAAACCGGCTGGAGTTTCTAAACGAAGCTTTCCTGGGATTTTTGAAACTACCAATCCTTTCTCAATTGCAATGGTTACTGTACCAATTGTTCCATGTCCGCACATGGGAAGACAACCGCTTGTTTCTATAAAAAGAACCCCGAGATCATTGTTTAGATCAGACGGCGGATATAATATACTTCCAGACATCATATCGTGTCCTCGTGGCTCGAACATCAGTCCTTTTCGAATCCAATCGAATTCTTTTAGAAAGTGCAATCGACGCTCACTCATTGAATTTCCAATTAGCTCTGGGCCACCCTTCGCGACAAGACGTACAGGATTACCACACGTATGTGCATCGAAACATTCGAACGTTGAGACTGCCATCAATTACGCTATTGAGATGCGTGAATCCACATTATCAACCTTCCTAGAAATCCCAAGCGGATTATCATTTTTAAGCGCTAGCGGTAGAAGCTCATTCGGCCACTCTTGATAAGATACCGGGCGCACCCAGCGTTTAATAGCATCTGATCCAACTGCTGTAAATCGAGCATCTGTTGAAGCTGGATAAGGTCCACCATGCAACATTGCTGGACAAATTTCGACTCCTGTTGGAACGCCATTAAAGATAACACGACCAACGCGATCAGTCAGCGCATAGATTACTTCTGGGTTCTCTGACAACTCTCGTTCTGATGCCATTAATGTTCCTGTTAACTGCCCTTCAAGGTTCGAAATGATCTCGCTTAATTGTTCAACATTCTCACATTCAACGACCATAGAATAAGGTCCAAATACTTCATGGTGGAGCTTGCTATTTCCTAAGAATTTCTCTCCACTAAC
>JBLHPQ010000058.1:0-21930 GCA_047624355.1 Flavobacteriaceae bacterium | reverse complement strand
GGGCTATAAGGTTCATGCCTAAACCTGAGGTGATAATTATGCTTGTTGTTTTGGTGCTCTCTTCAGTTTGGGATTTGGTTTACGCCGTAGGAATTGGGTTAGTTATTGCATCACTAATGTTCATGAAGAAGATTGGAGATTTAACAGATGAGCGATCAGACGTAAAATCGCTTGAAGAGGAAGAAAATTGGTCCGACGAGGGGGAGTTCCCTATTAGTATGCAAGAGCAGGTTTTCATTAAACATATTAAAGGCCCACTATTCTTTGGATCTACGAGCGATTTCCAAGGGCGCATGAAGATGATTCCCGAAAATGCATCCATCGTGATTGTCAGAATGGGAAGGATGGCGTATATAGATCAGTCGGGTGTTTATGCCCTCGAAGATGAAATTATTGAACTGAGAGGAGCCAACATACAGGTCCTTTTTGTGGATGTATTGAAGCAGCCAAAATACTTATTGGAAAGGACAGGAATCATTCCTGAATTGGTAGCTCAAGATCATATCTTTGATACCTTCGATGAGTGCTTAGTTTGGTTGGAGAAGAATGCTAAGGATTACATTACCTAATCAAAATGAATAACCATTCCACAAACGGAATGTTCAAATGTTTTTAGTTTGTGTCCTTGCCCAGATTGATCTTCCAAGAACATGACATCACCAGTAGTAAAGTTTTTCTTCTTTCCGTTACTAACTTCTAGCTCCAATATTCCTTCAAGTATCGTAATGTAGGTTTTGCTTGTTGTACTATGAAATTCCCATTCTTCATGTGGGTTAATATTTTGAAATCGAACAGATTTGACATTCGTTTTTGGCGTTGAATAATAACCTATTTCAGACGTTTCCTCCATTAATATTGGCAGCTTTTCAAAGCACGTTTGTCCGTTAGAATCAGTATATAAGCGTGTGACTTCCATAATTATCTATTAAGAGAGTTAAAATTTAGCAAATAAAATTCAATTGTGAGAATTCAAGCGGGAATCATTAGAGATAATTAGAAAGGAACTAATTACTACTTTAGGAGAAAAAACGGAGATGAGAGCATTACTTTTTCTAGCCACCATTTTTATATCGACATTGGGTAATGCTCAGAATAAATCTATTCTTGAATCAAAAGGACTAGCGTCGTTTAATGGATTATTCAACTACCATTATTTAGCGTCGAAGGATAAAGTTTATCTTGAAGTTATCGAGTTGGATTCATCATTTCTATACGTTAGTTCATTAAGTCAGGGAGTAGGAAGCAATGATCTATTCTTGGATCGTGGCCAGATCGGAGGAACCCGCGTTGTAGAATTTAGAAAGGCTGGAAATAAACTGCTCTTGATCCAACCAAATTTGAAATACAGAGCGATTACAGCCAATGAACTCGAACGGAAATCTATTGAAGAAGCCTTCGCAAAGTCAGTAATTTTTGGTTTTCCAATTGTGGACACCACTAAAAATGGATTTCTAATCGACCTAACTCCATTTCTACTGCAAGATACACATGGAGTAACTGCAATATTGAAGCAAAAGAAGCAAGGCACATATACATTTGATAAAAGTCGATCTGCGATGAACATGGACCGGACAAAGGCATTTCCTAAAAACGTCGATTTTGATGTGCTTGTAACCATGATCGGAACTCCCGCATCCTATGAGATAGCAAGTGTTACGCCAGACGCGAAATTCGTGACAGTCTATCAGCATCATTCATTTGTTGAACTACCAGACGATAAATTTGTCATGCGTAAGTACCATCCAAATTGCGGCGGCGGTTCATCATCTTACATGAATTACTCGGCCGCGATCAATGAACCAATGGAGGTTAAGTATATCTCTCGTCATCGCCTAGAGAAAAAAAATCCAAATGCTACAATAAGCGAAGCTGTGGAGCCAATTATTTACTATTTGGATAATGGCACTCCCGAACCTGTTCGATCAGCACTGCTCGATGGTGCAAAGTGGTGGAATCAAGCATTCGAAGCAATTGGTTACAAAGACGCATTTCAAGTGAAGATATTGCCTGATTCAATTGATCCATTGGACGTGAGGTATAATGTTATTCAATGGGTGCATAGGTCGACAAGAGGATGGAGCTATGGAGGAGGAGTTTTTGATCCACGAACAGGTGAAATAATTAAAGGTCATGTTAGCCTTGGGAGTTTGCGCGTTCGACAAGATTTCTTAATCGCCAAGGCACTTACAGATAGATCCTATGACAATGCATCAGAAACTGTTAATCCTTTGCTCGAGTTTGCCCTTGCTAGGATTCGTCAATTGGCAGCGCACGAGGTGGGACATACACTTGGATTTGCGCATAACTTCGCAGCCAGTATGAATGATCGTGCTTCGGTTATGGATTATCCTCATCCCTTAGTGTCGATCTCAAATGGAGCCATTGATTATTCCGATGCTTATGCTGTCGGAATAGGTGAATGGGATAAAGTCGCTGTTGCTTATGCCTATTCGGATGTAGACGGAGACGAAGCACTAAAAGGAATCTTATCTGCAGCAAGTGATCGTGGATTGCGTTATGCTTCCGATCGAGATGCTAGATCTCAGGGCAGCGCGAATGCCTATGGACATCTTTGGGATAACGGAAAGGACATTACAAAGGAGCTCTTGAATGTGATTGAAGTACGTAAGCTCGCCATTCGTCAGTTTGATGCGAACAACGTTGGAGAGGATGAAGAGTATGCTGACTTAGAAGATTTATTTGTTCTCCTCTATTTCTATCATCGTTACCAGACAGAAGCGACCATTAAATTGGTAGGTGGAGTTGAGTATGGATATGGGCTTCGGAGTGAGATTGAAAATCCAACTACGCGGGTTTCAGCTGAAAAGCAACGGGAAGCGTTAGCGGCTGCGTTAGAAACAATTGACGCACATTTTTTACTTGTTCCTAAAGATAAGCTGGCATTATTTCCGTCGAGAGGAGCTGGCAGATCAAGGGAGAGTTTTAACAACCGAGCAGGAGTAGTGTTTGATCCATTGAGCGCAGCTTCAGCTGCAGCCAAACATTCAATTTCAATTTTATTAAACGCTGAGCGTGCCGCTCGATTAATTACTCAAAAATCATTGGATGATAAGCAACTCGGACTCGGAGAAGTAATTAATGATTTGTTCGATAAATCTTTGAATCAGGCGCATGAACTTAACTATCATTCCGAAATTCAGGAATCGATTAATAGGGTTGTTCTATCAGAATTGATGAAGCTCGCAAGAAATGATCATGCTCTGGCCCAAATTAGAGATGTCGTTGATTCCAAGCTGCTGCAACATCTGTCACGATTGAAAAAAACGAAGAAAAGAACGATCTATGAGGAAGGACGGATTCGATTGATTGAGGCCTATTTCAAGAATCCAGAATCGATCCAAGAGATCGATAGTCCGAATATTCCAGATGGATCTCCGATTGGAAGTGCATGTGCGCATGGATGATTTTTCATTCTCGCAAAGACGCGCTGCTATTATAGCAAAGGAGATTGACTCGGAACTTGAGTCTATTCGTCAGATTTTTTATAAATTAGTACTAGGTAATAAGCTAACCATAGTATTGTCTCACAGATATATATTGAAATGGAGTAGATGAACCGATTTGCTCCCCATTTGACGAATTATACACCTATGTCAGCATTGGATGAATATATTGTATTATGATAAACGAAGAGCCTAATCTTAAACATGAAAACCTGAGTAAACAGCCCATTTCATTAAAAAATGGAACGAACGAAGGGTTGTCACACTATTTTAATAACGCTTGGTACATCTACGAAGAATTGTTTAGTTCATTGAAAGATGATCGCACGTTTTATAAGAAGCCTGATTCACTGCGCAATGCCCTGATTTTTTATTACGGACACACAGCTGTGTTTTACATCAACAAATTGGTGTTAAGTGGAATTATTGAAAAAGGGATCAACCCACGTTTTGAAGTTTTATTTGCTAAAGGGGTAGATCCAGAGCTCCCAGAGCATCTTTCATCAGAATTTGAATGGCCGAGTGTTGATGATATTCGTAGCTATCGAGCGGAAGTTTTTAATCTTTTGACAAGAATCATTGCCGCAATTGATATTCCAACCGTAACGTCATCGAAAGATCCTGTTTGGGCTTTACACATGGGGATTGAACACGACAGAATTCACTTTGAAACAAGTTCTGTACTTATTCGTCAACTGGATGAGGTGCTTTTAGAGCGACCAGCTGGATGGGAATATGCTCCAACGTTTGGGTTTTCAGAAGAATATGAGCTAATCAATGTCGATGGCGGAAGCGTGAAACTAGGAGCACAAGAGCCATCTGATATATTTTGTTGGGATAATGAATTTGGACAGGACACCATTGAAGTCAAGCCATTTTCGGCCACTAAAAACATGATCACGAATGGTGAATTCATCAATTTTGTGAAAAAGGGCGGTTATACGAATGATGCCTATTGGACAAATGATGGACTTGAATGGAAGGCAAGGACAGCAACTGATTTACCAAAATTTTGGTTGAAAGAAGGAGATAACTATTCCTATCGAGCCATGTTTGATGTTATAGAAATGCCTTTAGATTGGCCTGTTGAAGTGAATGCTTTCGAGGCAAATGCATTTTGCAAATTTATGGGGTCTGAGTTCAGATTATTATCAGAACCTGAGTTTAAACTATTAACGCAAAAAGTACATACTAATATAGAACCTGCACGTTCTGATCAATTCAACCTGAATTTAAAGTTTGGTTCACCATCGCCAGTGGGGTATTTCAAAACGGACGATTCTGAACTATTTAATGACCTCTACGGAAATGTATGGGATTGGCTCTCAAATGATTTTTATTCCTTGACGGGTTATATTCCGCACGAATATTATGATGATTTCTCTGCGCCGTATTTTGATGACAAACACAAAATGTTACTGGGTGGTTCCTGGTCTACTACAGGAACTGCGGCATCACAATACTACCGTTTGTGGTTTAGAGAATACGTTTATCAGCATGCAGGATTTCGATTAGCAAAAAGTGGCTCATAATGATTAAAGTTGAACGAAAGCAAATAGAAGGAGAAGCACAACATTTTCTTATCGTTGATGAAGCTGAGGCGCGAGGAGCAGTTGCAACTGATGTTTCAGATACCTATGGAAAACGAGCTACTCGGTTAACCTTAGGCCAGCACTCTGAAACGATTGTACAGGGTATTCCTGAGGCATGGATCAATGAGCGTGCCTTAGAAATTTGCGATCAAAAGCAGCTAACAAAAAAGTTCTTTTCCGATTTGGATATACCCTCTCTGAAGAGTATAACATACACGCACCCATCTGAACTAAAAGATCAAAATCCGTTCGATGGAAAAGCGCGTTTTGTTTCTAAACCATCAGTGGGTGGGAATGGCTTAGGCGTCGTTCTTAATATCAAATCGTACAGCGATCTCTGTGATTATTTTGAGTCGAATAAACAGCATGGCCCATTGTTCCTTCTTGAGGAAATGTATGTTGGGTACGACCTAAGAATTCAAGTGATCAACGGTCAAATAATTGCGGCCTGTAGGCGACTTCCAGCATTTGTAGAAGGGGACGGAGAATTGACACTTAATGCATTAATTGAGGCACGACAGTGTGTAATGAAGACGCAGAACCCATCAAATCATATAATTATCGATCAACAAAGTTTGGATTTGATCAATGCTCAAGGATATAGTTTGGAAAGTATTATTCCGCAACGTTTAAGGGTGAAGCTTAAGGAGATTTCGAATATGTCCGCTGGTGGGCATGCCATTGATGTGACCGACGAAATGAGTTCAGAGTTTGCTCCTTGGGTAGTCAAGATGGCAAATGAGCTGCAAACGGGGTACTTTGCACTAGATTTAATGTGTACGGATCATGAAAATTATAGCGTCGGATCAGCGGTAGCGCTAGAGATAAACGCAAAGGCAGAGTGGATGCACCATACGTTTTCAGAAGTCAAGTCGCATGATTTAGCAAAAGTAGTGGTAGATGTCCTTTTTGGTGAGTAGTTCTTCTCAAATGAGAGGCTGGCAGACGAATCTTAAGTTTACTCGGTTTTCTTACTGTCGAAACGAATGAGTTGATAGTCACGCTCAAACTCTTTCCAAGCTCCCATCAATTCTTTAAATATTTCAGGATTTTTTTCTTTGATATCTGTTGTTTCCATAGGATCTTCCTTGAGGTTATAGAGTTCAAAATTGGCTTCATCCCAATCCATGGCTGGATTCACTAGCTTCCATTCTCCTTTTCTCACCAAGGCGTGATGCGCGTGTTCCATGATCCATGTTTCATCAGGTGTATGAATCTCATCCTCTGTCCCATAGATTATCGGCATGATTGATTTTCCCGGGAGTGGAGCAAGTTTATTTCCTTCAAATTTCGATGGGTGTTCAATGTTTGCGAAATCGTAAAAGGTAGGAGCGAGATCAGTTAACGAGACGAAATTATGATTAATCACGCCAGGGGATGTTGTTGAAGATCTAATGATCATCGGAGTCCGAATTCCCCCTTCATAGGTATATTGCTTGTAATACCTGAATGGCGCGGATCCAGCCTCCGCCCAATTGGGACCATAGGATACAAAGGAAGTTTCAGTTCCCATGTTTTCGTAATCGTTAGAGTGAGTTTCACGAAGGTGCTCCCAACCCGTGGCGTTGTAAAAATCTCGATAAGCGGCCCCGTTATCACTCATAAATACGATAAGCGTGTTCTCATATTCTCCAATTTCCTTAAGATAAGTGATAATCCTCCCGATGTTGTGATCTAAATTTTCCAGCATTCCTGCGTAGATAGCCATTTTCCTCGTTTCTATCTTCTGTTCATCAGGAGAGAGTGAATCCCACGGAACGACGTTTGGATGTAATGGCGGAAGTGTATACTCATCGCTAATTATACCTACATCAATCAACGATTTTAGGCGTTCACCGCGCAATACTTCATAGCCGTCTTTATAGTTCTCTTCGTACTTTTTCCAATAGGATTCATCCACTTGTAATGGCCAGTGTGGAGAAGTATACGCCGCATAAACAAAAAATGGCTTGTCAGAATTCTTGTCTTGTTCTATGAAATCAATGATATAGTCTGTGTATAAATCTGTAGAATAGGCTCCTTTTGGCCAAGCAATGGTATCTCCATTCAACCGATAGGACGCTCCATTTTCTGTAATTCCAACGTCGTTATAGTGATTTCCAGCTCCTTCGCGCATGGCAAAAGAGCGTTGAAATCCCTTCTGGTCAGGAAGATGATCACTAGCCCCTCCTAAATGCCATTTTCCAGCCATGTAATTGTTATATCCTGCTTGCGTAAGTAATTGTGGAATGCTGATCACGCGATCGCTTAAATGACCTTCATATCCCCAATCTCCCGTTCGATTAAATTGCGATCCTACTCCAGCAGTATGATTGTCAGTGCCAGAAAGTAACGAGGCCCTGGTAGGTGCACATGATGGAGCGGAATGAAAATTTGAAAAACGGACTCCTTCTGCGGCGAGCGCATCTATATTTGGAGTTAGAATATCAGAACCATAACAGCCAAGATCTGCGAATCCCATGTCATCGGCGACAAGCAATAGAATGTTTTGCTTTGGGAGTACTTCGATTTCATCTTCGGGTGCAACAGATCGGACGCTGGAGCACGAGTAGCTAAACAATATGGGAAGAAAAGTTAGAATAAGAGGTCTCATTTTTAGCATTGTTTTGGAAGTCAATCCACTAGATGTACGCCGAAGATAATAAAATCAATATTCAACTCGATATTGAACGAAAAGGATAGTAGATTGTAGTTAAGTAAAAGACAAATAGCATGAAGGTTCTTAGAAAAATAGGTTCGATTACACTAGTTATTACTCTCGTAACAGTCGTTACAGCATTGAGGCTCTCATCTGTTGATAATCAAAATGGGGTAGCCACGGGGATCTACTTGGATGATCTCAAAAATGAGGTGTTCCTCATGTCAAACGATGGCCCATCTGAATATTTATATAGCAATATCTTTACACCTGTATGTGAAACAGGGGTGTGTAAGCCTATTTACATCAATCTTTATTGGGATATGAATGGCAATTATTTGCGATTTGATTTTCCCGAAGGCGAAATTCTAACGAAACTAGATCACGTTCCATTTACAGAGGATGACTATTTGCTTTTGGATGAAATTCTAAGAGGCGTTGACCCGAGAACTGGCATCGCACAGGCGAATCCTTCTCAAGGAAGTTCATCTGGTGAAAACCAGTCAAGTCCAGCTCCAGCCCAATCTAAGGTACTCCTAAAGTTGGATATGGTCGACGGGGTCACAGGGTCGACTTTGCCTGAACATAAAGATAAATTTGTTCCTGGTGCTCTCTATACGACCTACACGATTTGGGATCTTGCAAACACACACCAACTCCCGATGATGGAGTATACGCAGCAACTAGAACGCTCTAGAAATGATGAAGATTAGCGAAACACAAACGGATCCCATTATTAGCAATGAGATTGTCGCTTAGATGGTTGTATTGTTCGTTATTCTACTAGCGGGATCACCGTAATATTCAACATTGAGCCAACCATATAAATAGGGGGTATATCCCACTTTTCGCGTAGCTTGTATCGCTAGAAAATGTTGCTATCTTTTTTCTCAGTTCCATAGTAGACGTTGGGCCAAACTGAACTATTTGATACCGCACAGGTTTCTGAGGGGCTCGTATTTAGTGTCGTCTTCGCGAAACTTTTAGTGTTAAATACGGTAGAATCTGGATCCCAGTTTATTGGTTTGATACATTTTCTGTTAGTAAAATGTAGGCAAAACTTGAATTGAGCTTGGACAGTTTTATTAGTCGTTAATTGCTGCCTATTATTTTGAGGTTTCTAGGCTTATACCCTTATGTAATGTGCTGTAATTCATAGAGTTTTCGTTAACACCTCATCACTCTATATGGTTGATGTAATGAATGTTAAAATTTGTGTCATCTACCAAGTATTTGATGTGATGAATGGCCATGTCATTATGATAATGATCTTCCAATGCAGATGTTTACTATTCTCACTTCTCAACATCTAAATATGAAAGTCAATTTTGGATTTACGTGTTACTTTCTCAAAATCACGGCTTTTCTAATTGTACTTAAAACAACTTTATCATGATGAAATTTCTACTTCCTTTATTTCTTGGTGCACTCTCCTTTAGCGCCGCAACCCAGACGGTTAATACACAGTTTAGCGACCTTCAACCCAATACGAATGCCAATTGGGGGATAATGGCCAACGCTTTGACAGTGGCAATTAAAGTGCAGACAGTTTATCGAGCAAAACCAGACGGCTATCACATCTTGTTTACTACTTCCTTTATTGGTAAGGATGTCGAAGCTGTTGAATTGAAAATGAATAAGAAAATTGATAGTCTGATTGGTTCTGTGGAGGCACTTGAGATTCTTCCAAAAGACGTGTTGACAGAAGTGACGTCGCTAGATCCAATCTTCGAAACGAACTTTTCAGAGCAGAGTCCGGACACTCCAATGGGATATAAAATCACGCAAAATATTAATTTTAATATAGCCGATTTTCGCACTATACGTTACTTAGCGAAGATTTGCATGGAATTTAAAATCTATGATATTGTCTATGTTAAGCCATACATTTTTAATGCCGACGTGATTTATGACACCCTAGCAGAGAAATCAGTGCAAATACTGGACTTCAAAAAGGAGTTGAGTAAAAATATTGGTCATGCACCTGAAGGAGGTAAAGTTCATTTCACAAAATATAAAAATGTCATTTATCCGAGCGACTCCTACTTGCGCTCACAAATCCGGAATTCGAGACTCTACATGCACAATATCAATCAAAATTCAGAGATAGACATAAGGAGAAACGTGCAAACCAACTCGTATCAGGAGTTAAATCTCACAAATGCAGACTACGTATTTAATCCTCACTTGATCGAACCAGCCATCGAGTTTTACTATCAAATTCACTATAATTTGGTTCATCCACCTGAGAAAAAAGATAAGGACGAAGAAGAGAAGGATGATATTGAGAAGATCTTTTATATCCTAGACGGCGAAGGACAATTGAAGAAAATCGAATTTGATTAATTGAGCGTTCAATCTGACTTCGGCAGGCTCAGCATAAACTTTACATTCCGAGCTTTCTTTCTTCACTTCAGAACACTCGATTTGGCACCATGTTCTAGTCCAACATCTACTCCTCGTCAATACTAATTACATCAACCTTTTCGCTTCGAATTAATTCATTGTACGCCGGGATGTCATTATTCTTAATCTCGCTCCATAAAGCAAGTTGAATGTCAATTTTTCCTGAAATATCGTTTTTAACTCCCACCATTTGGTCTGTCGGACGGTAAATTCCCATACTCGCAAGAGAGGCAACATGTGCGAGTTTGTTGTTGAGCTTGATAGGATAGTTGAGCATGTCTTGGTTACTCTCCAACTTTGTCTGGTAGAGTTCACCAACGATTAATTTCATGATCGAATCAAGTCGGTTTCCTTCTTCGACTACACGTTCGTATTGGTCTTTATCCATGCTTGAATTTAAGGATGCAATTTGTGCTTGTAGCGATCGCATTTGTCGGATAGCGTCATGAGTATCATCTAACTTGTTTCTGATTTCTAAAAGAAAGTCAAATTGCGCTTGACGATCGGCAGCCGTTCCTTCACTTCTTGGATCAAGTAAAATCTCGAATGGTGTCTCTAAACTATCTGAATCAACGATTAAGCGTGCGGTATAAATCCCAGGAGGAGCTTGGGGTCCATTCAGCGTTCCCCACCACATTAATAATCCGTCGAATTTATCAGCCTTCGGGAAATGTAAATCCCAATCAAAGTGGTTGAGTCCGGTTTCAATTGTTAATTTGTTCTCTTTACTTTCTGTAGAAAAGGAAATAATCTCCTCTTGATTTGAGTTAAATAATTTGATGGTGACTTCCTTCTCTTCATCTGGAATGTTAAAGTACATTCGAACTCCTTCTGGATGATTGGTTCCAGTAGTCAATGAAACTTTAGAGCTACTACCTAATCCAACTGTAGGCGTAATTGTATGTAGTCGAATTGCTTCTAAATCAGTTGGCGTATTGAGTTCATCCCACACTAGATCGAGATCGTCTAGCAACCAAAAACTTCTTCCTTGAGTCGCGACAATGAGGTCATTATCTTTCAAGGCTAAATCAGTGATTGGTACAATCGGAAGGTTGAGTTGAAAAGGGTTCCAATTTTTTCCATCGTCGCTTGACATGTATAGACCTCGTTCGGTGCCGCAGTACAATAATCCTTTGACTTTAAGATCGGCGCGGATCACACGTGTGAAATGTTCTGCTCCAATTCCTTTAGTGATCTTAGTCCATGACTTTCCATAATCAGTTGTATGGTAGAGGTATGGAGCGTAATCGCCTAGTTTATATTTTGTGGCTGCAACATAAAGCCCTCCATTATTCCACGGGTCGGCTTCGATACTATTGATCATCGCCCATTCTGGGAGTTGCTTCGGAGTTACATTTTCCCAATTTGCTCCTCCGTCTTTAGAAACATGAATGAGTCCGTCATCCGATCCACACCAAAGCAGTCCTTTTTCTGTAGGAGACTCAATGGCTGAAAATATTGTTGCGTAGTACTCTACTCCCGTGTTATCCTTTGTAATTGGCCCACCGGAGGAAATCAGTTTGATCGAATCATTTCGACTTAAATCAGGGGAGATAATTTCCCAAGTCTCACCTCCATTGGTCGATTGATGCAAGTACTGAGAACCTGTATAAATTTTGTTTGGATCATGCGGCGAGAAGAAGATAGGGAAATTCCATTGAAATCGGTAACGCATACCTTCAGCTCCAGATCCAATTGGATTATCAGGCCAAACGTTGATTGCTCGATTTTGCTCTGTTCTATGATTATAGCGCGTAAGAAATCCTCCATAGCTACCGCCAAAGACGATATCATTATTTTTTGGGTCTGGTGCGAGATGAGCACTTTCTCCACCTGCTGTTGATTCCCAATTTTCATGATTAATGCCTCCCCAAGGTGCTCTTGAATCAATTCTAATCGCTGAGTTATCTTGTTGTGCCCCATAGATTCTATAGGGAAAGTGATTATCAGTGGTCACTCGATAAAATTGCGAAGTTGGTTGATTCATATAAGTCGACCAACTTCCGCCCGCATCGTAGGACACCTGTCCTCCACCATCATCGCCAATGATTAATCGATTTGGGTCATCTGGAGCGATCCATAAATCGTGATGATCTCCATGTGGAGCACCGTGCTCACTGAATGATTTCCCACCATCTGTAGATACGTGGTAAGATACGTTTAGCACATATACTTTGTTCTTGTCTTTTGTATCTGCATATATCCGTGAGTAATACCAAGCTCTCTGGCGAAGTGAGCGATCAGAATTTGTTAGTTCCCACGTTTCTCCGCCATCATCTGAGCGATATACTCCTCCCTTCTCATTTTCTACAATTGCCCAAACTCGGTCGGGCTCAACTGGGGAGACGGTCACACCAATAATTCCTAAAGTTCCTTCAGGAAATCCTTCGTTCAATGATACCTCTTGCCAAGTAGTTCCGCCGTCTGTTGTCTTCCAAAGTGCAGATCCATCGCCTCCTGAAGTGAAATCGTATGGAGTCCTGCGAACGCGCCAAGTACTTGCGTACATAATATCTGGATTCTCAGGGTCCATGATGAGATCTACTGCTCCTGCTTCATTGCTACTGAATAATATTCGTTTCCATGTAGCTCCTCCATCCATGGATTTATAGACACCGCGTTCTTCTGTCGATTTGTAAAGGTCTCCTAAAACAGCTGCATAGACAATATCTGGGTTATCAGGGTGAATACGAACGCGTGGAATATGTCGTGAGTCCTTTAGGCCACTTGCCGTCCAACTTCTTCCGCCGTCTACTGATTTATACATGCCTTCTCCTGAAGAAACATTACCACGAACGGTAACTTCTCCACCGCCAACATAAATGACATTGTTATGTGATTCAGATACCGCGATTGCTCCAATAGATCCTCCAAAGTAGCCATCTGAAATATTCTCCCATGTCGTGCCGCCGTTCTTTGTTCGCCAAACTCCGCCGCCTGTAGTTCCCATATAGAACAACATTGGTTTATTAGCTACTCCAGTAACTGCGGCAGATCTTCCTCCTCTAAATGGACCAATACATCGATATTCTAGACCTTCATTGATCGCTGGCAAAGCGTCCTCTGAGACTGTGATTTGAGCGTTACAATTTAGAGCGGAAATAGCTATAAGAAAGAGAAACAAAAGCTTCAAAATGTTCATAAGAATCGAGATTAAAATAGTTCTTGAAATTAGTAAAAACGATTCACATAAGACCGCTAGCTATTTCCACTCAAATGGAGTGTGAAAAGAATGCAGCTATTTGATGGAAATAATAAAATCATTCACGATCATTTCGGTTGAACTCTTACTGAGGTGATGACGTTTGTCTTGCTTAAAATTTATCGTGGAAACATTTTGGTTAATTAACCGCTATAAATTATGAATGAAACAATCGTTGAATCTCCAGGAGTTTATATTAACCAGATCAATACATTTCCTAATTCCATAGTAGCTGTGCCAAAATCAGTGCCCGTGTTTATTGGATATACACCTCAAGCTATGTATGAAGGGGAACCCTATACAAATGCTCCACGAAAAGTAGTTTAGTTTGTTGATTTTCAATTTATTTACTGTCTTTTTGATCAGGTATCTCCAGTAGACCTGGTAAAGCAATATGATCCACAGTATTATTTAGTAGATGAAAAAAAGCAGCCCAAAAAAGGTGATTATGACGATCCTGAAAAGGAAGAACTCTCTCACTTTGGGAAGTTCAAGGAAGTCTATAGTTTAGGATGTCATTACACTGAAAAGTTTCCTCGTTGTTCCTAGTGAATCCATTGATGATTTGCATTGTCAATCCAAGATCATTTTCTTAGCTTTGAAACAGATTACCATTAGCCACAACTCTGCTATGAGCATTCACAAAAAAAATTCTATTCGCCTAAAGTACCTTGCTGTTTTTTGGGAAACTGGCTATAGGAATATCCAGATTTTCTATGAAGGCCGATTGGTACATCTTATTGAGCATCCCGGAAAATTAGAGGAAGGTTTCAAGATTGAAGATAAGTAATTGGGTACCTTGAAGTTTGCCTTTATCTTAGGGAGACCGCGGACGCTAGAAATCAAGGTTAACAACAAGAGATATAAAACTGTCAATAAAATAAACCTAGGTTACGATTACTCTGGATTAGTTACTGTTTTTTCATCGTTAGGCGTCTTCGCTTTAATCGAGAACATCATGTTTGGTGGGATGTATGGATTTGATTTTAGATATGTAGAATTCACGACCTTCTTTCTGATTAATTTTATTTTGATCGGTATTTACGGAACAGCTTCCTATTTGTTGAGTAAGAAGAAAACTTGGGCCTACTTTATGGGCGCAATTCTTTTCTTATTAACCACAACGCTTTCGACAACAGGGTTTCCCTTAGTATTTAGCTCAGCGGCAAATATATTGATTCTCATTTTTAGATTTGGACTCTTAATTTACCTGGCTATTCAGGCAAAACACATCGTGAAAGAATTGCGACGTGCTCGAAAATCAGCTAAAAAGATGGAGTTACTTGACGATATCTAACAGACCGAATTTGGCGTTACTTCGTTTCCGTTAATTGAATAAACTTCTTGATCTTTCCGGGCTGTGCCCAGTTCATGGTGCCTTCCATCTTCAGAGAAAGTAAGTAAGCTTCGATAGCAGGATTTTTTAGTTCCTTGAGGATTCGCTTTGCTTCTTTGAGTGTATTGGTTGGAATATATGCCTGAAGTGACTGATTAGCTTGCCAATCGTCCTTGAATACCTTAGGAGTGAATGTATTCTTTCCATAGGCTTCCCAAACAACCTTATACGGCATGAAGTTGTAAGCTCCTACACCCATTAATGCCCACCACTGTCCTTTGTTGATCCAGACGCCAATCAAGATTCCCTTTCTTGAACTCAGTGCCGTACGATGTATATTAAGATAATTCAATAGAAGCGGTTCCTTCTGAATCTCTTCCATCGTTAGCGGCTTACCAGCATCAGAATAGGGAAGGAGTACCCATTTTTGAGCGACTACTGATTTCTCCTTGAAATTGGCCGTGGTTAATAAGGGTTGAACATATTTGGTTGGAAGCTTATATTCGCCATTGACTAGGCAGGTATCACTATCAATTTCTTCGTGTTCCGTAAAAAAGTAGATCGAATTTGCTCCACATGTATTGATTCCTTGTCGCGGTTTTGATTTCTTCGGAAGTTTAATGTATTCAAAGTTTGAAAGCGGATTTTTTGCTCCCACCTTCAGAACGCTCAGGGGATCTTTGGGATGAAGAAGCGGTTGTGCGCTGTATTTTTTCCAATCAGATTTTTCGAAGATGAAATAATCTAATGGGAATTTTGGTGTTGAATCTCGCTGAAAAGACACGAGTCCATAGCGTGTGGCTACACCTTGAAATACGTTGTGTTTATTGAAATCGTAAACTGAATCAATAGAGAAGGTGGTCGACTGAATTTTATAAGTTCGAAATGCTGCATGAGCTCCATCATTAAGAAGTAGCGACAATGGCATGAAGAAATATGCGCGTCCATTCTCTGAAAGGTGCTCTTGAATTGATTTTTGGATAATCAGCGCTGCAATATCGATTCGAGAACCCCCTAATAATAGTTTTTGCTTGCCATCAATGAGATCGTATTCGAAAAATTTCGGTTTGATTTTCTCCTTGTAGCTCGCGGGTAAGTCAACAAAATTTTGCCAAGGTGGATTTCCAAGGAGGATGTCGTATCGTTTAGGTTTGAGATCTAGAATATCACGATTCGTGAAATTGGACGACATATTCAAACCAAATTTCTCTAAAAAGTTAGTCTTGGCTTCTTTGAAGTAGGTTGTATTTAATTCATTTCCGAAGAGCGCAGATGTTGGAAGTTCTTCGAGTTTATACCCCTTACTTAATCCAACTTCAATCAATGCCTCCAACAGATTTCCTTTTCCCATTGTGGGATCAAAAACTGACGCGCCATCAAACCATTGTTGGAAAATATGGAATTGTTCTACGGCGAATTTACCCGCAGTTATTGGGGTGAAAACATCTCCTATTTTCAAGGTGTTATTGGATGTTTTGGAGTTCACTATTGGTCTTACAGTTTGGTTCACGGGTAGGAATGAATCTACTTCACGTAAAGGTCATTATTTAAGTTTGAATTCCGTAAAGTTTGAGGCTTTAAATTTTTCAATTGATGCTCGTCGATTTAACGATACGGCTGCTACCTTCGTATAATGAGCTGCAGCTAAATCGCAAAAATGCCCTAAGAAGTCTTGAACAGAGCGATCCCAATCAATGTCGTCGTACACTTCGTTGATTGTTTTATTGAATCGAATTTGTCCGGTTCCAAGATTTTCTATGCGATAATTGTCCAACGGCAAACAATGGAAGGGTGCTGTCTTAACGTAAACGAAGTTGTGATTTCGCTCATCCGAACTATATCCAAATTCTGTAATGAAGAAGAATCCAGATGTTTTGTCGTAAAAGTTGAGCAAATTCTTAACGGCACCAATTCCTCCATCAGAGTACTTTGATTCTCCTATATTTTTTGTCTTAATATCGACGCCATGAAGTACATTATCCTTTAAAAAACTGATGTCGTACAAACTTCGCGCACCTGGTAAGGGCTGAGGGATTACATTCCATGTTTCACAGAAAGTTTCCCAATTATGTTTTACGAAGTGCTCAATTTTTCCACCAACGGACCTGCTGTCGGGAAGTTCTTCTACTACCAAAAACTTGATAAGTTCTGCAAAGGAAGTGTCAATTTGAGCACAAAGTTCTTTCATTCGATTCTTTTTGTGAAGATAGTGATTTGTTACTATCTCCAACCCTTTTCGATTGAAGGAGGAGCTGCCACAAGGGTATATAGACCGAATTAAAGGAAAAAGTCATTTGCCATATATGCTCTTTTGAACTCTGAGACAATTCAGAACGCACTGCTAACAACCCACAGATCCGAAGGAGAAGACGAGCTCCTGCGCTACCTTTTTGCCATTGGCAGTTTCTGCCGGATTCCATTTCCCTGACATGTTCATTATTAGTTCAAACATTTTACGATCTACCTCAGAATAGCCCGATGTTCCTTTCAATTTCAAATTAGTGATCGTTCCATTTTTAGTGACTTTAAAACGCAGTTTCGCTGATTGCATCTGATCTTTCTCAATGTTCGCGGTGACTTTGCTACTCTTAGCTCTCAAATAGGTCAAAAGCGCTTCGTTTCCAAGTTTGTAACTGGCTTCTTTTTCAGGAATGACTGTAACATAGTAGACAAAGCATTTCTCCTCAAGGATTCCCGTGAAAAGGTTTTTACTACTTGAAAAGGCCTCAATACGAAAGTTAGTTGAGTAATTAAGCGACTTCAATAGTTTGATTTGATCTGAATTGAGTCGTTCATCCGAGCTTTTTACGGCAGTATTTTGATAGGGAGAACCAATCGCTATATTCACATCTCGAAATGAGCTTATCCCTTCAGTTACTTCGTTGGGAACAAGGTCACGTAAAGAAATAGCATTATTTAAGGCTTCCTTTGTAATTGTTACTCTGAATTGAGATCCTACTTCATACACAAAATCTGCCTGAGATTCTCCCGTGATTGGATTGTCGATAGCATAAGTCTGTAACTTGAATTTAGTTTGGATACCTGGCGCGAGATGAAGAGGATCACTTTTCCACGTAGTCATGCCGTAAGCGGCTAAGCTACAGATTGTAATTCCAGCACAAATAATTATCACACTTTTCTTCATCGTTGCTTCTTAATGGGTTAATACTTTACAAATGTATAGCCATTCGTCTTCCCGATAAATACGATAAGTGTAAAATGATGTAAATTTCATGTAAAAAGAGCGTTAAACATTGATGATTCAAAGGTTTCTTTATCGATAGAGCATTGAAAAGTGAATTCGTACACTGCCTATTTGAGCTTTTATATATCGGCAACTCTGCCCGCAGCGTTCATGCAAAATCAGTATTTTTTCTTTAAGGCTTAATCCTCAATTAGCACACGACTCCAAAAAAGTCTTTGGTCTTGTTTTTCGAACCAATCGTTTGTCATTTTGACTTCTTCATCTGAGAGTTCATTATACCTAAAATTTAGGTAGCCGAGGCTTGTAAGGTGTTCCATGTCTTCTGGCAAAGAGCGTAATGCATTGTGATGGAGACTGAGATAGTCAAGGCGATGTGCATGGCATAGCTCTATTGGAAGACCAACTAGTTTATTGTGAGCCAAGGTTAATTGATTTAGCTTTTTTAATTGCCCGACTTCAGGGTTTAATTGGAGAAGAGCATTATTTGAAAGAATGAATTGGGTCAAATTTGTTGCATTAAATAATCCCGCTGGAAGATGGTCGATTAAATTGCCATCCACAATGATATAACGAAGTTTAGTGAGATTTCCCATTGAAGCGGGTAGGGCTGTCAATCGATTATTACCCATATGGAATAGTTCACCTTTCGCTGACCTTACACAAGTTGAACACCTTCTGCTAGATGGAGAGATTGAACACTTTTAAAAAATAGTGACTTTTCTTGTAACCTTAAATCAATTGAACCGGTCTAACGCATTGAAACACGTAAAACAAAACAAAAAAATCAAATCTAGCTTCTAAATGCGCATCAAACGTCTAACTTCATTCACAGCTTTAATTTTCTCGTCCTCATTGGCCATGGCTCAGGCCGATGAAACCTCTAAACTATTTGTCCAATTAAAGACCATGGACAGCCTGCTTTTTGAGGAAGGGTTTAATAAATGTAACCTGAGAATTGTAGATAGCATTGTCTCCGATGATTTTGAATTCTATCACGACCAGAATGGTATACAGGATAAACCACTTTTTTTGAAAGGATTTAAAGAGAGCTTATGTTCTGATCCTGACATTAAGCCGATCCGAAAATTAGTTGTTGGAACCTTAACTGTTTTTCCTTTATCTAATGAGGGAATTGTCTATGGCGCGATTCAGAATGGCGTGCATGAATTTTATATAAGAGAACCGAACAAAAAACTCTATAAAACAAGCGTTGCTCCTTTCACGAGTCTATGGTTGATTGAAGAAGGGGAGTGGTTACTGAAGCGCGTATTAAGCTATAACCATCAAAGCCCAAAAGAAGAATATGGTGAGCGCTTTGATGCTGATTTTCCGGAGCCACTCTTCACGACGGAGGATGAAATACTCGCGCTATTGGAGCAACACAAGATCCCGTCAGTGACCATAGGCTATATTGATCAGGGTGCGCTTAAGCAGATCCGCGTTTTCGGTGAAAAGATAAAAGGAATTCCAGCAGATATCAATACGATTTACAAAGTTGCGTCTTTAACCAAGCCAATAGTGGCAATTCTAACACTAAAGTTAGCTGAGAAGGGACTTTGGGATTTGAATGAACCGTTAGCGAACTTTTACATTGATAGCGACATAAAGGACAGTCCTGAGCTAAATAAGTTAACGACAAAGCACGTGTTAAGTCATCGATCAGGGTTCCCAAATTGGCGAGGACTCACTGATGCTAATCTGCTGACGTTTGAATTTGAGCCTGGAACTAAATTTCAATATTCTGGAGAGGGGTATGAATATTTACGGAAAGCCTTAGAGGTCAAATTCAAGAAGGGAATCGAGGAATTGGCGCGAGAGCTATTGTTTGATCAACTTGAAATGAATGACACGCATTTTACATGGGATGAAACGATGGATGAAGAAGATTATGCAGTAGAACATGATGGGGAAGGAGCAGGCATTGAAGTTGAAAAATATGTAGAAGCGAATGCGGCTGCCAATCTGTTAACAACCGCCACAGATTATGGTCGCTTCATGGTTTATATCATGAACGGTGCGGGATTGTCCGATAGTTTATACCACGAATTCTTAACGCCTTATTCAAATAAAAAAGAAGGAATAGATTGGGGGCTTGGGACCCAGTTACTTTTTGATTTGGATGGAAATGAAGAATTTGCCATTATGCACGGCGGAGGAGATTATGGATTGAAAACAATCATGCTCATGCTTCCAAAATCAAAGAAAGGGTTGTTGATCTTCTCAAATTCCGAAAATGGAATGGTTCTTTGGCGTAAAGTAATAGAAGAGTATATGGGGCCGTTAGGCGAGGAGATCGTTCGTAGACAGTTGAAGTAAAATGAATCTTCTGATGAGGAGTTCAAATTCGGTTTAGACGTCGAGGACCAAAATAATCGTTAGTTTACTTGTTTAACCCGTTCTAGAAAATCCAGTAAATCTACAACGAAACGTTCGGGTTGATCAAAATGAACGGGATGATTGCTGTCCGGATAATGCTTAAGGGTAATGAATTCAGAATGCTGACTCTTCAATTTTTTATTCGCTTCTGTAAGCGCAAAAAGACCATTTTCATCATCCTTTTGGGGATCAAAAATCAGCATCGGAACATGTAGATTTCTGAAGACTATTTCCGGCATTAAGAGAAGTGTTGAGCTTTCAAAGAGGGGTGCTTGTGTTGTTTGATAAATATTCCTGACCCCAGCATTTTCACCTCGCTGACCTAGCCACTTCGATAAATTTGGATTGAGCGCCCAAAGATCAGTGTCATTTTTCCGTAGAAATGCAAACCACCAGTATTGACTATCTGTCCATCTGGGGTTGTAATAGTAGCTGAATGCTTCAAATCTTGACGTAAAGGTTGTATCATTTCCAGAGGAGTACATCTCCGCGTACAATTGCTCAATTTTGGTTTTTTCCATGGATTGGCGCGCGGCTAGAAAGCTCGCAGATCCGCCGTCCTCAAGTATCAAGGCAGTAACCTTGGTTGGGTGTTGATCGTAAAATGCAGCAGCAATAATACCGCCTCTTGATAATCCTCCGATAATTATCTTGTCAATGGATAAATGCACCATTAATTCATTGATGTCATCAACGACATGGTAGATTGAAACTTCCTTATCTGGTATAGGCGTTAGGCCATGACCGTAGTACTCAATCGCGATGACGTAGTAATCCTTGGCTACTAGTGTGTCTACAAAATCTATTATTTCAGTGGAATTTGAATGGGTACCGTGCACCCATAAAATCGGGTTTTTTGTGGAATCTCCCCAGGTTGAATAATGCATGTCGACATTACTCGTTTGGAAAAAGTGACCGTGTGTTTTTTCAAATTCTTCATATTCCTTAACGGCCGTTTTATATGCTGCCTCAAAGTCGAATGCTGTCGTATCCTGAGAATAGGAGAACGAGCAAACAATTAAACTAGATAGAAGGACAGAGATTTTAAATGCGCTTTTCATGAATCTTGATTAGAAGTCTAAAATAGCAATTATTCCAATCAGCAAATGTTAACATACGCTAATGAGATTAACTCTTTCAGATCACGCCGATAAAATTGAAAGGCAGTAATTAGAATTTTTGATGAACGCTCAATTGCAGTTGGTTTTTCCCCCAGGAATTAGTCGTTTGATTCATCATCCCTAATTGAATTTTAAGTTGATCTCCCAACATATATCCTAGCGCGATATATAATCTATTTCGATCAAATACTTCGACGGTATTACCATTGCCAATGTTACTTTCGCCATTAATGAAAATCTCATTATAGAGCGCCAGATACACCGTTTTCTTTTTCATTTTCTTCGAATTCAATGCCACGTTTAGGAATAAATTATACCGGTAGCGTGTCCGAAAATCTTGATGCTCAACAAAGCGCTGCTCATAGCGAATGCGATGATTCATATAAAAGCGTTCTCCAATTTTTACAGGGAAGAGTGCCTCTTGATAAATTCTACTTTCTCTGGTTGTTGAACTTTCATCGCTAAAGGCTCCTGTGGTGACATCTCCATAACCGAGCGTGAATTTTATATTCGCTTTTTTCGGCTTGTACGTCAAACCACCTCTGATCAAAAGTTGTTCAAGATCTCCGCCAATATTCCAGTTTCGGAAT
>JBLHPQ010000057.1:0-23034 GCA_047624355.1 Flavobacteriaceae bacterium | reverse complement strand
ACTTCAATTATGATAATAAATGGTGCAGGAAATAGCACAGAAAACTTGAACTATTCAGTAGTTGATGATGCGCCTTTAGCTAGGAGCTCTTACTATCGCCTAAAACAAACCGATTATGATGGGAAAAATAGCTATTCTAATATCGAGGCAGTAGAATTTAATGAATCGAGTTTAGAGAATTATCCAAATCCATTTTCAGTGGCGACAACTTTTCATATTAATCAAAATTTAAAAGAGGCAAGCCTAATAGTTTACAACTCAAACGGACAGATAGTAAAACAGATAGAAAATATTTCTGGAGAAACATTTACTTTGGCTCGTGAAAATCTCTTAAGCGGATTCTACTTTATCCGCTTGGTGCAAGATGGCAAAATAGTTGCGACTGACAAATTAGTAATTACCGATTAACAAAACAGACTAGAGTAAAGTATTTGTACTAAACGAGTAGACGAATCTAATAAATTAGCTAGCGTCGTCTACTCACATTTCTAGTCCCATTCATGTTGGGATTGAATATACTGCAGATGCTGCTGCTGCTGCTGCTGCTCAAGCGAAAACAGATCTCGCTTATCTTGCGCTTATGGCTCTAACGAATACGGTAACTACTCATCCTGCAAGTTTTGGACTTGGAGAAACTATTAGTCCTGGTGTTTATTATCTAGCAGTGGCAGCAGGATCTTTATCAGGAACTATTACACTTGATGGAGAAGGAGATAGCGCTTCCATATTTGTTTTCAAGTTTAGAGGAGCATTTTCAATAGACGTAGCATCAAAAGTAATTTTTAACGAATGGAGCGCAGTATTGTAATGTTTTTTGGATTGGCGGTGCAGGAGTTGTAATGGGCGCTGTGACGATAGCCGCTTCTTCTGTTATAAAAGGAACATTTCTTTCTCATGATGGAGCTTGTGGTGCTCGGGAAGGTTCATTTATACAGGGACGAATGCTTTCTACATCCGGAGCAGTTACAACTAATACAACGATAATCTGCACTGTTCTACCTTGCGTGACCTCGTCTTCGAGTGTGATTTTACCTATTGAACAGTTAAGTTTACTGCCGCGGCAAAAGACGAGCTTGTTCAGATTAACTAGGCTACTGCTACCAAAAGGAATAATTATTATTTTAATGTTGTGTGCTCTGCTGATGGACTTAATTTCACTTCAATTATGATAATAAATGGTGCAGGAAATAGCACAGAAAACTTGAACTATTCAGTAGTTGATGATGCGCCTTTAGCTAGGAGCTCTTACTATCGCGTAAAACAAACCGATTATAATGGGTTATAGAGTTACGCTACTATAAAGGCTGTAGAATTTAATAAATGGAATGATATTACTTTAGAGATCTATCCAAATCCGTGTTCAGTCAAGACAAATTTTTATGTGTCAGAAAATTTAAAAGATGCAAGATTAATAGTTTACAACTCATATGGACATTTATTTAAGCAAATAGAAAATATTTCTGGACAAAGATTTACGTTCGCTCGTGGAAATCCATCAAGTGGACTGTACTTTATTAGCTTGGTGCAAGACGGTGAAATAGTGACAACAGACAAATTAGTAGTTACGGATTAACAAAACAAGCTGAACATAAGCTTTTATACTATGCGAATAGATGACTCAAGATAAAACAGCAAGAATTATCGACTCAAAATTATGCTGAATTTATAGCAGTAGGAAATTATCATAATTTAAGCAAGTATTAAGCGAAACAGTTGATGCAAACTATACGGATGGAATTGCTTTACTTCTAGCAATTGGCAATACAATGCTGAAAGTTGTACCGGAATAGGTCGAGTGCTGTTCATGCTATAATTCCTAGGTTCAGTTTGATAAATCAAACTGGTAATTCGCACAGTTTGAAAGGACTTGCTGATTTTTTTACCGAAATTGCATTACCTGAAACTCCCTTGCTATGAGAAACCTATTAAAAAGCTTAACATTATTCGTGATGCTTTTGTTTTTGCCACCTCTTATTTTTAGTCAATCAATTGATTTAGGAGTACTTTCTTCTTTTGAAGCTTATACTGGATCAGGGGCATGCACAAATGCAGGAACCTTTACGGGAGATGTTGGCACAAATAATGGGATAATTGTCGGATTTGTAGCACCGGCTTTTACCGGTTTAATTTACAATAATAATGCGACAACTCTTCAGGCCAGAATTGATATACTTAGACTATATATTCAGCTTAACGATATTTTTGTTACGTACCCTGGGACTCATGCTGCCAGTTTTGGAAGCGGAGAAATTATTACTCCTGGCGTTTATTCCATAGATGGTGCTGGATCTTTAGCTGGAACCATTACTCTTGATGGAGGAGGAGACGCCAACGCTGTGTTTATAATAAAATTTCTAGGAGCATTTACTGCAGGAGCGGGTTCGACTATTATTTTAAGTAATGGAACCCAAGCTTGTAATGTTTTTTGGATGGCTGAAGGCGCTATAGATATTGCAGACGGGAGTGATATAAAAGGAACTTTATTTTCACATCCGGGGGCAATTACGCTTGCTGTTAATTGCACCCTAGAAGGGCGAATGTTTGCCTCAGAAGGAGCAATAACTAATGGGGCAGGTAGTGTAGCGATTGCACCTGCTTGCACTAGTACTATTCAAGTAAATTGTTTTTGTACCTGTGAACCTGTTGCTGCTGTTGATGTTTTAGGAAGTGCTGAAAATTTTGCCATTTTCACGAGTGATGGTGATGTGTCAAACAGTGCTTCATCTGGAATTATAGGCGATATTGGTACAGATCTTGGTGCTATAACCGGTTTTAGTACTTCAACTCATGTCGGGGCTAATCAAATTGCAAATGCCATTACATCTCAAGCCAATATAGATTTAAATAATGCATATAATCAACTTATTCTTTTGACAGTTACTGTACCTGGTCACGCACCGGCCTTTGGAAGTGGAGAAACGTTAAATGCTGGAGTTTATTTTATAGGAGCAGGAGCAGGGTCTTTGGCAGGAACAGTTATCTTAGATGGTCAAGGTGATCCAGACGCAATCTTTGTTTTCAGGTTTAATGGAGCCTTTACAGTAGCGGCACTGGCAAAAGTAGTTTTGATTAATGGAGCACGTCGCTGCAATATTTTTTGGATTTCAGAAGGTGCTATTTCTATGGGTGCTTATGCTTCTATGAAAGGATCTATTATTGCGAATCAAGGAGCAAATACGATTGGGGCAGGTGGATTCATTGACGGAAGAATGCTTTCTACAGCTGGAGCAATTGTATTTAGTACAGGTGTCATTTTTAATGATCCACTTTGCCCTGGGTGTCCGCCTCCCGTTTTGCCTATTGAATTGTTGAGTTTTACTGCCTCAATCCAAGATGCGCATGTTGAACTTAATTGGGTTACGGCCAGTGAAAATAACAACGATTATTTTAATGTTGAGCGCTCTGCGGATGGAATGAATTTTACGTCAATCATTACAGTCGATGGTGCTGGAAATAGTGCCGAAATGTTAAGCTATTCAACGGTTGATGCCGCGCCTTTGGTTAGCAACTCCTACTATCGCTTAAAACAAACCGATTATGATGGGGAAACCAGCTATTCTCAGCTAGCCGCAGTGCAATTTAATGAATACAGTTTGGCCATCTATCCGAATCCATTTTCGGTCGAGACTGTTTTTTATACTACTGAAAAGTTAATAGACGCAAAATTAATAGTTTACAACTCATACGGGAGGGTTGTAAAACAAATAGAAAATATTTGTGGTCAAACATTTACGTTGGCTCGTGAAAATTTATCAAGGGGACTTTACTTTATTAGCTTGGTGCAAAACAGCAAAATACTAGCGACTGAAAAATTAGTGATTGCTGATTAACAATATCACAAACCATTTTTTGAAACCTAGATAGGGGTATACTTTCGACCTGGGTTCCTGGCTTCAACCCAATAAAAGCTTCTCAGGTTATGTTTAGTTTGGGTTTTCTAAACTTGAGCTGGACTCTGCTGAATTCAGCGAAGGACAGTAGGCTTAACTATTTTATTAAGTAGTGCTTGTTTTCCACAAGAGCCTATCGTTAGCGCTGAAAGTAAATTTTAATTGCGGAGAGTCTAAGCGCTCCCTTTTTTCTTTATTCAGTATTTCTTAGCTGTCCTATGATTTAGATTTCTCGAATAACTTAATGATTAGCAGTGAGAAAGAGTCAATATACACTAGGAGAGCTAGAATATTCGATCTAGAGCCTGTTTTGATAAAGAGCGATGAGCACGTTTTCGTATGATAATGATTAGCTGTACATTGCGCCCAGCACTACCAAAATAACAAATAACCTATCTTATGTTAAGAAAGAGTGTTGTTGTATTGGTAATTCTACTGTCGGGGTTGTCATTTGGACAAACCGAAATCACTACGCTAATTAGTGAAGTCACCATACCCGATTCACAAGGAACTTTCCAAATCGTCCTCGCTGACGAAAAAATGATAGAGCCAGCAATTACTGCTGATCTGCTGAATCAAATTGAAGACGAGCGAAATCAGACTGAAACTATAATGTGGGAATACAGCCCTTACATAACAATTAAAATTCTTTCAAGAGAATTAATGCTGTCAGGTAATTACCAACCGCTTAATACTTTCGGATATGTTAAGTAAACGCTCTTTTTTCTCGGTATTTATTTTTTCGGTTTTTAGTTTTACTTCTTTAGCAGGAGGGGGAGGTTGTACAGCAATTTCAAATATTTCATGTGCAACGGCAACAACGTTGACACCAGGAGATCCATGTACTGTTGGATCTTCATGTAGCGGTGGTTCTACTGGAGCAGGGGCATGTCTCTACACCGGAGAATGTGCTTGGTACGAATTTACAGCTACAGCAGCTACAATGTATATCAATATCGATCATACGGCAGGAGGATGTCACATGAGTTCGGCTGTTTATGAACAATCTGGCGGATCATGTTCGATGACTGAAATCTCGTGCCAATCAGGTACGCCGCTAGATGATTTACATTCGTTTACATCACTATCTGTTGGGACCACCTACTATATTGAAATTTGTTACGGCGCAGGAGGTCCTTGTGGTGATGCAGTAGATTATTGTATTGAAGTGGGAGAACCAGATCCGCCATGTGATGATTGTTCGACCCCATGTGGTACAGCGGAGGGATATCTCACCGCGCCAACGGTTGCGACTGTTGTGGCTGATTGTCAAACTTCACCATTTATACCCGAACTTCAAGCTGGATCTACAAACACGTTCTGCTATACCTTTACAGCGGGATCTACAAGTGTTGATTTTAACGTGATTATTACATCTAATTGTGGAGGCGGAAATGTAACGAACTTCTCTTGGGAATTAGACAATCACCCTTGTTCTGGAGGGCTTCTTCAATCTGGAGATTTGTCAAGTTTGACTTTTAGTCCCGTGGTTGTTGGTAATGATTATGTCTTCTGTTATACGTTTGACGTACCAGCAGGATGTACTCATTCACAGCATTGCCCATTCTTTGTTGGAGCATTACCACTGCTTCCAATTGAGCTTTCAGAATTTAATGCTGAAGCGATTGAAGACGGATCAGTAGTACTGAATTGGATTACAGAATCGGAATCGGATAATGATTATTTTACCATTGAAAGAACTCAGAACGGTATTCTCTTCGAAGAAGTTGGTGTAGTACCAGGTGCTGGAACCACTAGTGAGGAAAGCTCGTATCGACTTGTAGATCCAAATCCATTAAAAGGAATATCCTATTATCGTCTCATGCAAACAGATATGAGCGGTTCTTTTGAATATTCTTCTTTAGTTTCCGTTGAAGTGCTTGGAGATTTGAATCATATTGTAGTGATACCAAATCCAATTGACGAAACTGGCTTCTTCAAGTTCGATTCTAAAATTAAAGGAAGCGCTGACTTTATTATCAGAGACCTTTTCGGAAGAGAGGTACTGCGAGAAGAGTATGCTATTGACAAAGGATTGAATGAAATCAGTTTGGATGCTCGAGAGTTCGGTAACGGCGTCTACATTGTAACCATTGCATATGATACTGAGATCTATACAGTGAAATTTGTGAAAAAATAAAAGTGTTAGGGAGTTTATGCCCCGACACTTGGTTCAATCGTTGCGGCACTTCCATCTTACACAAACAATAGTTCCCTTGGAAAATAACTAGTGCTTTTTGTGCTAGAACACAATTAATATGAATTCAATCGTTCGTAAGTGAGTTTCAAGTCACCTTCGAATAATTGAGAGTATTTTTTTCGTAAGATTGATTTGATAAGTACTTCTGCATGAAAAACCCGTTAGCTAAAAAAATTCTTCTTCTTATTTCGTTCATTGAAGGTGGAGCCTTAATGGCTTTTGAAGTTCTCTGCGCCAAAATTTATACGCCTTACCTCGGTGCATCAATTTACGTCTGGACGAGTATTTTAACAGTAACGCTCATTGGCTTAGCCGTTGGATACTGGTTAGGAGGAAAACTATCATTGAAGAATTCGAAGAAACATCTTCTCTACGCATTACTTGGAGCGGCGATCTTGGTTTTACTTTCCACGTTTATCGCAAAAGGAGCACTTCCTGCATTGCTTCCTACCGATGTTAAAACCGCTTCTATACTTTCTGGATTTCTGATCTTGTTTTTCCCAGTAATGTTGATGGGAATGGTCTCGCCTTTAATTATTGGTTCTCTGAACCTAATGAATAATAAATTGTCTACTGCAACCGGTTTGGTCTTTGGAATAGGAACAGTTGGAGGCGTTATTTTCTTATTACTGACAACCTTTGTACTGATTCCAACAATTGGCGTAATTATGGCGTCCTACGTGTTAGGAAGCTGTCTCTTACTCTCTGCTGCTTTAACATTCGCGCTAAAAATTGAGCCAAATGAAGAAAAATGAACTCTTAGCACTCGCGTTTCTTGAAGGTGGTTTGGTCATGCTTCTCGAAACATCTTCTCCGCTTATTGTGGCGCCGATTTTGGGACATTCTGTAGTCATATGGGCAACAATGATCTGTTTGTCCATTGGAGCATTGGCAATTGGCTATTTTCTCGGGGGATTTTTAAGTAAGAAAAAACGAGATGAATCATTTGTGATCAAGCTCTTCTCGATGAATGTTTTGATTTTATTGGCGGGTTGGCTCATGCTTTATCTTCAGAATTATTCAGGAGCTGATTTTGGGACAAGTAGTTTTACATGGACGATCGTCTTCGTTGTATTGGTTATTCCGTTAATTCTCTTTGGCGCGTCAACCCCGCTGATTGTTGCAATATTGCATGAGAAATTTGGAGACAACAAAGAAATTGTAGGGAAACTCTACAGTGTCTCAACTCTGGGTGGTGTAATCTTTTCATTGTTGGCTGGCTATTGGTTTATTCCTGAAATCGGGATTAGCGATTCTATATTAGTCGGAGTCATTCTTACTTCATTGCTGCCAATTAGGTATTTCTTAAGACATAAGAATCTGAAGTTCTTAGTTCCAATTGGGGGAATTGCGATTATTTCCATTTTCCTTACGCAGGTTAAGGCAGAATTGCCGAAATCTTCAAAGTTCACAGAACTTTATTTCTCTGAGAGCATCAATGGGCAATTGATTGTTGCTGATTTTGAAAAAGATGGGCGAGACAACAGAATATTATTCATCAACAGGATGGGGCAGACCTGGATAGACCTTGAAAATGATAATTCAATGTGGCCTTACGTAAACGTTGTGACATGCATTTCAAAGATCTATCCACAGAACAGTAATTCACTTGTACTTGGTCTCGGTGGGGGAATTCTTCCGAAACAGTTGAGTACGTTTTGCGGTCATAGTGTTGATGCTGTTGAAATTGATCAGCGCATTATTGATATTAGCGAGGAATATTTTGGCTTGAAAGGATCTGGGGTTCGCTCTTATATGGATGATGCTAGGCGATTCGTAAAGAACTCAGAGAAGAGATACGACTTCGTTGTAATGGATATTTTTAACGGGGAAATACTTCCTTCCCATGGACTGAGTAAAGAGGCGTTTGAAGACATTAAATCAACCCTAAGACCAAAAGGGATGATCGTGATTAATTTTAACGGATTCCTTAAGGGTAAAGAAGGACTTCCGGGAAGGTCACTGATAAAGACGCTGAAAGCTGCAGGCTTTAAATTGAAGCTGCTTGATGCCGATATGGGTAAGAGTAAAGAAAAGGATAGAAATATGCTCTATTTGGCCTATCTCAATGAGCCGGATTGGACAAAAGCATTACCGTTGAACTTTGGAGAAGAAGAGTTCCTGATTTCAGAACAGCTCATTGATCCGAAAACAATTAATACGAAAGATGCACTGCTTATAACTGATGATAAACCAATTATGGAATTCATTAATCGTCACGCTGCGAAAAGTTGGAGAGAATCCTACCTCGAAAATTTCACGTTGAAATTCAAAGAAGAATACAAGCTACCTTTTGTGAAATAGTCAAATAGTGGCTGTCGATCTCTTCCGATCAGGAGCCGTACTAATTCGCTAGCAGCATTTTCCGAATGATCAGTTTGTCCTCACTTTGAATATGTATGAGGTAGGTACCTGTAGTTCGTCCACGTAATCGAATGGTTCTCGTTTGCGGATGGTAGATCATAGGAACTGCTCTTTCTAAAATGTCATATGCATGAACATCCGTTATTTCAATTTCGCCTGAGATTTTAATTTTACCATAGGCTGAAGGGTTAGGGTAGAGATAGGTTGTCTTAAAAAGATCGAACTCATCAAGGCCTAAGTTCGCCTGAATACAAGCGCTTGTATCTATACATGCACCTAGACTAACAATGACGGCATAACTACCAGTGATTGTGGGAACATAGATCATGCCTGTTTCTCCAATAATCGCTTGATTCCCATTAGTGCAATCAATCCATTGATAAGTTTCTAAACCAGCATTTGCACTTAGGGTGTCAGTTCCAATCAAAGATATAGTTGTCGTGGTATCGAACACGGACACGTCAATTTGTTGCGACATTTCCATCGTGCAACAGCTAAAATTACCCGCTATCCAATCAGCTGATGGATCCATATTTATCAAGGTTCCGTCATTGGGATCAGAGGTTAAATCTGTTAAAGTAGACCCTCCTACATCTTCAAAAGTATAATAGGCCATCAGTCCAGCTTCATCTCCAACGAGGCAGTTATTCATGTCTGTATTAATTTCGGCATCGGTTCTGCCGACATTCCAAACGCGCACACCTCCTATGTCACCAGTGTATTTGTAGTTAAGAGGATTAGAATCATCGCCAATTGTAAATGGCTGGGTAGTCGTTAATGAATTCGACATAACTGAAGAGCCTTCCAAGGATCCGTCAATATATAAATAACCAGATCCTCCGCTATACACAGCCGCAACATGATGCCAATTGCTATCCGCGATAGTTGTCGTTCCGAGTACCCAAGAACCGGTTGAAATATAAAATGCTACCTCGCCAGAAATATTCGAGCCTAGCCAATAGCCCTGATCTGCTGAGTAATCAATGTTAGCGACATAGGTTTGCCAATCTGTTCCTGTAGTATGTCTAACCCAAACTTCAAGCGTGAAATCACCTAGTAGGGTTAAACCTGTACCACAGTGAACAACATCATCGACTCCGTCGAATTTCAAGGCATTAGTAGCTCTTTCCGCAATAACAACATAAGATGTATTTACTCCAATTGGTCCTGTGGCAAAGACAATGGAGGCTCCTGTTCCAGTAATTGGTCCATCAATGGTGGTCCCAGATATGGCTTCTTCAAGATAGTAGTTATAGCCAACCTGAGAGTTTGCGGCAGATACGGTTACACCATTATTTGGAAAACATAGACTGTCCTCGTTAGATGTTACGTTAAGATTATCAATGATGCAATTTTGAGCAAAACTGATTGATGCAGATAGCAAAGAGATTAGAAGTAAGTACTTCATAGGCCTTTAGATTTGTACCTCTAAGATAGAGCTTTTTTCATTTGGAGTCGCACTCTCTTAGCGTATTAAGACATAAAAAAATCCCTACTGAATTCAGTAGAGATTTTTTAGGTATATTTTTTTTAATTAGATGTTCTCGATAATCATCGCAGAAGCACCACCGCCTCCGTTGCAAATAGCCGCACCTCCAATTTTTCCTCCATTTTGCTTCAATACATTGATTAAAGTAACGATGATTCTAGATCCTGAACTTCCAAGAGGATGACCAAGAGCTACAGCTCCACCGTTTACATCAACTTTCGCTGGGTCAAGACCCAATTTCTGTGTGTTCACAATACCTACGACTGAAAACGCTTCGTTTAGCTCCCAATAATCGACATCACTAATTTCTTTTCCTGCTTTTTTCAATGCAACAGGCACCGCTTTAGATGGAGCGGTAGTAAACCACTCTGGTTCGTGAGCAGCATCACCATATCCTATAATCTTAGCGATAGGAGTTGCTCCAAGTTCTTCTGCTTTTTCCTTGCTCATCAATAGAAGGGCAGAGGCGCCATCATTCAAAGTAGAGGCATTAGCAGCAGTAACAGTTCCGTCAGGAGTAAATACAGCACGTAAAGTTGGAATTCGATCCATTTTCACATTCGTAAATTCTTCATCTGTATCAACGATGATTGCGTCTCCACGTCTCTGAGGTACTTCTACAGGAACAACTTCATCGTTGAACTTCCCAGCGGCCCAAGCAGCTGTAGCACGATTGTATGATTCTATCGCGAAATTATCTTGATCTTCTCTTGAAATATTATTCTCGGATGCACACTTGTCAGCGCATACTCCCATATGTACTTTATTATATACGTCTGTCAAGCCATCTTTTACCATACCGTCTTGCATTTTGACGTCACCTAGTTTTGTCGCTTTACGCGCATTGTAATAGTGAGGTACCGAACTCATGTTCTCCATTCCACCTGCAATCACAACATCGTTGTCACCAGCTAAAATAGATTGAACAGCTAGGCTTATCGCTTTCATTCCTGAAGCACATACCTTATTAACAGTTGTACAAGGAACGTTATCATTAATTCCAGCGAAGATAGCAGCTTGGCGCGCAGGTGCCTGACCTAGACCAGCTTGAAGTACATTTCCCATGAATACTTCATTCACTTGATCTGCAGAGATTCCAGCTTTATCCAATGAGCCTTTTATGGCAGTTGCTCCTAATTTTGTTGCTGGTACCGATGACAATGCACCGCCGAAACTTCCCATTGGCGTGCGAACAGCGGAGATTATATATACTTCTTTATTCATAATTCAGTCCTTTTTTGTGGCACAAAATTACGAAAAATAAGTGATTGAAAGTGCCTTGGAGCGTACTAAATGTAAGGATTTAACAATAAGAGTGAGTTTCTTATGCACGCAGAAAATCTAAATAATATTTTTAGACATTGTGTAGGGTAAGTGACGTATATTTGCATTTATAAATTTTTAGAAATTATGAAAAGACAGGTAATAGCAGCAATTTGTACGATAGGTATATCTCTTGGTAGTTCTGCACAGGAAAAGGATTCATCGTGGACGCTTAAAGCCATCTATGGTGTCAATGGGACGCAAAGCTCATTTGTGAACTGGAATGCTGGGGGACGAAACAATATTTCTGTACTCGCCTATATAGTTGCTTCTGCGAAATATAAGAAGGATAATATAAAGTGGGATAATGACTTAGGGCTTGCCCTTGGAGGAATTCAATACATTGATAAAGGAGCGACAGAGGATTTGCAGAAAACAGATGATCGAATAGAATTGGCGACCAACTTTGGTTACAAGCTAAAAGAGCATTATTACATCTCATTTCTTGCTGGATTTAGAACACAATTTCTGGATGGTTTTACGGATGTTTCGCAGCCGAGAACTTCTAAGTTTATGGCGCCTGGATACGTTAATATTGCCTTGGGGCTTGACTTTACGCCGACAGATAATTTTTCATTATTTATCTCACCACTCGCATCGAAAATGACGTTTGTTCAGGATGAAACGCTTGCAAATGCGGGTGCTTTTGGTGTTGATCCAGCAGTTTTTGATGATGTTACAGGATTGATGACTGCACCAGGTAAGATGTTCAGACCTGAATTTGGAGCTTATTTCAAAATGAAGTACGCCAAGGAAATTTTCAAGAATATTGAGATGAAAACGAAGCTAGAGCTTTTTTCTAACTACATTGAGAACCCTCAGAATATTGATGTGAATGCTGAAGTACTCTTCACTTTCAAAGTGAATGACTGGTTCTCGGCATCATTAAATTGGAACTTGATTTATGATCACGATATCCAAATAACAGATATCAACGGTAATACTGGACCTAGAACTCAATTTAAGTCAGTATTAGGTTTAGGATTATCCTATATAATGAAGAATTAAGAGAAGTAATTGCCAATTTTCGCTAAGAGATTTCAATTTCTCGACCAAGCAGTCTTTTTTTTGCAATGCGTATCGGCTAGTTTGTTATTTTCGTAACGCATGAATTTTTTTTCGGACATATCTATTTGGTGGCTTATTCCTTGGGGGTTATTCTCTATTGGTATTTCCTATTGGTATTATCGCGGACAAAAGGCGGTGAGTGAATTAAGTAACTCGATAAAAACCATACTTATAGGCCTCAGAGGCTTGAGTTTATTCATCATTGGCGTTTTATTGATTGGATTACTCATCGAGTCAGTTCAATATAGATCAGAGAAACCTGTTTTCATTACGCTTGTCGATAATTCGGCTTCAATGCTGAACTATAAGGACAGTGCGTCTGTGACAAAGAAGGTGAGTGAGTTTCGGAAGAAACTTGAAGCAAAGTACGCGGATAAGTTCGATGTGATTCATTACTCTGTTGGTGATGGAATAAATGCTAAGGATCCCAACTATTCAGATCAGCTCTCAAACCTGAATGAAGGCTTTGAACAATTGTACACTGAATATTTCAATCAAAATGTAGGTGGGATTTGTTTCATTTCAGATGGAAATTTTAACAAAGGAAGTGATCCAAATTATGGCGCCGAGAAAATTTCGCTGACGCCGATTTTTACAGTGGGTGTTGGTGATACTATTAGAAAGCGAGATCAGGTAATTCGTAATGTAGCAGTCAATGATATTGCCTTCTATAAAAACAAATTCCCAGTAGAGGTAGATATTCAGGCAACACGACTCGGCAAGGTCTCGAGCACAGTAACAATTACGAAGGATGGCAAGCAAGTCGCTAGTCAGAAAATTACCTATAAAGATGGTAAGCTCGATTTTGCGCACGTCTCGCTCATGTTGGAAGCGAATCAAATCGGGTTTATTGAATATACGGTAGAAATTAAAGCCGTGAATAATGAATCGTCGTATGATAATAATCGTTGGTCATTCTACGTAGAAATAGTTGATTCACGAAGTAAAATTCTGATGCTTTCTCATGCGCCACATCCGGATGTTACAGCAATCAAATCGGTAATTGAGCAGGATGAGAACGTCGAGGTTAAATCTATGTTATCTTCTGAATGGTCTGGAGATTTGAATGAATATGCATTGATCATCTGGCACGAACCTGGTGCAACAGGTAATGCTGCTTTAGCAAATGAAGTTAAAGCTTCAACTACTCCAGTACTCTACTTAATAGGAAATCAATCAGCTCCATCTGCGGTGCGTAATTTGGGTGTAGGAGTTACACTTCCAAACGCTCGTGGAACTCGATCCGATGAAGTACAGGCAAGTATTAAAAGTGGATTTCAACTCTTTGAAGTCTCCGATGATGTTCAAAATGCATTACACTATTGGCCGCCAGTAAATGTGCCCTTCGGAAAAATTACTTCGCGAAAAGGATCTACTTTATTGACGCAGCGGATTGGCGCTATAGTTAAGGATGACCCAATGTTATTGTTCACTACAGGTTCAAGAAAGGAAGGAGCTTTCATTGGCGAAGGATTGTGGAGATGGAAATTGGCAGAGTTTGCCCGTACGAAGAGTAACAAGGGATTTGATGAGTTGATACAGAAGTCAATTCAGTACCTCGTTGTTAGAAAGAACACCGATGCGCTCAGAATTAATATGCCGCGTAGATTCAGTGTCAACGATGAAGTAGTAATCAATGCTGAATTCTATAACTCTTCGCTGGAACGTATTACGGATCCTTCAATCTCTTACGTCCTTAAAGATGAAAACGGAGCCAAGGTCAATTATGAATTCGCAAAAGGTCAACTGGATTACAAGATCTCCCTCGGAAAGTTAAAAGCTGGAAAATATAACTGGATTGCGAAAACATCCTTTGCTGGAAAGAACTATGAAAAATCTGGGGTGTTTGTCGTGACAGATGTTTCACTCGAAAAATTAGCGTCAAGCGCCAATCATAACCTCCTGAATCAAATGGCAACTAATTCTAACGGTGGATTTTATGAGCTGAATAATCTTGATCAACTATTAAATGATATCGGAGATAGAACGGACATCGTAAAAGTGACATCCGAAGAATCTACTTTTAAAGATATCATCGACTACAAATGGTTGTTCTTTCTCTTGATTGTGATGCTCGGACTAGAATGGTTTGTCCGAAGGAGAGCAGGGAGTTATTAAAATATTCATAGGCAGTATAATAATTGTTAAAGTGTTGCGTTCTAGGTATAGACACAACCAAAAAACAAAATCGCGTATGTTAAAAAAATACCCTGAATTTATTGCTCCTAACGAAGAGTTGAAAATCGAACCAAGTATCTCTAGCATCAACGCTATACTGAATTACAGTAAGTCGTTAGAAGTAAAGAGAATGAAAAATAATAAGGTAAATCTCTTGATCAGTTTGAATTAAGCGTACTAAAAAAAATAAATCCCGATGACTATTAAATCATCGGGATTTTACATTTATAAGAAGTTTATTTGGGCGTTTTTCGGGCTATTTGCTTTATCTTTTTCCGTTAGGCTTCGAGTGCCTCAGCCATAAACGGAAAAAGGATGGCGCGGCTATCCCTAACGCATTTAATCTATAGGCTGAACATTACTGATTGAGTAGACTAAGGCAACTCGAAATCTACCAAATATTCGAAATTTTGTCCGCTGAATTGCGCATTGCATCGCCCTCTAAAACGTTAAATTCATTGAAGAAATCTGGGCAGTTCATTAATGGTCCATTGACTCTATACATTCCTGGAGAGTGTGGATCGTTCGCGATACGATTCTTCAATTCTTCATCTGTATAATTGATTTTCCAAAGTTGTGCATACGCTATAAAGAAGCGTTGACCTGGCGTGTAGCCGTGTTTCATTTCACCCGATTTGAATTCATCCGTTCGCTTAAAAGCATTGTACGCGAGTGTAAGTCCACCTAAATCTGCAATGTTCTCTCCCATCGTCAGGCTTGAATTAACACAGTGACCATCAATTGGGCAGAACCCATCATAGGTAGCTCCCAACTTAGAAGTTTTTTCTTCAAATAATGTGCGATCAGATGCTGTCCACCAGTTCTTAAAGGAACCATCAGCGGCAAACTTTGATCCCATGTCATCAAATCCATGCGTAAATTCATGACCAATAACCATCCCGATTCGACCATAGTTCACAGCATCTTCATAGGTGTCGCTGAAAAACGGTGCCTGCATGATTCCTGCTGGAAAAGCGATTTCATTGAGTAGGGGATGGTAGTACGCGTTGACCATGTGTGCTGGCATTCCCCATTCTTCCTTGTCTACTGGGTTGTTTAGTTTAGCCATGTTCCTGTGGTGCGCGAAACGAGAAATGATTTTCACATTCTCAGTATAGTTCTCTTTGTCAAATACGATTGAACTGAAATCTTCCCATTTAGAAGGGAAGCCAAGCTTCCGACCAATTGAATTGAGTTTCTTCAACGCTTCCTTCTTCGTTGTTTGTGACATCCACTCAAGATTATTGATTCGGCCTCTAAAAACGATAAGAAGATTGTCGACCATTGTATTTACACGGTCTTGCGCCTCTTGTGAGAAGTGCTCTTCAACAAAAGCCTTTCCTAATAATTCACTGAATGCAGAATTAGTGATTTCCTCAATTGCACGTTCATTTAGCGGCTTCATTTCCTTCTTTCCGCGCAATACAACGCCATAAAAGTTGAAATTCTCCGCTACAAATTCTTCATTGAGGTGATCGGCATAGTTATTGACAACTTTCCATGTCATATAATCTTTCCATGCATCAAGTGGTGTATCATCAAGCATGGTCACAATCTCATTCCAAAATAGCGGCTGTCCAACTACTAGAGAATCAAATGATTGACTTCCTGTTGCTGATAAATAGGACTCAAAATCAAAGTTCTTAGCCTTATCAAGCATTGGTTGAAGCGCCATCTTATTATAGGTGTTCTCCGGAATTCTCATTTCTGCCGGTGCCATGGATGCTTTAGCTAAACGGGTCTCAAAAGCGATCACACTTGCCGAAATTGCTTTACTTTTCTTGCCGTCGAAGCCACACAAGAGCATCATTTTTGCAATATGCGCCTCGTATTTATCTAAAATCTCCTTCTTTGAATCCGTTAAATAATATTCTTTGTTTGGTAGGCCAATTCCACCTTGACCAAAAGATGAAATGTGATTGTCGATGTCCTTAAGATCTTGACGAACTCCAAATCTAAAAAGTGTCGATATTCCAACGGTGTGGTGCGATGCGATTACATTCAAAATGTCCTTCTTTGAGTTGATTTTCGCAACAGCGGCCATGTCTACTGAGATTGGATTCAATCCAAGAGAATTTCGCTGAGTCATGTTAGTGTAGGAGCCATAGTAGTTTCCAAGAATATGATCTCTTGATCCCTCTGCGGTATCCATAGACATTGCTGCATCTAGAATTTTAGTCAGTTTATCTTTATTTGCCTGATCTAGTTCATTAAAACTTCCCCAACGTGATTCTGAAGCAGGTACTGGATTTTCCTTTATCCATGTTCCATTCGCAAATTCAAAGAAATCATCCTGAGGACGTACGGCTTTATTTAAATAAGCCATATCAAAGGTTTCACCCGTTAAAACATTCAATGTCACGTTTTCAGGAAGAGGTACACTCACTCGCTCCATCTCCGCTGTGCTTCCACAAGCGGCGAGCAAAACTGCAGCTAATACCAGTACAATACTTGAATAAATTTTCATAAATAAATAGGTGTTTCGGGTGATTATTATTTTGGAGTATAGAGCATTTCGCTATGCGGAATACCATCTTCTAAGTATTGTTTCCCCGTAGGTATAAAATTATGGTGCCCATAATATTTTTCTAAATGCGTCTGTGCTGATATCCGAATAGACGTATTTCCAAATTCTAGCTTACAAAAGTCGATGCACTCTTTCATTAACTCATGGCCAATTCCTTTACCGCGAAGCGCCTCGGTTAGGACGATTCGTCCAATAGCAATTTCGTCGTAAATCAAACCAGGAGGAGCTATACGTGCTGTTGAGACTATCGCTCCTTTTCCATCACGACAAATTACGTGATAACATTTCTTGTCCTTCCCATCCAAATCTTGGTAGGTACAATTTTGCTCAATCACAAATGCCTCTATTCTGATTGCGATGATATCATGAAACTCATTCAGAGTTAAATCTCCAAAATGTTTTACTTGCCAATTTAAATTCATTTCTTGGTTTAATATTAAGTTTGGATGACGCCAACATTATAAGGCTTTTCAGCTTTCTTGTGGTTGGCCATATCAATCCCCAGTGAAATTACCTTTCGGGTATCTGCAGGATCTATGATTGCATCAATCCACAATCTACTTGCTGCATAATAGGGTGAAATTTGATCGTCGTAACGGTTCTTAATTTTATCAAAGATTTCTTTTTCTCTTTCTGGAGTGATTTCTTCTCCTCGCTTTTTGAGTGAAGCAACTTCAATCTGAAGAAGAACCTTTGCTGCTGATGCGCCACTCATTACAGCGATTTCAGCAGTAGGCCAACCGACAATCAATCGAGGATCGTACGCTTTGCCGCACATGGCGTAATTACCAGCGCCATAGGAGTTCCCCATAACGATAGTGAATTTAGGAACAACCGAATTGGCCATTGCGCTCACGAGCTTTGCCCCGTCCTTGATAATTCCACCATGTTCACTTTTAGATCCTACCATGAATCCGGTAACATCTTGTAAAAACACCAAAGGAATATTCTTCTGATTACAGTTCATAATAAAGCGAGAGGCCTTATCTGCAGAATCTGAATATATCACACCTCCGAACTGCATTTCACCGCTTGCCGTTTTTACAATTTCACGCTGATTTGCAACGATTCCAACACTCCAACCATCGATTCGTGCATAGGCACAAACAATAGATTTTCCATAATTCGCTTTGTATTCAGTGAGTTTAGACTCATCGACAACACATTTGAGGATGTCCCTAACATTGTAAGGTTTAGTACGTTCAGCGGGTAGAATACCGTAAATATCCTTCGGGCTACGCAATGGAGGAAGGCTTTCTTTTCGGTCGAATCCAGCCGTTTCCTTAAATCCTATTTTATCCATCAAATCACGAATAGTACTTAAACATTCTTCATCTGATTCGGTGGCATAATCACATACGCCAGAAATTTCAGTATGTGTTCGAGCGCCTCCTAAGGTTTCATTATCAACAGTTTCACCAACGGCGGCTTTCACCAAGTAGGATCCCGCAAGGAATATCGTTCCTGTTTTATTTACAATCAATGATTCGTCAGACATGATAGGTAAGTATGCACCACCAGCCACACAACTGCCCATTACTGCCGCTATTTGAACGATGCCCATAGAGCTCATTACCGCATTATTTCTGAATATTCTACCAAAATGCTCTTTGTCTGGGAAAATTTCATCCTGCAGAGGAAGGTAAACTCCGGCCGAATCTACGAGGTAGATAATCGGCAATTTATTTTCCATTGCAATTTCCTGTGCACGCAGGTTCTTCTTTCCGGTAATTGGAAACCATGCACCAGCCTTAACTGTGGCATCGTTTGCAACAACAATACACTGTTTTCCTTTAACGTAACCAATCATGACAACCACACCTCCGGCAGGGCATCCGCCGTGTTCTTCGTACATGCCATATCCGGCAACTGCGCCCATCTCAAAGCGATCAGTATCGGGATCAAGCAATAGATCAATTCTTTCGCGAGCAGTTAATTTCCCTTGAGCATGAAGTTTGTCAATGCGTTTTTTTCCACCTCCTTCACTGATTTTAGACAGTTCTCGGTGGAGTGCAGAGATTTTCAGACGCATTTCATCGTCGTTCTTATTAAATTCTAGTTCTTTCTTTGATATAGCCATTTTCCTGTTCTGAAAAGTCGTCCAAATATAGCGATAACATTCGATTGTCCGACTTTCCGATCGTGCGATTATGATCAATAAGTTGACTAAAATAAAGAAGTCCGTTCGTCTATTAATCGGTATCACATTGTCGTATACAAATCTAGTATCCACAGTTAATTGTTCGAAAGTAGCATCGATAACCTAGCAACAATGTAGTACCTTCGTATCATGCAAGACTCGTTCAAATATAAAGGCATGCGGCGTCAACTTATTCGTGAGTTGGAAGAGAAAGGGATTAAGGATCAGCGCGTACTAGAAGCTTTTAATGCTATTCCACGCCACTTCTTTTTGGATAATGCTTTTGCAGAACAAGCTTATACGAACATGCCGTTCCAGATTGGATCAGGACAGACGATAAGTCATCCATATACCGTTGCTTTTCAAACGCAGTTACTCAATATTCAAAAAGGAGATAAAATTTTAGAAATCGGTTCTGGTTCAGGGTTTCAGACATGTATTTTGTGCGAAATGGGAGCGAAGGTGTTTAGCATTGAGCGACACAAGCCGTTACACATGAAAGCGAAACAAATCGTGGGCAAGTTGAATTATTCGGCGCGTATGACCTATGGTGATGGCTATAAAGGACTACCAACTTTTGCACCATTTGATAAAATTATCATCACCTGTGGGGCGCCAGACATTCCTCAAGAATTAATCAATCAACTGAAAGTCGGAGGCCTAATGATAATCCCTGTTGGAGAAGGAAATGAGCAACAAATGAAGCAAATTATCAAAACCTCTGAAGATGCCTTTGATGTTGAAGACCTTGGAGTATTCAGCTTTGTTCCGATGTTAGAGAACAAAGTGAAATAATTATTTATAGCTAATCATCAGATAACATGAATAAAATCAGACCTAACGCGGATAGAGCGAAGTATGCAATCGCAGCAATGTATTCCATGATTGTTCTAGAATTAGCTGCGTTCGGTTACCAGTATTATGTGTCTACGATCACTCTATTTGATACTGTAGAGGATTATGATGCATTTTTTCAACTTTCAGTAATCTTTATAATCGTTGTATCCGTGCTTAGTATTCTGGCGGCAATTGTCTTTATCATGTGGTTTCGACGTGCGTATTACAATCTACACCAGATTGTTCCTACAGGACTCAGATATACAGAGGGATGGGCCTCCGGAGCTTGGTTTATTCCAGTGTTTAACTTGTGGGGGCCATATCAAATCGCTGCAGATCTATTTAAAAGAACTGAGGGTTTGTTAGTAAATGAAAATCTTATTGAAGCAAAGCCAGTACGATTTCAGATTATGGGTTGGTGGTGGGGGATATGGATTGCTTCCTCCGTTTTTTCGAGAATCGATGCACGGATGGAGGATATCATTCTACCAATTGCGGCTCTATCAGCGATTCTTGGCATAGCTGCCGCGCTCCTTGCGGTAAAAATGATTCAATCATATCATGAAATGGAGGTGCTCCTTCCCAAATTATCCGACTCGCGCGTTACCGATGTAAATAGCGACGATCTACTTGATTCAGGAATGTAGGGGACAAAAAAAAGGGAATCGACGAGACTCCCTTTTTCTACTTAATCTTTCGATCAAAATTATGTTTCTTAATGTCCTTTAGCAGATAAGTATCTCTCAGCTTCTAACGCAGCCATACATCCTGTTCCAGCCGCAGTAATCGCTTGACGGTAGACGTGATCTGCTGCATCTCCTGCGACAAATACTCCAGGAACATTCGTTCTTGCTGTTCCAGGTTCTTCATACTTAATGTATCCAGTTTCATCCAGATTGATGAAATCCTTGAAAATCTCTGTATTTGGAACATGTCCAATTGCTACAAAGAATCCTGTACATGGAATATCATGCTCTTCTTGCGTCTTATTATTTTTTACGCGAGTTCCTGTCACAACTTGTCCATCGCCTAGGACTTCTACTGTTTCTGTATTATAAAGGATTTCAATGTTTTCCGTATTCTTAACGCGTTCTGCCATTATTTTCGATGCTCTAAATTCATCGCGTCTAACAAGCATTGTTACTTTGGTACACAATTTTGATAGGTAATGTGCTTCTTCGCATGCAGAATCGCCTGCACCCACAATTACGGTCTCTTGTCCTCTGTAAAAGAAACCATCACAGACAGCACATGCAGAAACACCACCACCTAGCTTTAAATATTTTTGTTCGCTATCTAGTCCAATATACTTCGCCGAAGCTCCGGTTGAAATAACGATCGTCTCTGCGTGAATTTCTTTTCCATCATCAGCCCATGCTTTATGAACATCTCCTGAAAAATCAACTTTTTCAATAAAGCCCCATCGAACGTCAGTTCCGAATCGTTTAGCTTGTGCTTCCAATTGAACCATCATTTCTGGGCCAGTAACACCGTCTGGATATCCTGGGAAATTCTCAACCTCATTCGTAGTAGTTAATTGTCCACCTGGTTGCATCCCTTGATATTGCATTGGATGCATGTCAGCCCGTGCTGCATAAATTGCCGCTGTATACCCTGCTGGGCCTGATCCGATGACAAGACATTGTACTTTTTCTATTTCGCTCATATTGATTTTGTGTATTTTCTCATTTGACGTAAAAGCAAATGTAACATTTCATTGAAAATTAAAATAGATTATGGCCTACTTTCGTTATAAGTAGGATTGCAATGATAAAGTAAGATCAATTCGTTCCGTTTATTTTGTATTTCACGAAAAGAAGAGTAGTTTTGTAGCCACTTTTTCTGCCAAATAGATTATGATCGATACCGAGTTGTACGAAGCAAAAGTCCTCTATCCTTTCCAGGAAAAGACAGTTATTTCTATCCTTAAGGAATTAGAAACTGAGGGTAAAGAATTCAATCTTTTATTCCAACTGCCTACTGGTGGTGGGAAGACTGTCATCTTTTCTGAAATAGCGCGACGCTATATTGAACGTACCAAAGAAAAGGTGCTCATTCTTACACATAGAATTGAATTATCCGTTCAGACGTCAAAACAGCTTTCTGCGATTGATGTCGAAAACATGGTAATTAGCAGTGAGGTGAAAGAAATTCCTGCCGATAGCACGCATCAATGCTTTATTGCAATGGTGGAAACGCTTAATAATCGCTTGAATGATGATCAGGATTTCATTAAAGGCGTTGGACTAGTGATCGTCGATGAGGCTCACTACAATAGCTTTCGTAAGATTTTCCAATTTTATGGAAATGCGAACATTCTTGGAGTAACCGCTACACCTTTAAGTAGTAATAAGGCACTGCCATTGAACGACAACTATAATAAGTTGCTCGTAGGTGAGAGTATTTCTTCTTTGATCGAATGCGGGTACTTGGCGGATGCTGATTCATATACGTATGATGTCAACTTGCATGGCCTCAAGATTGGATCCAATGGAGATTTTACCGTAAGTAGCTCAGATGTTGTTTATGGAAATTACTTCATGCAGGAGAAACTTCTTTTCGCTTATGAAGAAGTAGCTGTTGGTGACAAAACATTGATTTTTAATTCAGGTATTGAAACTTCTTTGCGCGTTGAAGAGACGTTTAAAAAGAGAGGTTACCCAATTCGACATCTGGATTCTACATTTAGTGATAAAGATCGAAAAGATGTTTTACGCTGGTTTAAAGTAACAGAAGATGCGATTTTGACCTCGGTTGGAATCTTGACAACTGGTTTTGATGAACCTACCGTGCAAACTATTATTCTAAATCGCGCAACACGCTCGTTGACACTATACCATCAAATGATTGGTCGTGGTTCACGCCGTCTGCCTAAAAAGTCTCGTTTCAAAGTAATTGATTTAGGGAACAATGTGCGTCGTTTTGGAATCTGGCAAGATTATTTGAACTGGCAGGATGCCTTTCGTTTTCCAGATCGTTTTCTAGAAGCGCGTTTGAGCGAAACAGAAGATCTTGAAT
>JBLHPQ010000056.1:0-23086 GCA_047624355.1 Flavobacteriaceae bacterium | reverse complement strand
TCTCTTGATATTTTCGGGTGGCCCGATCTGGCACAAGGTAGAATTGGTTGAAGGCACTCAAAACCGAATTACCGTAGGTGGGTTTTTGGCCTTGACAGAAGATGAAAAAACACTCAAGTACTGGACATAAAATTCGAAATGCATTTAAGATATCGTATCTTTAATCCAGAAACCTGTAGACTCTGTTATGTTAAATCAGAATCCTGTTGATATGTTTATTGATCCAGAATTGGATGCAAAAATGGTGCGCGATGGTTTCATCGTACTTCCATTTATCAACAAACAGGAAATCGAACGGTTTCAAGAAATCTACAAAAAATGGCATCCTGAACATCCGAAGGCATTTTACAAGTCCTATTTCGATCCTAGAATGGAGTATAAATTGGAAGTGGAAAATGAAATAACTCGTGTTTTTAAAGAGAAATTCAGCACTGTTTTTCGTGATTATAATGCCTTTGGTGGATTATTCGTTGTTAAACCGCCCACTCAAGAAGGTCATCTACCTCCACATCAAGATTGGTCATTTGTAGATGAACGAAAAGATTGGAGTATCAACATGTGGTGTCCGCTCAAAGATGTGACCGACGAAAATGGAAATATCATTGTTTTAAAAGGAAGTCATCAATTTAACCGTACAATTCGAGGAGTTGGAACCCCAGATGTCTACCGAGATCATTGGAAACTAATTGAAAGGAACATGCAATCCGTACCGTTGAAAGCTGGCGAAGCAATCTTCTTCTTTCATGGTCTCCTTCATGGATCAACATTGAATACAACTCCAAATTCACGCGTAAGTTTAGGCTTAACACTCACTCCGAAAAACGTTCAACATTATTTTCATTTCATGGAAGATGTTGATGGTAAAAAACAATTGGAACGCTTTGAAACGATTCCTGATTTCTATATTGATTACGCGTCAAAACGAGGGGCACGGCCGGAAGGCGAAGCGAAATTAGATCCGTTCACATTTGATTCACTTTCCGAGAATGATTTGATCGAGCAAATACGATCAGTTCGAGGTGATGTCAACGTTTTCGAGTCTACAAAAAAAGCCAAAATTGCTACCAATTGGCTAAGAAAAATCAAAAAATCGATCCTGAAAACATGAGCTATTCCCATCCTTTTTCATGGACTCCCGCTCCATTCACCGTTTTCAAAAAACCTGAAATAAAACAGAAGGTCGAAGAATTTGGTTTTGCGGTCGTCGATCTTTTTGAACCTTCGACAATTGACGCAATGCGCTCGATCTATAAGCAAGAACATCAATTGACAGATGAAAAAGGAGGAATGTTTTATTCGGTCTACTCTCAGGATGTCGCTTATCGAACACGCATTCACGAAGCTCTGAAAAACGAATTAACGCCTGTTTTCGAAGAAAATTTTACTGATTACAACAACGGTTTAAATTTCTTCATCAACAAACTTTCTGGTGAAGACAGTGCATTTTCGATTCATCAAGATTCCAGCGCAATCGATGAATTCAAACATTCGTCATTGAGCGTTTGGATTCCATTACAGGATGTTGACGAAACAAATGGTGCATTGTGGATCGCAGAAAAAACGCATCAACTCTTCTCACCATATCGAAGTGTGTCGTTTTCTCCACCTTTCTCTAATATTAAAGACACAATTAAAGAATACTTGAAGCCTGTTCATTTGAAAAAAGGACAAGCACTCATTTTTGATGCACGTATCATTCATACCTCAGGAAAAAATACCTCAGGAAAAGATCGACTTGCAGTTGTTAGTGGAATTCTTCCAAATGAAGCTACGTTCCAACTCAGTTTTCAAGACAAAGAAGACGGCCCAATTGAAATTTACCAACAAGCGGACGATTTTTTAATCAACTATCCAAATTTTTTTCAAGATTGTATTCTAAGACCTACGATTGGCGAAAAAATTGATGAAGGAAAATTCGTTTTTCCGAAAATCACTGCCAAACAATTCGAAAGCGATTGTGAATTACTGGGAATTGAAAAAGTTTCATTGTTCACCGAAGGAGAACCTGTTCAAAATTTCATCACTGAACCGATTACAGAAACTCCACTTGTGAAAGCGAAATTCGCTGAATACAATTCCCAAGAACACGAGGCAATTCGCATGTTCAAGGACGACGAATTGGAGCGTCAATTGTGTGAAGAAGGTTATGTAATTATTCCATTTTTTAATGATGACGAAGTCGCTGCGTTGCTTGACTATTTCACCGGTCAAAATAAGGAAGACGCCAAGGCAATTTTCGCGATTAGCCATTCGGAGGATATTGAATTGAAAACTAGTGTGAAAGATTGGGTTGCTAATTTGTACACACCTCGAGTTGAAGAATTGTTTGTTGATACCCAAATTTTGGGTGGGACATTCGTAGCAAAACCACCGAACGGAAAAGGATTAATTACTCCACACAGAGATTGGAATCTGGTGGACGAACGCCGATTTAGATCGTGCAACATTTGGGTGCCACTGGTTGATACAACAGCTGAGAATGGTGCTATCGAAATTCTTCCGAAAAGTCATTTGATTCAACCAACATATCGCGGACCTAACATTGTAAATCAATTGCGAGAAGTAGAAGATTTTCTGTGGAAGAACTTGGAATTAAAACCAATGAAAGCCGGTCATGCCTTTGTGTACGATCATCGTTTTATTCATGGATCACGAAACAATAATAGTACGACAGTTCGTCCTGCATCTGCTTGCGCGATCACGAACATAAATGCTGAATTTCGATTTTATCACATTCATAAAACTCCTTTTGGGAAGCAAACGGAAGAATTCTCATCGTATCCAAACTATTTGTTACGTGAAGATCGCTTCGATTACCCAACGACAATTGATCACATTCAAACAATTCATGTTGATCCATCACCATATGACGAAAGTCACTTTAATGGATTGAATCTCGGTCAAGGGAAACCGGCTAAAGTTCAGGAAGAATCGGGTGGTTTATTGAACAAGTTAAAATCATTCTTTAAAGCCTAAAAATGGAAACTGAAAATTGGATCGATGTCTTTCATTCGGACGTTTTGAATAAATCATTGCGTGATGAGGGCATCGCGAAAATTAGTTTAGCTGATTTCGATCCTAAACGTTATCTCTCGTTTTTGGAAACAACCGTTGATGGTTATCCGAAAGAATTTGAATCAGCCTTTTACGGAAGCGTTTCTATTGCCGATATGGATGTGAAACGGAAAGTTCATGCAGGAATATACGAAATGCTCTCTCCAAGCATTGAATCGCTATTGGTGAATCACAGAATGCTTACTTATTTCTTTTTGGTGAAAGGAATTGGCGAGAACTCTATTCTGAAGTTGCACCAGGATTGGAGCATTATCGACGAACGAAAGCATCGTGCCTACAACCTCTGGATTCCGCTTTGCGACAGTACAAGAAAGAATGGAACTTTGTACGCTGCAAAAGGAACACATCGAATGCCTTTGAATATTCGTGGTGCAGCAATTCCACCGAAATACGCGGATCATTTTAAATCTGCAGAAAGATACATGGAAGCTTTTGAGATAAAAGAAGGCGAAGGATTGATTTTTGACAGCCGTCTGTTGCATTATTCACCAACCAACACAACGGATAAATCGCGATCAACGATCATAAATAACATTATACCAATTGGAGCTGAAACAATGTGCTTTCACGGAACTGAAAAAGACGGTCATTTAACCGTAAATCGTTACGATGTTCCTGATGATTTATTCATTCACTACGATCATTTCAACGAGCAAAAAGATAATCCTAATCCCGCAGGAAAGTTAGTCGAAAAGATTGACTATGCCAGAACAGAACCAGTCGAATTAGCTGATTTCATGTCTCAGTTGAAAGCTACAAGTGCTAAGAAAAAACGTTGGTTCTTCTAGTCTCCCAACTTTTTCACCTCCCAATTGAGCTTTGGTTTAATGACCGTGCTAATTCGCATGTCAAACGCCATTTTCTGATTTGAAGAAATTTTGAAACGATACAAATTATGCGCTTCAGCAATGAACTCAACTGCATTTCGACAAATCATGATTCCGAGATTGTACACTCCTCGATTTAATAAATCTGCCGGAATTTCACAGCGAACTTTATACGTCCCTTTTTCAGAAAGTTGAGGAAGATACTCTTCACGAAGCGCATAAGAATCTGTCAGTACTCGGACATTATTCAGGTTGGATATCGTGAAAACAAATTCCATGGATTCGTTGGCAATCAATTTTTCACAATCGAGTTCAATTTCAACAATATCATCCATGAAAATCTCATCCCCAACCGATTTTCCTTTTGCTTTGATCTCGAGATCCGTGACTTTTACAAATTGATTTTCTAAACTCGAAAGATCAAGAACGGCCTGTGCTAATTCATCACGTTCACCTCTAATTTTCCCCGATTGATTCGACGACGATTCTAGGTAATTCTCAATAACGTCCATTGGTGATCCAATCGCTTCAATAATACCATTATCCAACCACATGCAGCGATCACAAAATTCAATCACAGGTTCCATTTGATGACTCACCAAAATGATCGAAGCTCCACCATCTTTTAGTTCTCTGATTTTATCGTAGCATTTCCGTCTGAAATCTGCATCACCAACGGCAAGAACCTCATCAAGTAGCAGAATGTCAATTTTGGAATGAAAAGCGATCGCAAACGCAAGTCGAAGGTACATTCCGCTCGAGTAATGCTTAACTGGCATCTCCATGAAATCTTCAAGTCCACTGAATGCAACAACTTTATCGTAGATCGGGTGTACTTCAGCGTTTTTAAAACCGAGAATATTCGCGCTCAGGAAAACATTTTCACGACCAGATAAATCGGGGTGAAATCCGGTTCCAATTTCAATTATTGACGTCAGTACGCCTTCATAAGAAATCTCTCCTCCAGATGGGCCCGTAATTTTACTCAATACTTTAAGAAGTGTACTTTTTCCAGACCCATTTCTTCCGATTACTCCAAAAATTTCACCCTTTGCCAATTCAAAAGACACCTGGTTTAAGGCAAGAAGCGTTTTACCATCTTTTGTGTATTCCTTCGTTAAGGAGTCAACTGATAATATCGATTGGTTTTTCTCCATTATAGTTCCTCCTGTTTACGATTGTGCATTTGCATGTAGAACAAATTCTGTAAGAAATAGCGACTATTCCCATATTCAAGAGCATTCCAAGGCTTGATGCAAGTAATCTCAAAGAAGTCTACAGGGAAGACGTATTCCTGTAAATTTTCAATTTTATTGATTCCTGTGAGTTCTTGGAAATCATTCGAGATAGTCAAGTTTTCAAAATCTTCAAGAGGAAGATCAATTGTTTTGACACTCGATAAAATATATCCCTTTTTGCGAACGAATTTTAGCACTTCGTATAAATCTGCAATGTTATAACGATACGCATCATTGATGTTCTTTACCTCCTTTTGAATATCATCAGACAATGACTGAATCGCCGCTTCTTTGATGAACAAATCTTTAATGTACAATTTCCCTCCAGGCTTGAGCATTCCCCAAGCAGAATTGATCACTTGCTCATGATTTGTTGCATGTCCAAATGATTCCAAGAAATAAACAGCGTCGAAACTATCCGATTCGTAGTATTTCTCCAACTGATGGTAATCTCCATGGGTCACATTCACCTTTCCTTCCAGTCCTTCATCAGAAATGTACTTTCTCGCCTTTTCGACTTGATCTTCAGAGATAGTGATTGCTTCCACGTGGACACCCGCATTCTTTGCAAAGTATCGAGCGGGACCACAAACACCGCAGCCGGCATCGAGCACGCGTTGACCTTTCTCAAAACCAATTGTTTCAATTTGATAATCGAGTAATTTAGTGACGTCCGTCGTTCGAAACGCTTGAATTACATCACCATAGACTTTTAAAAAGTTATCGGTTTGAGCATTGTAGAAATCCCCGACTTCGCGTGCGGAGTGATCTATTTTCTTATCTATCAATCTAAATTCTTGACGTTGCACGTCGGCTTCTTTGGATCTTTTCCCAAGCAGAAGAATGACAAGAGCGAAGCAAGATAATGCAAGAAACACGATTAATATGATGGATACTGTTGATGTCATTGTTTCCTATTTAGCTCCAAATAGTTTTTGGAAAAATCCTTTTCTGATTTCTTGTTTTACTATTTCTTTACCTAGATACACGTTTTCAAACTCTTCCTTTGACAAGAATGTATTTGGATGATTGAATGAGCGCAATAAGGTTAATCCTTTTGGTCCAGAGTCTCGATCATTTTCAAAGAAAAAATTGGGATGTGAAGCATACTCTTCCACTGTATCTCCATTCTGCTGGTAATATTTTAATTCAGCATCCTTTGGCACAACACCTAGGACAAATGCCAATCTAAGTAAATCAGTTTGATTTTGAGGAGATGAATGCCAGAGCGCGTGATCGTACAAAACTGCCTCGCCTTGTTTCATATTTAGTGAAACCATGTGTTTATCCACTTCGTTCGAAATTGGGTACAGCACAGGCGGGATATTTGGACCTCGAAAGGTTTCCTGCTTGGAATGACTACCCTCTAAAATTCGCATCGCGCCGTTTTCTTCATTGACATCGACCAAAGGAACCCATAAATTGTAGGATCGTGCATTCTTTTCGTCAACAAGGTTCCAATCTTGATGAAGAGGCAAAATACCTTTCTCGCCTGGCGCTTTTGAAATGAATGCTCCTCCAAGTAATTCGATATTTTCAAAATGAGATTGAATTCGCTCAGATAAAATAGTCATTGCCTGATCGCTTAGTATTTTCCGTTTCTCTTTATCTTCTATATGCGTGGTAGCGTAAAATCCCGATGGATCGGCTTCATGGTTATCTGAGAAGATTTTCTTCATCAACTCCACTTCTTCTATTCCAAGAAGATTAAATGTCGCGTAACCATCCTTTTCTAATCGGAAGGAATTCTCCTTCTCATGAAAAATTACTCTGTGCATGATTGTCCGAATATTCGTTGAAAGAATGAGGGCTTATTTACTCTCGTATTTGTTAATCGATCTAAATCTTTTTCATTCCAGCGTGGAATAGTATAATCGAAGAATTGCTTGCTCTCTCCCATCAGTGGTCGCTTGTAAATTGCTTCCATGAAATTCTCAAAGCGCAGTAAGAAATCATCTTTTTGGGCGAACTCTTCGATTTGATTGCGCTCTTTGTCCCAATAATGAAATTTGAGCGGTGCCTTTTGACTGATCATTCCTGACGTAACCGCTGGACGAATTTCATCTGTCATATTGGGCTTAGAATAATGAATTGTCGCCTGATTCAAGATAATCACTTCGCCCTTTTTCGCAGGAACGACTGTCAATTTTGGTTTGATCTTGCTTTCCAATCCTGCAAAAGACATCGGTAAGGTTGGAGCGCGCAATGCTTCGTTCCAATTATGACTTCCCTTCATCAATTCAAGGGTTCCATTTTCTTCATTTGTATCTGTCAACGGAATCCACACATTGACTGCGTAGAACTCTTGTTCGTCCACAATCGTCCAATCTTGGTGCATTGGCATTTCACTGTGCTTTCCAATTCCTTTGATCAAATATGCCGCGCCAATCAATCGAAAATTGACACATTGTTTCTCTAATCCTGCTGTGATCGCTTCAGAAATCTTGTTGCTGATTTCCATTTTGAGATCATAATCATCCAAATAGCTCGATGAGAAAAACACACTTCCTTTTTCCGGGAAATATTCTTCTCTCATTCTCGCCAAAGCATCGACTTCTTCTTCACTCAACAAAGGGATTTTCACAAAACCGTCCTCGTCAAACTTGCGTTGAATTTCTGGATCTTTAAAAATGGGTTCTTTCATGCTGTCTTTGTTGAAAAAAGTCGTTTTAACCAGCCTTGCTTTTCTTGTTTCATTGGAGCCTGTGGCTTTTTAGCAATCGTTACGTTCAATTCACGCTCGATTTGATCCACGGTTAACTTCGGAAAATCATACGGGAACAAGCCCAAGCTTTTACCAATTGTTGGTCTGCTGAAAATATTGTGCCCGAAGTTTTCAAATTTCTCTAGGAAATCATCGTCTTGTTCAAAAATTTCAATGTTATCTCCAAAGGTGTCTTTGTCCCAATAGCAAATCTTGATTCGAGCGTCACTGTGAGCCACGAACGTATTGATCGTGGGGCGTTCGGTATCCGATAAGTTCGGAGGTGAATTGTGGATGATACTTTGATCGAAGATGATCGCCTCTCCAGCTTTCAAATAGCACGGCTGCATCAATCCTCGAACCTCATCCTTGACATTATCGTAGATATCTGGAATGGAAGAACCTCGGTATGTTTTATAGAAACGGTGACTTTTTGGTACAACTTCGATTGCTCCATTGGTCTCATTCAAATCCACCATTGGGCACCAAATATTGATTCCAGAAAAGAAATCTTCATCGACTAAAGTCATGTCTTGATGCATAATCAAACGGCTGTCCTCGCCAGGAGCCTTGACGATAAAACTGGAAAAGAGTATCTTATAATTCTCAAAGAGATTCTCGATCTGTTCGATGCAAATATTTTTTATTGATTGATTGACGAGTTCTCGGTGCTCAACGTTGTTTGCGAAAGTAGTTGTGAAGAACCCTTCCACTCCATCTGGATAAATGGACGAGTAAACTCCAAACAATTCTTTGATCTGTGCTTGCGAAATAAACGGAATTATGACATAGCCGTTTTCGTGAAATTCCGCTTGTAACTTCGGATCACTAAAGATTCCTTTTTTCTGATCAAAATCAATCATGCTCCAACGAGTTTAGATCGTACTTTTTTCCACCAAGAATTGGGTATTTTTTCATCGAAACGAGGTTGACTCAATTTAGCACCAAACTCTTCAATCGTCATATCAAACGGTTCATACTTGAATGAATCGATTCGCTTCACGTCTTCCGAAGGTTTTTTCCATGGGTTGAATTTCATATAGAAATCTTTATCGACCTCCAGAACTTCGACTACTGATCGATCTTTGCTCAAGTCCATGTGAAAATGAATTGAATTCTCTTCCGTTGGAATTAGAATCAATTGAATCGCCAAACGCAATCCGTCCGTTTGATTCGGAGAAGAATAATGAACAATGCTATCATCAAGAATAACTGCATTTCCAGCTTTCGTTTCGACTGGCTGCATATATTTCTCAATGATTTCCGATTGAATTCCAGCCAATTCTGATTTGATCATCGGCCCACGCACTTCGCCATAGCGTTTGTGACTTCCTGGTACCACTTCTAATGTCCCGTTTGTTTGATTGCTATCTACAAGAGGACACCAAATTGAAACGGTTGCGCATTTATGTTCATCCGCGAAGGCCCAATTTTGGTGCAAAGGAACTTCTCCTCCGTCTTCTTTCTTTCGGATAAAGTTAGCGATGATTGGTTTATAATCCGCCAGGTATTTATCGACATGCTTTTCGAATGACTTTGTAATTATATCAAAGACTTGTTGCTTGTAATCTGAATTTTTATCGATAAACGTGAAGTCGTAAGTAATTTCCTGATTCGATTTATGTTTCTCGTCCTCGGGACCAAGTCGTCCACCACTTTCGTTTAAGGAATCGAAGTAATACGTTTTTAGCATTTCAATCTCCTGGGAAGTCAAAAACGGCACTTCAACGTATCCATCTTTCTGAAAACGCTCCTCCAATTCACTATCTATAAATGTTTTTCTCATTGCATTCAGTTATGGTCGACCTTTCACTCTCCAATTAATTTCACGAACGATATTTCCAGGAGAATACTTTTGCAAAAATGAACGATGATCTTTCCAAGTTTCTACTTCTGTTTCAATCGTTTCCTTCGCGCCCTTTTTCTCTCCATCAATTGAGTAATTAAACAACTTCGCCAAGCGTTCCATGAACTGGCTGTTGTATTCTACTCCATCTAATTTTCCAACGAGAGCTTCCATTTCTTCTTTCGAAAGATCAGGAACAACACGGTCAATTTCATCCAGTTTAATCAATCCTTCTGGCGATTTCCCATCATCAAATAAGTTAGAAAGTCGCTTGTTGTTGAACCACGTATAGAAACCTTCATCAACATCGTACTCCTCCAATTTTGAAGAGCTTGGATTCAGATAATAATGCTTTAATTGAGCTTCACTCTGTGTAATTCCAATTCCAACAGCTATTCGCGCTTGATCAGAAAGATTTGGTGGAGAAGCGTGAATCAATCTATTATCAAAGATTAGACTCTCACCCGCTTTCATCTCGATTATCTCCACAAATGGAAACAAAGTAAAAATATGATCGGATAATGGTGATTTAGATTGCGGCGAAGGCGATGATCGTTTGTGATTAAAGATCTTGTGGCTTCCTCGAATGACACCGAGCGCTCCATTTTCTTCCGTTACATCCACCAATGCTGTCCAAATTGTAGCTGAACAATATTTGTCTTCATCCACAAATGTCCAATCTTGGTGTGGAGGAACAATGTTCTGTAAACCGGGTTCTTTGATAACGTAGCTCGCCGTAAACACTTTACAATCGTCCAGTAAATCAGCGATTTCCGGAACAATAATGTCTTTAATTTTCGATCCTACTTCCTTTACCAAAGCTTCATTTTGATTGTCTAGGCTTATATGAAAGCCTGCCTCAATCTTATTATCAAAGTCTTGGCTTGTATAATAGTTCAACAAATTCGCGACGTCTTCTTTTTCAATAATTGGAAGCACAACAAATCCATCTGAATTGAATTGTTTTTGAAGTTCATCGTTTTTGAAAATGTTTCGCATTGCAGAATTTTAAAGGTGATCAACCATGTTTCGTTCCATATTCTTAAATATACGAATTCCTATAATCAGGAGAACAAGGACAGGGATAAATGATAGGCAATACGACCAATTGAACGGCAGATCGAAGAGAAGTGAGCGTAAAAAATCGATCGTAGTGGCAATTGGATTGAAGTAGTAAATGTAATCTCGAAATGTCTCTGGGATTAGTGTTGTTGGGTAGAAAACAGGCGTTAACCAAATCCCAAAGTTTGTGAGGTATGGAATCAAATGTTGGAGATCACGTTTCTTAACTGTGAGGACATTCAACCAAACTCCCACGCAACTTCCAACAAGAACTGCCATTCCAATTGCGATTGGAAATAATGCCAATTTTGGTGAGAGATTCATTCCGAGAATCAACATTATGATGATTAGCAAGGTAAATGCCACAAAAAACTCGACTGTAGCGACCAATATTTTTGAAATCGGCAATAGAATTTTGGGGAAATATACTTTTCGAATCAGTTCTTGCGAATTTATCAAAGCGGTGCCTGAACTATTGACCATGTTGGTGAAGAAGTACCAGATCGTCATTCCGCTGAAAGCAAACGCCACGTATGGAACATCTCCCGTTTCAAGTTGAATCAAGTTATCGAAGAAAATGGTAAAAATAGCGAGCGCAATCAATGGCTGAATGATCATCCAAAGAAGACCCAATTTGGTCTGGACAAAACGCGCTTTCAAATCTCGCTTCGCGAAAGAAAAAATCAATTGTCTGTATTGATAGACACTTCGAAGATAATCTCCGAATGATTCTGCTTTGTTATTTATAATTGTTCTCCCCATTATTTCTGCGAAAACATTTTGCGGTGAACTTGTCTCCCTCCAAACATTCTTGGTGGCAACTTAACCATTCTCGGTTCTTTAGTGTAATCGTGTTTGTGAAAATCGTAGTAGATCACATCAGGAATACTGAATGAAAGTCGATATAACCATCTAAAAAATGGCCAATCCAAAAAGAAAAAAGGACCGAATACCCACTTGGCTAAATAACGAAATGGCAAACCAATTTTTGCTCCAATGGACAATTGCTTTTGTTCACGCTTGACTACTTGTCGACATTCTTCAAGATAGGTTTTCTTTCCAACTTTCGAACGCTGCCCTTCTTTTCGATGACGAAACCCAGACAATTCCATTACTGTGGTATGCAATTTCTCATGTTGAAAAAACCGCGACCACAATTCCATGTCTCCAGCTAAATCGAAATCGAAATCAAGTTTACCTCCAGCTTTATCCCATAATTCTCTCGACCAGAATGATGATTCTTGCTGAATGAATTGAAAATCATTAGTGAGGTAGCGGTATTTCGACCATCGGCACCAAGGCAGTGTAATTTGACCAACGAGTGCACCTTTTTCTGTGTATTCTCGTGCTAAACCCATCAACCAATTTACGTCTTTGTATTTCGCGAATATCTCAGCGACTGTAAACAACGATTCCGGCAAATATTTATCATCAGAATTGAGCCAAGCCATGATTTCACCAGAAGATTTATCAAAGCCTTTTTGAATCGCTTGGTATTGCCCTTCATCCGGTTCACTTACCCAATACGAAAAATGTGATGCATAACGCTCAATGATTTCCAAACTGTTATCGGTACTTCCCCCATCGATCAGAATGTACTCCAAATTTGGGTACTCCTGTTCAATCACTGATTTAATTGTCTGTTCGAGGAAGTCACCGTTATTGTAGTTGACGGTGACAATTGATATTTTGGGGTAGTTATTCACGTCGCAGAGTGTGGGTTCTAAGTTACAATTATTAGGGAGAATAACGCGGCTTGAAAGAGTTGTGTTTTTGTTTATTTTTAGAAATGTTTTAGTCATAAAGGCGTAGAGTTGGGTTTGTCAATTGCAGTGGAGGTATTTCAGGAGGCAAAGGCGCAAAGTTGTGTTTGATATTTGGGTTGGGTTCAGCAATGCTGTGGTTTATTTGTAGATTTGAAATCAGATAATTGTCTCAGTGCGAAAAATTGCTCATATCATAAATCCATTTAATGCACATCCTAGTTCGGATTTGCATACTGCTCAGCCGATCACTTTTGAATCGATGCGTCGAGCGAAGGAAGAAGCTAAGGGAACCGTTGAGGTCGAGTTATGGACAGCGCAGTATTTCGAAGATCGAAACATGGTTTCAGGAGGATTTCGAGCGACACGTGATTTGGATCGATCTGTATTGGATTTAGGATCATTTGAAAAACAACTAAAACTCCCTCTAATTGATGATATTGTTCGTCGATTATTCGAAGAGAGCGACGCTGAATATTTGATCTACACGAATGTAGATATTGGTGTTTATCCGAGTTTCTATTCTGAGGTCAACAGCTTTATTGATGAAGGGTTGGATGCGTTTATTATCAATCGTCGTCGTTTGCCAGCGCATTTCACCAAAGTCGAGCAGCTTGATGAAATCTATAAGGAAGAAGGGGAAAAGCATCCAGGATTCGATTGTTTCGTCTTTCACCGAGATCTTTTTAAGGATTTTCAGTTGGCAGAAGTGTGCATTGGCGTTCCGTTTATTGGTATTACGTTTGCTCAAAATATTTTCGCGCTAGCTAAGAACTACCGACTATTTGAAGAGGAGGTTTTAACCTTTCATATTGGAATGGAAATTTTCAAAGGGCGAGCTGCGAAAGATTATTTCCGATACAACAGAAAACAATTTTGGAAGGCAATTAACTCCCCATTGAATGGACATCTTTCCTCTAAGAAATGGCCATATAGCGATCGTGTTTTACCGGTTCGACTAATAAAATGGGGATTACAACCAAGTTTACCTATTCGTTTGGGGCTGAAATTAGAGTGGCGCAAGTGGTTTAAATAATTATGACAACATTCTCAGAAACTCGGTTCAAAAGGAAGTGAATTTAGGTCTTATACTGGATATTCAATTCAGGAATCCGAGTTCTTCAACCTTCTCACTGACACTGGTTCCAAATAGCTTATATCCCTTTTTATTAAAATGTGTGTCGATTGGATAATAATAATAATAATAGTCGCCGATTGATTTTTGTTGTTTTTTAAATACTAAGGAAGCGTCCAAATACTTGAACTCATTCGCTTTCATGAACTCGACAAGTTTTAACTGGCCGAAAAATGGAGTATGTCGCCCATTATTGAATTCTTGTATACATGGTTGAAGCACAATGAGCAATTCTGTATCGTTTGCTGCTGCTAATTTTTTGAAACGAAGAAGAGCCTCTTTAATAATTCTGACTGAGTTTTGATCGGAGGAGTTAGGAGTTTTTGATAAACTTGAATCATAGCCGAATGCGTTATGAATGAGCGTGCGAAACAAATGATTAGCGGCATAAACCCACTCCCATGATGGTGGCTTTGATCCGGCAGTACCATCTGAATGAAAACGCTCAAACCCGCCACGGCTTTTAATATCTGCAATGTCAGAACTATTGATGGTCAATATTAAAATGTCTGGATCATATTTAATCAATTTATCGCGATATAAAATGAATTCATATACTGGATCACTTCCCCCAATCCCGGCATTGATAGTCTCAACACCTTTCCGATTCCACCTATTCTCCATTTGCTTAACCCATGAATCTTTGTAGCTAGTTCCGACTCCTTCAGTAAATGAATCGCCTAATGCAATGATTCGAGTCTTATCTTCCTTTTTTTGAGAGATTTCCTTATCTGAAATGCCAATTGAATTAACTTTTCTGTAGAAACGAAATTCCAATTTTTTATTAGTATTTATTGTATTGGGGGTGTGAACCCAGTAACAAGAATTGAGGTTTTCTTGATTTGAAAGAGAAAAATAATTTCCGCCTGTTCTCTCATTATAAGTATCCATAACAGAGGTTAATCGAATTATTAAATCTGTAATAAACAGTATTATAAATGTTGATCGTGAAATAGAAATAATTGCTATTTTTCGGCTTTTTGAATTGCTAAATATCCTTAGCATCAATAATGCAAGTGATTCAGTTAGTAGACCGAGCCCACTTAAAAGAAGTAAATTTCCAAAAAACAAATAATAAAAATTACTATAATTGATAGCACAGTAACTTCAATAGATGAATCATAGACCAATACATAACTTAACAAAAAGAGAAAATAAATATCGCCGCATTTGACTTAGTAACTTATAAATGGGGTTTGATCTCTTTGACTTATTCCAAATCTAAAGACAGGTACTTTTTTAACACTGTAATTCTAACCTAGGTGATGTTATAGGTGTTCATCTCTAGTCTCCTTGGTTCAACAAGAGTTTAGTCTCTTCAGTAGATAAATTAATTTCATCCGGTTGCTTGCCAAACTTAATTCCTGTTTTCTTAATGCGCACGGCAGCGTTTAAATAATCTTCTTCTGTAACCCGTAATACTAATTGATCAGATTCCCCACCGACCACTTTATACCCAAGTTCAAAATTGAAATTCAATCCAATTTGATTCTCTTTCCTAACTCTTGCAGTCAGTGCACTAAACGAAAAGGTTTCAAAAAAGGCATCCATCATACATAGGATTGCCAGCATTGGAACAATTGATTTGTAATATTCTTTTTCTCCAATAAAAACACCTGCCTCGCCACTTCTTTTTGACCAATCAATCTTCTTGACGTTTACAACTCCAATTTGTTCGGACCTATAAACAATCATCAAATAGCAATCTGACTCATTCAAGCTCTCAAACCATTCTTCCTGCAATTGAACTGAAATCTGCTCTCTATAGAACATATTCTCGACAACATCTTCCGAGTTTCTCCAAGTCCTGATTTTCTCTATATCATTATGAGAAATAGAATGAAGTTCAATCCCATACTTTTTCAAGATCATTACATTCTGATTTTAATTGCATAATTAGGTTTTCTAACACGCGACGAATAAATCCGATTGATGTAGACTCCAAAAATGCCAATACTAGCTGAAATAATTCCCATTGAAACTAGAACAGCCACCATAAAGAGGTCTAAACTCTCACCTTTCGTAGATTTGAAATAAATATAATATGCAGACAGCCCTAATATACCTCCCGCAGCAATGAAGCTCAGAAGAATCATCAGTTTTAAGGGAAGGCTAGTGTAATAAATAATAAGTTTCAATGATAGCAGAGTCAATTTCCAAAGAGAATAACCTGATTTACCTTCACCCCGCGAGCTATGCTCTACTTCAACAAATTGGTAATTTAAGGTATACCAGGTAATAACTTGATTGATAAACAAATGATCTTGAGAGTGAAACCTAAGTTTTTCGATAATATGCCCATCAATTAACCTAAAAGAAGAACCTATTGACGACCCTCCTTGACTTTTATTAAAGATTCGTTTAATAAAGTTTGACCCTTTTCTTCTTAACCAAGAAGTCTTTTGATCCGGTATTTTTCCATAGACAACATCCGAACCTGTTTCGTTGTGATGATTGATCAGTTTTACAATTTCCTTTGGTTCAATTTGTAAGTCGTCATCAATTGTTATCACCTTCTTTCCTTTAGCTTCATCAATTCCGCATAGAGTTGTCCCATTCTGCCCGAAATTTTTGGATAGTCGTATTATTCTAATCAAGTCCGGATTTAATTGCTTTAATCGCAGCAATTCCTGCCAGCTTTCTTCAGAGCCAGAATCTTCAACAAACACCACTTCGAAAGAATAATTTAACTCTACAAACAATTTTCGAATTCCTAAAAACAGAAATTCGAGCGTTTCTACACTTCGATATACTGGAACGACTATCGTATATTCAATCTCACTCATTTTACAACTCAATTAATTCAAGACACTGAATATCGGAAATATTTACAAAAGCGGAGCCCCAGGATAGTCCAACTCCAAATCCTGAAAGAACAACATTCATATTTTTCTTTGTAAGAGTGTTAACTAACTCACTAACAATTGTCAATGGAATGGTAGCACAACTGGTATTTCCGTATTTATCAAGCGTCATTGGAACTTTTTCAGTTGGTAATTTTAATTTTTTTCGAATTGATTCATTCAATAATAAATTCGCTTGATGAAAAACAAAATAATCAATTTCCTCTTTGGTGTATTTACAATGCAATAGAAGCTCCTCTATATTTGGAATAACTTCCTTAAGTCCGAAAGTGAAAATCTCATGCCCTTTCATTTTTAATCTCCCACCTTTTTCGGCAAATATAGCATGGTATTTTGAACCATCGGTCATCAAGTTAAAATGCATCTCTGGAGCTTCAGAGTCAAACACCAAAGCCGTAGCACTTCCTGCATCTGAAAATATGGGAACCGTACTGTTATCTCCTTCTTCTAAAAGTTTTGTAATCGTGTCTCCTACAAGTAAAAGTCCATTCTTTAAACCTGATGCGCTTAAAATACTGGCCATGTTGGCTAGGCCATACACATAACCAGCACACCCTTGATTGATGTCCAAAGTCATGCAGGACGCTGACAATCCAAGTCGTTGTTGTAATAGCATACTGGTGCCTGGAATAGTTTGATCTGGAGTTTGTGTGACAAATATTAGAACATCAATTTCTTCCTTTTTCCAATTCAATTCACTTAATAGCTTCTTCGCTGACGCGAAACATAAATCAGATGCATTCATGTTGGAGTCAGCCACTCTTCTTTTGTTAATTCCAACAGTCTTAACTAACAATTCAATTTCTTCCTCTGACATTCCTGCAATATCAAAATTGGAAACTTCATTTTTAGGAATCGAAGCTACGATTCCAGATATTTTCACCTTAGAAATTGAAAAAATCGCCACTGCTAATCGAGTTTATCAACTACTAAAGAATGAAGTTCTTCGACTGTATCAATCTTTTTTAGCTCATCATAAGTAATTAAAACATCATAGTGCTCATCGATAGCACTAACAACAATTAAGGACTGCATAGAAGACCAGGATTCTAATGATTTATAATCAAATGATGACGTTGGATCAAAAAGCTCCTGAATCATCTGATCAAATTTCGAAAATTCCATTTCCATGCGTTCGTTTTTAGAGGGGATAAGCATTCAAATATATAGTAAATTGACTGATTTTTATATTATTTTGCAGAAACTTCGGAAACCGTCTATTATTTATTATTCCATTTAATAAGCCTTACATAGCAGGTAAAGAGTCCTCTTTGATTGAATAGGCTTTTAATAGAGGTTAAATTTCAGGGAATGCATATCTCACAGAAAAATATCACTCCTTTTTTAATGAGCATTTTGGCTTGAACAATTGCTTTCTTACAAATAGCGTTACTCCTGCATTGGAGATGACGGCAATTTTATGTGATATTTCTAAAGGTGACGAAGTTATTATACCGTCCTACACCTTCGTGTCGACAGCAACGCCTTTTGCAATGCGAGATGCCATAATCGTTTTTTTTGATAGCGATTCTATAAGTCCGAATATCGATTTAGAACAGTTAGAAAATCTCATCACAGAAAAGACAAAGGCAATCGTTGTAGTTCCTTATGCCGGTTTAGCATGCAATATGTGCGCCGTGATGAAACTCGCAGAAAAGCACAATATATTTGTCATTGAAGACGCTGCACATGGTATTTCAAGTTGAAATAATGATCGCTATTTAGGGTCCATTGGACATCTTGCTGCATTTTCATTCCATGAAACAAAGAACATCAGTAGTGTGCAAGGTGGAATGTTAGTTGTGAATAACGAGGCGATGGTTTCGCGCGCTAAAATTGTTTGGGCAAAACGCCCAAATACGAATGGATGGATCTATTTCAAATTTCTATCCCTCTGAAATTACTTCGGTAATATTGTATGCCGCTACATCGAAGTGCATACATTCAAAAAAACACAGATCAACAACAGACGCTAACGAATGCAGCGAATTTTTCGGAGAATCTCGTTCGATTGCCATTATTTATGGAGTTACAGCCTGAATAAGTCGAGAAGATCATTGAATTGGTACGAGCATTTTATGGTACTTAGTTCTATTTGCAAGCTCCTCTATTAGCATGCGTTCATTCTTCGCATGATCAATTATTTTGATTCCGGAACTAAAAACACGTTTACCCGCAACGAAACAATAATGGTTTTGCAACACGTCTATTGATCGCACTTCGGCATTCTGATTGGAAGATTTCGCCAGAAATTGGTCATTGTTTATGGTCGTAATTACTACCTCGTCTAAAGGCAATGCAAATCCTTCTCCTGTGTGCTTTACAAATGCCTCCTTTATGGACCAAAGTTGATAAAATTCCTTCGGACTACTAATTTTCAATTGATCTTCCGGGTGAACGATTCGATCGAGAACCAAGGCATTGTAAGATCCTTTCATCGCTTCAAGATCAATCCCCAGAGGAAACGATGCCAACGCAATTACAATATCATACTCCGTATGACTTTTATTGAAATGGATTCCAATAAATTTCTCAGGATTTAAAATTGGCTTCCCATTGGATTGTTCGATTATATCCTCTATTTCAACATCTTGTCCAGAATATACCTCCAGGACGGCTCTCACAAAAAGGGAATTAATTGCCTGATGGTTTTTCAACGCATCATCTTGCAGGAATCCATCCAGCCCGTGTAATTTAAGGTCCTTATAAAATTCTGGAATAGAAAGATGGTATATGGTTATGATATTCCCATACATATTTACTCAATGTTTTTATGATGCATAAGGTAGAAAAATTGCACGTATTGTAACGTTCAGAATCCTAAGATGATTGAAATGTGCTACTTCTAAACTTTTCAGTAGGTATTTACTCATTAGCGCAATGTTAGACGTCCGATATCCATCACAAGTCTAGTGTGGGCTTTGATTCGAAAATAGATCAGGTGAATACCATAGAGTGAATTGTTTGAAAGTTCTATTTTGCCCTGCGAATTTAATCATATGATAAGAAAATTCCCTGTGGATTTGAGACAATATTATTCATTTTAATGTATTCCTTGCTATGCGCATTCATCTCTCTGATTTATTGACTAAATTACGGTCACGAAAAAAAGAATAAGGTGACGCAGCTAAATGCACTCGACTTGCGTCTCTGAGATATACAAAGAATTTTTTTACAAATTTTCGACTGAATTGCACTACCAAGCTTTTTAATCCAATTTCTCGGAATCGTATTTTGAGACCTATGAAAGCAATATTAATTACTACTGCACTCCTATTCAGCACTCTTCTAAATGCACAAACTTGGCAAGACGTTGGCGGCGGAACAAACAATAGTAGCCACGGTATGCTCGTTTGGAACGGCGAACTCATAAACCTTGGAAGTTTTAATAATCCATGTAATCGTGTTGCATCTTGGGATGGAACAAATTGGTCCTGCTTAGGTGGCGGTGTCGGAATTGTCGCTAGAGCTGCAACAGTATGGAATGGTAAATTAGTTGTTGTTGGAGATTTCTGGAATGTACAACAACCTTGTGTAGGATGTAATGGAGTTGCTGTTTGGGATGGAGTTGCGTGGACCCCACTCGGAAACGGAGTTAATAATGATGTACTTTCAGTTACCGTTTGGAATAATCAAGTAGTGATTGCAGGAGATTTTACACAAGCGGATGGCGTACCTGTAACTAGAATTGTACGATGGGACGGTACTACTTGGCAATCGATGGGAACTATTGGAGATTTTGACAATGACATCCGCGCGATGGTTGAGTTTGAAGGAGAATTATGGGCCGGTGGCGATTTCAATAATGTTGGAGGAAGTTCATCGAGCGATGGTTTAGTCAAATGGGATGTCGGAATGGGCTCATGGGAAGGCGGAAATAGTGGCGTTGATTTAGTTGGAGGAGTAAATGAAACGGTTCGAGTTTTGTATGTCAATCCAAATGATGGAAACTTATATATGGGTGGTGCTTTTCCAGAATTATGGGATGGCGACGCGGCAGCACAAGATTTTAACATGAGTGGAGTTGCTATGTATGATGGTTCTAACTGGACGCCTCTAGGTACCGGCTTGAATGATTATGTCAGAGCAATTCATGAATACAACGGAGATATTGTCTGTGGCGGATTTTTTACAGATGCCGGCGGCACACCTGCAAATAAAATTGCTCGATTCAATCCAGTAACATCGGGCTGGAGCGGGATGGGATTGGGATTTGACGCAATTGGAATTGATGAATACGTTAAGTCGGCCGCGGTATGGAATGGAACTTTCTTTGCTGGCGGTGCTTACACGCAGGCAGAAGGGAATCCAATGAACTATGTGGCACAGTGGTATGAGCCGCCAACAGCCCCGCCGGTTGCCTGGATGACAACTTCCGCAACTTCTATCTGCGCAGGTCAATGCATCGACTTTCTAGACAATAGTACAAATGCACCCGCGAGCTGGAACTGGTCATTTCCAGGATCCGACACACCGACATCTATTTTACAAGATCCTGGTACAGTTTGCTACGCTACGGCAGGAAGCTATACGGCAACCCTTCAAGCATGTAATTCTTTTGGGTGTAACACTCAAAACCTTTCCATTACCATAGAAAATGCTCCCTCCTTAACGGTTAACGATGCGAGTATTTGCGATGGAGCAGCAGCGACTTTAACTGCCGTTCCTTCCATTGGAGGAGGTTCTTTCCTATGGTCACCGGGCGGTCAAACGTCAGCAAGTATAATTGTGAATCCAGCATCTAACGCTTCTTATACAGTTCAATACTTCATGCCTGGATGCAATAGTAATATAGCGACAAGTAACGTGACTGTGGAATCAACACCAACGGTAACAATTACTCCCGGAAGTACTATTTGCGATGGACAAATTGCACCACTTACTGCAACCCCATCATCTGGAGGCGGAACTTATTTGTGGAGTCCAACGAGTGAAATAGGCGCGAGTATAAATGCTACTCCATCCGTAACGACAAACTACTCTGTAATTTATACGTTAAATGGCTGCTCGAGTACACCGGCTTCGAATACTATTATCGTAAACCCATCTCCTAGTGTTGCAGTGAGCAATGAATTCATTTGTGATGGAGGATCAACAACCTTAAACGCTACACCTTCATCTGGTGGAGGAACTTACCTCTGGTCACCGGGAAGTGAAGTGACTTCTTCTATCACCTATTCTCCTGCAACTACAACTGCTTATTCAGTCGTTTATACCTTAAATGGATGTCCGAGCACATCTGAAATAGGAACTATTACCGTGACACCAACTCCGACATTGACGGTGAATGACGAGACCATCTGTGATGGCAGTTCAGCCACAATAATAGGAACGCCAAGTGCAAGTGGAGGAACTTACCTCTGGTCGCCTGGGAGTCAAATTACTTCGACGATTAATGTCTCACCATTTACGACGACGAACTACTCGGTAGTATACACATTGAATGGTTGTCCAAGCGCAAGTTCTAGTGGAACGGTTACCGTTATTCCAGAACCTACACTAACCGTGAATAATGTATCGATATGTGAAGGTTCCTCGGGGACACTTACTGCAACTCCCGGAACTGGAGGAGGAACTTATCTCTGGACAACAGGCGGAGAAATGACGGCGTCAATTACCAATAGTCCAAGTGCCACTACATCCTATTCAGTTGTTTATACGCTTAATGGTTGCCCGAGTGCATCTACAAGCGGAACAATAATAGTAACCCCAGAACCATTATTAAGCGTTGACAATGTGTCGATTTGTGAAGGTTCCTCGGGGACACTTACTGCTACTCCTGGAACTGGTGGAGGAACTTATCTCTGGACGACAGGTGGAGAAATGACGGCATCGATTACCAACAGTCCAAGTACTACTGCATCTTATTCAGTTATCTATACGTTGAATGGTTGTCCTAGTCAAGCAGAGACTGGAACGATCACAGTTCTTCCGATTCCGACGGTTTCCTCTAACGATCTAACAATTTGTTCAGGAACGGAAGGAACACTTACAGCTACATCAGCAACTGCAGGAGGATCTTACTTATGGTCGCCGGGAGGAGAAGTCACAGCGTCAATTCAAGTCAACCCATCAACAACGACAAGCTATACGGTTATCTATACCGTAGATGGTTGTGAAAGTCCAATAAGTACAAGTAACGTAACCGTAATCCCCTTACCAAATGTTTCGGTAACAGAAGCTGCAAATGTTTTGACTGCCGACGAAGTCGGTGCACAGTATCAATGGTTAGATTGTAACAATAACGATGCGGTCATTCCAGGAGAAACGAATCAAGTATACAATGCGCCGCAAAACGGAAGTTATGCAGTTGAAGTCTCGCTAGGAGGCTGTTTGGACACTTCAGATTGTTTTGTACTCTCCACCATTGGAATAGATGAAATATCCGTCTATGAGATCTTCGTCTATCCGAATCCTGTGGGAAGTCAATTATCGATTCAGTCGGAGTACCCTCTTGAAGGAGTTGCGTTCGATATTATAGATTCGAAGGGATCCATTGTATTGATGGGGAAACTTACGGATGCCGCTCTTATTGCAACCACCCAATTGGTGAAAGGAGAATATATGCTTCG
>JBLHPQ010000055.1:0-23766 GCA_047624355.1 Flavobacteriaceae bacterium | reverse complement strand
TTAACTTTAAAGCTCTTGTCGTACGTTTTTCGTTCTCTTACCATAATTCTAAGTAATTGTCTTAGCTCATATAGCTTAACTTATACTCCGGTTTTCTGACAAGGTTCACCCCTAGTCAACTGGAGTAATGCTTAACAAAGATTAACAGCACCTTAGGTATTAACTTTCAAAAATTGGCGTTATAATTGCTAGTTATACATAACAAACCAGAAGGCTATGATAAAGAATAACGTAAAACTATTTCTACTCGGATTGGTTGGAGGCATGGTGCCCCTAGCAGGATTTATGCTGTTCAATGATACAGACGCTGACACTTCATCTCAGAAGGATACAATCGTTGATAATAATGGGAATCCATACGTTAAAAACACTAATTTCTCATGGAGTAACGCTGTACCATCAGAGGATTTTGTTTTCGCATCAGAAAGCAGCCTTAACTCTGTTGTTCACGTGACCACGAAGATAGAAACTACAACAGTCAGACGTGATATTTTTTCGGAGTTCTTTTATGGGCCGGGGTCTGGCGGAAAAGAATTTAAGCAGTATGGCGAAGGCTCAGGCTCTGGTGTTATTGTTGCAAACAATGGATACATAGTGACAAATAATCACGTAATTCAAAATGCCACAGAGATCCAAGTTACGCTGAATGATAACCGAAAATATACGGCTACTGTTGTTGGGGCTGATCCATCGACAGATATAGCAGTATTAAAAATTAATGAAACTGGTCTAAGCGCGATTCCTCTCGGGAATAGTGATAACATCAATGTTGGTGAGTGGGTGCTGGCGGTTGGAAATCCTTTTAATCTAACCTCTACAGTAACTGCTGGGATTATTTCTGCAAAAGCGAGGAACCTTAATCTAATATCAGAAAGTGAGAAGGCTAACATTGTACCTATTGAATCATTTATTCAAACGGACGCAGCGGTAAATCCTGGAAATAGCGGTGGAGCGCTCGTTAACACGAAAGGTCAATTAATCGGTATTAACACGGCAATAGCTTCAGAAACGGGGAGTTATACGGGCTATTCTTTTGCCGTTCCAGTGAACCTTGTAAAAAAGGTAATGACAGACCTAATTGATTATGGAGTTGTGCAAAGAGGTTATCTAGGTGTTCGAATTGCGGACATCACACAGGAGATGCAAAAAGAATTAAAATTAAAGAATCTCAAAGGAGTTTACGTTGCTGCAACAGTGACGAACGGATCTGCGCAAAAGGCAGGAATAAAAACAGGAGATGTTATTCTTAAAATCGGAAGTAGAGATGTGAACTCTGCAGCAGCACTTCAAGAGGAAATAGGAAAACGTCGTCCTGGTGACAAACTGTCAGTCACAGTAAGGAATTCAGCTGGATCAGAGACCGTAAAAGAGTTAGTATTGCGTAACAAGGATGGCAATACAACATTAATTACAGCAACATCGATAAAAAAAAATATCATAATGGGTGCAACTTTTACCGAATTATCGAGTATACAGAAAAAGGAGTTAAACATCACAAATGGTGTAAAAGTCAAATCGTTGAGCGCTGGGAAGCTTAAATCCGAGGGTCTGCGTGAAGGTATGATCGTCACAAGAATCAACAATGACCCAATCCAGAGTGTAGAACAGCTCACAAAAAAGTTAAACACAAGCACAAAAGGCGTACTGTTAGAGATAATGACAGAGAGCGGAATAAAAGATTACATTGCTGTAGGGCCTAAATAGCCTAGTGAACAAGTAGAATATGACTAAAAAATTTTAATGGTAAAATACCTTAATGTTTTTTTGGATAACAGTTCGATTTGGTTGTATCTTTGCCGAACGCTTTTTAGCGGAAAAATGAAGAGGAAAGAAGAGTATGAGACAACTTAAAATTACAAAGTCAATTACCAATCGTGAGAGCCAGTCACTAGACAAGTACTTACAAGACATTGGTAAAGAAGAGTTGATTACTGCAGAGGAAGAAGTAGAATTGGCAAGAAAAATAAAGCAGGGAGATCAAAGAGCCCTGGAAAAATTAACGAGAGCCAATCTTCGTTTCGTTGTATCGGTAGCTAAACAATACCAAAATCAGGGCTTAACTCTACCCGATTTAATTAATGAAGGAAATTTAGGTCTAATCAAGGCTGCACAGAAATTTGATGAAACACGTGGTTTCAAATTTATCTCTTATGCAGTATGGTGGATTCGTCAATCAATCTTGCAAGCTTTGGCTGAGCAAGCGCGTATTGTGCGTCTTCCACTAAACCAGGTTGGATCTCTGAATAAAATTAACAAAGCATTTTCACGCCTTGAGCAAGAATTTGAGCGTCCACCATCGGCTGAAGAATTAGCGGAAGCATTGGAAGTACCGGAGGATAAGATCAAGGAAAGTTTAAATGTATCTGGACGTCATGTATCAATGGATGCTCCCCTATCAACATCTGAAGATGGAGGAACATTAATGGATGTTATGGCAAACAATGATTCACCAAAAGCGGATCACGCTTTAATGGCAGAGTCATTGCAGAGAGAAATTGAACGATCATTAAGTACACTTACGGATAAAGAACGCGAAATCATCCGCCTCTTTTTTGGAATTGGAATGAATCACGGATTGACCTTAGAGGAAATCGGTGCTAAATTCAATCTGACTCGTGAGCGTGTCCGTCAAATAAAAGAGAAGGCAATTCGTCGACTCCGACACACCTCTCGAAACAAATTGCTGAAAGCATACTTAGGATAAGAACTATAATAAGCCGCCCATTGTTGGGCGGCTTTTTTTTATTACAATTAATCAAAACCAACATCAATCAAAACCATGGAAACAGCGCTAGGCTACGAAAAGCAACTTAAATCGCACATTGAACGAGAACGAGCTGCAGTAAAACTATCCAGTAAAGTAGGAGAACTACTTTATGATAAAGGAGTTGAACTTGTACTTTTCCGTCAGCATTTAATGGATACGACAATTTCGGAGATCTTAAACTTTCATGAATATGCTGCCAAAGTCGTAAATCGACCAATTGATATCTTTACATCTTCAGAATTGGCTACACTCCTATCTGAAATGGATTTGGCTCCGGCAAAATTGGATATCGGCAAATTATCAAGCGAATGGTTAAGTGAAAAGGATGATTTTAGTTCTAAAAAAGAATTCCTTGAATCGAAACTAGCAAACTTCACCACAGCGAATGCACAACCATTCAAACCTAGAGATGTGGTTTTGTACGGTTTCGGTAGAATCGGACGACTCGCGGCTCGTGAGTTAATTAAGCAAGCTGGGAAAGGTCAACAATTGCGTCTTCGTGCGATCGTTACAAGAGGAAATGATCCTCAAGCCATCGTTAAACGTGCAGCATTACTGAGAAATGATTCAGTTCACGGTGCGTTTAGAGGAAGCGTTGAAGAAAACATAGAAAACCAAACGATTAATATCAATGGACAAATCGTTCATTTAATCAGTGCAAATGCTCCTGAGGACATCGATTACACAACTTACGGGATTGAAAATGCACTAATTATAGATAACACTGGAGCTTTTACAAACAGAGAAGCACTAAGTAGACATCTAAAAGCGAAAGGTGCAGCACGCGTGCTATTAACAGCTCCTGGAAAAGAAATTCCTAATGTTGTATATGGTATTAATCAAGGGGAATTAAACCTAGAAGATGAGAATATCTATTCTGCAGCATCCTGTACCACGAATGCTATAGCACCAATCCTAAAAGTAATCACTGAAGAGTTTGGAGTAGAAAAAGGACACATCGAAACTGTACATGCCTATACGAATGATCAAAACCTACTGGATAACATGCATAAGAAACCTCGTAGAGGCCGATCAGCAGCTATCAATATGGTGATCACATCAACGGGAGCAGGAAACGCTGTAACAAAAGTTATTCCTTCGCTAGCTGGTAAGTTGACTGCAAACGCAGTTCGTGTTCCAACGCCTAATGGATCTCTGGCGATATTGAACTTAACCCTAGATAAAACAACAACTTTAGAGGAAGTAAATGCTAAAGTGAAGAACGCCGCATTGAACGGAGAGTTAATTAATCAAATATTTTATTCAATCGATCCTGAATTAGTATCCAATGATATTATTGGAAATCACTGCTGTTCCGTTTTTGATTCAAATGCAACGATCGTTTCACAAGATGGTAGAAACGTTGTTTTGTATGCATGGTACGATAATGAGTATGGTTATACGAAACAAGTTATTCGAATGGCTAAATACATTACGAAAGTAAGAAGAGCAATCTATTATTAGATTTTAGTCATAAAGATTCAAAGCCCATTCTCTATGAGAATGGGCTTTTTTTATGCCGCTCTAGGTCGGAAGAACAATCTGTATAATTTTCTTAAGCATTCATTAATATTCGCTCTGTTCATACCGAATGAATCCTCAGAAAACTGTTATTCATTATTGGCCAGAATGAATAATTAGAACCAAAATCCCCTTAGGAACCTAGTAGCTAATGAAGCGTGAATTTTGTTTATTATTGGCGTGCAGCCTTAAGACAATCGCGTACTTTCTTTTCATGTATAGCGCGATCATCCGGAGTTTGATTCGGGTTTTGCGCTAGGAAAGCTTTACATTTTTGATCAATGACATCAAACCTATTTGATAATCGATCGAACTGCTTGTCAGGCAGATTTGCCTGCTGAAAAGCTATATTTATAGAGTCATTTTTAACAACACAGGTACAGAAATCCCATTGAACTCCATGCTGCTCCTCAATCTTGGCAAGGCTTTCTTTGAATTCTCCTCTCAATTTTGGATCAATGCCATCGAAATTGTAATCCGAAATTGTTTCAATTGTATCTGTACTATCAATATCCACCTGATCCGTAGAATCTCGGTCAACATCAATATTACTTTCAGAGTCTTTAACCTCTGAATTACAACTAACTAGAAATATAACCGTTACTAAGAAGAGGAATTTGCACATATAATGATCAAAGTTGGCAACAAATTTGCATAACAATAATACGAAGAATAATGGAATTAATCTGATTGTTAAAATATTAAACCCTATGTATCGAATATTTATGCTAATCTTTTTATCAAGTGGCTGTTTCTCGCAAACATTGTGGGCCCAAGACTCTATCCCCAAATCCCAAGAATTGCAGGAAGTGCGAATCATTCAAAACTTCGACATGAAGTACAATCAGCAATTGTCAAGATTAAGAAGAACCTATCCCCTTGCACTTGAAGCCAAGCGTCTGATTAATGAATATGACCAAGAATTGAAGCGACTAGAGCGGAGACGAAAGAAGAAAAAGTATGCGAAATCTGCACATAAAGAACTAAAGTCTGATTTTAACCTAGACATAAAGGACTTGTATCAAAGTGAAGGAAAACTTCTCATCCGATTAATTCATAGAGAAACAAGTTTGACCGTTGGTGATATATTAAGGAAGTATCGGGGAGGATTTCAAAGTTCACTCAAAACAAAAGTGGCAAAACTTTGGGGCCATGACGTCAATAGTAAATACGACCCTAATGGAATCGATTACGTGACGGAGCTCGTCATTGCTGACATAGAATCAGGCGTAATTGATGATTTCGACTTTGCTCTTAATCACCTAGATCGCGCTGGATACAAGAAAGGAATTAGAGCTTACCGCGATTCAAAGAAGAAGAACCGAGCGTATATTAAGCAGTATAAAAAAGCTAAGCGAAAACAAAAATGATCCACCCCGCAAAGAGTAGATCATTTAATTTGTGTGTTTAAAGTTCTTAGCGACCGCCGAGCTGTTGTCCACCTCCACCATTGGTAACGGCAGATTTATCCAATCTAAGTTTCCCACTTTCTGTTGAAATCATAATAGTTGATTCTGCAACTTCGAGAACTTTACCATGTATTCCACCGATAGTAACAACCTTATCACCTACAGCCATTCCTTCACGAAATTTCTTAAGCTCTTTTTGCTTCTTCATTTGTGGTCTAATCATGAAAAAATAAAATACGATGACTATCATCACCAGCATAACCAATTGACCTGTTCCTCCTTGCATAACTTGTTCTAGTTTATTGTGTGTTCTTACGTTTATTAATTTCTTCTTACGATAGCATGAATAACTAATGGCTCGATCGGCTCTTCAGTATTCGCAACAATCATTATCGTTTTATTTATCGTTCCAGATGCTTTGTCTGTATTGACTTGGGCAACAATTTCCCCTGATTCTCCTGGCTGAATTGGCTCTTCTGGATAAGAAGGTACAGTGCAAGAGCAAGACGGCGATACTGTTGATATTATCAGCGGGTAGCTCCCAGTGTTTTTAATCGAGAATTTTGCATTGATAATCTCTCCTTTAATCACTTCACCAGCGTCAAATTTTTGATCAACTTCGATTGTTGTTTTTTGCCCAATTTTACTCTCGACATCAGCACAAGCTCCAAAGAGAAGACAAATCATGGCGATACTTAAATATTTCATACGTTACGTTTTCAGGCCTCTACCGACCTTATTAATTTTATTCTCTTTCTCCAAACGAGTGATTGCTTTATCTAAAACTCCATTAATAAAACCATTACTTTTAGGCGTACTATAGAACTTAGAGATCTCGATGTACTCGTTCAAAGTTACTTTCGTTGGTATATTACTACAAACTTGGAACTCGGCAATGGCCATTTTCATCAAAATGATGTCCATTTTAGCAATTCTATCGAGCTCCCAGTTAGCTGTGAGCTCATCAATTAACGTTTCGCTTTCAGATTCGAGCAAGATGGTCTTCCGCAATAAAAGCTTAATAAACTCCTTCTCGTCAGACTCGTCCTTGTATAAAGGCAAAATCTGATTCATTTCTCCTTTACCAAATGATTTCAACGTTTTAATAACCATTGAACAGGCCAAATCAATATCATCCATCCAATGAATACTTTCATCTTCAAAGAACGTATAGAGTAAATCCGAATTGGCAATCTCTGCTTTAAATAGGGCAATTGCGAATGCTCTATCTTCTTCGAAACCGCTTTGCTCGTTATTCATGAATTCAAAGAATGTCTCGCTATCCCGGATTGTCAAAAGAATCTTCTTGAACATCTCCTGCTTATCATCTCCTACCCAATTTACTTTGAGCGTTTCTGATTGAGATCTAAGCTCTACACATTCCTCCAAAGCAGTAATTAGCTCATTATTGACGAATTTCAAGTTTGGAGCTAAATCCTCCTCCTTTGGACGAATTTTCTTCTTGTTTTCTTCAATTCTATGAAGACCGATTGTTTTTAGTTCAGAGAAGGAGAGCAGCATATAAATATACAGCTCATAAATGCGGTCAACCGAATGCAGCAATTCCTTTTCTGTCTTCGCAAAATTATCTTCTTTCGATTGAAAGTAAGCGTATAAGGCCTGTAATACCTTAATTCGTAAGTGACGTCTATTTAGCATTAGCTTAAAGTGGTAGTTTTACGTTACCGATAGATAAAATGCGTTCTTCCGCCATTTTATTTGCTATCTGATAAGTTGGAATTCCTTCCGACTGAGAACGGTTTACGATATTTAAAATTGTGGTATATATTTCATCTGCTTTGTGCATTGCCCATTCTGGAGTAAGCCCTTTCACTTCAGCATAGCAATTAATTACACCACCAGCGTTCAATGCGAAATCAGGTGCGTAAATGATGCCTTTATCCATCACAGCTTTACCGTGAACATCTTCAATTTTCAATTGATTGTTAGCCGCGCCAGCAATGATAGAGCAATTTAGCCGAGATAATGTATTGTCGTCAATTGTTGCTCCAAGAGCACATGGAGCATAAATGTCCATATCAATGTCGTAGATTTCATCCAAGCCAACAACCTTTGCACCGTACTTTTCAGATACGCGTTTCAAAGTTGGTTCATGAATATCTGTGATAGATATTACCGCGCCTTCTTTAGCTAACAATTCAACCAAGTATTCGCCAACGTGGCCAACCCCTTGAACTGCCACCTTTTTTCCTGATAATGAATCAGAACCAAATTGCGCTTTAGCACATGCTTTCATTCCCATATAGGTTCCTTTGGCCGTAACCGGTGATGGATCGCCGCTCTTACCTGGTAAACCAACAACGTGATCCGTCTCCATATTCACCCATGTCATATCCGTTGGTGAAATCCCGACATCTTCCGCCGTTATGTATTTACCAGCCAAGCTATTGACAAATTTTCCAAATCTTCTGAAAAGCGCTTCTGATTTCATACTTCTAGAATCACCGATAATTACGGCCTTACCACCTCCAAGGTTTAATCCAGAAATAGAATTTTTGTAAGTCATTCCGCGAGACAAGCGAAGAACATCGTTCAAAGCATCCATCTCATTCGCGTACGTCCACATTCTAGTCCCACCTAATGCAGGCCCTAGTACTGTGCTGTGTACAGCGATAATTGCTTTCAAACCAGTAGCGTTGTCATTGCAAAAAAGCAATTGCTCATGATTGTATTTACCCATTTGGGCAATCACAGGATTCTTTGCGAGGCCTGTGTCCTCAATATTTTTCACTTCAAACATAGGAAAGCAAATATTATCTCAAGTCTATTAATTACTTTTACAACGTCATGTAAAATCGCTTGGCAAAAATAGGAAATTATCGGATGAAGTCACTGAGCTATCTCAACAAATATTTCTTTAAATATAAGTGGCACTTTCTTCTTGGAATTCTCTTCGTAATTGGACAGAATTATTTCAAGGTTAAAATGCCCGACTATACAATGCAGGTAATTAACGATCTTACAGATGGTGTGCAAGCAGATGACGTTGTAATGAGCGCTTTAGTGGTTGGTCTTATTTACGCTGGCCTATCCTTGGCCGCAGGTATTTTTCTCTTTTTTCAACGACAGTCAATTATCATTATGTCAAGGCACATTGAATTTGACTTGAAGAATGAAATTTACCAACAATACCAAAACCTTGGTTATACCTTCTATAAGAAGAACTCGACGGGTGATTTAATGAATCGAATATCTGAAGACGTGTCAAAAGTACGTATGTACTTAGGGCCAAGTTTAATGTATACCATTAATCTGATCGTTCTTACTGTTCTTGTAGTTATCAATATGATAAGTATAGACCCAGTCTTAACTGCTTTCGTCTTGATACCATTGCCGATCATGTCCATCTTGATCTATAAGGTTTCTTCAAAAATGAATAAGCTGAGTACCATTGTACAAGAAGAACAATCGCACATGTCCACTTTGGCGCATGAGTATTTCTCTGGAATTCGTGTAGTAAAAGCATACGGCAGAAACAAAGATGTTGTTGAGAAGTTTAATGAATCAGCAGACCGCTACAAGAATAAGAACATGCGTTTGGTACTTGTAAACGCACTTTTCATCCCAACGATTTTCTTACTTATTGGCCTGAGTACTATCCTGTGTATTTACCTAGGAGGAATATTTTATGGTCAGGATCATTTAGATATTGATGGTTCCAAACATATCGATCTGGGAGAAATCATTGCGTTCATCTTTTACATCAACCTACTTACATGGCCATTTGCTTCCATTGGGTGGGTCACGTCGCTCGTTCAACGTGCTGGAGCTAGTCAAACTAGAATCAATGAATTCCTCAAGAAAAAAAATGACATCGTAAACACTAATAAGTCCGAACTTGATTTCCAGGGTACAATAGAATTTGTTGATGTCTCTTTCACCTATGAGACCTCTGGAATTGAAGCCATTAAGAATTTAAACTTCAAAATTTCAAAAGGTGAAACGCTTGGTATCGTTGGCCGAACAGGAAGTGGTAAATCAACTGTCTTAGCATTATTAATGAGGCAAATTGAACCAGATAGTGGGGAAATTTTAATCGATGGGATTCCTTTGAAAGAAGTAAACATAGAAGCATTTAGGGCAATGACGGGAATTGTACCACAGGATGTATTCTTATTTTCAGACACGATCAGAAACAACTTGGCTTTTGGTTCACCCGAAGAATTATCTGATGCAGCCATGATTGAAGCAGCCAAAAAAGCACACGTCTATCATAACATCATTGAATTTACTGATGGATTCGATACATTACTCGGTGAGCGTGGTGTTAATTTAAGTGGCGGTCAAAAGCAACGCGTCAGCATTGCCCGTGCACTAGTACGTGAACCATCACTCCTACTCTTAGATGATTGCCTATCTGCTGTAGATACGGAAACGGAGGAGATTATCCTCAACCACCTGAAAAATAGCGCTATAACTTCGTCAATAATCGTAAGTCACAGAATTTCTTCCATTAGACATGCCCAACGCGTGATTGTAATTGATAATGGAACCAAAATCGAAGAAGGAAGCCATGAAGAATTGCTCAAGCTTGAGGGAAGGTATTCCGAAATTTACCACAAACAACTTGATGAACAATCTGATTAAGGCCATCTTATCAACTAATCAAACCGGTATTTGGAGCCTAATCAATAGATTTTCAAAGGAGTTAGCTCAATATTTTCAGATCACAAAAATAATTTCCATATTTGTTAAGAGAAACTAATAAGGAAAGGGGCATGGAGTACGATAAGAATAGTGAAGTATATTCGAAGGTGGTAAGAGCAGGAAAGAGAACCTACTTCTTTGACGTGAAGTCAACCAAAGGAAATGATTTATACTTAACGTTGACCGAAAGCAAAAAAACCACCACGGATGGCCGTGAATCTTATCAGAAACATAAATTGTTTCTTTATAAGGAGGACTTTACAAAGTTCCAAGATGGACTCGCGGATGCACTCTCGAAGATTGATGAACTGGTCGCTACAGGAGAATATAGGCAAGAGACACACAGTCCTAAAAATGAAGATTCCAATAAAAATAAGGAATCAGAATTCACAGAAGTATCTTTCGAAGATTTATAGGCAAACTGCACAGGTCTAGACAAGCACGCGTTTTATTCACAATCAATCGACGATATCGTTGATAAGTACTCAAAATTTCACAGCATCACTAACGATCTTTAGCGTATCTTTATCGTGTCGTGTACTATTGCATGGACATAGAATCTAGTCAATAAATGGGCAAAATAATTGCAATAGCAAATCAAAAAGGAGGTGTTGGGAAAACGACTACTACAATTAATTTAGGTGGTTGTCTAGGGGTACTTGAGTACAAAACACTCATCGTTGATGCCGACCCTCAAGCAAATGCAACTTCTGGTGTTGGGCTTGATCCTAAAGCATCTAGAAACATTTACGATTGCCTCATTAATGATGCAGACCCTTCGGAATTAATTATTCAAACGGATAATCCAAACTTAGATATCCTTCCATCTCATATTGATTTGGTTGGTGCCGAATTGGAAATGATCAATCTGCCTAATCGAGAGCATCGTTTGAAGATGGCGCTTGAAAAAATACGTGACAATTACGATTTCATAATTATTGATTGTTCACCATCTCTAGGATTGATTACTGTCAATTCGTTAACAGCAGCTGATTCTGTTTTAATTCCTGTTCAATGCGAGTACTTTGCATTAGAAGGACTTGGAAAGCTTTTGAATACGATCAAAATTGTTCAAGGCAGATTGAATGAAGCGCTTGAGATTGAGGGTATTTTATTAACAATGTACGATACTCGACTCCGGCTTGCGAATCAAGTAGTCGAAGAGGTAAAAATGCATTTCCAAGAAATCGTATTTGATACCGTTATTCATCGAAACACAAAGTTGGGTGAAGCGCCGAGTTACGGAGAGACTATTGTAATGCACGATGCTTCGAGCAAAGGTGCCATCAATTACCTGAACTTCGCTAGAGAGATTCTTCAGCGAAATGATTTGACAAAAATTTCCAACGAGGATAAAAAAATAAATATTGGCGATGAGCTCTAGCACTAAGAAAAGATCAGCCCTAGGGAAAGGACTAGGCGCATTACTTGAAAATTCGGATACTGACATTACATCAAGGTCAAACGGAACAGGAATTGTTGGATCCATTTCTACGCTGCCTGTTGATAAAATTGAAGCCAATCCGTTCAATCCTCGAACAAATTTCGAGAAAGATGCTCTAAAGGAATTAGGAGCCTCGATTAAACTTCACGGCATTATACAGCCACTTACGGTTAGAAAACTTGGGCGTGACAAGTACCAACTAATTTCTGGAGAGCGAAGGTTTAGGGCAGCACAATTGATTGGCTTGGAGGATATTCCATGCTATATCCGTATAGCAAATGATCAGGCAATGCTAGAAATGGCACTGGTTGAAAACATTCAGCGTGAAGATCTAAACCCAATTGAAGTTGGATTATCCTACGAAAGACTCATCGAGGAATGCAATTTAACGCAAGATCAGTTGAGCCAGAAGATCTCAAAGAGCAGATCGAGCATTACAAACCATTTGCGCTTATTGAAACTGCCAGCTCCAATTCAAACAGGCCTGAAGAATCAGCAGATAACAATGGGACATGCTCGTGCATTGGTTTCCGCTGGAGATGAGCTAACGCAAATAGCTTTATTTGAACGTGTAGTTAAAGAAAAACTATCTGTTCGTGAAATCGAAGCAATTATTCGAGGTGAAATAATTGAAGCCAAAGAAAAATCTTCGAAAGAAGGAAAAAAGACGGTTGCTGCAATTTCTGAGACAGAATATACGTTTAAGGAGCATCTAGGAGACCAACTATCTACAAAAGTGGATATTAAAAAGTCCTCTGGCGGAAACGGAAAGATTATCGTGAACTTCAATTCAGATGTCGATCTAAGCCGAATTATGGAACTTCTTAACATCAAATGAAACAACGCTTAGTTGCATTTTATTTTTTACTCTTCTCTTCAGCATTATTCGCTCAAGACAGCCTATCTGTTTCACCGGACACTATCGTTCCGCACTCGGTAAAAAAAGCAATACTCTTATCAGCTGCCGTTCCCGGAGCAGGTCAAATTTATAACCATCGGGCAATGCCAAAGGGACATAAAAAGGCATTCTGGAAACTTCCTCTCATCTATGGCAGTATGGGAGCATCCATCTATTTCTTAATTCAAAATCAAAGTCAACAAAAAAAGTATAGACAGGAATATAGCGATCGACAATATTTGACCTATCAAAATGGACAAAACTTTGCCGGTTCTGAAATTTATGATGATGCGGCGATACTCACTATTTACAATCAGTACTTAGATTGGAGAGATTTATCCATTCTTGCGGTTGGTGCCTTTTACTTCCTGCAACTTGCTGATGCCGGCGTCGAAGCTCATTTTGTATCGTTTGATATTTCGGAGGACTTATCGATGTCCATTCGCCCCGTCTTAATGACCGGTTATACACCAGGCATAAATCTTCGGCTTAATTTTCGTTAAATCACTTGCCTAAGCTCAGGAAACTGCTATTTTTGTTTGAATTACAATCTACATGCGAATAGCACTTATTGGTTACGGGAAAATGGGGAAAATCATCGAAGAAATTGCGATTTCTCGAGGGCATTCCATATCTGCCAGATCAACGAGCAAGACGATGATAGATCAAATCGATTTTTCAGAGGTAGATGTAGCGATTGAATTCACTACGCCCGATCTTGCAGTACAACATATCCAACACTGTGTAGATCAAAAAACTCCGGTCGTAGTTGGAACAACTGCCTGGGATGAACAATTACCTTTCGTCAAAGATTATGTAATTCAAAATGGAGGATCACTGCTCTATGCATCTAACTTCAGTATTGGAGTGAATATATTCTTCGATCTCAACAGAAGATTAGCAAAACTTATGTCCACGCACACTAAGTATGACGTGAAAATTGAGGAAGCGCATCATATGGAAAAGCTGGATGCACCAAGCGGTACAGCTGTAACTTTGGCAAACGACGTTTTATCTCAGAATGAAAATTTGACATCCTGGGTGCATGAAGAAAATGAGACTCCAACAACGAATCCTGGACAAGTTGGTGTAACATCTTACCGTAAGCCCAATGTGCCAGGAACGCATACGATTAAGTATAATTCAGAAATTGACTCAATAGAAATGACGCATACTGCACACAGCCGGACTGGCTTCGGATTAGGTGCAGTAATATCTGCAGAATGGCTGCACGGAAGAAAAGGCGTCTATACGATGCAAGACATTATCAAACATTAAACAATGAACGTATTTTATTTTTATCTATTTATCCTTGTCCACCCTTACCTAGCAATGTGGTGGAAAAGTTTCGAGCAAGCCGATCGTAAATCTTGGGAAGCACTGGTACCGATCTACAACTATTATGTTGCATTCAAGATAGGAAGCAAGAAACCGTTCTGGTCGCTATTATTGATCTTCCCTGGAGTTCATCTCGTAATGTGGTCGGTAGCTAACACTTCTTACATAAGACGGTTTGGTCATTTGACACTCGTTGATACCCTTCAAGGAATTTTCTTTCCTTACATTATTCTGTTCAAAATTGCTCGATCTGGTGATAAAATGTTGCCAGAAACAAATTGGGCAAATAGCAAAGAACTCGGGGATCGCGAATGGGGAGATCACCTTGTACTGTTCCTTTCGCTTCCAATAATCGGTCATATTATTGCGCTCGGTATCGCAGCCGTAACTCGTGCTGAACCTGGTAAACGAACAAAAGTCAAAGAATGGGGAGATGCTATTCTCTTTGCTTTGATAGCCGCAAGTATTATTCGAACGTATGTATTTGAGCCCTTTCAAATTCCAACGGGATCCATGGAAAAGACATTACTTGTAGGCGATTTTCTTTTCGTAAATAAATTGGCGTATGGACCAAAAGTACCGGTAACACCTCTCTCCTACCCATTAGTGCACAACACCTTGCCTTGGGTCGTTACAAAATCGTATTCGCAAATAGAAACTTCAGAGTATACACGACTTCCTGGTTTTAGTGGAGTAAATCGTTACGACGTGGTCGTATTCAATTATCCTTCTGGAGATACCGCGGTTTATGATCCGAGAATGCCTATGGGCTTGATGGGACATGATTATCATGATATTATATGGAAAGAATCGCTCATCGCTTTCAAAGCTGATGAAGATTCTAAACGAGAGCTAAGCAAATTTGTTGAATACTATAGAGATGAGAATAAAAAGAGGCCCGATTCTCTTCAAATCTCAGTAGAACAAATGGGTGAATTTGCTAATGACAATTGGTATAAATTATATTTCCGCGATATTGATAAATGGAAAAATAAGGCGCGAGAATACCTTAAAAGTGGTAAAGCACATCAGGTAATTTCAATCAATGAATACGGACAAGAAGAATATGAAATTATTGAGCATTATGGATTAATTCCGAGGCCTGTTGATAAACGTGAGAATTACATTAAGCGTTGCGTAGGAATACCTGGAGATTGGTTAGAGATCAAGAAATCTGTACTTTATGTCAATGGTAAAAAATCACGGGTTGCTAAAAATCAGAATTTGATGTTCAATGTTTATAATATTGATATCAAACCAACTTACATGGAAAGCATTGGATTGGAGTCTGCATCTAAGCGAGGTGATTATCGCAGAATGGGAGACGTAACAAGACTTTCTGTAGGACTACCAAGTACCCCGCAAAATAGCGCAACGACCTATTACACGATGCATCTTACCGAAACTCAGAAGGCAAAATTAGAGAAGAAGCATCCAGATGCCCTCTTTGAACTATCTATTATTGACCAATATTCTGATCAAGAAGGAGTGCTTCCTACCAGTATGGACAAGCTTGAAAATGTTCATTTCTACCCTAAGAATCCGGATATCAACAACACCAATACTGATTTTACAAGATTCAGAATACCTAAGCGTGGTTGGAAAGTAGAATTGAACGACTACAATTTGGCAATGTATGAGCGAGTCATTACGGCCTACGAACGACATACACTAGAGAAAAAAGGAGGTGTAATTTACATAGACGGTAAAAAGGCAACTTCGTATACGTTTGAAATGAACTATTACTGGATGATGGGAGATAATCGCTATAACTCAATGGATTCAAGAGTTTGGGGATTTGTTCCTGAAGATCATATCGTAGGCAAGGCATCTATGGTTTGGTTTTCAAATGATCCATTTGGGCCACCTCGTTGGAAAAGAATGTTTACGTTGATAAAATGATCCCTGTATTCCCGACAACGTATTTCGGAAGTATCGACTACTTTAAAGCGCTAGCTAAGCATGATAAGGTAATCATTGAAGTCAAAGAGCATTACCCTAAGCAAACCTATCGAAATCGATGTGATATCGTTGGTGCAAATGGTATCTTATCGCTTTCTATTCCAACGGAACGACCCAATGGATCAAAGACGCCAACGGATGAAATTGGAATGCCGCTAACAGAAAATTGGCGTGCTCGACACTGGAGATCCATACAAAATGCGTATAGCTCTGCCCCATTCTTCGATTACTACGGAATAGAAGTCGAGGAATTGATTTTGCGTGATGATAATCTACTAGTTCCCTATAATATGAGAATTACAGAACGCATTATCGCATGGTTAGATCTTGACACGGAATTAGTCATCTCTGAAGAATTTCATCCTGTCATTGAGAATGACCCTCGACTGATTCTTGCAAAAAAGGACACTTCAATGGAAACTTTAAAGGCTCCTTATATACAAGTGTTTAATGATTCAATGAAATTTCGAAGCTCTCTTTCCATTCTTGATGCGATCATGTGCGACGGACCAATGGCAAGAAAACTATTAATTGATTAGGCGTTAATTTGTCATAAATCAACCTAGATTCTTTAACTTTAAACTAAAACTTACTCCATGTATAAAGGGTATCTCCTTCTTTCCTACTTCATACTTCTGACAATCTCCTTGAGCGCTCAATCTACAAGAACGATTGCCTTTTACAATGTTGAAAATCTCTTCGATACATTGGACACACAGGGGAAGATTGATGAAGAATACCTGCCCTCCTCTAAAAGAGAATGGACCTCAGAGCGTTATCTTGAGAAAATCGAGCACATCAATGAGGTGTTAGATAGTCTCCACACACCGTTAGTTGTTGGATTGTGCGAAATTGAAAACAAGGCAGTTGTAGAAGATATTGTGGCCTACGGAAAAATGAAATCCACGCATAACGTTGTTCATTTTGAATCTGCCGATGCACGAGGGATTGATAATGCAATTATTTATGATAGTACAGTGCTAATGCTTGTTGATAAGGGTGCTATTCGATTCGATATGCCTCCACCGAGCACACCATCTAGAGATATCGTTTGGGCAAAGTTTCAACACGGAAAAGATCAAATTATAGTCATGGTAAATCACTGGCCTAGTCGACGTGGTGGACAAGCAGAAAGTGAACCGAAAAGAATGATTGCTGCGATCTCCGCGAAGGAGTTTATCAACGCCCAACTAACTGCAAACAAAAAAGTCAAAATCATACTCATGGGAGATTTGAATGATTACCCGGAGAACCGAGCTCCATTAATGATTTCTGACATTTTAAAACCGCTCATCACAGAGAAATCCGGTGATTTTGGCGGTTCGCATAGCTATAGAAATGAATGGGGGGTTTTAGATCATATTATGGTCTCCAAATCGTTCATCAAAAAGAAAGGAATCAAGGTAAAAAAGAAATCTGGGAAAATTCATAGCCCTGATTTTCTTCTTGGTGAATACCGTGGGAATATCGTCCCGAATAGAACGTACGGTGGCGTTAAGTACCTTGGCGGTTATTCTGATCATTTCCCTGTATCTGTAGAAGTGAAGATTAAATAATCCAAGAAATCAGTTTTAGGTTTAGAAAGCGATTGTTCAGGTGAATTTTGGCGGAAACCTCATGATCTTCAGCTTATTTATAGCCATAACAGCATCCAAACTCGTCTTTTATTCGTATATTAAGTAGCCTTCAACACAAAGCATTTATAGCTCGAAAAACCCTTTAATTGGAGGCCATCTCAGTAAAAATTGACAACAATGGATCTAGTAACGATAAAAACATTCGACGGTGCAATAGAAGCACATATACTTCAAGCACGCCTAGAAGGTGAAGGAATCAAATGCTTTATTTTCGATGAAAACATCGTGACTATGAATCCCCTATTCAATTTTGCGGTTGGCGGTATAAAATTGAAAATCAATCGCTCAGATGGAGAGAAAGCACTCTCGATAATTCAAGAGATAAATGAAACGCCTACGACTGATGAAAATGACGAAGTAGTTTGCTGTCCTAACTGTCAATCTAGTGACCTTTACACCAATTACAAGTCAATGAAAGGCTTAGGTGGATTTATGTCAATAATTGCCTCCTTCATGCTTATGGTTTTTCCTATTTACTATAAATCGCTCTATAAATGTAAATCTTGCGATACGGAATTTAAACTCAAACAACTCTCAACAGAAGTAAGTTGAGTCCCAAACGGTTTATCCTGATCATCGCCATTTACATGCTTACTAGTTTACCGCTTCATTGGTCAGCACATTACATTCCAGGTAATTGCGAAGGATTTCTCTGTAGTTTTGACTGGCTCATCCCTCTTTGGATTGTTTCTGCCCTCCTTAGTTTTATGTTCTTTAGACTTAGACCAATGAACTCAGGAAAGGCAATTTTCAGGATTCTTTCTGCAGCGATTTTTACACTTACCTTTTATGGACTTTATTATGACACTATGGACCACACCACTTGGTCTGATCATCATTTATTTATAGATTATTCATTGCCTGGAATACTTCTTACAATTGTATTTTCAGTTGTTTGGTTGATCCCAGCAAATCAAACTAAAACTAATTCATAATGCTCTTAACAATCGACTTGAATTAATTGTAGCATTAGCGTAACTTCGTCATTCAAATTTGAACATGAAAATACTATTTAGTCTTCAGTCAATCTTTTTGTATTCATTGATAATCATTGTCGTTAGCAGTTGTGCTTCCACGAGTGAAAAAGTGAAACCTAACGATCACATCTTCACCAATGCTTTGATTGACGAGACAAGTCCATATCTATTGCAACATGCGCACAACCCCGTAGATTGGTATCCTTGGGGAGATGAGGCCTTAGAAAAAGCGAAGGCTGAAAATAAAATGGTCATCATTAGTATTGGATATTCATCGTGTCATTGGTGCCATGTGATGGAACACGAAAGTTTCGAAGATACGACAGTCGCAAAATTGATGAATGAGCATTTTATATCTATAAAAGTCGATCGAGAGGAACGTCCTGACGTTGATGCCCTTTACATGGATGCTGCTAGAATAATGAGCGGTGGCGGTGGATGGCCGTTAAACATCATTGCACTTTCAGATGGAAGACCATTTTACGGTGGCACTTACTTTTCTAACAGCGATTGGACGGAAGTACTAAATCATTTCATCAATCTACATAAAAATGATCCATCGGTATTACTCGGTGGCGCCGAACAAGTCGCACAAGGATTAGAGACTTCTGGTGAGCTGGAAATTCAAGGCAAGCCATCGCCTTTCAAGGAAGACCTTCTCGTTAGTGGATTTGCAGCCTTAGCCTCTCGATTGGATTTAGAAAAAGGTGGACTCAATCAAGCTCCAAAATTCCCGATGCCATCCTTCTGGGAATATGCCTTAGAGTATAATCACCTCACAGAAGATAAACTTGCAGAACGAGCAATTAAAAGAACGCTAGAGAGTATGACCAACGGAGGTATTTATGACCATGTTGGAGGTGGCTTTTCGCGCTACTCTACTGATGTAGATTGGCACATACCACATTTTGAAAAAATGCTCTACGATAATGCTCAACTAGTCAGCCTTTACTCACATGCTTGGCAGGCGAATAATGATCCAGCTTATAAGCAGGTTGTTTATGAAACATTAAACTTTGTAGAAAGAGAACTTACGGCTTCAAACGGAAGTTTTTATTCCTCGCTCGATGCAGATAGCGATGGCGAAGAAGGTAAATTCTATGTCTGGAAAAAGCAAGATGTTGATCGACTGCTTGGCGATGATTCTAAATTGTTTTCGGATTATTATCACATTACGAAACAAGGAAATTGGGAACACGGTAATAACGTTCTTTATCGAACCGGTTCACCGGAAGAATATGCTGAGAAGAAAGGTCTTGACACTCAACAACTGAAAACAACCCTGGAAGAATGCAACAAGATTTTGTTGAAAGAAAGAGCTAAAAGAGTTCGCCCAGGTCTGGATGACAAACAGTTGACTTCGTGGAATGCACTGATGATGCGCGGTTACGTAGACGCCTACCGAGCTTTTGACGATAAGAAGTTCTTAGATGCTGCCCTGAAAAACGCGAATTTCCTCTACCAAAATGGTCAAAAGCACAAGGGTGAATTGATGCGAAGCTATAAGGATGGAAAGCACTCAATCCATGGTTTTCTGGATGATTATGCGCTCACCATTAATGCGTTCATTGATTTATATCAAGCAACATTGGATGAGAAGTGGATTATTCGAGCAAAGAGCATGACTGATTATACCATGAAGCATTTTTATGATGAGCAATCGAAGCTTTTCTTTTATACGCACGATGATCATTCTAATCTCATTTCAAGAAAACGAGAAATCAGCGATAATGTAATTCCCGCTTCTAATTCTGTAATGGCTAAAAATCTTTTTGCTTTGGGTCAGTTTTACTACGATGAGAAGTTTCTTTTAAGAGCTGAAGGAATGCTGAATGTAGTTTCAGAGCGAGCTACAGAAAACCCGTATTTTTATTCTAATTGGAATAGCTTATTCATTCATTTCACCAAAGCCCCATATGAGGTGGCGATTGTTGGCAATAACTGTCTCGCGATCAGAAAGAAAATGGATAAGCACTACCTACCAAACGTTCTGTTTTATGGAGGTAAGAAAGAAGGAAAACTGGAAACGCTAAGCGGGAAGTTATCTGAAGGAGAAACGACCATCTACGTTTGTCAGAATGGAACCTGCAAGCGACCTGTCACGGTAGTAAGTGAGGCTGTCGAGCAGATTAAATAGTAAAATAAGATTGAGGTTTTATTTCTTGAATTGTGGAGGATAAACACTACTTATTCCCTATAAGAAACTCTTAATTCCCAGTGATTAGATGAAGTTGATCTTCAACTAATGAAGTGCCGTTGTACCTAGCGAAATCAAGTGGATGATTGTCGTTTTTTTTAACGTTTTGTGACAATCATGTTGTTTATATTACTTAATTGACGCTATTTATCATTTGATTAGCACGAAAGTTTCAAAAACCCTAATTTCGAATTGCGTTAAAAGAGACTATGAAATTTCAATTAAGGGTATGGCAACCAGATTGATTTTCGCCCTAAACTTAACAAGTATATTACTTTGCATAAAACTACCAACGTATGAAACGACTACTGCTCACGTTCATTTTATTCACTATAGGTGGATCCACTGCATTATATGCTCAGACTATCCATGAGACGGACTGCACCATGTCGGTGGAAGAAATTCAAAGACATCAAGCCTGGGATATTGATCATCCAAAATCAGAGAACACACGAGACATTGCTATTGGCATCTTCGCTGAACTAGCGATAATAAACGATCATGTTAATAATGGTTCACCAAATGATATTTCTGCCAATCTCCAGGCTATTGTATCCTACATTGAATCAGCCGATGAACTAGGAATGAATTATACGATGTTCGAAACGGACCTCACTTTTATTGAAACGCTAAACTAACTACCAAATGAGAAATCAAGCTACTTTACTCACCGCTCTGTTTCTCTCCTTCTTTTCTTACACTGCACTAAAAGCACAATGTGGAGCAACATCAGTTACTGCTGATCCGCAACCTCTGATGATATGTGAAGGTACAGGCACCACCATTAATTTCACAGCCGCTGGTACCTGCGCAGGAACCTATCAATATGAAGTGCTAATGGGCGCGGCTGTCGTCCAAGCTTGGAGTACTACCGCATCGTATAATGCGGCTCCAACAACGACAACTACTTACACAGTTAATGCGCGCTGTAGTGCTTGTACTGGAACGGTTGTATCTACGACATTTGACGTGAATGTTGTAGAAGAGCCAACAATTTCTGGAAACCTTGTTGTTTGCCCTGGTAGTTCAACTACCCTAACTGCAAGTGGCTCAACTGGAATATTTGAATGGTGGGATGCTGATCCAGGCGTCATCCAATTATCTACTTCTGGTGTCTATACAACGCCAACATTGACAAACGACGCTACCTATTGGGTACAAGCAACAGGTTCAATTTCAGGCGGAGGAGGATCCATTCTCATCACAGAATGTGGTTTAGAAGGTGCCGTTGGTGGTACTGGATCAGAAGATTATATCGAAATTTCTAATTTATACACTACGCCTATTAATACCAATGGTTGGGTAGTGGCAGTAAGTAGTTCATATACTGTAATAAACTCTTTTAATACAACACTATGGAATCTACCAACGTCCTTCCCTGCTTGCTCTATGCAATCGAGGACCGACAATGGTGCTTCACCAAATTATTGGGGAAATAACATCTTTTGGAATCCGAATAGCTCTAGTTGGGCTATCATTATCGACAACTTAGGAAATGTCGTCGATTTTATTGCATGGGGATGGACAGCTGCTCAATTAGCAGCATTCAATCCAACAATTAACGGTTTTCCTATTACGTTAGGCGCCGAATGGACAGGAAATGGTTGTCCTGCGAACTGTGGAACTCTTGCAGGTGTTCAATATAGCCTCGCAAGGACTGGGAGTGCCGATAACAATAATGCTGGCGACTTCATCTGCCAAGCTACTTCCGTAGACCTTGTGAATCCTGGAATGTCCTGTGGATGGACTACGGGAACTTCTTGTTTATGGCCAACAACCGTAGTGGTTGATTTACCTCCTACGGCTAGTGATCCCGCAACAATCAACGTAGAATGTGCTTCTGCAATTCCTGCTCCAAATGTTAATGTTGTTACCGACGAAACGGATGATTTCACATCTCCCCTTGCCGTTACCTATATTGGAGAATCGACTGATGGGTTAACATGTCCGGAGACAAGAACAAGAACGTATAGAGTAACAGATGGTTGCGGTATCTTCATCGATGTTTTTCAAACAATTATTATCGACGATATTACAGCACCAGTATTCAACGCCCCTCCTATTGCTCTATCTGTTCAATGTCTAGGAGACATTCCTGTCATGTTCAATCTAGGCTATACGGATAATTGCGATGCGTCATCGACTGTCGCCGGCGCTGATGTATCGAATGGACTAACATGTCCAGAGACAATAACACGAACTTGGACTTTCTCAGATGCTTGTGGAAACCCTGCTGCGCCTGTTAGCCAGATAATTACTGTTTGGGACACACAAAACCCTGTGTTTACACCACCGCCAATCACAGTAACTTATCAATGCCCAACTGATGTACCAGCCGCAGGAAATTTGAACTATACCGATAACTGTGATCCAAATGGAAACGTTCTTGGAACTGATGTTTCAGATGGCGCAAGCTGTCCTGAAACAATTACACGAACTTGGACATTCACAGACTTATGTGGAAACAATGCAACGGTAACTCAGACAATAACAGTAGTAGATACACAAGTTCCTGTATTTACAGGAACTCCTATTGCGGCGTCGTACCAATGTCCAACAGATGTGCCAGCTGCAGGAAATTTGAACTATACAGACAACTGCGATCCTAATGGCACTGTTCCTGGAACTGATGTTTCAGATGGCGCTACCTGTCCTGAAACAATTACACGAACTTGGACATTCACAGACTTATGTGGAAACAATGCAACGGTAACTCAGACAATAACAATAGTAGACACACAAGCACCTGTATTTACGGTACCTCCTATTGCGGCGTCGTACCAATGTCCAACAGATGTGCCAGCCGCTGGAAACTTGAACTTTATAGACAACTGTGATCCAAATGGTACTGTTCCTGGAACTGATGTTTCAGATGGAGCAACCTGTCCTGAAACAATTACACGAACTTGGACATTCACAGACTTATGTGGAAACAATGCAACAGTAAC
>JBLHPQ010000054.1:0-24565 GCA_047624355.1 Flavobacteriaceae bacterium | reverse complement strand
TCATCGTATGCAACAGAATAAACGGTCGCCAAACCAAACCCCATGAGAACCATGAAAACACTGAACAAAGGCCAATCGAAAGCTCCAGCTAATGAATCGTTTTTTCTCATTCCCAGTTCGATAATTTGGCCTCCAAAATCCGCTTTTCTTTTGCGGTGCTTTTGACTTCACCATTGAGGTATTGCTCGATCATCAAACTTGCAGTAGGAGCCGCCCATGTTCCTCCACCGCCGCCGGCATTTTCAATAAATACGGCAATGGCGATTTTCGGGTTATCCATTGGAGCAAAACAAATGAATACAGAATGATTTTTTTGTTTTACGCTTCGAATGTAATTCTCGACGGTCCCAGTTTTCCCACAAAGCGTAACGCCATCAATTCTGGCTAGCCTCGCTGTTCCTCCTGCATCATGCACGCATCCGCGCATTCCCTCAACGACGGGGATGAAATGTTTCCGATCTACTTTTGTGTAATTTTTCACTTTGTACTTCGCCAATGGACCCGATTCACCGATGGACTTCACAAAATGGGGAGTATAATACCAACCACGATTTGCCATTATAGCAGCTACATTTGCCAATTGTAAGGGTGTCAGTAATACTTCTCCCTGACCGATGGAAATCGATCGAATTGCTGAGAACTTCCATACTCCTTTTCCTCTCCAGCGATCATAATAGGCAGGATCGGGAATGTTTCCAGCACGTAATCCTGTGATATCAGTATCCAATTTTACGCCTAACCCAAAACTGTGCATGTAATCTGCCCAAATTCCTAGGCCGATTTCAGAATCTTCAAAACTACTTTTCTTGAATCCTTGTTGTATTATTCTTCGAGTTACGGCGTAAAAGTATGGGTTACACGACATTTTAACAGCCTGTGTAACGCTTTGCGCGGAAGGATGATTATGACAACCAACGACACTCTTATTGCACGGGAAACCGGAATCCTTAGTGATCACACCTTCCTGCATACCAATAAGTGATTGAAGTAGTTTAAATGTCGATCCTGGCATATACTCTGAAGCAAGAGGCCTAGGGAAGAGTGGTTTATTTAAGTCAGTTAGTAAATCAGGATAGTTCTTTCGAATTAATTTATTTCCTACCAATAAATTTGGGTCATAGGTAGGAGCAGAGACCAAGGCTAGTATTTCTCCTGTTGAAGGTTCAATCGCTACAATACACCCTTTTTTATTTTGGAGTAACTGTTCACCATATTCTTGAAGCTTGACATCAAGTCCAAGATGAATTGGCTCACCTTGTATAGCAGTTGTATCGTATTTGCCATTTTCAAAAGATCCCACGGCATTCATTCGAGCGGAAGTTACTACGTACCGCACACCTTTTGATCCACGAAATTGGTCTTCATAGTAACGCTCAATTCCCGCACGACCGATTCTATCTCCTGGTCGATAAAAAGCGTCATCATCGACTTCTTCTCTTGTTGCTTCGGAGAGATAACCTAGAATATTTGCACCATTAGCGAATGGATAGTGCCGCATGCTTGCCACTTCTTCAAAAAAGCCAGGGAAACTTTCTAAGTGTGGAACTATTTTAGACATTTCGTCTGCGGTAAGTTCTTTAATAAATGGGTAAGCTCTAACGTCTTGATAGTTTTTGGAGACTTTCTTTGTGAAGGGATCGGTGTAGGTTCCTTCCCCCTTTACAATTGCTTTGTGGCGATCGATTATTTCTTGTTTTGTCCATCCAATAAGCTTCGCGAAAGCCATCGTATCCATATCCTCTATATCATTCTCGATCATCATCAAGTTGTAGTAGGTTTTATTTTCAACAACCTTGGTGCCGTTACGATCAAAGACAACCGCTCGAGGAGGTGTGATCTCTTGTCGTCTCTCTGCAATCTGTTCGGCACGGAGTTTCCAGGAATCATCTACTACTTGCATGTAGAATAACTTGATCGAATACAAGGCCCCCGTTACTATAAAAAACGTGACGATTACATATTTCCGAGAGTCAAAATTCATCCTTCTTTGGGCTTCTTAATGAAGAGGTACTGTAGTAAAATACAAATCCCAAAAGACAATGGAAGACTTAATAACGTTTTTTGGATTAAATACAGGATTTCATCCAATTTAAAAAGTTCGAGCAAGAAAAACCAAAAGTGATGAATGAGTAGGAGTAAGCCAAGCGTTTTAACGGTCCATGCACCTCCCATGGTGTATATATTCGTTGCATAAATTTGCTCGTAGCCATCACGAGGTGCTGTTAACTTAAAAATAATGGGTCTGAAAAACGCAACTACCAGAAGGGCTGAGGCGTGCAAGCCATAGGTATTCGACATTGCATCGATTGAGAGACCAAGCGCAAATGAGAGAAATAACAAAAGGAAAACATTCAAATTTACCGGGAGAAGTAGCACAAATAATGGGTAGATCATAATTTGTGTTCCAAAACCAAGCTCCACTTGATTCAATATCAACACTTGAATTAATACGAAGAAGGCGAATCGCCCAAGCTGTCTAATGACTCTATTCATCGGCGATGGGTTGTTTCGGAACGTCGAGTTCTAGCTCGTGCTGCTCTTTTTGTAAAATGTTGTGAATAACGTATACATATTGAACAGAACGGAAGTTCTCTGCGTATTTTACTGTGACGTCCCAGAGAGGATGACCCTCAATAGGACTTGTTTTTTGAACCTTACCAACAGGTAACCCTCTTGGGAATATTCCCGCACTTCCGAGAGTTACAATCCTAGACCATGGCTTAATCTCACGATCATTCGATACACCTGACATATTACCGAGTCGTGCATTTACACCATTCCATTTGAGAAAGCCAGGTTCTCCCGAGTTTTCAATAACAACGGCGATATTGATGTCTTTCGCTAAACACGATTTTACTACTGAGAAATGTTCACTCGTATTCTGAACAATTCCAATAACTCCAATGTCAGAAGCAACGCCCATTCCTTTTTTCACACCTTGTGCTTCACCAATATTGAGTGTGAAGTAATTGTTTCGCTTCGTAAAAGTGGCATTAATAACTGTCCCAGCGATGTACTCAAAGTGCTGTGTAAAATGTTCTTCTTCGGTGATAACCTCTGCCGAATCTTGGCGAATGATCGTTGACTCTGATAACCGACTTAACTCGAGTTGTTCTCGAAGGAGTTTATTTTCTTTTTGCAATTTCTTATTGCTATCACTTAAATTGAAATGCTTGGTGATATCATTTCGCATTGTGAGTAGTGTTCCAGAAACAGATGACGCCGTTGTTAGGTATTGAGATCTTGGAAATGTACTAAAGGTGAAGTAGATAGACAATGCAACACCTTGTAGGAGAGCAAAAAACAATATGACGCGAAAACGCCTAATAAATGCCAAGAAATTGCGCATGTACAAAGTTAAGAGAAAAAATGCTCATTTCGGGCTTTCGAAGAGCGCTTCGTCCACTAAGAATTGTTAACATTTCGATGAAGTGGAGAATAGTAGATAAATGCATAAAAAAAGCCTCCCAAGATTTCTTGAGAGGCTTAACAATTTTATAGCATATCGATCACTAATCCTTAATCAAGAATTGGAAGCGATCTAAGTTCTTTAAACAAATTGATGTTCCACGTGCAACAGCGCGAAGCGGATCTTCAGCAATGTGTACAGGAAGTTTAGTCTTATGTGAAATTCGCTTATCTAATCCACGTAACATTGATCCTCCTCCTGCGAGGTAAATTCCAGTTTTGTAGATATCTGCGGAAAGCTCAGGAGGCGTCATTTCTAATGCACTCAATATCGCCTCTTCAATCTTAGAAATTGTTTTATCTAAGGCATGGGCAACTTCCGTATAAGAAATAACAATTTCTTTTGGAATTCCGGTCATTAAATCACGGCCTTGAACAGCAAAATCTGCTGGAGGGTTATCTAATTCGGGCAGCGCTGAACCGACGTTAATTTTTATTGACTCTGCGGTTCGCTCACCAACTAGGATATTGTGCTGACGACGCATGTACTCTTCTATATCGGTTGTAAAATCATCTCCCGCAACGCGGATAGACTTATCACATACGATTCCACCTAGTGCGATGACCGCAATTTCAGATGTTCCTCCGCCTATATCAATAATCATATTACCCATTGGCTCTTCAACATCGATACCAATACCGATTGCTGCAGCCATTGGCTCATGCACTAAATATACTTCTTTTGCGCCAGCGTGTTCCGCTGAATCTCGAACGGCACGTTTTTCCACCTCAGTAATTCCAGAGGGGATACAAATTACCATTCTAAGGGAAGGGTTAAACATACTTCGACCCGTTTGCATCATCTTGATCATCCCCCGAATCATCTGCTCTGCAGCTTGAAAATCAGCAATTACACCATCACGTAAAGGACGGACAGTTTCAATCAGCTTGTGGGTTTTTCCATGCATTTGTTGCGCCTTCTTCCCGATGGCAACAACTTTACCTGTTTGGATATCTTTTGCAACAATTGAAGGTTCATCAACAACCACCTTATCATTCATGATGATTAACGTGTTCGCCGTTCCTAAATCGATTGCAATTTCTTGCGTTAAAAAGCTAAATATTCCCATTTTTTCTGCTGGTAGCTAATAATTCTATCGTCCGTTCAATTTAGACGCTTTCGAAGGTATACTGAAATATTGAAAAAAGGTTCGTTTTTAGTGCTTAAAATGTCGATTTCCTGTAAAAACCATCGAAACATCATGATTATTGCAATAATCAATCGATAATTGGTCTTTTATCGAACCGCCTGGCTGAATGACAGAAACGATTCCTGCATTATCCGCAATTTCCACGCAATCTGGGAACGGGAAAAAAGCATCAGACGCCATTACAGATCCTTTCAAGTCGAATTCAAAAGAAGTCGCTTTATGAATGGCATGCTGTAGAGCATCTACCCGAGATGTTTGTCCTGTACCACTTGCTAAAAGTTGCTTGTTTTTTGCAATGACAATCGTATTTGATTTCGTATGCTTCACCAATTTATTAGCAAACAATAAATCCTCAATTTGAGCATCCGTTGGAGAGGTGCTCGTATGAGACTTAAGATCTGAAGCCACTTCCATAATAGCATCTTTATCCTGCTCGAGAACACCATTCAAAATAGTTCGGAATTGACGCGTAGGTAATTCAACCTCCTTCTGAATTAATATAATTCTGTTTTTCTTACTCTTCAATAACTCGAGTGCTTCCGCTGAATAACTAGGAGCGATAACCACTTCACAGAATAACTTGTTTACTTCTTCCGCAGTAGCAAGATCAATCTCACGATTGCCGATTAGAATTCCACCAAATGCGCTCACAGGATCCCCAGCTAATGCATCGACATATGCTTGATGAATTGTTGAGCGTGTTGCCATACCACAAGCATTGTTGTGTTTCATGACAGCAAATGTTGGATCGTCATTCTTGAATTCGGCCATTAAATTAACGGCTGCATCGACATCCAATAAGTTATTGTACGACAATTCTTTTCCATGCAGCTTATCAAAGATTGCGTCCATATCACCGTGGAAAATCCCTTTTTGATGTGGGTTTTCTCCATAGCGAAGTACATGCGCATTCATAATTGACTGCTTGAAAGTTTCTTTTGTATCGTTGTTGAAATAACGAAAGATATGTGTGTCATAATGAGATGAAACATTAAAGGCATCTCGGGCAAAATCTTTTCGTTCTCCTAGGCTTGTCGTGCACTCGTTTTCTTTGATAATCTCCAAAAAAGGAGCGTATTGATCCTTCGAAGGAATAATAACTACGTCTTGATAATTTTTAGCTGCAGCACGAAGTAATGAAACGCCACCAATATCGATTTTCTCAATAATATCAGCATGCTCAGCGCCTGATGCTACGGTATCTTCGAAAGGATATAAATCAACAATTATTAGATCAATTTCAGGAATTTCGAACTCAGCAAGATGAGCTTGATGTTCTTCAGACCCTCGACGTGCTAAGATGCCTCCAAAAACTTTTGGGTGTAAGGTTTTTACACGTCCACCTAAAATAGATGGATAAGAAGTAAGATCTTCGACGCGCTGTACAGGTATATTGAGTCCTTCAATAAATGTTTGCGTTCCTCCAGTTGAATAAAGGGTTACTCCCTTTGCGTGAAGTGCTTCAATAATTGGTCCTAGTCCTCCTTTGTCAAATACAGATACAAGGGCGGTTTTAATGGATTTCCGTTGGTTCATATGGTACGAAAAATTGATAATTTGTTAAGAAAGCGCAAAGGTACTTCAAATTTCATGTAGCCATTAAAAAAAACGGTATAGTTTTCAACTGCTAAAGGGATTTTCGTGTTGATTAAATAATGTTTTGAATTTGATGCCGTTAGAAAGGCTAAATTAGGGGGATAAACCGAAGGAATGAAACACATTTGTGTGGTAGAAGATGAAGCGAGTTTAGCTGAGATGATTCAACTCAATCTTGAGCTGGAGGGGTTCAATGTGACTACCTATCGGGATGGGGGTGATGCACTGGTCTCTTTTGAAGCGGATTTGAATTATGATCTAATTGTGCTAGATGTAATGCTTCCACGTGTCAATGGAGTGGATTTGTGCAAAGCAATTCGAAAGAAGTCCGCTGTACCTGTTTTGTTTTTATCAGCTAAGGGTACAACTACCGATCGAATTGAGGGATTAAAAGCGGGTGCAAACGACTACTTACCAAAGCCATTTGACTTGGAGGAGCTTCTGTTACGTGTCGCTGTGTTAACCAATCAATTCGAGTCCAAAAGTGTTACAATCGGAAAGCTAATAGTTGATTTTAAAACTTACATTGTTGAACATATTGATTCTGGTGAAACTCAATCACTATCGAAGAAAGAGGTGGGGCTTATTCAATTGTTTTGTGAAAGACAAGGTCAAGTAGTTTCGCGTTCAGAGATATTGGATCGCGTATGGGGAAAGGATCAATTTCCAACAACGCGGACGATAGATAACTTTATCCTCAACTTCAGAAAGATATTTGAGAAGGACCCTAAGAATCCATTGCACTTTCTATCAATTCGTGGTGTGGGATACAAGTTTGTCAATGATTAACAGTGTCCTAAAAGGGTTAAAAATTGTGAAATGTGAGCCTGCCTCAGGCGTATAAATGTTACTTTTGACTGTTAAGACACTATGGAAGGACAAGCAAAACAATTACGGTACGACAAGGCATATTTACGCATGGCAAAAACATGGTCGGATTTATCGCACTGCGAACGAAAACAAGTTGGAGCAATTATCGTGAAGGAAGGGATGATTATATCAGACGGATATAACGGTACCCCAAGTGGTTTTGATAACTGTTGTGAGACGAAAGAAGGTGATACACATTGGTACGTATTGCACGCGGAAGCAAATGCAATATTGAAAGTGGCTAAATCCAATCACGATTGTCGGCAGGCAACACTTTACCTCACACTCTCGCCGTGCAAGGATTGCAGTAAACTTGTTCTGCAAGCCGGAATTGAGCGCGTTGTGTATATGAATGCCTATAAAGATACTAGCGGTGTTGATTTTCTCAGAGAAGCTGGGGTAGCAACCGAACAAATAGAAAACCCATTTGATGGAGAATAAGAAGCCAAAAAGAAGTTTGAATTACATGATTCCGATCGTGATGGCTGTCATGATGGCCTTCGGTTTATACCTAGGTAAATCCTTTACCGCAGTACAACCGATCGAATTAAGTAAAGGCCAAGCGAATTATCAAAAAATAAAAGATATTGTCGAGATCTTAGATCAACAATATGTTGATGAGGTAGATGCCGAGAAGCTTTTCGAACAAACTATTGGGGACATATTGCACAACTTGGATCCGCACAGTAACTATATTTCGGCGCAGGATATTCATGCAATGAATGAACAAATTGAAGGCAAATTTGGCGGAGTAGGAGTTCGGTTCTTTATCATTCGTGACACGGTTTGTGTTACGGGAGTGCTTCCAGGTTCACCTTCTGAACGAGCGGGATTGAAGGCAGGCGATAAATTTCTAGAGGTGGATGGAAAGAAGGTCGCTTCGCAAGACATTACGAACGAAGATGTTATGGCAATGTTGAAGGGTATTGAAAACACTCCCGTAAAGGTGAAGATAGTTCGGAATGGCAAGAAAATGAATAAGGAAATTATTCGTGGAGGAATTCCAATTGCCTCTGTGGTTTCTTGGTACATGGTTCAGGATGACATTGGTTACCTGAGGATCAGTAACTTTTCCAAAACGACATCAGCGGAATTTAGATCAGCGACCGCTAAAATGCTCAAAAAGGGAATGAAGAAATTAATTCTTGACGTTCGAAGTAATGGTGGAGGAGTGTTAACTGGCGCTACCGAAATCGCGGATGAATTCTTGAAAAATGGCGAGTCGATTGTGGTGACCAAAGGAGAGCACGTAGAAGATGTAAGGTATATGAGTTCTGCAAGAGGAAATTTAAAGAACACAGAATTGGTCATTTTAATCAACTCTAATTCTGCATCAGCATCTGAGATACTTGCGGGGGCCATTCAGGATAATGATCGCGGTACGATCATCGGAAGACGATCTTTTGGAAAAGGACTTGTACAACAGGATTTTGAATTGGATGACGGAAGTAACCTGAGATTAGTCGTCGCTCGTTATTATACTCCAACAGGACGTTGCATTCAAAAACCATATTCTGGAAATATTGAAGAGTATTACGAAGACAGTAGAGATCGTTACGATAGCGGGGAAATGTTCGAAGTAGATTCGGCCTCCTTCGCTGATTCGTTGAAATTTAAGACACCTAAAGGTAAAGTTGTCTACGGCGGCGGTGGAATAATGCCAGACATCTTTGTTCCTTACGATACTTCTGGATCAAGCTTCTATTTTTCAAGATTGAGGTATTCACCGGCATTTACAACCTTTGCCTTCGATTACGTTCAAAATAAGCGATCGAAATGGAAATCATCTGCTGCGTTTAGAAAGTCATTTGTCGTGACTGATGCACTCATTAAGCAGTTCACAGATTATACTAAGAAAGAGTTTAAAATAGGTGTAATACCAGAAGACTTGGCAATTAGTAAAGAACTCATTCGACGCGAAATTAAAGGTGAAATTGCACGTCAGCTTTGGGCAGAATTTGGATATTTCCAAGTGATAAACGATAGCGATCCAGAAGTGAATAAGGGAGTACAATACTTGAAAAAATAAGTTTTCCTAGCTCTTCCTGCACTACATAGACTTTTCTGAACTTCAGTACGTCGGGCATATTTCTGCGCATGCGCAAACAGTCAAGCTTGTAATTCATCGTGCGGATTAACGGACAATCAAACGCTAAGCACCAAGTCCCTCTTGTGCGTTCTTTAATTATGAAGACAGCTATAATTTCACGTGCTTGGGTAGGTGAACATGCACCTTTCCAATTAGATTACTTGATAGAATAGCGCGTCAAATTATCGGGCATAAAAAAGCCCCAACTCAATGATTGGGGCTTTGAAATTATTTTAAAAAATTAAAGTATGAGATTCCTCAACCTATAATTTGATGTGTCTATTGTTTTACAACTCGATGATTGGATAGTTGACCATTTCTGTTTATGGAGATATAATACATCCCACCAGAAACAGGTGATCCATCTTCATTGTTACCATCCCATTCCAACAGCAGTTCACTTGAAGTGATCACGTTATTGTCCATTAATCGAGCAATTCTCTTTCCGTGAATATTATATACAAAGATCGAAAGCACATCACCAGAGGTTAATTTCGGACTATAAATTGAAACTCCATTGGTAAATGGGTTTGGATAAGCAGTAAATAATTCATCAGATTGAGAAGCTTCGATGATTGAAACAGTACTCAAATTCAGCAAGCTATCCATGTCGTAATTTTCATCACCGGGAAGATAAGCCATGTAATGCATGAATGCTAACATCATCTCGTCGCTTGTGTTCAATCCTGCTCCTACCGTAATCGGAGGACTGTTAGGGTTGTTAGGATTTGAAGCCGTGTTATCAAAAACAGCATCTGCATGAAGAACCGTTCCTACTTCTGCCTTCTGAAGGTTCTTGTAGAAGTAAAAATCTTGCCATTCAAAATCCCAGTCAGGAATATCGATAAGCTTCAAAGTGTCTAGACTCGGCAAAATCCCATAAACTTCCATGCTCTTACCAATCAAGTGCATGTGTGGGAATACAGAGATTAAAGAAAAGTCCGTTAATAGACCTCCTGAGTTAGGGTATACATCGGAAACATTTGTGAGTTGATTTGGAGGAAGAGAAAAACTCCAATCCTCTAATAAACGCGCCGTCGCAACGGGTCGAATTCCCGTTTCACCTACTGGGTAAAAATGAAAGATCACTTTGGTGCTATCATAGGTACCGTAACTACCTTCTGGATAATGCATGGCAAATACAACTTGTCCGTTTGCAGGGAAAGCCATTCCCATTTTTAGTGGAGAAACAGAAGGCAATACCATCGGCGTACTTCCTGGGGTATAGCCCATTACAAGTTCCGACGTCGGAGAATTAGGCCCCGCGCAATCACCACCAACTGTATCAGTGACATTACCGCTGTTTGGATCAATATAAATAAGTGCGTGGTGCACCGTTTGCGTATTTCCAGGAATGATTTCAATAGCTCTGATCGTTCGATCCGTTGGCAAACCAGAAGGAATCGCGAAACAAACGTAATCGTCTGAAGTCGTTGCCTTACTCATGTAAACAGGAATCTGCAACTCTAAATCTCCGTTACCAAGTAGTGATCCTGCAGTATAGACAGGTGGCGGTGGTGTATTAGCTGGGATTCCTTCAGGTACTCCTGCAGCAAGCCAATCTAAAAGTGTGATTTTTTCTGCTGGCGTTAAGCTACGGTCATGAACATATTCTTGATAGTCCTTGTTTGGTGGCCATGGTGGCATTTCATCACTTATTATAGAAGAAGCCATTGCAACGGCCATTGGACTTGCCTCGGCATAAGTCATTAATGGAAAAGGTCCAACTCCACCATTATGATGGCATTTTGTACACTTTTCGTAAACGATCTCAGCAACGTCGTCACTCCACGTTTGTGAAATTGCGGCTGTAGTGAGAAATAATAGCGATAGTAGTGATATGATTTTCATACGATTATGGTCTTTAATGTAATTTCTTGACTGCAAATTATTAATAATAAAGCAAAAACCATAATTTTAGTTCGTCGTGTTATCTAGTATTAGAAGAAATGCGCAACAGTTAAATGTCATATTCTATGCGGAAATTCATTCCACTCTCTACCTTTAAGGACTTATTTTCAAGTCAAGCTGACTTGATTACGGCTGACGGCATTGAAGCATTTAAACGAAAATTAAATGAGGCAGGCCCCTTAAAAGCACAGCAAAAAGGGTTTTCAATTGAAGATTACATCAATTTTGAGAAGACGTTAGATAATCCTACGAATCTCGTTTTTTATGGTTGGGTGGAACAGCAAGAATCACTCTTAAATGTGCTGCTTGGAAGAGAAATAGTTCGTTTTGAAGATCGACCGAGGCATTTAGAACATAATTTATCGAATGAATACAAGAAATTTATTTCGCCATGTTTGGCGGAGGCACTTCTTGGGAAATCGATAAAAGATGATGAAGAACGTAGAGATGCACTTTCCTACGCACAACTTTTGGATGTGGATCATCGTGCTCTTGTTGAATCCAACCTATTTGATTCAATCAATGACCGGCTGAAAATTGCAAAAAATATTATTAAAGAAAGTGGCGATGAGCAAGTGTTGATCAATACAATTAAACCGCTTTGTTCTGAAGAAGTAGTGGAATGTGCCAATTATTTATCGCGTGCGTCATATGCACTCAAGCTAGGTTATGTTGATAAAGTGTTGGGGTTTATTAGAGTAAAATCATGCACCACACGATTCGCAAACTGGATGCTTAAGCGAATGGAAAGCGTTGAATTACATAAAGAGCATGCGCATAAAATTACGGATTTACGTAAGGAGCTGTCTTCTGGAGATTTGAAAGTCCGAAATCATGCGAAAGGGCGTACGCCAATCAGATGGAAAACCATAGGAACGACTTTATTTGTTACTATCATGGCGGCACTTGTTTTTTGGATTCTCTATTTTCAGCCATTCAGTGAACCAGAGGAGAATGACTTCGCTGATAATACCTCTTTTAAGGAGTTTAGTGAAGTTGAAAGAGTCCGGATCGATTCGATGCTTCAAGAAATGGACCATCAAACAGACTTAAGAGAGATTGATATAGACCCGATGACCTATGGCACTGGAGCCTCGCTAACCCTGCGAAAAGCATTTGAAAACCCGAGGATGGAACGAATTTATGAGGACCTATGTTTGGATTCGGACCTTAAAGATATGTACCCACAAGACTCATGCAAAACGAGTGCAAACTATCTTCAGTTTAAGCGGGTAGGTGGAGTGAGAGATCTAAAAAAGAAGGCAGGCAAGTACGAAGCGATGATTAAAAATGAGTCGGATTATGATGTCATTCTCTATGTCTCTGATAATAGTAATGGAGGAGCGGTGCATTCGATGTACATTTCTGCAGGATCATCGGAATCATTTAATATTTCAATTTTCAATACAGTATTTATTGTTGCAGGGAACGATTACCAAGGGTTTGAAGCTCCATACGGGGTACTCGCTGCCGACGTCCCGTCAGACAACTTCGAGCATCATTTCTGCGCTACAGATGAGAATTATCCAGAGACAATTAATACGGCATATAAATTCACTCGACCGAGAACGGGCGTAAATAAATTTATGGTCAAGGGATCAAGAAGTGGGTTTGTACATCTAATTGACATCCATCAAGTACTCGTTGAATACTAACGAACGAGAATTTTCTGCTGACTGGCTTTTCCCTGCTGCGTAACACGCAATAAATAGGCTCCGTGCTCGACGTTCAAGTTGATTACATTTCCGTTTAGACCGTTTTCCGTGTAAACGATTCGTCCGAGCATATCGATGACAACTACGGATGCATTATTTAACGATTGATTGAAGTTTAACAAACCATTTGAAGTAGGATTCACAACGATCAGTTCATTTTTGTAATCGAGTTCATCGACTCCTAACACACAAGCAAGTTGCAATGGGTTTTGATTCTCGATCAGCCCCTGAGGAGTTAGATTTTCTCCAACTAATCCAGGATAGGTTGGCTCGTAACGCTCTCCACGGAACATGGTGTTCGCAGTTGTTGTTATAACATCAAACTGATTGTAAATAGCACCTCCATTGTATGTCGGGTTTCTGTAGGACCAAATATGATCACCATTTCGATTAATCTCGGTAAGCCTACCAATTGCAGATTGACAGAAGAGCACATTTCCTGAGGAAAGCACTTGCATCCCACATTTTTTGTTTTCAAAAACAAGGTCACCCAAGATTGACCCATTCCAAGACCATTCAGCTGCGAGTGGAAGAAATTTATTAGGATCCATTGTATAAGCTGTACCTACGAACTCAGGAGCAATAATAGTCATTGCGCTAAAACTGTAAGTGCTATCACCATTGTTATTAAATACCGAGATTTTCCCTGAATCGGGAAATGCAGAAGGAATCCATTTTGGATCGTGTTGATCGAATAAGGTCTGATCAGATGCTGACCCTTGCTGATAAACTTGAGGATTTCCCCAGCGCCAAAGAAAATCTCCTCCACGGTTTGAATTTCCACCTGTATGACCAGCAGCTTCAAGTAGGGTTGTACTGTGGTCGATGATGTATAGCTCATGCGTGTGCTTAGCTGAAATAATAAGCTGATCCAACTCTGCGTTGTAATCAACGGCATTCAGATGAATGATATCGAATTCGTTGATTGTCGCATAATTGAAATCAAAAAGTTCTGGAGAATCGGCGACCACGCCGAAATTAGCCTTCGTATTGTCAAAATCTTGAATAAGATGATCGATAAACTTCCATTCCCAAACAAGCACTGCATCATTAGTCCCAATGGGCTTGAGCTCAATGATTTTCTCAAGTTTTATTGTAGCACCTATGTTGGCTGGATTCCGGCCTTGCTCTATTGCCACTGTATCGGTATAAATGTCGGTCAAGACACATAAAATATTGCCATTTGGAAGTGGCTCGATATCATGATGTTGCAAATAGCCATTAACATTCATTGCATACGACCAGACAAGGGTATTGTCCCAATCTCTAATTTCCAAAGAATCTTTCCCTGCACGCAAAAGATTTCCATTCTCTAATAAGTAACAGCTTAATCCTGCGTTTTCTGAAAACGTCCATTTATTTATAACCTCGCCACAATTGTCAATGAGATAAACATCTGTATTATTCTGCGGTGTAAATAGCGTATAACCATCCGTTGCGCCGATGTCGGATTTTAGCAGTCCAAATGTCGGAGATTGACCAAATGCGTGAAAGGAGAACACAAATGCACAAAGAAATAAAAGAGAAGCTGTCGTTTTCATAAGAAATAAGTATTTGACAAAGGTACTAAAGAAGAGGCCTGCGAAGCAAATTCAATTTTCATCAAGATTGTTTGACTTCACGAATAGAGATTATTCTGTAGGGCGAATAGCAAGATGAGCACCTATGTTACTCCTCAAATTTCCGTAATTTCGCGGTATGATTTTATACAACGTAACCGTGAGCATTGATGCTGGGGTTCAGGAAGAATGGTTGACATGGATGCGTAGCACGCACATTCCAGATGTTATGGAGACAGGATGTTTTATGGAAGCAAGGGTTTCACGCGTCCACGGAGAGGAAGATGGAGGAATGAGCTACGCAATCTCGTACGTTGCTTCATCGCAAGAGTCCTATGATTTGTATCAAGAGAAATACGCATCAAAATTACAATCGGAACATACAGCTAAATACGCTGGGAAGTTTGCGGCCTTTAGAACATTGCTTACAATTTTGGAAGAATTCAAGGTATGAGTGTAAAACCAAAAAAACACCTCGGACAGCATTTCCTGATTGATAAAAATATTTGTCAGAAGATCGCAAAACAACTCACTGGGCATCGTGATTGCAAGCGCACATTGGAAGTTGGACCAGGAATGGGAGCACTAACTACCTACCTCATTGAAGAAGGTCATGAGGTTTCTGTGATGGAGATTGATACAGATAGTATCGCTTATTTGAAAAAGAACTTTACTTCACTCGAGGGAAGAATTATAGAGGCCGACTTTTTAAAAACACCATTGGTAGACTGGATGGGCAGCGAACCTTTTTCAGTGGTAGGGAATTTTCCATACAATATCTCGTCACAGATACTCTTCACATGCTTAAAGCATCGAAATCAGATTCCGGAAATTATGGGCATGTTTCAAAAGGAAGTGGCAGAGCGCATTGCTGAAAAACCGGGAACGAAACGCTATGGAATTATATCCGTATTGTTGCAAACTTACTATGACATCGAATACTGTTTTACGGTTGATGAGCATGTCTTCGATCCTCCGCCAAGGGTTAAATCAGGTGTGATTCGACTTACACGAAACGACCGACAAACACTCCCGTGTGATGAGGCCTTATTCATTAATGTTGTAAAAATGGCGTTTAATCAGCGGCGAAAGACAATTCGTAATTCGATCAAGGCACTAATTAAAGGAAAGGGGGTTGAGCACGAATTTCTAGCTTTGAGACCTGAAGTACTGTCAGTTGAGCAGTTTATTGAACTCACACAATTGGTAGAGAAAGCCATGAAGTCTCCGGATTCTGCATTAGATTGATGCTAAAATAGGTTGAAACGGATTGCATTTTGAAAAAAATGGCTTTCTTTGTGTTAACAAAACAAGAAGGTATGAGCTCATATGATATTTTTTGGGGAATTGGAGATTTTTCGCAATCGTTATTGGGACTGATGTATGACAATGTCGGAAACATGGCGAACTATTCGTTTATTGTCCTCGGGTTTGTTGGATTGTTTATTTGGCTCAATATGCAGAACAAATACAACAAAGCTGCTGAAGCTGATCCTTCAAAATTGAAGTAAATCAACTAAGAATATTCGAGGTCATTCTTCTACTAAAGTAGGATTGAATGGCCTTTTTTTGTATCTTAATTTTCTATTTTAAGACTACGTGAGTAAAGTATCCGTCATATTAACAGCCGCAGGTATCGGGCGCCGAATGCAATCGTTGCTGCCGAAACAATTCATGCTTATTCATGGTAGACCTGTTTTGATGTATACTATTGAGCAGTTTTATCAGTACGACCCAAAGATGGAATTGATTTTAACCTTGCCGCAAGAGTGGTTGAGTTATTGGGAATCGATGATGACGGAGCACGATTTTCACATTCCACATCGTATTATAGAGGGTGGAAAAGAGCGCTATAATTCGATTAAAAATGCCTTAGAATCATGTTCTGGTGAAATTGTTGCGGTCCATGATGGAGTGCGACCACTCGTAAGTCATGATACCATTCGAGCATGTATTACCGCCGCGCAATCATCTGGGTCTGCAGTTCCGATTGTTTCAATTTCGGAATCAATTAGAAGGGTAGAAAATAATGTTTCTAAAGCAGTGAATCGTGCAGATTTCAGGGTGGTTCAAACGCCTCAATGTTTCAAAAGGGAGATCTTGTTGAAAGCGTATGAACAACCCTTCCATGAGGGAATTACGGATGATGCAAGTTTAGTAGAGGCCGCAGGTCATGAAATTGAACTCGTAGATGGGAATGTAGAAAACATAAAAATCACTACGCATTCTGACTTAAAATATGCAGGATTATTTCTTAAGTAAGTGACTATTTCACAACCTTACGATACGTGGCATTGAAGGCTACCGATAAGCGTTCGCCCGTTTCACTAAAGGTTTCCCATAATTGCGTCACGGAGCCATCTGTATTTTTAGACCAAGTGATCTGACTATAATAAAGCGAATTATTTTCCCCGGTTTGGAGTTCAGTTTTCATGACCATAACATCATTTATTGGGTTGCCCTTCAGTACCGATCCACCCTGGTTGTCAATCCAAACTTGATTCCAGCTATCCTATGTACTGTTGTAATAATTATAGCTTGTCGAGTAGAGCTTGCTGAAACCCAGTTTTCTTGCAGGGTACAATCATCTTGCATTGAAACAATATCATTGCGTCCTACCTTGGCTTCATCGGTATCAAAGACGACCCATTCGCCAAGCCAGAATTGAGATTGTTGGTATTTTTCCGTGCAACACGTGCACAGCGTATCTTGTGCTAAACTTGTAAGAGAAACGAAGACAGAAAGAAGAAGAACGTTCTTCATAGGCTAACTTTGTACTTAAAATTAACGAATTGAGTGAGCCTGTAATAAACTAGTATTCTGATAAAGTTGATCGTATCGAACTAATTTGTCACTTCTTTTTGAAGTTGGGTTCCAAATAGTACAAATTAGGGCCTCCCATCAGGATTTGTTTTTCGTCCGCTACGATTAGATGACCACTTTTTGTGACTACAAGCGCTTCTTTTTGACTTAGCCTTTTGAATTTCATTTCTTCTGATCCAGAGAATACACCGTCCTTGTAAGTGCGTTTGAGGATTCTATTGTACGTACTAATGTAAAAATCATCTCCATGAACATCAACTGCAGTGACCGCATCTTTCCAGAATCCTCCACGACCGATATAGATCTCAGCTTTTTTCTTCAGCTTATAATCACCTGCAGAAGTAGAAACTTTATATACCCAAGCCATTCCGTCTGTTGGGTTGGCTCGGTTTTTTGTCACCAGGAAGATGGTGTCCTTGTAGACAGTGATGGCCTCAATATCAAAACGCAGATCTTTCTTTTTAGGAGGAAAGGCCTCTTGCTCTTTATATTCTAGCTTGATTTTTTTAGCTTCTACCTTCTTTTTCGATAAGACCTTTTTGATAGAGACTTTGTAGATCACAAGGTTCTCGCGTTCATTTGTGTTATTGCCAACGTCTGCGATGTAAATGTTTTTCTGGTCTATGGCGATATCCTCCCAATCAACATTCTTAGCATTGGTGATTTCAACCTTTCTGGTAATTTCCCCTTTAACATTTAGTAAGTAAAGTAGTGGCTTATCACCCCCATCATTGTGTGCAATAAAGGTAGAGTCATTCAATATTTCTATACCAGAGATTTCATTGAGCTCTTCTGAGAGATGATAGGTCTGAGCAGTCGCTGAATATTGAGCGACGATGACTATCATTATCAGAAATCCAAAAAATTCTTTCATATCAAAACCTTATGAGAGGTGAAAATATAGGTTAATCGAGAATAATGCGGACTAAATCAACACGATTCTCACTTACCTCCTCAATATTAATTATCATGTTCTCTAGTTCAAGGGTCGTGCCAGCTTCTGGAATACGCTCTAAATGATGGATAATTAAACCACCAAGCGTTTCATATTCTTCATCCTCTTCAAGGTCGAGGTCATAGGTTTCATTCAGGTAGTCAATTTCTAGTCGCGCGGAGAATCGATATTGGCGTTTGCTTAGTTTTTCTTCCAATAGCTCTTCTCTGTCGTGCTCGTCTTCAATTTCTCCAAAGATCTCCTCAATCACGTCTTCAATAGTAACGATTCCTGAGGTGCCGCCATATTCATCAACAACAACAGCGATGTTACCAGATTTTTCTGCAAACAATTGGAGGAGTTCTTTTCCAGGAATAGATTCCGGGACAAAGCTGATTGGGAGCAGAATTTGCTTGATAGATGTTGGTTGCTTAAAGAGTTCGAAAGAGTGGACATAACCGATTACATTATCTATATTTTCTCTATAAATGATGATTTTCGAGAGCCCGGTTGCGATCAATTGTTTTCTTAGTGTTTCGATACTATCTGTTTCATCGATCCCAACAACTTCGGTTCTTGGAATCATGCAATCTCTGGCTTGAACGGAATCAAAATCGAGCGCATTTTTAAGAATCTGCATCTCGTTTCCAAAATCTTCCTCGTCATCAATTCGATTATTCAAATCATCAACGTAATGTTCTAAATCGACCTTAGAGAAGACCTTTTCCTGCCGCGAATTATCTACATGCAATAGCCGTAAAAATACAGAACTCAAGGCTAGAACGACATAGGTTGGAGCATAGAGGATTACGTAAATAACCACCATTGGGAGTGCAGCTATACGTAAGAAACCATTTGGGTTAATTTGGACGAATGTTTTCGGCAAAAACTCCGCTACAATTAGGACGAGTACAGTTGATAACACCGTTTGTAGAATGAGCATAAGGGCACCTTCTTCTATTCCCCACGAATGCAATATAGGGTTGAGAACGATGGCTGAAAACAGTCCAAAAAAGACGAGCGAGATATTATTTCCAAGCAGGAGCATCGCTAAAAAGTGCGATTCACGTTTGTAGAAAAAACTAATTGTCTTTGTGTTGATGGTGCCTTTCGACTTGTCCAATTCGATTTTTAGGCGATTGGAAGATATATACGCGATCTCCATTCCGGAGAAAAACGCGGAAAAAATTAAGGTTACAATAATGCCAACAAGCGGAACGTCCATTTATCCAATTAGAATAAGAAAGATACGAATTCTATTGATCTATAGAACATCCTTTCCTATATCCTTACGGTAGTATGCACCCTCGAACTCAATTTTTGCGACTGTCTCGTATGATTTTTTAAGTGCTGTTGGAAGGTCTTTTCCCATTGACGTAGCAGCGAGAACGCGACCTCCAGCGGTAAGAACTACGGGCCCATCGGCTTTAGTTCCAGCGTGGAAAACAACACTATCGGTAATTGTGTTTAAGCCGTAAATCTGCTTCCCTTTCTTATAAGTTTCTGGATATCCTCCTGAAACCATCATAATTGTCGCAGCGCTTCGCTCGTCAAAAACAACATCTCTTTCGGAAAGCGTGTTGGTACCGACACCTTCGAGTAGATCTAAAAGATCAGATTTTAAGCGTGGAAAAACGACTTCCGATTCTGGATCACCCATACGGCAATTGTATTCAATTACGTAAGGTTCATTACGAACATTAATAATTCCAAAAAAGATGAACCCTTTATATATTATACCTTCCGACTTAAGTCCTTTAACCGTTGGGATGATAATTTGGTTGTCAATTTTATCCAAGAAGGTTGGATTGGCAAATGGAACAGGTGAGATTGCTCCCATACCCCCAGTGTTTAATCCAGTATCACCTTCCCCAATACGCTTGTAATCTTTCGCTTCAGGTAATTTCTTGTATCCATCGCCGTCAGTAATGATGAAACAAGATAGCTCAACTCCATCTAAGAATTCCTCTATGACTACGCGTGAGCTAGCATCTCCAAATTTAGCATCCGAGAGCATGCTTTTAAGTTCTTTTTTTGCTTCAGGCAGATTATCAATAATCAATACGCCTTTTCCTCCTGCAAGTCCATCCGCCTTCAAAACGTATGGAGGCTTCATAGTGTCTAAAAAGGCATAACCTTTGTCCAGCGTGTCTTTTGTAAATGTACCATACTTTGCTGTTGGAATATTATGGCGTTTCATGAATTGCTTCGCAAAATCCTTGCTTCCTTCTAGCTGTGCAGCTTCCTTATTTGGTCCAATCAGCGCAACATTCGATAATTCGGAATCTCTTTCAAAGTAATCAGCGATTCCATTTACGAGTGGGTCTTCAGGCCCAACAACAACAGTATCGATGTTATTTTCGAGCACGAATTTTTTCACTTTGGGAAAATCATTGGCAGAAAGGTCAACGTTTTTACCAAGTTGCCTCGTTCCAGCATTACCTGGTGCGATGAACAACTCCTCTAGTATGGAACTTTGAGCAATCTTCCATGCCATGGCATGTTCTCTTCCTCCTGATCCTAACAATAAGACGCGCATGAGTTTTTTGGTATTTTAAATTAATTGCAGTACTTCAAAATGGATTCGAACATTGCTTTTCCATCTGTATTAGACAGTTCAGTGTCGGCAGCACGCTCAGGGTGAGGCATCATACCGAAGACATTTCTACCTTCATTACAAACGCCAGCAATATTTGACATCGACCCATTTGGGTTTTCTGTCTGTGAAACTTCACCTACCTCTGAGCAATACTTGAAGAGTATTTGTCCATTATTCTCTAATCGATCAATTACTTCTTGCTTCGCAAAATAACGTCCCTCTCCGTGAGCAATTGGAATTTTATAGCTTTTTGCTAGATCCAAGCCTTTTGTCATCCCTGATTGATCAGATGTAGCCTTTAGGTATACGTTCTTACAAATAAACTTTTGATTGTCATTGTGAAGCAATGCCCCTTCTAACAATCCAGCTTCCGTTAAAATCTGAAAGCCATTACAAACGCCAAGGACATAGCCACCGTTGTTTGCATGTTTGATAACTTCCATCATAATTGGAGAAAGCTTTGCAATTGCACCGGATCTTAGGTAATCCCCGTAGGAAAAGCCTCCAGGAAGCACAATAAAATCAACCCCTTTGAGGTCAGTGTCTTTGTGCCATAGTCGTTCTACTTCTTGTCCTAGAAGGTCTTCAAGCACATAAATCATGTCCTGATCGCAATTCGATCCTGGAAAGGTGACAACTCCGAATTTCATATTTTTTCAAGATTTGTGATGCTGCAAAATTACGATAATTCGACTGCTAAAACTCGATGGAAATGAAAAACTTACCCACAGAGAAAAAGAAAATTAAGTAGAGAAGTAAAGTAGGGAGTAGGCGCGGATTTCGTTCACCAAAACCGTAGGGGAGAAAGAGGATTAAGATCCCTGTAATCATCGCCATTGATTCGATTTTTCCAAAGACCAGAAATTCAACAAAAGAAAGGGATACAATGAATAACGAGAGTAATATATTTAGGCGAAATACTTTCTTGAGTCGGATAGAGCTTTTATTCATTTTCGAGACGACCGGACCCGTTGCAATGAGCTGGAGTAAAAATGCTCCACCGCCAATCACAAAAATATCTGGAAATTTCCATTCATCGGAAGCGCTACTGAAGAACTCACCTGTTAACTCAACGCCGAAAACAGTGCCATAAAACCCTGCGTAAAGGAGCGGGAGAATAAATCCAACGACGGCAAGCGCGGACTCTCTTATTACGAATGGTCGCAATACCCAAATCATCAAGAAGATGAAAGGGATGGAGATCATCATGAGCGGGTACATTGTTGTCGCTAATCCAAGAAGAAATGCGGCATTAAATACTGGACGTCGACCATCCGAACTTTGGTCGAGCTTAAAGAGTTGAATTAATGCAAGAATCAGTAAGAATTCAGCAACGATAAATCCATTTAAGAAGTAGAAAGAATGAAAATAACTACGGAAGATAACATAGAGTAATGCCGGCAGATAGATGTTTCTATCCATAAAGCCGTTTCTGTTGAAAATATTATTGAGAAGGATTGCGTTGATTAAGATGAGTAAAGGTCCTGCGATTTTGACCCACATTTGATCTTCATTAAGACTAATACCAAAAAAACCGGTACTGTTAGTCTCAGGTACATGATAGCCCAGACACCAATTAGTTAAAACGTACATCGCTATTAAGGCAGGAAGTAACAACAATACCCCAGACCGGTTTCCTAAAAAGATCTTTACCACAGAAGCGAAGGTACATTTTTTATTCCCTGATAATTGCGTAGTATCGGGCATAATTTTATATTTAACCCTTCATAAAAAAGCATCATCCGCTACAAGACCTCTGAGGAGGGAGCGATTTAAGATATAACATATGGCAACTACAAGATATTCTGATAACGATTTAGGGGAATTCAAAGAACTAATACATGATAAATTAGCTGAAGCAAAAATTGATTTAGATTTGCTAAACGGCTCGTTGTCGAACAGTGATAATCACGGGACAGACGATACTGGCCGTAGGTTTAATATGATGGAAGATGGTTCGGAAACGCTTTCTCGTGAAGAAGTTGCACAATTAGCAGCACGTCAGCAAAAATTCATCATAAGTCTGCAAAATGCACTGATCCGTATTGAAAACAAGACGTTTGGAATTTGTCGCGTAACCGGAAAATTAATCCAGAAAGAACGTTTGAAACTTGTTCCTCATGCAACACTTAGCATAGAAGCAAAGAACGCGCAAAGCTAGAGCAATTGAAAAAGAAGTTACTGATCGTTTCGATCATTGTCCTTGCCGTACTGGCAATTGACCAGATTATAAAGATTTACGTTAAAACGCACTTCTCTACTATTGAGACGGAACCCATTCTGGGTAATTGGCTCGTTATGGAGTATATCGAGAACCAAGGAATGGCCTTTGGAACGAAGTTCGGTTCTCAGGTTTGGCATAAATTGGCACTAAGTCTATTTAGAATTGCAGCAATCGCTGGCATTACCTATTACTGGTTTAAGCAAGCGAGATCGGGAGCACGCATGGAATTTTTGATTGCAATTGGACTTATTCTGGCCGGAGCAACTGGAAACCTTATCGATTCAATGTTCTACGATTTCATTTTTGAATACGATCCATGCATGGCATTTAATAGGCTTGAAGGTTCAGGAGTCATTTCTGATTGTGGATTTCTAGGCGAAGTAGAAACGCGACATACAGGGTTTTTGATGGGCAATGTTGTGGATATGTTCAAGTTCAGTGGAACTTGGCCCGACTGGATGCCGTGGCTTGGCGGGAGTCAAGTATTTCCTGCAATTTGGAACATCGCTGATGGATCTATTACGATAGGTGTGATTATGGTGTTCATTCGACAACGTAAGTACTTCCCTAAAAAGAAAAAGCAAGCTGTTATTGCTAATACTGATGAAACCGTAGCTGAAGTCAATACGGATGTCACCGACGAGGGCAAAGCTGAAGATTAGTAAAGCAGCTACAAGATATTTTACTTTTCAAACTCTTCTAAATTCTTAACATCTGCGTTCTTAGTATCCTGTAGAAAAGGTTATCTTTGGCGCCAACTGAGTTGTATACATGAAAGTTACCGATCACATTAAGAACGCGAAAGACACCTTGTTTTCGTTTGAAATCCTTCCTCCGTTGAAAGGGAAAAATGTCCAGTCAATTTATGATGGGATTGATCCATTGATGGAGTTTAAACCAAAATTCGTTAATGTAACGTACCACCGTGAGGAGTACGTTTACAAGGAACGCGAGAATGGTTTGCTGGAGAAAATCGCTATCAGAAAACGACCAGGAACCGTTGGAATTTGTGCTGCAATTATGAATAAGTATCAGGTTGATGCTGTTCCTCACCTGATCTGTGGTGGGTTTAGCAAGGAAGAAACGGAGAATGCACTTATCGATCTTCAATTTTTAGGAATTGATAATGTTTTGACGCTTCGTGGAGATTCAATTAAAACAGAATCGAACTTCAGACCACATCCGGACGGGCATAAATTTGCCGTTGATTTAATCGGACAGGTGTCAGAAATGAATAATGGGACGTATCAAATGGATGATATTCAATTAGCCCCAACCGATTTTTGTATTGGTGCTGCAGGTTATCCTGAGAAGCATTTCGAAGCGATGAACCTTGCTACTGACCTTAAATATTTAAAGGATAAAGTTGATGCAGGCGCAGAATATATAGTGACGCAAATGTTTTTCGACAATGAGAAGTACTTTGATTTTGTAAAAGGATGTCGTTCTGTTGGAATTAACGTTCCAATTATTCCAGGGTTGAAGCCGATTAAGTCAATGAATCATATTTCATTCTTGCCAAAGTTCTTCCATATCGATTATCCGGAAGCGCTCTCCAAGGAGTTATTGAAATGTAAAGATAATGCAGCGGTTGCTGCAGTAGGTATTGAGTGGGGAATTCACCAG
>JBLHPQ010000053.1:0-25141 GCA_047624355.1 Flavobacteriaceae bacterium | reverse complement strand
CGTTTTATAATGATGCGGGAAAGTGTACGCATTTGGTTGGTTCTGTCCATGATATTACACAACGTAAAAAAGCAGAAAAGGATGAACTTAAAATCAGAGAATTACTTCTGGAAAGTGAAAATGAGCACAGAGTCATCTTTGAGAATGCAGCAGCGGGTATAATGATCTCGGAAGCCAAAACAAAAAATATACTGAATACAAACGCCTCAATGACAAAAATATTAGGTTACTCTAAAGAAGAGTTTCTCTCCATGAAATTATCTGATTTGGTTCCAAGTAATTTATTGGAAGAAGCCGAGCGTATTCTTAAACAAGTAGTTGAAAAGGACGTGAAATTTGAAATAGATAGAATCCACAAAAATGGATCATTAGTTCGCGTTCAACTTTTCTTGTCAAAAGCTAAGTTTCGCAATGGACTTTCTGTTATTCTGTGCAATATAGTTGACGTTTCTGAAAAAAGAGAAAAACAGGTATCCATAGAAGAAAGTGAAAGGAGGTTTCGAAAATTGACAGAGTCTGCCAGTGATTCTATTATCGTAGTAAACTCTAAAAATGAGATTGTTTTCTGGAATACGGGAGCTGAGCTTGATTTTGAATATACAGTGCAAGAAACATTGAACAAGTCCGTCAATAAGATCCTTCCTTCGGAATACCAATATAATATTGAACAGGATTTTAAAGAAGTAAATAGTGATAGTCGAAATACTTTACATAGAGATACGGTAGAATTGAAAGGAAAGAAAAAATCGGGTAAAGAATTCCCTGTTGAGCTAAGGGTTACTACTTGGGAAATTGATGGTGAAGTTTATTATTGTATGATCATGCGTGATCTAACCAATCGAAAATTGAGTGAGAAAAAATTACTGCTCTCGGATACCATATTAAGGAATATTGGAAATTTTATTTTAGCTGCAAATGAAAATGGTGATATATTTTATGCCAGTTCTTCTATTTCTGAGAAACTAGGCTTCACACAAGAGGAAATATTGGAAAACAGTTGGTTCCTTAATACAACTAAAAAACCAACAGAGATTCGGAAAAAGAGAACTTATATAAAAAATACTCTAAAAGGAAGGGCGTTAATTGTCGAACCGTATGAAATATGGATTACGGACAAGAAAGGACAAGAACGTTGTATTCTATGGCATGATACAATAGCGCCAGGGAAAGTTTTAATCAGCATTGGCACAGATATAACCGAGCGAATCGAGGCTAAAAAAATCATTGAGGAAAGTGAACAATTGAAAAACGGTATTCTTTCCTCACTGTCCACGCATATTGGAGTGTTGGATTCTAAGGGGGTTCTTATTGCGACTAATGAAGCGTGGAATAAGTTTTCTGACACATTAAAAACAAGAAAGGTAAAGAGACCGAAAAAAGGGGATAATTATCTACTCAAAGTCAAAGAAGACGAAAGTTTTGATAAATTATCTGTCCCCATCTGCAGTGGCATTGTCTCTGTAATGAAGAGAAAAGAAAAATATTTTTATAAGGATTATCGATCCAATGAGGGTGAAGGAAACGTATGGTATACGCTGAGGGTTACGCCCTTTGGAAATGAAAAAGGGGTCGTAGTAACACATACGAACATTACGGATAGCGTTCTTGCAAATATCGCATTAAAAGAGAGTGAGAAGAAGTTCCGACAATTAACAGAATCTATACAAGAAGCTTTCTGGCTTACCGATTGGAAAACAAAAGAAACGGTCTACGTCAGTCCTGCGTATAACACCATTTATGGGTGTTCGAATCCAGGTACACTCCATGATGAAAATTTGGCAGCTCATATTCACCCAGATGATAAAATTTGGATTCTAGAGGAATATAGAAACAAGGCTGAATCTGGAAATTATGATGTTGAATTTAGAATTATACACCCGAATGGTAAGATACGATGGATTCATGAAAGAGCATTTCCAATTAAGGAGGGTGATAAAATTTTGAAGATGGCGGGCTACTCTTCGGATATAACCGATAGACGAAATACTCAAGATAAGCTAGCTAAAAGTGAAGAGGAATATCGCTTATTGTTTGAAAGAAATTTGTCGGGTGTGTACAGATCGACTATAGACAACGTCTTTATAGAATGCAATGATTCATTTGCACGAATTCTTGGGTTCGATTCAAGAGAGGAAGTAATCGATAAGAATGCTCGATTACTCTATGAGAACTTGGAGACATACAATTTCTCAGAGGAACTTGATTCGAATGGCGGAAACCTGATTGGTTTCGAAAGTAAATTAAGGTTAAATGATGGTCGCATTATTTGGGTACTAGAAAATGCATCGCTGATAAATGGTGATAAGAGTAGCGACTTATTTGTGGAAGGAACCATAATAGATATTACAAAACTCAAAGAGGCTGAATTACAAATTGAAGCATTGGCTAAATTTCCTGATGAGAATCCCAATCCAGTTTTAAGAATTGATAGCAAAAACCGAATTATTTTTGTGAATCAGGCAGGCGCAGCAATGGCTGATCATATCACACTTAATTCGAATATACTAATTCCGTTTTATAGAAAGACTGTAGAAGAGGCTAGATCGGTCAATAGAGTAGTAGAGATTGAGCAAAAGGTTAGGGATCGCTTTTATGCTTTCTCAATTGTTCCTGTGAAAGAGCACGATTATGTAAATATCTACGGGAAAGACATTACCGAACGTACAAGGATCGATTTAATTCGAGAAATTACGTTTGTCATATCAAGTAAGGCAACTTCTAAGGTTCTAAGTATAAATTCATTGTCGAGAATAATTCATCATGAATTATCAAAAGTTTTGCCGGCCAAAAATTTGTACTTGGCTTTGTATGATAAAAAGAAAGATCAAATCTCCTTTCCATACTTCAAGGATGAGAAAGTTCTCTCAAGACGCTCTAAAACGTATAGAAATAGACCGTTTGGTCAAGGTATAACAGAAAAAGTGATAAAATCGAAAATGCCTCTTTTGATTAAAAAGAAGGGCATTATCGCTGCTGCTAAGGGCAGGGATGAGGAGTATGGCACAATTCCTGAAAGCTGGGTCGGTGTCCCTCTCACCCAGGCCGGAGAAGTTTTCGGGGTTCTAGCAGTACAATCATATGTGAGTTCTGATGTCTATACGCAAGAGTCTGTTGAATTCCTGGACTTTGTCGCTGGACAAATAGGAAGTTTGATACAAAGAGTGAACTCCACTGCGCTTATTCTGAAACAACAAAAGGACCTTAATTCTGAAAAAGAGAAATTGAAAAACCAAAGAGATTTAGCCTTGCAATATCAGTCAATGCTATTGAGTTCTCAGCTTAATCCCCACTTCATATTTAACTCACTCAATTCAATACAATACTTTATTTTGGACAAAGATCCAATGCCAGCATTGAACTTTTTAACGAACTTCTCTTCATTGATGAGATTAGTTCTAACTAATTCAATACAAAAGTATATCACACTAACAGATGAAATAGTTTTCCTTGAGATGTACCTAAATCTTGAATTGACAAGGTATTCAGATAAGTTTCGGTATGAAATCATCATTAGTGAAAACGTGGATACCGATGAATTGATGATTCCACCAATGTTGCTTCAACCGTTCATTGAAAATACGGTAATTCATGGAGTCGGAAATCTTGTTAAAGGTGGAGTGATAATCATTAAATTTAAGAAAAAGGGAAGTAAAATAGAGTGCCTAATCACGGATAATGGAGTCGGAAGAAAAGAAGCAGCTCTCTTAAAGGTTGTGCGACAAGGAATTTCTTCAAAATCCTTGAGCACAGATATTAATAGCAGCCGTATTGAAATATTAAATCGCCTTGAATGTGATCAATACTCAGCTAAGATTACAGATCGGAAAAGTCGAGATGGAATGCCTGTCGGTACTCAGGTTGTTGTGACCTTTCCCATTTCTCAAGATGATTAAATCAGTTTACCGCAATAATTTGCCTCGACCATTGAAGAAACCGTAGTTTTTTGAAGGGAGTACTACAATTAGTTTTTTGTAAACTTCACTCTATAACCCAACGAATACATAGAGTTGGAGTAAGCCCGTCTGGGTTGGATTTCCGTTAATTTTGATACAACGCGACTTCGTTTCTGTTACTTCTCGATTCTTATCTCATTCCCTTAGTGAACTGTAAAACTCAAAACTTATGGCCGGAGCTAAAGAAACACCCAGACAAAGAATGATCGGAATGATGTACATTGTATTGACCGCAATGCTGGCATTAAACGTATCAAAATCGATCCTCGACGCATTTGTTGCAATCGAAGAAAACATTCAAAAAGCGAACCTTACGGAACTCTTCCGTGGAGATGAAAGGAAGTTAGAATTGCGCGAAGCAGCAGTCGATGACACGAACCCTGTGAAAGCAAAAAAAGCGAAACTTCTCACAGAGACAGTGAGTGAAATTGATGCAATGACGCAAGAGAGAATCGAAATGATTGATAACCTCAAATTAGAAATTCTGGAAGCGTGCAGTGAGGACATTGCAACTGTGTCAGAGGAGGACGCCATTATTATCGAAAAATACGACGCCTCAAATAATGCGTTGAAACCAATTCGGATGAACCTCCAACATGTGGAGGGAAAGGATAAGTACGATGAGCCAATGTATATCATGATTGGCGAAGATCTTAAGCGCCCGACGGGAAAGGGAATGGATCTCTGGAAATCGTACAATAAATTCCGTAAGGAGCTTACCGAGATAATTGCTTCCACACAGATTGGCGGAGGTGATAGTCCTAAGTTTAGTAAAGAATATTATTTTGAGGCGCCGGAAATCAACAGCTATAAGACACAGGCTGAACTTAGAAATAAAATTCAAGCGGCCATGAATAAATCTAAAGTCCATGAGGATGATCAATCCATGGTCATGGAGATTTATAGCGCATTAACAAAAGAAGAATACTCCACAGTAAATGACATCAGCGACGTTCATTGGATAGGTAAAACGTTTGATCACGCACCTTCGGTAGCGGCGATCGCATCTCTGTCTTCATTGCAAAAGGATATTCTTGCCGCTCGAGCAGATGCACTCTCATTAATTCGATCACGTGTTGGAGGTGCTGATTACTCCTTCAATAAATTGATGGCGATTGCTCATGGCCCAGAAGTTGTCAATCAAGGTGAAGATTTCGAATTAGAAGTTATGATGGTAGCGTATGACAGTGATAACAAACCGGAGGTAAGTATGAATGGTGATAAAATTGAGTCCATTCAAGGCGGAAAAGGCATAATCAGCTTAAAGGGAACTGGTGGAAAGATGAAACTCAACGGAACGGTTTCGATTAGAAACCGAGCTGGAATCAAGAAGGAGATGAAATGGGAGAAAAACGTTATGGTTATGAAACCCTCGGGCTCTATCGAATTGCCAGAGTTAAACGTGCTCTATCGTGGGTATGCGAATAAAGTAAATGCTACTGCATCGGGGTTTCCGAATACTATACTTACCGGTGAAGGAGTATCATTAACGCGATCTGGAGACTTCCATATTGCGACTCCCACAGGAACAGGACGAGTTGCCTACCTCACTGTTTCAGGGAAATCTTCGAGCGGTAGAACTGTTTCGTTGAAACGTGTAAAGTACAGAGTACTAACGTTACCTAACCCGACCATGTATTGGGGAGGTGCGAAGGATGGAGAACGGGCATCTAAAAGAGAGCTGAATATCTTTGCTAAATATGGAAATGACATCCCACTACGAGCGGACTTCAAGGTGTTATCTTGGGAATTAAGTGTGCAAGGAGCAGCAAGGTCAGTTAAAGGGACAGGTAATAACATTAGTGCTGCTAAGGACTTATTGAATGCTACACCAAGTGGAAAGGCAGTTACCTATGTTATTTGGGTTCTTGATCCAGCAGGTGTTCGAAGGAAGATCACAGCAGTATTTACTATTTAAAGATTTGAATGAAGCGAATTGATCCTAAGAAGTTCTAGTTGAAAGAGGCGTTTCCTTGTGGTGAGGGGGACGTTTCTTTTTTTCATTAACTCTTAACGTATATGTAGTTAGTAGTCTGATTAAACACATTATCTTTGCGCAATGATTAATCTCGAAAACATAGGGATGCACCTCCCGCAGGGCTACTTATTTAAGAACATTGGCCTTCAAGTTAACAAGGGAGATAAAGTCGGTTTGGTTGGAAAAAACGGAGCTGGTAAGTCTACGATGTTGCGCATGATTGCAGGATCTGTACAACCTTCAGAAGGTAAGATCCATATGCCTAAGGATTGTACGATTGGTTTCTTGACGCAAGATATTGTTATTGATACAGATCAATCGGTGTTCGAATATTTGAATACTTCAAATCTTACGCTGACAAAGATCAACATTCGAATCGACGAGATTAATCAAGAACTTGTCACTCGTGAAGATTACGAATCTGATAGCTATCTCGGATTACTTGATGAATTGACTGACTTGAATCACGAATTCAACGTTCATGAAGGGTTTTTATGGGAAGAGAGAATTACGAATACGCTTCGTGGTCTTGGCTTTAACGAGAAAGAGTTAGGACAAGAATTAAACACGTTCTCAGGAGGTTGGAAAATGCGTGCTGAATTAGCCAAAATATTGGTGAATAACCCGGATGTAGTTTTACTCGATGAGCCAACGAATCACCTGGATATATTATCAATTAGTTGGTTAGAGAATTACCTAGTTTCTTTTGAAGGAGCCGTTATGGTAATATCTCACGATAGACTATTTCTTGATAACGTTACGAAGAGAACGCTCGAAATCACAAAAGGGAAGGTCTATGATTTTGCCTTTGCCTATTCTAGATATAAAGAAGTTCGTGCTGAGGAATTGGAATTGATGGCTGGTGCAAAGAAACAGCAAGAAAAGGACATCAAACATACGGAGGAACTTATAAATAAATTCCGAGCAAAGAAAAATAAAGCAGCTTTTGCTCAGTCCTTAATCAAGAAATTAGAAAAAACGGAAATTATTGAGCTCTCAGATGATGAAGCTAGTTCGATGAAAATTAAGTTTCCTTTGAGTGTTCGACCGGGGAAATGGGTACTTGAAATGAAGGATGTCGGTAAAGCATATGGCGATAAACTCCTTTTCAAAGATGTGCATATCACGGTGGGAAGAGAGGAGAAGATAGCTTTACTTGGCGCGAATGGTACTGGGAAATCAACCTTACTGAAACGGGTTATGAAAACCTTGGAAGGAGAAGGAACGGTTGAGTATGGACACAATGTAAACATTACTTACTTCGCGCAGGATCAAGCTGAAAAATTGGATCCTACAAAGACGGTGTTTGAAACTGTTGATGATATAGCAGAAGGAGAAATTCGAAAAAGTTTACGAAATGTACTTGGTGCATTTTTGTTCACTGGAGAAGATTCTGAGAAGAAGGTTTCTGTCCTTTCTGGTGGAGAACGAACACGTTTGGCTTTATGTCAACTTTTATTGAGCCCATCGAATTTTCTAATACTCGATGAGCCGACAAATCACCTGGATATTAAGAGTAAAGATGTACTTAAGAAAGCACTGCAGCAGTATGAAGGAACGTTCATCGTTGTTTCTCACGACCGTGAATTTTTAGATGGATTAACGAATCGTATTTGGGATATAGAGAACTACAATCTGAAAATTCATCACTTTGGCGTCAAGGATTTCTTGAAACGAAAAATGGAACTGGTTAACCCTACGGCTCAAAAAAAAGTCAAATTAGGAGCTAAATCGTCTAATAATAAGAAGGAAAGCCAACCTGCAAAACTCTCTTACGATGAGCAAAAAGAGCTCAAGAGAAAAAAGAATAAGCTAAACAATCAGGTCAATAGATCAGAGCAAGCGATTGAAAAATTAGAAGCCCGTATCAAAGAACTAGATGCGGTCATGGTAAATCTAGATTATTCAGACGAAGCAACATCATCTGCCATTCTATCCGAGTACGATGATCAAAAGAAAGAGCTCGATACCCAAATGGAATTGTGGGAGCAGGGAACAGAAGGGTTAATGGAGATTGGAGGCTAGCCCATCATTCTAAGTCCAACATGTGACTTCGAGAACCTCAGCCAGCATATTGCATCTAATATTCAGTATCGAACCGGTCAGTTCGAGCGTCTAACTTTGAGTTTTCATTCTTCACCTCAGAACACTCGATTTGACACTATCATAATTATCTAACATCCATCTAATGTGGTTTCCCCTTATTACGTCGCCTGGCAACCCGTTTCCGAGCTCTATCATTCCGCTTAATTGACTTCTTCGCGTCTTTAGATTGCAGCGACCAATAATGTTTATAGGCATCTTTTGAAGCTTTTTTTCCCGCCTTCGCCTTCTTTTTCTTGTCTTTCGCGAGTGATTTTTCGATTTGTTCCGGAGTCATTAAAGCGCTAGCTGGCCCTTTGCTTCCGCAACTGGCGAAGTTCAGTCCAACGAACAATAAAAGGATTGTATATAACGTTTTAATCTTCATACCTTTGTTATCTACTTAACGCAATGAAAGTACGATTTATTTTAATGTTATTAATTACATTTTCGCTCAGCGGTTGTGTAAAGAACTCGGAGCACCCTGTTCCAAACTTCCCTTTTGATATCACAATTAACCTTTCCCTACCGAGCTATTCAAGCCTAATTGGTGTGAGTGGCTGGGCATATGTGAATGGTGGGTCTAAGGGAATAATCGTCTACCGACGTGGTATTGATGAGTTCGTAGCTTTTGATCGACACTCGCCTGCTGATGTAGATGGAACGTGTGAATTTCCGCTTTTCCCAGATGACGACAATTACCTCCAATTGAATGATTCGTGCAATACGGCAACATTTTCATTATATGATGGTTCGCCAATTTCTGGATCTGAATTCGGGTTAAGAATGTACCAAACCGTATATGACGGTAATCAAGGATTGAGAATCTATAACTAGCTATCCGTATTTCTTTAGACGCCTCTTTCTCGAATGACATTGAGGCTCAATACCATCAACATCGCGACTTTTAAGTATCTTTGCAGCTCAATTTGATCCATGAACGAGATTACAGTTTTTATTATTGACAGAGAAGGAGTAAAGCATGAATTGATTGCGCCAACTGACATGAATATGAATATCATGGAGGTTTGTCGATCCTACGATTTACCAGTGAAAGGTGAATGCGGGGGAATGGCAATGTGTGCAACGTGTCAATGTTACCTCGAATCAGCTACGGATTTGCCAGAACAAAGCGATGCGGAGTTGGATATGCTTGATCAGGCATTTTTTGTCGAAGATTCAAGTCGATTAGGTTGTCAAATTCAAATTACCGAAGAGATTGACGGTATCGAACTTCGTCTTGCGCCAGAAGAATAATATTTTTATCCTCCTGGAAATCATTCCTACGATTTATTTCTAATTCGCCTTCTGCACCTTAATTCGAGCATTTTTACTTGAACTCGTTGCTATCTCAACTAAGTACATTCCGCTTTTTCCCTCAATGCTGAGTTCGAATGAATCAACATCAATAAAATTATTTCTTGAGATTTCTCTGCCGGAGATATCATAAATAACAACCTCAACAAACTGCTCAATTGCGCCTAACATAATGGTTACATCACCGTCTGTTGGATTCGGATACAATTGAAATGCATTCCCAAAATCATTTTCAATGATTGAAGTAGTCGTGAGCACAACAGTACAAGCTGAAGTGTCAGTACAACCAGAGCCTGTTAGGATGACTGCGTAATTCCCACTCACAGTTGGATTGAAGCTTTGACTTGTAGCTCCTGCTATTGGTGTGTAGTTATTATCACAATCGACCCATTGATAATTCAACCCAGCCGTTGCCGTTAAAATGGTTCCATTTTGTACTATAGCAGTATTTAATCCAGAAATAATCGTCAGATCCAACATAGCAGAGTCAGCGCATCCTACTCCTACCAATGCTGACATATAAATCCCTGTAGTTGAATAAGTTTGACCATTAGCGGCCCATAAGTAGTTGCCACATGCAGAGATAGTTGTCAGGAGGTCAAGAGATGGAGGTAAATCAAAAGCTTCGACTTGATCGAAGCGATCATTTGCACTCCCTTGATCAGCAGAATATCCAAGTCCTCTATTTGCAAATGCTGTCCATATTAAACATTCGTGTATACCACCATAAAGTAATTGATCTGCTTCCAATATTGCATCGCGACCATCCACAAAACCAGGTCCGCAAGGCTGTAGTTTGAGGCCATTGGTTACTAAATTCATCGCAATATTATTCCCGCCCGTTCCAGTGTACAAATCATTATCATATCCGTACTCATTGATCAACGCCCAAGATAAGTCCCAGATCATGGTACACCAGACATAACCAATCCCGTGGGGCTGAGAAATACCGGTGTTATTTGAAGTAGCATATGTGGAATTGTTAATTCCGAAGCTCGTACTGTAACGAGAAGGTCGAATTCCCCCACCAGTGATTGGCTCTCCAGTAGCAAATGTTCCAATTCCTCTGCCGTCTGTTCCTAGATCACCAGGTTCGATTGTTAATATTAGACCGAACCAGTCAGACCATCCTTCGCCCATTTGTTCATCATTACTTAGACACGAGGAGTTGTTTGGACCACCTGTTAATCTATTTGAAATACCATGACCGTATTCATGTGCGATGATTCCATTATCGAAATCACCATCAATGTCGAATGGGCCATTGTTTACAATCGTTGCGTTGACTGTTCCGGATGCCATTTGTGCTAATATAGCGGCTCCATTAACATCCGAAATCATAATTGAAGGTATCGTAACACTTCCTCCAACAGCTCCGCCTCCCATTTCGATTGGTGCACCTGCTACATTGTTAATCATTATAACCGCGGTGGCACCTGCGTTTTCTGCGGCTAGGACTTTGAAACCAAACTCACAATCTCCACGCATAATAACGACAATGTTTCCATTCATTGCTGCAGCATTTATCGCTGCTTCACATGCGTCGTATGTAACACCCGTATTATCATCAAATAAGACTAGGTCAGAAGTGATTGGTATTGATGGAACAGCAGCTCCGAAACCAGCATTCGCTGATGAGTATGTCCCAGCTATTCCAGCAGGAGAGTTCACAGTAAGTACGTCTGTTGGACCACCTGTAGGTGACCATAAATACATTTGCATTCGTGGGTTAGACCCGTCATCAGGTGTAGCAAAGTTGGCATTATTGGTCCCTCCTCCGTCTTGTGCCTCAGCATAAACATTATCAGAGCCGGCACCACCACCTCCATAATTGTTTTCTTGAAAATTCCCACTTGCCTCATCGAATCCGTATTGATACCAGATGTCGTGCATAATATTGTTCATATAGAACAAATTGGTTATCGTCGGATCTAGGTAATTACTAGGATCTTGATTTAAATTTAAGGGGAAGTTGAAATCAAGCGTAGCGCCTCCACTTGGGAAGTATCCAGTACCGTTATTATCATTCATGTCTTCTGTTGCACGAACATTGTTTCCTTCTGTTGTCGTGTATTCGTATCCTGGAAGCCCGTCATCGTCATGCCAACCGTAAGGTGAGGCATTGGCATCTGAAGGGCCAACAACTAAGGTACGTGGCCCATGATTTGGGCTCTCTGTAGGAATCGCGAATACATTGTATTGATCTGTTCCTGGAGGCGGGGCAGGAAGCATGATTACTTGTTCCTCTCTCGTAGATGGACATAACTCCGAATTGCCATGATTGTGTTCGCCAAAGGAACAGCTAACTACCCAGTCAATTTTTGAAATGAGTTCACCTGTGGTAGCATCAATTTGAACATTCCACCAATGATCTTGCGAGGCTTCATAGATATTTAATTCCCAAGCCAATGTTAATTCTTTATTTTCTCTCAATCCATAGACTAACTGAACTGGAATGTCTTCTATTGATAGTGAAGGCGCTGAAAATACTTTTGTATATTGATTTCGCTGTTCAATTTCCTTCAAAGATTTTGGGGAAATAAGTCCCAATTCTGAAGCTGCAAAGTTGATTGCATCAATTTCATTTAATGTTGAAGTGGTTGTCTTAACCAAACGATCCAGGTTGTCTATCAATCGGTTTCCTGTTAAAGAAACGTCCCCATTATTGATCACAAATGTCGCTGTACCAGCGGTCACTTCAATACCATTATATGTTTGAACAAGGTAGACATGCGTCATCCCCGTTTGAGCAGAAACGTGCTGATCGGAAATTTTCCAATTTTGAAGATCATTTTTTGTTAATTGAAGATCACTTTTTTCATCGGTCAAGTAATTTTGAATCAATGTGCTCACTTCTTGCGCATTTACAACAGAAATGATTGAGACAAAACAGCACAGGAGTAGTGTTCTAAAAAGAATATTCATAATCTTGAGTATTTATAGTTTAACATTTGGCTAGAGTCAAATTAGTCTTCAAACGATCTAATATGTCGCGACTGATAAATCATTAACTCTTATAGTTTAATCCACTAAAGTTAGCCTTAATTTTAGTGGATTCAAAAGATTATTAAAAAGGCACGGAAAACCCGAAATTAAAGGATAAAACATTGTGCAATCTTCTGTTCCGGATACCTCTTCCAATATTCTGCCTGCTCACTTGATATCCAGCTATCACCAGAAGAGATTCATTCGAAACAAAGAGGAAGTTAGCCGAGTAGCGAATTCCATAATTAAGCATGAAGTGTTTGGATAATGCTGTTCTCATATTCAAAGCATAGAAAAGCACCATGCCAGTAAAACCCTCTGAGATCGGGGACAATTTTAATGATCCTGTTGGCGCGATGGTTCCATTTCTATCTAAGACATACTTGCGATCAAGCACTGTAGTGGAGGTGTACCCCAATCCAATTTGATGATTTAACCCAATTGGGAGTAAACCGTCGGCACTGGTGAATTCCACTTTAGGGACAACTACAATTGTGCGTAGATCGAGCATCTCATGCTTTAAGATATAATCAGCATTATAATCGAAATTTGAACCAAAAAGATTAGGTGCGACATTTTGAAAATCCATCCCGAATTCAATTCCAATCCCAAATTTGTTGCTTACAGAATGACCAAGTGCCAATCGAAGACCTGATTCAAACCAATCTTTTCCGGAAACCAAATTAGATCCTGAGGGTTTATAACCAGTAGCATCATAGAAGAAAAGATTATCAATTAAAGGAACTGAGCCGATGATATCAAATTCAATATAGTTCTTCTTACCATAGAAGCCGCTGTGCTGTGCAGAACAGGTACCACTAAAAAGAACGAATAGTATGAGGATACGCATAATTACTGAGGAGTCTTAAGATTGTTCAAGATGTCGTAGAGATGAGCGCCTAAATGCATTTTCCGAATCGGCTCATTGAAATAATAAGTCGATCCAATTTTAACCGTGCCAGTTTTCGCATCGATTATTATTACACTGAGTGCAGTGCTATTTGCTTTCATGAATGCCGTCGGAATATGGACGGTTGCAACTACTGCGAAAACAGGTGGTGCTAGAATGGAAATCAATAAACCGGCCCATCGAATGTCGACGTCGAATGAGTGCTCAACCAGAGAGAACATGATATTCTCAGAACCGTAATTCTCACTCAACAGCGATAATGCTTGATAGTCAACTGGGAATAGATTAATGTCCTCCTCGGAACTTACCTGATTCAGTAGGGTGGTAAGTGTAGATCGCTCATTAAAAACTTGAACACCATTCGCTTGAATTGATCTGCTGTCAATTGAATAAAGAGTAACTCCAGCTTCATTAGCTGCATCATCGAATGCCTCAGAAAACCGTTGCTCTAGCTGTTCACTCTTGACATAATCCACGCCCCTCGATGTATAGCTATATACTTTTGGTTCTACACAGATAACGTCTTCTACACCAAGATGCAGGTCTGAATAGAATGCTTCTTTTCGTATTGATGCCTGTTCCGAAGAGCTTAGGCGTTGGAAATCTTTCTCAGCTTGATCCTTCGCCTTTAATTTGTCCTTTTCTGTATCGAAGCGCTTAATAAAATCTTCATCGCGTATCACATCTGAAATGGCATAGATATAGAATTTTGTTGTGTCAAAGCTATTTGGACTATCAGGTGTTCCCTTAGTATTGATTCTATCGTATTTGGATGTTTTTATCTCCTCAACGACCTCAACTTTGACAGTATCCGTTGAATCAACAAGCTGTGCATCTAGAAACTTTTGTGCAGCTGTCGAGAAATTTAGCTTCGAGTAATCACCAATTTGAAACTTTTTCTCTTGAGCAAGTTGAGCAATAAGACGCTCATAGATGGCAGTGATCTCCGAGTCCTCTGGATGAGCGGAAAAGATGTCATATATGTTTCGCAGAGCAACAGGCCCCATCGCCTTCAGGTTAAGTTTTCGAATGAGGTAATGAACAGTTGCTGAGGCGCCTTCATAATCCGAAACTTTTTTAATTGTCTTGGAGATATGATGCTCTCTTTCGTACTGATAGATTCCTAACCAGGCCTGGGCTTTCATCCGTTGTAAATAAATGGACGATGGAAAGTCCTTTTCCAATAGGTAGATGCTATATAGTGCATCACCATAGTGTGAATCAATAATCGATGTTCTTACACATTCAAACCGACTAATATTTCTGACATTATAAAATTGATCCTTGCCTAAAAGGAAGTTTGATGTTCCCCAAGTGGAGTACTTTGCAAGTTCATCGTCAATCGCTTCTCGTCTTCTTTTAATATTGGGATGAGAACTTTCAGTGTCATCTTGATCTTCCTCAGCTTTAATATCGTATGCCGTAGACGGGAATAGAATATCTGGGAGAAACATGTCCTGCGTAATGAAATACGACTTTGGAACTTCTATTTCATCAAATGGCAAGTAGGAATATTTGAGTACATCGAATGTGGATTTCAATGCATCTTCCGTGTATCCAGCATTGTTATATAAATCTACGGCCAAACGATCTGCATCAAATTCACGGTCCCTAGAGTAAATACTCATCCGATTTACCCAGTCACGTCTAGATTTATTCCGTTGGTTCCAAGTAAAAGACTCGAGGACATGTTTCTCTCGGTAATGACAAATCTCATGCGCTAAGATGAACGCTAGTTGGGCTTCATTGCTTACTTGACTAATGAGTCCCGTGGTGACAAAAATGATACCTTGATCCGTCGAGAATGCATTAGCAGCTGTTGTTTTCAACGTGTAAAATCGCAGTTCTGAACGCGTTTTTGGATCATCACGAAGTAGACTATCCGCAATGGAAGAGATATAATTGGAAAGCTCATCACCAAATACGACGTAACCTGAATGTAGCAAATCGTCAATTGCATAATGGGTGCTTTCAAGGAACTCCTTCTGTTGAATTTGACTCATTCCAGATTGTCGTTCCTTCATTTGCTCAAGAACCTTCTGGTAGGTCTCCGAACTATAGTCACTCGGAAGCGCTCCAACAGCTTGAATTGTCTTGTATTCATTGAAATCGACTTGAGAATTACTCGCTAGAGGTACTATCAATAACAATAGGAAATAGAACAGATTCTTCATAACAGAAAGCATTGGGCTTTTCTAAAGAAAGGAAATATTTTTCAATAAAAAAACGATATCGCTTTCACGATATCGTTATAATGTATCAGTTATAGAATTATTTCGTCTTTTGAACTTTAATTTGAGCGTGTTTACCTGATTTCGAATGAAGCTCAATGAAGTACATTCCAGTTTCTCCTTTGATTTCTAATTCGAATTCCGATACGCCTGCAACGTTATGGTTTGAAATTACACGACCTGTGATGTCAAGAACTACAACCTCCAGACTTTCTTGTACTTCCCCTAAATCGATGGTAACCATTCCGTCGGTTGGATTAGGATAAACTTCAAGTGAAGATCCAAAGTCATTATCAACAATAGAAGCAGTGATCAGTATGATAGTACAAACCGAAGTGTCAACACAACCTGATCCAGAGATGATAACAGCATAGTTTCCGTCAACAAATGGATCAAATGACTGATTCGTTGATCCTACAACAGGGGCGTAATTATTATCGCAATCAACCCACTGATAAGTCAATCCAGGCTGAGATGCTGTTAATACAGTTCCGTTTTGAATGATCGCCGTGTTTAATCCAGTGATGATAGTTAAATCAAGTACAGCAGAGTCAGCACATCCTATTCCGCCCAAAGACGCCATGTAAATTCCAGTAGCCGAATAGGTTTGACCATCTACCGCCCAAAGGTAATCACCGCAAACAGAAACTGTTGTTAAAGGCTCAATTGGTGGTGGCATATCGAAAGCCTGCGTTTGATCAGAACGATTATCTGCACTTCCTTGATCTGCAGAATATCCAAGACCGCGGTTAGCGAATACAGTCCAGATTAGACACTCATTAACTCCATTGTATAACAATTGATCCGCTTGCAAGATTGCATCGCGTCCATCAACAAAACCAGGTCCACAAGGTTGAAGTTTAAGTCCAGTCATTACCAAGTTCATGGCGATGTTATTTCCTCCCGTGCCTGTGTAAAGATCAGTATCGTAACCATACTCATCAATCAACGCCCAATTCAAGTCCCAAAGCATTGTACACCATACGAAACCAATTCCGTGAGGTTGTGAGATGGATGCATTGTTTGTGGCGCTATATGTATAAGCGTTTACTCCAGGATTAGTACTGTATGGGGCAGGACGAATTCCACCTCCAGTAGTTGGTTCACCAGAAGCAAAAGTTCCAATTCCGCGTCCATCGGTGCTTAAATCACCCGGTTCAATAGTCAACATCAATCCAAACCAATCAGACCAACCTTCTCCCATTTGCTCATCATTTGATAAACATCCTGAATTAGAAGGCCCACCTGTTAGTCTATTTGAAATGCCGTGCCCATATTCGTGGGCAATGATTCCGTTATCGAAATCTCCGTCAAGCTCAAATGGCCCACCATTTACAATGGTTACATTAAGCGTTACTCCCGCTGTAATCGAATCCACAAATATGACTCCAACTCCTTCCGAAACCATGATAGATGGAATTGTAATTGTTGCACTTGTTCCTGTCATGGCAAAAGGTGCTCCTGTTACATCATTCGCAAGAACAACAGCAATAGCACCTGCATCCTGAGCACGCTGAACTTTATCTGTAAATGGACAAGTTCCGCGACGGATAAATACAATTTGTCCTGCAAGAGATCCCGGAACAGTTGGTACATCACAAGCATCATGCGTATCTCCAATATTATCTTCATACAATACTAAGTCACCTGTAATTGGAACTGAAGGTACAGGTGCTCCGAAGAGTGATTCAACAGATGAATAACCCGAAGCCAGTGTAGATGGGCTATTCACTGTAAGTAAGTCTGGAGCTCCTCCTGAAGGTGACCATAAATACATTTGCATTCTTGGGTTAGAACCATCATCTGGCGTAGCAAAATTCGCATTATTTGTTCCTCCACCATCTTGTGCTTCAGCACGAACGTAATCCGATCCAGCACCACCACTTCCGTAGTTGTTTTCCTGAAAGTTTCCGCTTGCTTCGTCGAACCCATAGTGATACCATACATCATGCATGATATTATTCATGTAAAACAAATTTGTAATAGCAGGGCTCAAATATTGGTCTGCAGGTTGATTAATATTAATGGGGAAGTTAAAATCTTGTGTGGGCCCACCGTCAGGCATAAATCCTGTCCCGTTATTATCATTCATGTCCTCGGTCGCACGAACATTGTTTCCTTGCGTCCATGTATACTCAACACCTGGTGCACCATCGTCATCATGCCATCCATAAGGAGAAGCTGTTGCATCAGAAGGGCCAACTACTAATGTAGCGGGTCCATGATTTGGACTCTCAGTAGGAATCTCGAATACGTTGTATTGATCTGTGCCGGGAGGAGGAGCAGGGAATATTGCCGTTTCCTCGAATGCGGGTTCAGCACATGTTTCTCCTTTCGTATGGGTATGATCTCCATAAGTACAACTAACAACCCAATCAATTTGGGAAATTAACGCACCTGTTTGAGCGTCAATCTTTACATTCCACCAATGATCCGAAGAATGCTCATAGATATTTAATTCCCAAGACAAGTGTAATTCATTCTTGTCTGAAAGTCCATATACAAGCTGCACTGGGATACTCTCTTGAGAAAGAGACTCAACATTATAGACACGTGTGAACTCGTCGCGTTTTTCAATTTCTCGAATTGCTGTTGGAGGGGATAGCTTCAATTCCGATGCAGCAAAGAAAATTGCTTCCTCTTGAGATAGTATAGGTGTAGTCAAATTAATTTTACTTGAAATATCTGAGATCAATCGATTTCCAGTTAGGATAGCTTCTCCGTTACTTACGATAAAAGTTGCCGTCCCCTCAGTAATTTCAATTCCGTTGAAACTTTGGCTTACATATATATGTGTAATACCCGTTTGTGCCGAAACGTGTTGGTCGGAGATTTTCCAATTTTGAATATCACTGGAAGTTAAGCCTAAGTTAACTTGTTCTTTAGCCAAATAATCTTGGATCAATAAATTTGATTGCTGACTGAACGCGTTCGAAAATGAACATAACGCACCAGTTAGAATAAGCATTCTAGAGAGAGAGAGCATATTGCGGAGCTTTATAAAATTAGTTTCATGCTTAGCGCAAAAATAAATGATTCTGTTGTTAATATTTTGACTGCCAGAACACTAACGAAAAACCTTTTTTGCGTAAAGCCTAAAGGTAGTTCATTTTTTATGGTATTCAAAATCAATTAACGCTTAGAATCATAGATTTCACTACCGATCAGACGAAGATCGAACACCATATTTGCAATTTAATACTAAATAATTTTTAGATGGCTAGGATAGAATTACTCCCTAAGTCAGCTCACTTTAAATCCGCTGGAATAATACAAATTGGAATCGGATCCATTTTGTGCCGGTTTATTGTATTTAACCTCTTGTATATGGCAAGAACTTCTTGCTTCCTTTCACTTAATAACGAGCCGTCACCTTCATACTCCATGGCCCATTCCAATTCCGGGTACGAAGCTCCAATTTGATCTTCATCGGATCGACCGTCTTCCCAAAGACCATCTGTGGGTTTGGCCTTTACTATTTCGTCGATCACACCAACTTCTGTAGCGAGTTCCCAAACTTCTGTTTTAGATAGGTCGGCGATTGGACTTATATCAACACCACCGTCGCCATACTTTGTATAGAAGCCAACTCCGAAATCTTCCACTTTATTTCCAGTTCCAGCGACAAGGCAATCATTCACCTGTCCGATCGCATAGAGTGTTGACATTCTTATTCTCGCGCGTGTATTCGCCATGGCTAGATGATGTTCGGAGACGTCTCTTGGAAAATCATTTGATAGCTGATTAAAAGTAGCAGTTAGATCAATGTCAAGACTTGAAACATTTTCAAAGCGACTTTCCAGGTTCTCCATGTGCTTCTTCGCGCGATCATATTCTGCATAGGTCTGTCGAATCGGCATACTCAATAGAATAGTCTTTTTTCCTGTCATCGCGCACAACGTGGAAGTTAATCCAGAGTCAACGCCGCCGGAAATGCCAATAATAAAACCAGACAGCCCGGCTTTATCGCAGTAATTGCTTAGCCAGGCTGTAATATGGTTTGAAACTTTTTGGGTATTCAAAGAAGTTCGAATTAGAATAAGATTGACAATTTAAATTGCAGCTGATGCTGAGTTGCTGAATTCGAGAAATGAATATCATCAGGCGTACCGTTAATTGTTCCGGCAGTATATAATGTTGTCTTACCTTCGTTCTTATCTAGGTGAAGAGGAGTAAATCCGTAATAGTATCCAATTTCCAGTGACAATGCAGTTGATCCAGAGAAGTTCCATTCAGCTCCCCCAACAGCTCCAAAAGCTGAGCGGAAGAAGAACATATCACCTTTGGCATCCATATTTTCGTTTACTGTAGAACTTGAGATTAATGGATCTCCTGGGAAATCAAATTCGTGATTGAATCCAGTATCGTTGATTGTTTGCTTCAACAAAAAGCTATTTCTCAAACCGAATTTCCCGAAATAACGGAAGTAACCAATGAAGTTTGTTCTAAAGATCAACATTGTTGGAATTGTCAGGTACAATGGTTTCTGCTCACGTGAACTCAATAAGAAAAGATCTTTATTGGTCGCACTCGCTGCATCATCTCGTTGGAAAATTTCGTTGTCATTGTACCAGTAATAGATACTCTCACTTTGACTTGTCTTATACTTTAAATTTGAAAAATCAAACTCCAAACCTGTTGTCAATCCAACATTTTCATTAAAAGCAAAATTAAGGTTTGCACCAATCGTAAATTCTGAACCAGCGCCATCGCTAGCCATGATTTTAGTTCCCATTTTTTGGAATGTTGGTCCAAAGGCTAATACCAAGCCAGCTTGTACCTTCTTTTCTGCTGCATCTTGAGCAGTTGCACCTGCACTGAGTCCTAAAACAAATAGTCCGAGTATAATTTTTCTCATATTCTTTAATTATTTAATAGCTGTTCAAGTTCTATAAAACTCTTTTGTTTTAAGTACTTTTGACTACGAAATTAAGGATTAATAATGACTCTTAAAAGCATTTTTTCAGCTATACTCTTAGCACTAATTGTTAGTTCATGCACGAATGATCCTTTAGAAGTGGATGTTTCGGGTATTTCCGTTGATATAGAATACATTGATATGGACGCCGTTTTTGTGAATTCTGATTCAGCAACCTTAGTGAAAAAGTGTGTCTCCTATAAGAAAAACATCAAAGATGTCTATGAGTATCAGCTAGGGCGATGCCTTCAGATGGGCGATCTTCCTCTCAAAGATTTATACGACTCGATCCAAAGCTTTTTGAAACTTCCATATACCGTGAGGCTTGAGAAAGCTATAGCAAAGGAGTTTTCGGATAAAACCGAGATGGAGGAAAAGATCACGGATGGATTCAAGCATTTGAGCTATCATTTCCCAGATAAGAAACTTCCATCTTCAATTGTCTTTTTGAACTCAGCATTTGCTGGTAGCGCTATTTCCATGGAAGATGACATGGCCATAGGACTTGATCGATACCTAGGCAAAGAATCACCTGTTATTCGGGAACTTCCTTCAAAGGATTTTTATGATTGGATTAAAGAAGCAATGGATCGCCAATTTTTGGAACGAGACGTAATGGCTTCATGGATAATGACCAATATAATAGAACAACCAAGTGGCTCACTCGTTGAGAATATTATCTATTGGGGAAAGGTAAACTACTTCATTGAGGCCTGCTATCCGGATGATGAAGAGCACATTATTATTCGCTACAATCAGGAGGATTATGATTGGGCAATTGAACATGAAATCCTTTACTGGGAATACCTAGTAGATCAAAATATGCTCTTCAAACTTGATGAGCGCACTCAAATGAATATGCTTAAGGAGGGACCTTTTACTCCAGGTTTACCGGATCAAGCTCCAGATCGACTTGGTCAATTCTTAGGATGGAGAATGGTAAAACAATATATGGCGAATCATTCAGATTTGAAGTTGAGCGATTTGGCAAAAAAAGATTACAACAGCATTTTACAGGAATACGAAATAGAATAAGATGGAAGATAAAGTGGTAAAAACCTCGCAGATATCAGTCACTATTGGAATGAATGATAATAATCTGCCCGTAAAGATGAAATGGTCGGCCGATGATGGCGGCGTGAACGATGCGAGCGCAAGTGCAATGTTACTTTCGTTGTGGGATCCCAAAGAAAAGAACACAATGAAGATCGATTTGTGGACCAAGGAAATGTCCGTTGAGGAAATGAAACAGTTTTTCCATCAGACGCTTCTCACATTGTCGGATACCTTTGAAAATGCTACTGGAGAGACAAAAATCAGTGAAGATCTTAGAGATTACTGCTACCACTTTGCAGAAAAAATGATGATTCTTCCAGAGGAAAAATAACAGATGAGCTCAGGTAATTTACATAAAATGTACACTAGCTTGGGTGATATCATTGAATACCGTTTGAAGCTTTCTGATGAACTATTGATGAATGATTTTGTCGGCAAAACAGTTCAACTCGAGTGGAATGGTATTATCAATTGTCAAAAGTGTAAAAAAGTAACAAAGAAATCGTTCGGTCAAGGCTTTTGTTATCCATGTTTTGCAAACGCTGCTGAAGCTGCTGAATGTATCCTTCGACCAGAATTATGTCGAGCTCATTTGGGTGAAGGACGTGATCCTGAATGGGAAGAGAAGTTTCATAATCAACCACATATTGTATACCTAGCAGCATCCAGTGCAGTTAAGGTTGGTGTCACAAGAGGACAGCAAGTACCAACGCGATGGATCGACCAAGGAGCAACCGCGGCAATTATTCTTGCAGAAGTACCAAACCGATTTGAAGCAGGGAGAATAGAAGTTGCCCTTAAGGAGTTTTTCACTGACAAAACGAGTTGGCAAAAGATGCTTAAAAATGAAATCGATGAAAGTATTGATTTAGAGGACGAGAAATGGGCGCTTGAGGAACATTTGCCATCAGACATCATGAGTTATTTTTCGGAAAATGATGAAATCACCGAATTGAATTATCCCGTTTTGGAGTATCCAGAAAAAGTAAAAAGTCTCTCGTTTGAGAAAACGCCAACTATTTCAGGAAAGCTTTTGGGAATCAAAGGGCAATACCTCATCTTTGAAGGAGGATTCGTGTTAAATATTCGGAAACACACAGGATTTTATGTGGAAATTAATTAGTTTTTTATTCATTGGAATCTCTTTTGGTTCATTTGGACAGTTCAATTGGACATGGACAGAATTGCAGCAAATGCCATTTCGAACATCTAACAATGCCGTTTGTGAAGCATTCGTAGGAGGGCAGGAATATGTTTATTCTTTCGGCGGAATTGATACTACAAAAGCATTGACTGGAATTCATCAGCGCGCATTTAAATATGATGTTTCTGGGAATTCATGGTCAGAGATCGCACCACTGCCAGATACCTTAGGAAAGATTGCTTCTTCGGCATCCTACGTCAAAGGAAAGATTTACATCTTAGGTGGCTATCATGTTTTTGCAAGTACTGAAATATCTTCGGATAGGGTGCATATATACAATCCGGTGACTGAGACATATGAAGCTGATGGAGCAGCGATTCCAATACCAATTGATGATCAAGTTCAATGTGTTTATAAGGACAGCCTGATTTTCGTGGTGACTGGATGGAGTAATACTGGAAATGTTCCCGATGTTCAAATTTACGACCCTTCGCTAAATCAATGGCAGGCGGGAACGAGTACAACTAACAATGCATTTTATACTGCTTTTGGCGCTTCAGGATACATTTTAGGAGACACACTCTATTACCATGGAGGTGCAGCTGGTGGATCTTTCGGCGCTCGAAAATATATTCGTAAAGGATACATTAACCCAGCGGACCCTACAGATATTACTTGGGAACAAATGGCAGATGCACCAGGAGATGCTGGATACCGTTCAGCATGCAGTGGAGTAGGAAATACCGTTTTTTGGATTGGAGGATCTGGGATCTCGTATAACTTTGATGGAATAGCCTACAGCAATGGCGCCGGAGTGGAACCGCTTACGCGTGCTTTGCATTTAGGGGTAAGTGATAATCAATTTACAGATGAAACTACTCAAACATATGGTGTAATGGACCTTCGTGGAATTGCTAAACTTTCGAATAATCGTTGGATTATTTGTGGAGGTATGGATTCTAGTCAAGTGGTATCCAATCGTACTTTTCTACTCGAAAACCCATTGGTTGAACTAGAACAAGCGGCCCTTGTTGAGGGATATAGGGTGTTCACTGATAAGGATAAGATTATCATTCAAACGACAGAAGCAGGAGCGGCCCTACTAATATCAACTTCAGGCGAGATCGTCCTAGAGTGGAAACAGAAAAAGAACTTTGTTGTAAAACGAGATGATTTTCTCTCGGGAGTATACCTCTTTCAACATCTAGGTAAAACAGTGAGAATCGTATTGTAAGAATGGGAAAGGATAAGATAAGACGATTTGCAGCAGTCAAAGAATTTCAAAATTTCTTCGAACCAGTAATAAGGGAACCATCTGATTTAGGTGGGAACTGGGGAAAGGGATATTTCAAGAACGATAATCCGATTATTCTAGAGTTAGGCTGTGGCAAAGGAGAATATTCGGTTGGCTTAGCAAAACACTTTCCAGATAAAAACTTCATCGCGTGCGATATCAAAGGAGCTCGAATGTTTATTGGCGCTGAAGAGGCACTCGAAGAAAAGTTAACCAATGTTGCCTTCTTGCGCGCAAAGATTGATTTTATCTCGGACTATTTTATAGCAGGAGAGATTGATGAAATATGGCTAACATTCTCTGATCCTCAACCTAAGAAGCCGAACAAGCGTTTGAGTTCAAAAGTATTCATGGATCGCTACCGTAAGATCTTAAAGCCGAACGGAATCATTCACATGAAAACTGACAGCGATCTGCTGTTTGAGTTCACGGAGGAGGAAATTAAACTCCATGGTTATGACTTGCTAGAGTTAACCTGGGATTTGTATGGTGATCTTCCAGAAAATATCGATCCAGTAACGCGTGAGATATTTCATATCAAAACGCACTATGAAAAACTGTTTACCGCCAAAGGTTCAGTGATCAAATACTGCAAGTTCAGAATTGGGTAATGCTATGTTTTCTGTGAGAAGACCTTTTCATCACTGCGCTTGCTTACTTTTTCCGATCAATTAACCAGTTAAGATATTCACGCATTTACCCATGGGAGCGATTTCAATTAACGCTCATATTGAATTGATTCATATACCTTTGTGGCGAACTACATTCTACTACAAATGAGATACTTATTCACGCTGTTTTTTTTACTGTTCATATTTATGGTTAGCTACGCGCAGGAGTCTGTTGAGCTTACCTCAGAACGCACGCCTTATTCTAAAATGTTTCTTACTAGCGATGGTTCCAAGGAACAAATCATTTCCCCACAGTTGATTCATTATGAATTGGATGGCGAATGGTTACCCATTGATCTCACGCTAGAAGAAGAGGCAGATAGATACGTCAACAGGGAAAACGCGCTAATATCGTCCTTTCCAGGTTTACTTGAAAACGGATCAATGATTGAGTTGATTTACAATAACGCAAGCATCTCGATCGGTGGAGTAAAACAGTTCATCAAGTATACCGAGTTGACTGGGCTTGAAATGATAGATCTGACGTTAAATGCTTCAGAGGGAATCGTTTCCGATGAAAGTATTAGCTATGAAGATATTTACGATGAGATTGATGATAAGTACACTATTCTCAAAGGTGCAGTTAAAAACGAGTTGATTCT